>NZ_JBIVJF010000016.1:149390-175253 GCF_044750105.1 Kitasatospora sp. NPDC088861
CGCGTCGGTTACGTGGCGGGGGCCCCCCCCGCCCCCCCCCCCCCCCCCGGGGGGCCCCCGGGGGGGGGCGGGGGGGGGCCGGGGGGGGGGCGGGGGGCGGGGGGGGGGGGCGGCCCCCCGGGGCCGGCAGCCGCTAGCCGGCCCCAGGCGCTGGCCCCAGACGTCGAGTCCAGACGTCGGGCCCAGGCACCTGCCCCAGGCGTCGGCTCACCCGGGAACGGGCGGCCCGCCCGGCCCCGTGAGCGCGCCCGGTACCCGATCGGCGGGCGGGGCCTGCCCGGCGGGTGTGGTGTCCGGCGCGCGGGCCCAACGGCCGGCGAGCACGGTGCCGGCCACCAGCTGGAGCTGGTGATACGCCATCAGCGGCAGGACCAGCAGCCCGGCCTGGGGCCCGAAGAGCACGGTGGCCATCGGCAGGCCGTTCGCCAGGCTCTTCTGCGAGCCGCACAGCACCGCCGCGATGGTGGCCGGCCGGTCGAGCCCCAGCAGCCGTGCGCCGAGCCCGGTGACCGCGAGCGCGGCGGCCAGCAGGGCGAGCAGCACCGCGAGCAGGCCGAGCAGGGCGCCCGGGGTGGCCAGGCCCCAGCTGCCCTGGGCCGTCGCCGCGCTGAACGCGGTGTAGACGACGAGCAGGATCGAGCCCCGATCCACCGGCGTCAGCACCCGTCTGTGCCGGGCGAGGAAGGCACCGATCCACGGCCGCAGCACCTGCCCGAGCAGGAACGGCGCGAGCAACTGGGCCCCGATCCGCAGCAGCCCCTCGGCCGACAGCGCCGTGTGCACGTCCAGGAGCCAGGCCGCCAGCAGCGGGGTCAGCAGCAGCCCGGCCAGACTGGAGTACGTCCCGGCGCAGATCGCCGCCGGGACGCTGCCCCCGGCGGCGCCGGTCAGCGCCACCGAGGACTGCACCGTCGACGGGAGCAGGCAGAGGAACAGCACCCCGGTCTGCAACTGCCCACTGAGCGGGACGGGCGTGAGTAGTGCGGTGGCCGCCCCGAGCAGCGGGAAGAGGCCGAAGGTGGCGGCGAGCACCAGCCCGTGCAGCCGCAGGTGGCGCAGCCCGGCCAGCGTCTCGCGGGCGGAGAGCCGGGCGCCGTAGAGGAAGAACAGCAGCGCCACCGCCAGGTTGCAGGCCACGGCCGCCACCCGCGCCGAGCCCCCGGTGGCCGGGAACAGGGCGGCCAGGCCGACCGCCCCGGCGAGCGCGACCAGGTACGGGTCGAACCGGCGCGGCCGCGGCCCGCGCCGCCGGCCCCGGCGGGCGGTGTCGTCGGTCATCGGCCACCCCCGATCGCCGCCCCGCCCGGGCCGGACCCGAGCAGGCCGCCCACCAGGGACCCGGCGCCGTCGTGGTCGCTGCCCGCCGAGCCGCTGCCGTTCTGGACGTTGGCCGTGCGGTCGATCTCCACCCAGGAATCGGCGTTGGAGTTGTCGACGAGCGTGATCAGCCCCCCGCCCGCCGCCGCGGGCGCCGCCGCGCCGGCGAGCAGGCCGCACGCCCCGGCCAGCCCCAGCGCGGTGGCCCGCAGGACGGCGGCCGCCGGGGGCGGGGCGGGACCGCGCAGCCCGGCCGTCACACCGTCACCCCCGTGAGCGGGCGTGAGCGCGCGATGTTCCGCTCCAGCAGTTCGGTGGACTCCCGCACGCCGATCTGCCGGCTCTCCCCGGCGCCGGCCGGCAGCCGCCCGTCGGCCACCTTCAGCCCGGCCAGCGCCTCGTCCATCGCCCGGTGGGCCGCGAACAGGCAGGGCGTGCTGTAGATCGCGACGTCCACCCCCAGCTCGGTCAGCTCGGAGAGCGACAACCGGGGGGACTTGCCGCCGGCGATCTGGTTGAACAGCAGCGGCTTGTCGCCGACGACCCGCCGGATCCGCCGGATCCAGTCCTCGCTGCGCACCCCGTCGACCAGCACCACGTCGGCGTCGGTGGCGGCGAGGGCTCGGGCGCGGCGCAGGATGTCCTCCTCCTCGGTGGCGTCGGTGCGGGCGACCACCAGGAGGTCCGTCCGGTTGGCGAGGACGAGGTCCAGCTTCTCCAGGTACTCCTCCAGCGGGAGGACCTGTTTGCCGTCGGCGTGACCGCAGCGGCGCGGCCGTTTCTGGTCCTCCAGGATGACGCCGGACGCGCCGATGCGTTCGAGCCTGCGCACGACGTGGCAGGCGACCTCGGGATCGACGTAGCCGTCGTCGATGTCGACCAGGAGATGGTGCCGGGGGAAGGCGCCGCGCAGCCGTTCGACGAAGCCGACCATGTCCGGCCAGGCGATGAATCCGATGTCGGGCAGGCCGTAGTAGGAGGCGGCGAAGCCGAATCCGGAGACGAACATGCCGTTGTAGTGCTCGGCCGCGATGGAGGCCGAGTACATGTCGTAGACGCCGATGAGGGGCGTGGCTCCCGGGCTCGTGATCTCCTCGCGGAGCCGCTGCCCGTGGCCCGACGCCGTGGTTCCGTGGAACAAGGCCTTCTCCTCACTCGCGGTGGCTTTGCCTGAACTTGGTCTTCCCTAGACCCAACTGAGGCTCCATCACTATGCGACCTTTAACGTTCCGTGGGCAAATCTTTAAGGGAGATTCACTCATTCGAGTGAGGCGTTGAATTGAAGATATGTCAGACATATGAAAAGGGCGGTGGCGTGGAAGATCCACGCCACCGCCCTGATCCGGTCGGGCCCGGCCGCCGGAGCGTCAGGAGGCCGGAACGGGGCGGACGGCGCGGCGTTCGCGCAGCGTCCGGAGCACCCGGCGGGTCGCCCGGGTGGCGACCGGCGGCAGCAGGTCCAGCGCCAGCCGGCGCGAGGTGGACTGCTGGACGGGGGCCTTGACCTGGTAGTTGAGCCGCAGCACCGGCTCCCCGGCGATGGTGTCGTCGTCCACCGTGTAGCCCTCGGCCCGCCAGTCGCGGGCGAGCAGGACCTGTCGGACGGCCGTGGCGTCGCCCCAGGTGCCGTAGAACTTCATCGGGGTGAGCAGCACCGGCCGCAGGCCGCCGGTGAAGACCGCCTCCCAGACCGCCGCCGACACGCCGGGGGTGTGCTCCGAGCGGTAGTCGTCCAGCGCCACGACGCCGTTCTCGGCGAGCGCCGCCCTGGTCACCGCGATGTCCCCGGCGACGTGTTCGTACAGGTGGGAGGCGTCGACGTGGACGAAGCGGCAGCTCCCGGCCGGGATCCGGCCGTCGGCCAGCACCGAGGTGGGCGCCTGCACGATCTCCGGCAACTCGCCGTGGAAGGCGAGGTAGTTGGCCTCGAAGGCGCTCCGGGTGAGGGTCTTGCGGTAGGACATCGCCATCTCGGCGGCGTTGTCCGCGTCGCCCGCCTCGGAGTCGAACAGGTCGCAGACGGTCAGCCGCTCGCCGGTCTGGAGGTGGTCGCCGAGCAGGACGGCGCTGCGGCCGAGGTAGCTGCCGAGTTCGAGGATGTCGCCGGTGGCGCCCGCCGTGGTCTGGGCCGCCAGCAGGTGGCCGAAGGCCGCCCGGTCGAGACGGAAGAACCAGCCGGGGATGTCGTCCCGGGTCAGTGGCGCGGGGCGGGTGGCTGCGGTCTCGGCGGTGGGCACGGCGGCCTCCAGGAGGGCGGGCGGGGCGCGGTGGCGGGTTCACGCCGCGGAGGGGACGCCGTGGACGTGAGGCCGATCATCATAGCGACGCGGAGGCCGACTGGGAGCCGGCTCGGAACGGCGCGATTTCGCGCGTTCGCGCTGCTGTGCGAAGGCGCGCGCCGGGTCGCGTCCCCGGCCTCACGGGTCAGTGCGCCGGGCCGTCCAGCTCGGCGATGGTCTCCGCCAGCCAGGCCCGCTCGGCCGCCGTGGAGGCCCGGGCGACCAGCAGCATGCCGCGCCGGAAGGGGTTCGGCTCCAGCTCGGCGGTGACCGCGCGGCCCTCACCGTCGTAGGAGAAGCTGCTCGGCTCGTCCAGGAACGCCAGCCGGCGCCGGAGCACGGCCGCCTGCGCGGGCGGGTCGGCGAGGTGGTGCAGGAAGGCGGCGTGCGCGAAGAAGCGGATCTGGTCCGTGATCTCGGCCTGCTCCGGGTCGGCCAGCCGGCGCCGCAGTTCGGTCCGGCCCTCCTCGGTGAGCTCCAGCGTCTGGCGCGGTGCGGCCCCGCTGCCCGGCTCGGTGCGGCGGCGCAGCAGTCCGGCCTTCTCCAGCCTGACGATGGCGGGGTAGAGCGCGCCGTCGCTGACCGGCCGGACGTGGCCGGTGAGGCCGGTGATCCGGGACTTGAGCTGGTAGCCGTGCAGCGGCTGGTCGTACAGGAAGCCGAGGATCGCGAGGGTCAGCACGGTCGAAGCCCTTTCGTCGGAGTGCGCCCTGTGGCGCGCCCCATGTTACCTCTTGTCGATGTGCCTCGATAAGATATATCTCTATTCGAGGCATGCCGCCGGCGGGCGGCGGAACGGGGGAGGAAGCATGCGCGGGCGTCCGTCGCGACGACTGGCCGCGCTGGCCGGACCGGTCTACGCCGAACTGCTGTCCGGCGTGATCGTCTCGGTGATCGGCACCTTCTGGGTGGCCGGCCTCGGCGGGGCGGTCGCCGCCGTCACCCTGCGGTTGGGGCCACGGCTGCCCGCACCCGCCGGGGAACCGGCGCGGCGGCGGGCCGGATCGTCCGCGCGGGAGCGCCGTTCGGCCTGGACTTCACCGCCCGGATGGCCGTCGGCACGGCCCAACTCGCCACTCGCCCTGGTCGAGGGCTTCGGCGTCGCGGCGGTGGCCGGGTACGGCATCGGCTACCGGGCCTTGCTGGTCGTCACCATGGCGTTCTACGCACTCCGGCAGGCCGCCGCGATCGAGGCCGCCCGCCTCTGCGGCGCGGGCCGCGCCACCGCGCCGGGCGCGCTGCACCGCGCCACCGCGCCGGGCGCGCTGCACCGCGCCACCGCGCCGGGCGCGCTGCACCGCGCCACCGGACGCCTCGCCGTGCTTCTCGGCGCCGTCGCGGCGGTGCCGTCCGCGACGCTCGCCGTCCCGCTGGCCGCACTGTTCACCGACGGCCCGGCGGCGGCCGGGCAGTCCGTCGGCTTCGTGCGGATGGCGGCGCTCCACCTGCTCCCGTACGCGCTGGTGGTCGCCCTCGGCGGGGTGCACCAGGCGGCGGGCGCCGGCTGGCCGCTGGTGCTCTCCGTGCTGCTCGGCCCGGGCGCCCAACTCGCCACCTCCGCCGCCCTGTCGGGGCCGCTCGGGGTGACCGGGATGTGGGCGGGGCCGGCCGTGGGCGCGGCCGTGCAGCTCGGCCTGCTGCTGCTCCTGGCCCGGCGCGGGCCCGGCGGACCGCGCCGTTGGCGGACCAGGGCGACCGGCCCCGAAGCCGGTCGGATGATCGACTCCGGTCGCCCGGCTGTGCCACAGTGGAAGCCATGGGACCGACACTCGACGGGCGGCCGCTGCCGTCCCCGCACGCAGACGAACGCGCCATGCTGGAAGGCTGGTTGGAGTTCCATCGGGTGACTCTTGTGCAGAAGGTCGCCGGACTCGACGACCAGCAGGTCCGGCTGGCGGCCGTCCCGCCGTCGACGATGACGCTGCTGGGCCTGGTCCAGCACCTCGCCGAGGTCGAACGCACCTGGTACCAGCGGGTGCTGGCCGGCCGGGAAGCGCCGCCGCTGTACGGCGCGGACGGCGAGGGCGGCTACGCACTCACCCCGGACCGGGGGATGCCCGAGGCGTTGGCCGACTGGCGGGCGGAGGTCGAGCAGGGCCGCGAACTGGCCGCCGCGGCGGCGCTGGAGGACACCGGACGCCTCTCCGAGCGGGCGGCGGCCGTGTTCGGCTCGGAGACGGTCTCGCTGCGCTGGATCCTGGTGCACCTGATCGAGGAGTACGCCCGCCACAACGGCCACGCGGACCTGCTCCGGGAGAGCATCGACGGCCTCACCGGCGTGTGACGGCTCCCCGGGGGAGGGCCTCGGGAGCCGGGCCGAGGTGGGCGTCCAGGGCGGCGCGCAGCAGCGGTTCGACGTCCTCGCCGCCGGTGATGAGCCGCAGGCTGCCCCAGGCGCGCAGTTGGGCCAGGCCGTGCAGGTTCGCCCACAGCGCGGCGGCCGCCGGTCCGGGATCGGTGGCGTCCGGGCGGGCCTCGCCGACCAGGCGGGCGACGGTGTGGAACATCGGCAGGGTGGTGTGCCGCAGCTCGGCTCCGCTGCCCTCCAGCAGGTCGTGACGGAACATCAGCTCGAACATGCCGGGGTTGGCCGCCGCGAAGCCGAGGTAGGCGCGGGCGAGCGCGTCGAGCCGGGTGCGGGGGGCCGCGCCGGTGGTGGCGGCCATCGCGTCGGCGCCGGCCAGGGTGTCGGTGAGCTTGCCGAACCCGTGCCGCGCGATGGCGGCGAGCAGTTCGCGGTGGGTGGGGAAGTGGCGGCGGGGGGCTCCGTGCGAGACCCCCGCCTGCCGGGCGATCTCGCGCAGACCGAGGGCGTGGACGCCCTCCCTGGTCACCAGTTCGACGCCGGCGGTCACCAGGCGTGCGCGCAGGTCCTTGTCCTGATCGGTCATGGGCCTTGTCTACCAGGCTGCCGTAGACAGTGTCTACTCTCGTCGGTGCGGGCGCTCCGGGCAGAATTCGGAGGCATGGACGAAGGCGGAGAGGCGGCCTGCCGGCTGGACCGGGTGTGCCCGGAGTGCGGGCGCCTGCGCGAGCGGCCAGGGCCGCAACCGTGCGAGAACTGCGGGGCCGGGAGCGCGGACGGCACTGGCGGCACGGGCGGCGAGGCAGGAGCCCGGCAGCCCGCAGCCGAGGCCGCGCCGGAGCGGGACGGCTGACCGCAGGTCCAGGACGGATCGGCCCCGGCCCGGAACGGCTGAACGCTGACCCGCAACGCCTGAACCCCGGCTCGGAACAGCTGAACGACGGCCCGGAACGGCCGGGCCCCGGTGCGGCCGGGCTGGCCTGACCGGGGCCGCAGGCGTACGGCGGGGTTCGGTCTACTGCTGCGGCGGCTGGTCGCGGAACTGGTTCTTCGCCTGCTCCTGGGCGGAGTCCACCTGGCTGCTGTACTTGCCCTGGGTGCGCTCGTCGACGGCGTCCCCCGCCTTGTCGACGGCCCTGTCGGCCTGGTCCTCGTGGCCCTTCAGCAGGCCCTTGAGCTTATCCAACATGGACATCTGGTCACGCTCCTGGAAGAGACGGCCCCACCCCTCCAGGATCACCGCCTCCGCCGCCGTCCGCATCCCGCGGCCGCGCGGCGGCCTTGGCAACGTGATGCCGGTCATGTCAAATCGGGAGTTCACGGACCGCCGGAAGGAGTCGCCTTGAAGCCCCGAGCCCGCCGCCCGATCTCCCTGCCCCTCCGCCCGACCAGCCCGCTCGACCAGTCCACCCCGATACCGCACCAGCAGCGCCGGGACCAGCGCCCGCGCACTGCCACCGTCCGGAGCGCGGGCGCCGTACTGACCGTCGCCGCCCTGGCCGCCCCGCTGCTGCTGGCCGGGGCCGGTGGCGCGGCCGCCGACCCGGACCCGGTGCGCAGAGGCGAGAGGCTCGCCGCGCGCCTGGTCGAGGCCGCCGACGCCGAGAGCGCCCACGACACCCTGGCCGCGCTCCAGCGGATCGCCGACCGCAACGGCGGTACCCGGGTGGCCGGTTCGAAGGGGCACGACGAGTCCGCGCGCTACGTCTACGAGCAGGCCCGCCGGGCCGGGCTGAAGGTGTCCCGGCAGGAGTTCGAGTACACCTTCTTCGAGGCCCGCTCGGAGCGGCTGCAGGTGCTGTCCCCGCAGGCCGAGAGCATCCCGCTGACCGCCATGACGTACTCGCTCGGCGGTCCGGACGCGGGCCTGACCGCCGACCTGGCGGTCGCCCCGGTCAGCGCCACGACCGGCTGCGCGCCCACCGACTACCCGGCCGGCGCGTTCACCGGCCGGATCGCGCTGATCCAGCGCGGCGGCTGCGGCTTCGCCGTCAAGCAGGCCGCGGCCGCGACGGCCGGCGCGGTGGGCGCGATCATCTACAACAACACCGACGGCGACCTCAACGGCACCCTCGGGGACCCCGCGGCCGGCAGGATCCCCGTCGGCGGGATCACCCGGGCCGCCGGGGAGGCGCTGGCCGCGAAGGCCGCCGCCGGCCAGGTCCGGCTGAACCTCGACATCCGCACCGTCATGGAGCCGCGCAAGACCTGGAACGTCATCGCCGAGACCAGGGGCGGCGACCCGGCCGACACCGTGATGGTCGGGGCGCACCTGGACTCCGTCGCGGCCGGGCCCGGCATCAACGACAACGGCTCCGGTGCGGCGGGCATCCTGGAGGTCGCGCGCAACCTGACCGTCCACCCGGTGAAGAACAAGGTCAGGTTCGCCTGGTGGTCCGCCGAGGAGTTCGGCCTCAAGGGCTCGGAGGCCTACGTGAAGTCGCTCTCCGAGGCGGACCGGAAGAAGATCAGGCTCTACCTCAACTTCGACATGATCGCCTCTCCCAACTACGCGCAGTTCGTCTACGACGGCTCGGGCAGCACCGGCGGCGGCGCCGGCCCCGAGGGCTCGGCGCAGATCGAGCGGGACCTCACCGGCTACCTGGACGGCCGGGGCCTGCCGCACGAGCCGACCGCCTTCGACGGCCGCTCCGACTACGGCCCGTTCATCGACGCGGGCATCCCGGCCGGCGGCACCGACACCGGCGCCGAGGTGGTCAAGTCGTCGGCGCAGGAGGGCCGTTACGGCGGCACGGCGGGCGTGGCCTTCGACGCCTGCTACCACAAGGCCTGCGACGGCTTGAAGAACATCGACATGGACGCCTTCGACGTCAACATCGACGTGATCGCCCATGCCGTCGGCACCTACGCCTGGGACCTCTCCTCGCTGAACCGGCCCGTGCCGCCGCAGCGCCCCGCCGGCCAGGCGGGCGGCGGCGGTATGAGCGGGGGCCACGCCCACGAGGTGACGGCCTGACGCCCGGGTGGGCCCGCTGCCGTCCTCGGGCGGCGGGCCCACCCGTCCCACCCGCCGGCTCCGCCGCGCTCGTCCGCCATTCGGCCCCTCCTCCCGCTCGCACCTCCGAGCCCCGGCCCGGGCCCCGCCCCGGACCTCCCCCGGGCCCCGCCCCTGCCCGGCGAGGTTGCGAGCACCGTAGCCGAGGACACTGACAATCCGGCCCCGGGCCGGGTACGGTGCCGCGCGGAGCGCATCCGCCGAGACCCGGTGGGTGCGTCGAACCCGGTCCTGACACCATGGGACCGAGATCACGGGACCGTGACACCCTCGGAGGAGTCAGCAACATGAGCACGCACTACGACGTCGTCGTCCTCGGCGCCGGCCCCGGCGGCTACACCGCCGCCGTCCGCTCCGCTCAGCTCGGTCTGAAGACCGCGGTCATCGAGGCCAAGTACTGGGGCGGCGTCTGCCTGAACGTCGGCTGCATCCCCTCCAAGGCCCTGCTGCGCAACGCCGAGCTCGCCCACATCTTCACCAAGGAGGCCAAGACCTTCGGCATCAAGGTCGAGGGCCAGGTGACCTTCGACTTCGGCGAGGCCTTCCGCCGCAGCCGCTCGGTGGCCGACGGCCGGGTCAAGGGCGTCCACTACCTGATGAAGAAGAACGGCATCACCGAGTACGACGGCTGGGGCACCTTCGTCGACGACCACACCCTCCAGGTCGCGCTCAGCGGCGGCGGCTTCGACGTCGTCACCTTCGACCACTGCGTCATCGCCACCGGTGCCACCACCCGGCTGCTGCCCGGCACCAGCCTGAGCGACCGGGTGGTCACCTACGAGGAGCAGATCCTCACCGAGCAGCTGCCGGAGAGCATCATCATCGCGGGCGCCGGCGCGATCGGCGTCGAGTTCGCGTACGTGCTGCACAACTACGGCGTGAAGGTCACCATCGTCGAGTTCCTGGACCGCGTGGTGCCGCTGGAGGACGTCGAGGTCTCCACCGAACTGGCCAAGCAGTACCGCAAGCTCGGCATCGAGGTGCTCACCTCCACCCGGGTCGAGTCGATCGACGACAGCGACCCGAACGCCAAGGTCAAGGTCACCGTCACCAGGGACGGCCGGCAGCAGGTGCTGGAGGCCGACAAGGTGCTCCAGGCGATCGGCTTCGCGCCGCGCGTCAACGGCTACGGCCTGGAGAACGCGGGCGTCAAGCTGACCGACCGCGGCGCCATCGCGGTGGACGGCCGCGGCCGTACCAGCGCCGGGCACATCTTCGCGATCGGCGACGTGACGGCCAAGCTGATGCTCGCGCACGCCGCCGAGACGATGGCCGTGATCGCCGCCGAGACCATCGGCGGGGCGGAGACCATGGAGGTCGACTTCGCCATGATCCCGCGCGCCACCTACTGCCAGCCGCAGATCGCCTCCTTCGGCTACACCGAGGCGCAGGCCCGCGAGCTGGGCCACGACGTCAAGGTCGCCAAGTTCCCGTTCACCGCCAACGGCAAGGCGCACGGCCTCGGTCACCCGATCGGCTTCGTCAAGGTCATCAGCGACGCCAAGCACGGCGAGCTGCTCGGCGCCCACCTGATCGGCCCCGAGGTCACCGAGCTGCTGCCCGAGCTGACCCTGGCCCAGCAGTGGGACCTCACCGTCCATGAGGTGGCCCGCAACGTGCACGCCCACCCCACCCTCGGCGAGGCGGTCAAGGAGGCCATCCACGGCCTCGCCGGCCACATGATCAACATGTGACGCGCACCGCATGACGGCAGGGCCCGCCCGACCTCCCGGGCGGGCCCTGCCGTGTTCCGGCGGCCCCGGGCCCGGCACCGGCTCCGACGGCAGGTCAGGCCGACTCGTCCGGCGCCAGGGCGAGGTAGGTGAGCACCGCGCCGAGGGCGGACAGCGCGGCGAGGACCAGCCCGAGGACGTGCAGGGCGTCGGTGAACCCGGCGGCCAGAGCGGCCTGGTGCGCCGCGGCCACCCTGCCCTGGACGGCCTGCCCCGCGAGCTGCGCCGCCTCGTCGGCGGCGAGGCCGCTGCCGCCCAGGTGCGCGGCGGTCAGCGTGCTGAGCAGCGCGGCGGCCCCGGAGACGGCCACGGACTCCCCGGTGATCCGCATCGTGTTGAAGACGCCCGCGGCGGCCCCGGCGTGCTCGGCGGGGACGGTCCCGACGGCCGCGTCGTCCATCACCCCGAAGGCCAGTCCGACCCCGGCCCCGAACGGCAGCAGCGGCACCGCCAGCGCGAGCCACGACCCGTCGCCGCGCACCGTCACCAGCAGCAGGGAGCCCGCCGCGATCAGCGCGGAGGCGGCGGTCAGCACCGCCCGGACGGAGACGGCGGCGGCGAGGCGCCCGGCCACCAACGGCAGCAGGAGGACGGGCGCCGTCATCGGCAGCAGGAGCAGACCGCTGGTCAGGACGCTCCTGCCGCCCACGCCCTGGAGGTAGGCCGGGAGGTAGACCAGCAGCACGACGAACCCCAGGGTGACGGTGAACGGCTGGCACACCACGGCGAGGAACTCGGGCCTGCGGAACAGCCGGACGTCGACCATGGCGCGCCCGGCCCGGCGGACCTCCACCCCGGCGAACAGGACCAGCAGCAGCACCGCGCCCGCCAGCGGCAGCAGCGTGCCCGGCGCCGTCCAGCCGGCGGTGCCGGCCTGCACGAGCGCGTACGACAGCGCGGCGAGCCCGCCGGTGAAGCAGACCACCCCGGGCAGGTCGATCCCGGGGTGGTCCGGGTTGCGGGACTCCGGGGCCCGGGTGGCGCACAGCCACGCGGGCAGGGCCAGGACGGCGACGAGCAGGAAGACCGACCGCCAGCCGGCCGCCTCCACCAGCAGGCCGGCGGCCGGCGGCCCGATCGCCAGGCCGGTGCCGAAGGAGGTGCCGAGGATCCCGAAGGCGAGCCGTCGGCGCCGCCCGGAGGTGGACTGGGCCAGGACCGCCGCGCCCGCCGCCAGCACGGCGGCCGCCCCGCACCCCTGCACCGCCCGGGCGGCGTCGGCCACGGCCATCGACGGCGCGAGCGCCACCACCGCGGACAGCGCGCCGACCAGCGCGATCCCCGACAGCAGCACGCGCCGCCGGCCGATCCGGTCCGCGAGGCCGCCGGCCGCCAGCGGCAGGGCGGCGAAGGTGAGGTTGAAGGCGTTCAGCATCCACTGGGCGGCGCCCACCGAGGAGCCCAGCTGCGCGGTCATGCTGGGCAGTGCCACGGCGGCCCCGGTCACCGAGAACGGCAGCATCATGCTGGCGCAGCCGACGGCGGTGACGGTCGCCCAGTAGCCGCCCGGACCGCCGTCGGTACGCGGTGGGGGAGCGGCCGTGCCCGCCGGGTGCTCGGTCCGGGGCGGCGCGGCGCGGCGGGCGTCTTCGGGACGGGCGCCTTCGGGACGGGCGTCGTCGAGGCGGGGAGAAACAGTCATGGCCCCGATCGTTCGCGGGCGCCGCCGCCGGATGAAGAGAGCCCCGTTCCCTGGGTGTGACAGGGCCACCCTCCGGCCCCCGCACCCCCGGCCGGGCGCCCCATACTGGAACGCATGGCCGAACCGATCACGCTCGCCGCCAGCCTCGGCGACTACCTGCGCACCCGGCGGGCGCTGGTGTCACCCGCGCAGGCGGGGCTGCCGCCGACCGGACGCCGCCGGGTGCCCGGCCTGCGGCGCGAGGAGGTCGCCGAACTGGTCGGCCTCAGCACCGACTACTACGTCCGGCTGGAACAGGGCCGCGCCGAGCGCCCGTCCGACGAGGTGCTCGACGCGCTCGGCCGCGCCCTGCGGCTCGGCCCCGCCGAGCGCGCCCACCTGTACGACCTGGCCCGCCCGCCCCGCCGCTCGGCGGCCAGGGCGGCGGGCGCCGGAGGGGACGGCGACGCCCTGCGCCCCGCCCTGCGTCGGGTCGTGGAGGCGATGCCGACCACCCCCGCGCTGATCATGAACGACCGCAACGACGTCCTGGCGTGGAACCGGCTGGCCGCCGCGCTGATCGCCGACTTCCCCCAACTCCCGCCGCGCGAACGCAACCTGGCCCGCCGGATCTTCCTCGACCCGGGCGCGCCGGACGTCCACCTCGACTGGGAGGACGCCGCGCGCACCACCGTCGGCATCCTGCGGATGGCCTCCGGCCGGCAGCCGCACGATCCCGAACTCGTGCGCCTGATCGGCGAACTGGCACTCGGCAGCGCCGCCTTCCGCCGGTTGTGGGCCGGCCACCACGTGCACGAGAAGACCCACGGCCCCAAGCGCTTCCGGCACCCCGTGGTCGGCGACGTGACGCTCGACTACGAGACCTTCCAGGCGCCGGGCGCCGCGCGCCACCTCCTGGTCGTCTACACGGCCGCCCCCGGGAGCCCGGCCGAGGAGGCGCTCGCCTTCCTCGGCGGCTTCGCCGCCGCCCCGGGCAGGTGAGCCGGGGCCGCCCGGCCCGGGCCTGATCCGCTCCGGGCCCGATCCACTCCGACGCGGAGCCGCCTTCGTCGCCCCGCCGTGCATGGCGGGCTCATGGACGGAGTCGGAACGGCGGGATTCCCGCAGGCTGGGCGCGTACATGACGCCTGGTGGGGCGGGTGGAGAACCCTTGACGAGGGGTGGGTTCTCTGCGAATCTCTCGGCAGGTTTGGACCAAGGTCTTTTTCGCGGGGGAGAAGACCGGCTCCGGCCCGGGCGTGCGCAGGGGGGATCTGGGCGGCCGGGAGGGTGGGGGCCGGTGCGGCCGGTCGGTCGGCCAGGGGTGGGCCGGGCGGTATTCGGTGGCCGCGTCACCAGCGGATCCGTGGCGGCAGCGTCGCTGCCCGGTCGCGTGCCCCTACCGTTTCGCCGACTGCCGAATCGAGCCGCAGATGCCTGAGTCGTTCCCCGTGTCCGCGTCGTCCTTCCAGCAGGGCATTTGGCTCACCGAGCAACTCGGGCCCGTGCACGGGGCGTTCCAGATGCCCGTCCGGATCTCCTTCGACCGGGTCGACGCCGGGGTGCTCGGCCGGGCGGTGTCCGCGCTGGCCGACCGTCACAGCGCGCTGTCCGTGGTGTTCGTGGAGCGCGACGGCAAGGTGCTGCTGGAGCGGGGGCCCGCCCCGGGCCTGGAGGTGGTCGACGCCTCCGGGGACCGCGTGGAGGACCTGGAGAAGCGGCTGGCCGAGGAGGTGGCGCGGCCGTTCGACCTGTCGGCCGGACCGCCGGCGCGGTTCACCCTCTACCGCCGCGGAGGTGGAGCGGCGGAGCTGCTGATCGTCGTTCACCACGCGGTGTTCGACGGGGAGTCGAAGGACGTCCTGGTCGCGGGCCTCGCCGAGGCCTACGCCGACGCCGACGCCGAGGCCTGTGCCGAGGCCTGTGCCGACGTCGAGGCCGCCACGCCGCCCTGCCCGCCTTCTTCGCCCGCCCCGCCGGCTCCGGAGCTGGTGCGCCGGGCCGCCGACTGGTACGGCCCGCGCTGGGCCGCCGCGACGGCGCCGGTGCTCCCCGGGCTGCGGCAGGCCGTCACGGCGGCGGGGCCGGGGGAGTCGGTCGGCTGGCGACTGGACGGTCCGGCCCGGGCGCGGCTGGCCGACGCGGCCGGGCGCAGCGGCGTCACCGTCTTCGAGTTCCTGCTCGCCGCGCTGCACGGACTGCTGCTGCGCTACGGCGGCGAGGCCGTCCCGGTCTCCGTGCCGCTGTCCGTCCGGGCGCCGGAACAGGCCGGTGAGCCGGGGCTGTTCGTCAACGAGCTGCCGGTCCACGCGCCGTCCGGGGCGAGCGTCCGGGACTCCTTCGCGGGCTACGCCCGGGCCGTCCGCGCCGAGGCGCGCGCCGGGTACCCGTTCCGGTCGGTGCCGTTCGGCGCGGCGGTGGGCGGGCTGACGGCCCGGGTCGGCCTGGCCCCGGTGTCGTTCGGGTACCGGCGCGCCCGGGGCGCCGACCCGGTGTTCCCGGGCAGTGCCGCGCGCGTGGACCGGGCCGTGTTCAACGGCGCCGCCCGCAATACGCTCCACCTCCAGGTGGTCGACACCGCCGACGCCCTGGACTGCTCCCTCCAGTACGCCCCGGCGGTCCTGCCGCCGGCCGCCGCCGAGCGCATCGCCGGGCACTACCGGGCGCTGCTCGACGCCGCGACGGCGCGGCCGGAGACGCCGCTGGGAGACCTCGCCCTGCTGGGCGAGGCCGAGCGGCGCCTGGTGACCACCGGGTGGAACGCCACCGCCCGCGCCTACCCGAGCGACCGCACGGTGCTGGACCTGGTGCGGGAGCGGGCCGCAGAGGCACCGGACGCCCCCGCCGTCAGCGCCGCCACCGGGCGGCTGAGCTACCGGGACCTGGTGGCGCGGGTCGACGAACTGGCGGCGGTGCTGCGCGGGGCCGGGGTCGCGGCGGGCGACCTGGTCGCCCTGCACCTGGACCGCTCCGCCGACCTGCCGGCCGTGCTGCTCGCCGTGCACGCCGCCGGGGCCGCCTACCTGCCGCTCGATCCCGGCTATCCCGGCGAGCGACTGGCGCACCTGCTCGCCGACTCCGGCGCCGTGCTGCTGGTCACCGACCGGGAACCCGCCCCGGAACTGGCGGCGGCGGCGCCGGCCGTGCTCCGGCTCGGGACGGACCACCCGGCGCCGGCGGCTACCACCACCGCCCCGGCGGCGACGCGGGGCGCCCTCGCCTACGTGCTGTACACCTCCGGCTCCACCGGGCGGCCGAAGGGCGTGGAGATCGGCCACCGGGCGCTGGTGAACCTGCTGGCCTCCTTCGCCGACCTGCTCGGCTCGGGGCCCCACGACGTGTGGCTCGGGCTGACCTCGCTCTCCTTCGACATCTCCGGCCTGGAACTGCTGCTGCCGCTGACCACCGGAGGCCGCCTGGTGCTCGCACCGGACGGCGCCGCCCTGGACGCCCCGGGCCTGCGCGACCTGGTCCGTCGCGAGGGCGTGACCCACGTGCAGGCGACCCCCTCCGGCTGGCGGGTGCTGCTCAGCGCCGGGGCGCTGCCGCCGGGGCTGACCGCACTGGTCGGCGGCGAGGCGCTGCCGCTGCCGCTGGCCCGTGAACTGCGGGCCGGCGTCGCCAGGTTGTTCAACGTCTACGGGCCCACCGAGACGACGATCTGGTCCACCTGTGCGGAGGTCCCGGCCGGGCCGGAGGCCGTGCTGATCGGCCGGCCGATCGCCAACACCCGGGCGTACGTCCTGGACGCGGACCACCGGCCGCTGCCGGTCGGGGTGCCCGGCGAGCTCCACCTCGGGGGCGACGGGGTCGCGGAGGGCTACCGGGGCCGCCCCGACCTGACCGCCGAGCGCTTCACCGCGGACCCGTTCGCCGGCACCCCGCCCGCCGGCACCCCGTCCGCTGCGGGCCTGTCCGCCGACGCCCCGGCCGCCAGCCGCCGGATGTACCGCACCGGCGACCTCGCCGCCTGGACCGAGGACGGCGAGCTGGCCTTCCACGGCCGGGCCGACGACCAGGTCAAGATCCGCGGCCACCGGATCGAACCCGGCGAGATCGAGGCGGCGCTGCTGGAGCACCCGGCGGTCGCGCAGGCGGCCGTCACGGTGTACGAGGAGAGCCCGGGGGAGCCCGGGCTGGTCGGCTACCACGTCCCGGCGCCCGGCGCAGGGCCGACGGGCGCCGCCGACCTGCGGGACCACCTGCTGCGCACCCTGCCCGCCGTCATGGTGCCCCGGCGGTTCGTGGCGCTGGACCGCCTGCCGCTCACCCCGAACGGCAAGCTCGACCGCCGCGCCCTGCCCGCCCCGCCGCCCGTGGCCCCCGCGGCCGGACCGCCGTCGGCCGCCCCCGGTGCCGCCCCGGTGGTGGCGGAGGTCCGCGACGACGTCACCGAAGCCGTCCTGGCGATCTGGTCCGAGGTGCTGGGCCTGCCCGAGGTCGGCCCGGACGACGACCTCTTCGAGTTCGGTGGGCACTCACTGACGATCATCCAGATCACCGCGCGGATCCGCGCCGCGCTCGGGGTGGAGCTCGACTTCGACCTGTTCTTCGACGCCTCGACCCCGGCCGGGATCGCCGCGGCCGTCCGCGAGCGCCGCTGACCACGGGCGAGTACCCCTGCGCTCCCCCTCCCGCCCCCGCCCGAATGGACCGCCGATGACCGACACCCAGGACCCGCCCGCCGACTGGTCCGCCACCAAACGCGCCCTGCTCGCCCAGCGACTGCGCGGCGCCGCCGCGCCCCGGCGCACCGTCGAGCCGCGCCCCGAGGGCAGCGCACCGCCGCTGTCCAGCGGGCAGGAACGGCTCTGGTTCATGGACCAGTTCACACCGGGCGGGACGGCCTACGCGCTGGCGCCGGCCCGCCGGCTGCGCGGGCCGCTGGACCGCCCGGCGCTGGACCGCGCCCTGGCCGACCTGGTGAACCGCCACGAGAGCCTGCGGATGTCGTTCCCGACCACGGAGCACGGCACCGCCGAGGTCGCCATCGCCGAACCGGGCCCCTTCCCGGCCGAGTTCGTGGACGCGGCCGACGATCCGGACCCCCGGCGAAGAGCCGCCGACGAGATCGGCGCGCTGGTCGGCCGCCCCTTCGACCTGGCGCGCGGCCCCCTCCTGCGGGCGCTGCTGGTCCGGCTCGCCGACGAGGACCACGTGCTCGCCCTGGTGATGCACCACATCGTCTGCGACGGCTGGTCCATCGACATCCTCAACCGCGAACTGGACGCGCTCTACGCCCAGTACGCCCACCGCACCACCGTCGAACTCCCGGAGCTGCCCGTACAGTTCGGCGACTACGCGCACTGGCAGCGGGAGCGGCTGGCCGGCGGCGCACTGGCCGCCTCCCGGGACCACTGGCGCGCCGAACTCGCCGACGTCCCGGCACTGGAACTGCCCGTCGACCGCCCGCGTCCGCCGGTGCTCACCTTCGACGGCGCCGCCCTGGAGCTGCACTGGAGCCCGGAGCTGGTGCGGGCCGTCGCCGAGTGCGCCCGCGCCCACGGGGCGTCGACGTACATGGTGCTGATGGCGGGCCTCCAGGTGCTGCTGGGGCGGCACTCCGGGCAGCGGGACTTCGCCGTCGGCTCGGCGGTGGCCGGCCGCCTCCACCGCGAACTGGAGGGCGTGGTCGGGGCGTTCGTCAACATGCTGCCGATCCGGGCCCGGCTGGAGCCGGGGCAGAGCTTCGCGGGCCTGATCGGGCGGGTGCGGGAGACGACGCTCGACGCCTACACCCACCAGGAGGTGCCGTTCGAGCAGATGGTGGCGGACCTGGACGTCGAACGGGACGTCAGCCGCTCGGCGGTGTTCCAGGTGACCTTCGCCTTCCAGAACTACGGGGACCGCGCCGCCTCCACCGCGCCCGCCGCGGCGGCGGAGGGGTTCGGCTACGAGGCCACCACGACCCACGCCGACCTCGCCTTCTACCTGCGGGAGAAGAAGGACGGAGGGCTCTACGGCCTGATCACCTACCGGACCGACCTCTTCGAGGCCGACACCGTACGGCGGCTCGCCGAGCGCTTCGAGGTGCTGATGGCGGCGGCGACGGCGGATCCGGCGCAGCCCGTCGACGGCCTGCCCATGCTGACCGGGCCCGAGCGCCGGGACGTGGTCGAGCGCTGGGCGGCGGGCCCCGAACTGCCCGCGCCCGAGGCCGGTCCCGGGACGCTGACCGGGCTGCTCGCCGAGGCGGCGCGCGGCGCGGGCGACCGCCCGGCACTGGTCTTCGACGGCCGCACCCTCTCCTACCGTGAACTCGAGGCCCGGGCCACCGGCCTGGCCCGCCGGCTGCGGGCGCTGGGCGTCGGCCCGGACGACCGGGTGGCGGTGTGCCTGGAGCAGTCCCCGGAACTGGCGGCGGCCCTGGTGGGCGTCCTGAAGGCCGGCGGCGGCTACCTGCCGCTGGACCCGGAACAGCCGCCCGCGCGGCTCTCCCACCTGGTGGCGGACGCGGGCGTGCGGGTGCTGGTCACGGACTCGCGGCTGCGGACGGCGTTCGCCGGCTACGACGGCGCCGAGCTGCTCGTCGACCGGGAGCCGGTCGGCGAGGGTCGAATCCTGCCGGACGAGGCCCCGTTGGCGGAGGCGTCCGGGCCGGACGACCTCGCCTACGTGATCTACACCTCCGGCTCGACCGGGCAGCCCAAGGGCGTGGCGGTGCAGCACCGCCAGATCCTCAACTACCTGGCCGGCGTGCGGGAACGCCTGCGGATCGAGCCCGGTGCGGCCTACGGGCTGCTGCAGTCCCTGTCCTTCGACTTCAGCATCACCATGCTGTACCTGGCGCTGACCACCGGGGGCCGGGTGCACCTGCTGCCGCGCCGCATCGCCGGTGCCGAACTCGCCGAGCGCATCGAGGAGTCGGGCATCGACTACCTCAAGATGACGCCGTCGCACCTGGCCGCGCTGACCGCCGACGTGGACGCGGAGCGGCTGCTCCCGCGCCGGGCCCTGGTGCTCGGCGGCGAGGCGTCGCCCTGGGCCTGGGCGGCGGACCTCGCCGGCCGGGGCCGCTGCGCGGTGTTCAACCACTACGGGCCGACCGAGGCGACGGTCGGCGTCACCGTCCACGAGGTCCTGCCGGGCCCGGCGGGACCCGGCAGCACCCCGATCGGCACCCCGCTCGCGGGCGCCCGCTGCTACGTACTGGACGAGGCCCGCCGACCGGTGCCGCCCGGGGTGGTGGGCGAGCTCTACCTCGGCGGGGACCGGCTCGCCTGCGGCTACCTGGGCCGCCCCGACCTGACGGCGGAACGTTTCGTCGAGGACCCGTTCGCCGACGGGCGGATGTACCGCACCGGCGATCTGGCCCGCTGGCGGCCGGACGGCACGCTGGAGTACCTGGGCCGCGCCGACGACCAGATCAAGGTCCGCGGCTACCGGGTCGAGCCCGGCGAGATCGAGGCCGCGCTCACCGCGCTGCCCGGCATCACCCAGGCGCTCGTGACGCTCCGCGGCGAGGGCGTCCGCCAGAATCTCGTCGCCTACCTCGAACACCCCGGCGCCGCCCCCGCCCCGACACCCGCCGAACTACGGGAGGCGCTGGGCGCCGTCCTGCCGGACTACCTCGTCCCGGCCCGCTACGTCGTCCTCGACGCGCTGCCCCTGCTGGCCCACGGCAAGGTCGACCGCAAGGCGCTGCCCGAACCCGAGGACCCGGCGCCGACCGGCGGACACGTCGAACCCGACGGCGAGGCCGAGACGGCGATCGCCGCGATCTGGGCCCAGGTGCTGGGCATCGAACGGGTCGGCGCGCTCGACGACTTCTTCGACCTCGGCGGCCACTCCCTGCTCGCCACCCAGGTCGTCGCCCGCCTGCGCCGGGCCTTCCCGGAGCTGCCCGCCCCCATCGGCGTGATGGACCTGTTCACCCACCCCACCGTCCGCCGGCTCGCCGCCCTGGTCGCCGACCCGACCGCCGAACGCGGCCCCGGCGGCCTGCTCCACCGGCTCACCCCGCCGAGTCCGCGCACCACCGCCAGCGTGGTCTGCGCCCCCTACGGCGGAGGCAGCGCGCTCATCTACAAGCCGCTCGCCGACGCCCTGCCCGAGGACTGGGCGCTGTACTCGATCGCCGTCCCGGGGCACGAACTCGGCGAGGAGGCGATGGACATCGACGAGGTCGCCGCGACCTGCGCCCGCGAGATCGTCGAGAACGTCCCCGGCCCGATCGTGCTGTACGGGCACTGCGGCGTCGGCGTCCGCCTGGCCGTGGAGATCGCCCGGCAGGTCGAGGCCGCCGGCCGGGAGATCGACGCCGTCCACCTCGGCGGCATCTTCCCCTTCGCCCGCCCCCGGGGGCGCGGCGCCGCCGTCGGCGAACGCTGGGCCGACCTCACCGACCGGCTGCGCAACGACCAGGGCATGATCAACGCGCTGGCCGCCGCCGGGCTGGACACCGACGAGGTCGACGCCGAGCAGCTGCGGCTGATCGTGCGCAACCGCCGCACCGGCACCAAGGACGCCGAACGCTACTTCACCCGGCTGTTCGACAGCGAGGACGGCCGGATCAGGGCCCCGATCATCGCCGTCTGCGGCGAGCGCGACCCGGCGACGGACTTCTACCAGGAGCGCTACCGGGAGTGGCACCGGCTCACCGACACCGCCGCGGTCGTCGTGCTCGACGAGGCCGGCCACTTCTACCTCAAGTACCGGGCCGCCGAACTCGCGGAGATCCTCACCCGCGTCCACCGCTCGATCGCCGCCGGCCAGGAGGAACGGCACCACCGGAGCGACGGCGCGACCTGGTGGCTGGCCGGGCTCTCCCGGGGCGACGGCGCGCCACGGGCGGAGCAGGCCCCGCTGCGACCGACCATGCGCCGCTTCCTCACCGTCGCCTCCGGGCAGCAGGTGTCGATGATCGGATCGGCGCTCACCGAGTTCGCCCTCCCGGTCTGGATCTACCTGCGCACCGGCTCCCTGGCCCAGTTCGGACTGCTGGCCGCCTGCGGACTCGTCCCCGGCATCCTCGCCGCACCGATCGCGGGCGCCGTCGTCGACCGGGGCGACCGGCGCCGGATCATGCTCTACGGCGACCTCGCCGCCGGCGCCACCCAGGCGCTGCTGCTCCTGCTCCACCTCACCGGAAGCCTCCGGGTCTGGCACGCGTACGTGCTCATCGGCGTGCTCTCCACCGCGCTCACCTTCCAACGGCTCGCCTGGAACGCCGCGGTGCCCCAACTCGTCCCCAAGCGCTACCTCGGCCGGGCCAACGGCCTGGTGCAGATGGCCTTCGGCCTCGCCCAGTTCCTCGTCCCGCTGTTCGCCGTCGGCCTGCTCGCCGCGATCGGACTCGGCGGCATCCTCACCCTCGACGTCGTCAGCTACGCCGCCGCCCTCGCCGTCACCCTGGCGGTCCGCTTCCCCGACCTGATGGGCGCCCGCCGGCGCGAGAGCGTCTCCGCCGAGATCCGCGAGGGCTTCCGGCGGGCCCTCGGCAGCCGGCACTTCCGGGCCATGCTGCTGTTCTTCGCGGTGCTGAACATCTTCCTCTCCCCGCTGTTCCTGCTCACCACCCCGCTGGTGCTCTCCTTCGCCCCGCTCGCGGCGGCCGGCTGGGTGTCGACGGCGGCCGGCCTCGGGGCCGTACTCGGCGGGCTCACCCTGCTCGCCTGGGGCGGGCCGCGCCACCTGCGGCTGCGCGGGGTGCTGCTCGCCACCCTGGCCCTGGCCGGGGCGTGCCTGGTCACCGGGCTGCGCCCGTCGCTGGTCGTGGTCGCCCTCGGCGCGTTCGGCATGGCCTTCGGCCTGGCCCTGGTCAACGGCGTCTACGCGACCATCGTGCAGACCAAGGTGCCGCTGCGCTTCCACGGCCGGGTGATCGCCGTGAACACCATGGTCGCCTGGTCGACCCTGCCGGTCGGCTTCGCCCTGGTCGCCCCGCTCGGGCCCCGGCTGCTCCAGCCGCTGATGGACCACGACGGCACCCTGGCCCCGACCGTGGGCCGGCTCATCGGCACCGGCGACGGCCGCGGCATCGGGCTGCTCTACCTGCTGTTCGGCCTCGCGATGGCCGCCCTGGTGCTGGTCTGCCTGGCCGTGCCCGTGCTGCGCCACTTCGACCGGGACGTCCCCGACGCCGAGCCCGACGACCTGGTCGGGCTGAAGACCCTCCAGGACCGGGCCGCGACCGCTCCTGCCACCCCTGCTGCCCCCGCTGCTCCTGTCGCTCCCGCTGCCCTTGCCGCCCCGCGCCGCTCCGAGACCGAGGTGACCGTCCGGTGACCACCGCCATCCACCCGCTGACCGGCGAACAGCGCCGGCTCTGGTTCCTCCAGCAACTCCACCCGGACGACGCCGGTTTCAACATGTACCTCAACCGGCGGTGGACCGGGCCGATCGACCCGGAGGCCCTGCGCACCGCGCTGCACCGGCTGACGGCGCGGCACGAGATCCTGCGCACCCGCTTCGCGCTCGGCGCCGCCGCGGGGCCCGCGGCCGCGGACGGCGAGGAACCCGTCCAACTCGTCCAGCCCCCGGCCGAGATCGACCTCGCCCTGGTCCGGCTGCCCGAGGGCGCGGCCGAGGCCGAGTTCACCGACGCCTGCCGCCCGTACGTCAACGCGCCCTTCGACCTCGCCGCCGGGCCGCCGCTGCGGGCGGCGCTGATCAGCGCGGGGGAGGGGGAGCACGCGCTCTGCGTCGTCGTCCACCACATCGTCTCGGACGGCTGGTCGTTCCGGACGATGTGGCGCGAACTGCTCGCCCTCTACCGTGAGGCGATCGGCGAGGCCCCCGCCGAACTGCCGGAACTCCCGCTCCAGTACGGCGACTTCGCCCGCGCCGAGCAGGCCAGGACGGCCGGCGGGGCGGCCGAGGAGGCGTTCCGCTACTGGGCGGAGAGGCTGGCCGGCACCGGCGCGCTGCGCCTCCCGCTCGACCACCCGAGGCCGGCCGACCCGGCCCGGCCCGCCGGGTTCACCACCGTCCGCCTCGACCCCGAACTGACCGCCGCCCTCGACCAGTTGGCGCGACAGGAGCGGTGCACCCCGTTCATGGTGCTGCTGGCCGGGTACCAGTACGTGCTCGCGCGCTGGACCGGCTGCCGGGACTTCGTGGTCGGCACCCCGCTGGCCGGCCGCAACGAGGCCGCGCACGAGGCGCTGCTCGGCTACTTCAGCCGGACGGCGGTGATCCGGGCCGACCTCACCGGCGACCCCGACTTCCGTACCGTGCTGCGGCGAACCCGCTCGGCCACGCTCGCCGCCCTGGGCCACCAGGACGTGCCGGTCGAACGGCTCGCCGCCCACCTCGGCCTGCCCGCGGAGCCCGGCGCCGGGCCGCTGTACCGGGCCGTCTTCGTCCACCAGAGCCAGTACGACCTGGCGGGCGGCCCCGGCGCGCCCGCCCTGCCCGCGGGCGTCCGCACCGCGAGCATGGACTCCGGCTTCGAGCAGGCCAAGACCGACCTGCTGCTGGACAGTTGGCGCACCGCCGACGGCGGGATCGCGCTGTCCTTCTGCTTCGACCGCGAGGTGCTGGACCGGGAGACCGTCGAGGCCCTCGGCCGGCGGTGCCGCGCCCTGTTCGCCCGGGTGGTCGACGACCCGCAGCTCCCGTTGCACGGGGACTGGCTGGTGGGGTCCGAGGAGCGGGCGGAACTGCTCGCACTGGGAGCGGGCCCGGAGGCCCAGGAGGCCCGGACGGTGCTGGAACGGTTCGCCGAGCAGGCCGCCGCCCGCCCGGACGCCCCGGCGCTGGAGTGCGACGGCCGGAGCCTGACCTACGGCGAACTCGACCGGCGCTCCAGCGCGTTGGCGCGACGGCTCGGCCGGGTGGCGGGCCGGGTCGTCGCGGTGTCGATGCCGCCCTCCTTCGACCTGGTCGTCGCCCTGACCGCGATCTGGAAGGCCGGCGCCGCCTACCTGCCGCTCGATCCGGCCCACCCCGAGGAACGCCGCCGGCTGATGGTGCGCGAGGCCGACGCCGCCCTGGTCCTCACCGGCGTCGACCCGGCGATCGACGGCCCCGGGCACGACGGTCCCGACCACGCCGACCCCGTCCCGTCGGACCCCTGGGGCCCGGCCTACGTGCTCTACACCTCCGGCTCCACCGGCGCGCCCAAGGCCGTCGCCGTCGACCACGCCGCGCTCGCCGCGCGGGTGGCCTGGATGGCCGGGCCCGACGGCTACGCGCTCGGACCCGCCGACCGGATCGTCCAGTTCGCCTCGCTCGGCTTCGACACCCACGTCGAGGAGCTCTGGCCCGCGCTCGCCTCCGGGGCCTGCGTCGTCCTGCTGCCCGGCGGCGGCCGCACCCTGCCCGACCTGCTGGGCGGCCCGCACGGCGACACCGTCACCGTGCTCGACCTGCCCACGGCCTACTGGGAGGAACTCGTCGGCCTCGGCGAGCAGACCCGCTGGCCGGCCGCGCTGCGCCTGCAGATCCTCGGCGGCTCCCAGGTGGGCGCCGACGCCGTCGACCGGTGGCGGCAGCGGCACGGCGACGCCGTCCGACTGGTCAACACCTACGGCCCCACCGAGGCCACCGTCATCGTCACCGCGACCGACCTGACCGCCGCGGACACCGCCCGCCGGCCTGCGCTGGGCCGCCCGCTGCCCGGGGTCCGCCTCCACGTGCTGGACGAGCGCGGTGCCCTGCTGCCGCGCGGCTCCGAGGGCGAGCTGTACCTCGGCGGCGCCGGGCTGGCGCGCGGTTACCTGGGTCGGCCCGACCTGACGGCGGCCGCCTTCGTGCCCGACCCGTTCACCGCCGACCCGTCGACCGGCGACCCGTCGACCGGCGACCCGCTCACCGTGGACCCGCTCACCGGCGGCCGGATGTACCGCACCGGCGACCGGGTCCGCTGGCGTACGGACGGGCAACTGGAGTACCTGGGGCGCGGCGACGGCCAGCTGAAGCTGCGCGGCTACCGGATCGAACCCGCCGAGATCGAGTCCGCCCTGACCGCGCACCCGGCCGTCGCCCAGGCCGCGGTGCTGCTGCGCGACGGGCGGCGGCTGCTGGCGTACGCGGTGCCCCGCCCGGGCGCCCGGCCCGGCCCGGCGGAGCTGCGCGAGCACCTGGCCCGGCGGCTGCCCGCCTACCTGGTGCCGGACGCCGTGGTGCTGCTGGACCGGCTGCCGCTGACCGCGAACGGCAAGCCCGACCCGGCGGCCCTGCCCGACCCCGAACCGGCCGCGGGGGCCCGCTACCTCGCGCCGCGCACCGACGCCGAACACCTGGTCACCGAGCTGTGGCAGGAGGTGCTGGGCGTGCCCAGGGTCGGGGTGCTCGACGATTTCTTCGCGCTCGGCGGGGACTCCCTGCTGGTCACCCGGGTCGCCGCGCGGATCCGGGCCGGGCTCGGCCTCGACGTGCCGATCCGGGACGTTTTCGAGAGCAGCACCCCGGCCGTCCTGGCGGCCCGGATCGAGGCGCTGCTGATCGCCGAGATCGACGGCCTCACCGAGGCGGAGGCCGCCGGCCGGCTCACCGGCTGAGGGCACGGCCGGCTCACCGGCTGAGGGCACGGCCGGCGGCCCCCCGCCCCCAGGGCGGTTTCTAGGGGTCGTTGCAACACGTGGTCGGTTTGATCAGGCCGCGATGAGTTTATGCAGGCGCTCGGCTGGGGTTTCCCAGCCGAGCGT
>NZ_JBIVJF010000017.1:0-174036 GCF_044750105.1 Kitasatospora sp. NPDC088861
GGTGAGCCCATGGCCAGGTGAGCCCATGGCCAGGTGAGCCCATGGCCAGGTGAGCCCATGGCCAGGTGAGCCCATGGCCAGGTGAGCCCATGGCCCGCGCCCTGCCTGGGGCAGGGCGCGGGCCATGCAAGGCGGGGATCCGCTGTTGCCAGCGGGAGGTGGTGGGCGGGAGGTGGGGAGGGTGGGGGGCGGGGGGGGGGGGAGGGGGCCCCAGAGATCAGGCAAAGAACCACGCGCAGGAAGTCGGCCCGTCCGACTTCCTGCGCACCACCACACCACCGCCCCACCCCACCGCACCGAAGGCCGGTGCCCCGGGGGCACCGGCCTTCACGGCGAGGCGGACCAGCCAGGTCCAGCGAAGTCAGGCGGCGATCCCGGCGTCCTCCACCGACGCCCCGGCCACCGGCTCCCCCGCCGCCGTCCCGGCCTTCCGGTCACGCATCACCAGCGTGGCCACGACCGCCGCCGCCAGCACCCCGATCGCGCTGATCGTGAAGGTCGTCGACATCGCCGAGGTGAAGGCCTCCCGGACGGTCCGGACGAGCCCGGCGTCCCCGTTGGCCAGCGCCAGCGCCCCGCCGACGGAGTGCTTCGCCTCCTCCGGCATCCCGGCGGGCATCTCGGCGGCGAAGCCGCTCGACAGCAGCGAGCCCAGGATCGCGATGCCGAGCGCGGTGCCGGCCTGCTGGATGGTGTCGTTCAGCGCCGAGCCGACGCCCGCCTGCTCCGGCGGGATGGTGCCCATCAGCGCGCCCACCGCCGCCGGCATCGCCAGGCCCGCGCCGAGGCCGAGCAGCCCGAGGGCGACCGCCGGGACGGTGAAGCCGGTGCCGGCGGTGACGGTGGTCAGCAGGGCGAAGGAGGCGGCCATGACGAGCATCCCGGTGAGGATGAGCAGGCGGTTGCCGATCGTGGCGGCGAACTTGGCGCCGACCCCGTTGCCGACCAGGGCGGCGATGGCCAGCGGAACGAACGCGAGGCCCGCCTTGACCGGCGAGTAGCCGAGCACGAACTGCAGGTACTGGGTGAGCACGAGCAGCAGGCCGCCATTGCCGATCTGCACCAGGGTCAGCGACAGCGAGCCCCCGCTGAAGTTGCGGTGCTTGAAGAGCGCCAGCGGGACCATGGGCGCGGAGGTGACGTTCTCCCACACCACGAACCCGCCGAGCGCGAGCACCGCGACGGCCAGGGTGACCAGGGACTGGCCGCCGAAGGCGCCGTGCTGCGGGATCTCGATGATCCACCAGACCAGGGCGGTCATGCCGGCCGCGGACAGCACCGCGCCGAGCGGGTCGGGCTTCTGCCACGGCCCCTTGGACTCCGGCATCAGGAGCAGGCCCGCCAGGATCGCCAGGGCGACGACCGGAACGTTGATGAAGAAGATCGAGTGCCAGGAGAAGTGGTCGATCAGCACGCCGCCGAGGACCGGGCTGCCGACCAGCCCCAGCATCGCCACGGAGCTCCAGGCGGCCATCGCCTTGTTGCGCTCGTCCTCGTCGAAGACGGTGATGAGGATCGACAGCGTCGAGGGCATGATCAGCGATCCGCCGACGCCCATGGCGACCCGTGCCGCGATCACCTCGCCGGGGTTGGTGCAGAAGGTGGCCGCGAGGGAGGCCGCCCCGAAGAGCAGCAGTCCGATGATCATGATCTTCCGGCGGCCGAAGCGGTCCCCGAGGCTGCCGGCGGTGAGCAGCAGCCCGGCGAAGACCAGGACATAGGAGTCGAGGATCCACTGGGTGTCCTGGGCGCTGGCGTCGAGGTCCGCCGTCATCGAGGGCACGGCGACCGTGAGCGCCATGCTGTCGACCACCAGGACGAGCGAGCTCAGGCACAGCACGATCAGGATCCACCAGCGGTGCGGGTTGCGGCCCTCGGTCGCGTTGAGCGCTGTCATCAGCCACCCCTCCATTCTGCGCACACCGTTCCCCCGATGCGCACGTCGCTCCTTCGTTGCGCACACTGTACGCACTGCGGAACGGTGTGCGCAACACCCGACTCCTGTACGCTCGATGCGAACGGTGTACGCAGCGAAGCAGGAGCAGAGGGAAGGGGAGCCGCCATGGCCGCCGAAACGAACCCGATCCCGTCCGTGTGGGCCCGTCGGCAGCGCGAGCCCGACCAGCCCGCACTCAGCCGGGCCGCGATCGTCCGCGAGGCGATCACCATGCTGGACGCCGAGGGCATCGAGGCCCTGAGCATGCGCAAGCTGGCCACCCGGCTGAACGCGGGCGCCACCTCCCTGTACCGGCACGTGGCGACCAAGGACGAGCTGATGGAGCTCGCGGTGGACGAGGTCTTCGGCGAGATCACCCTCCCGCCCGCCGACAGCCCCGACTGGCGCGCCGCCGCCACCGAGGCCGCCGGCGCCTTCCGGGCGACGGCCCTGCGCCACCCCTGGCTGTCGTCCGTCCTCGGCCAGGCCGGCCTCGCCTACCTCGGCCCCAACCTGATGTCCTACGGCGAACGGCTGACCGCCTTCTTCACCTCGGCCGGCTTCCCCGAGCCGGTCCGGGCGATCGACGCGGTCATCTCCTACGTCGTCGGCATGAGCACCACGGAGGCGGCCTGGCTCACCACCGTCGCCCGGGCCGGCGAGAGCGAGGCCGCGTTCATCGCCCGGCTGATGCCCGCCGCCCGGGAGGCCACCGCGGGCTTCGCCCACCTCACCGACGCCTACTCGACCGTCTCCGCGGACCCGGACCCGGCCGCCACGCGCGACGCCAAGTTCGCCTACGGCCTCGACGTGGTCCTGGACGGCCTGGCCCTCCGCCTGCCCCGCTGACTCTCCGGTCGGACGACCCCCGGCCACTCCGCTCAGCGCGCAGCCGCCGTCCGCCCACCACGCCGGGCCGACCGGACCAAGCCGTCCAACTCCCCCGCAAAGGGACAGCGGTCGCGTCCCACGTGCGGGCGCCCCTTCCCCGCCTGGCGAAATACCGGCGGTCGCGGGGTGGGGAGCGGGCACAATGGCCTAGTGATGGTGGGCCGTCCGGTGTCGGGGGGCCAGGGAATGGAGGCCCGGGTGAGCGATCTTCCGCGCAAGGCAGTGACCCGCACGGCACGGCTCGCCGCCCTGCCTCTGGGGATAGCCGGACGCGCCACGCTCGGTCTGGGCAAGCGCATCGGCGGCCGCTCCGCCGAGGTGGTGACGGCCGAGCTCCAGCAGGCCACCGCCGACCAGCTGTTCAAGGTCCTGGGTGAACTCAAGGGCGGAGCCATGAAGTTCGGGCAGGTGCTGTCCGTCTTCGAGGCCGCGCTGCCCGAGGAGGTCGCCGGGCCGTACCGGGCCGCGCTCACCAAGCTGCAGGACGCCGCTCCCCCGATGCCCGCCGCCAAGGTGCACACCGCGCTCGCCCAGCGGCTCGGGGACGGCTGGCGCGAGCTGTTCCGGGAGTTCGACGACCGGCCGGCCGCGGCCGCCTCGATCGGGCAGGTGCACCGGGCCGTCTGGCACGACGGGCGCCGGGTCGCGGTCAAGGTGCAGTACCCGGGCGCGGGTGACGCGCTGCTCGCCGACCTGACGCAACTGAGCCGGGTGGCCTGGCTGTTGGGCCCGCTGATCCCGGGGCTGGACATCAAGCCGCTGATCGCCGAGCTGCGCGAACGGGTGTCGGAGGAGCTGGACTACGAGCTGGAGGCGCAGGCCCAGCGCCGGCACGCCGAGGAGTTCGCCGGCGACCCGGACATCGTGGTGCCCGGCGTGGTGGCGCAGGCCGACCAGGTGCTCGTCTCCGAGTGGATGGACGGCACCCCGCTGGCCGAGGTGATCACGGACGGCACCCAGGAGGAGCGCGACCGTGCCGGGCAGTTGCTGGCCCGGTTCCTGTTCGCGGGCCCGTCCCGGACCGGCCTGCTGCACGCGGACCCGCACCCGGGCAACTTCCGGCTGCTGAAGGACGACGGCCCGGCGTCGGGCTGGCGGCTGGGGGTGCTGGACTTCGGCACGGTGGACCGGCTGCCGGGCGGGCTGCCCGCGCCGATCGGGGCGTCGCTGCGGATGGCCCTGGACGGCGACGCGGCGGGCGTGCTGAAGATGCTGCGCGAGGAGGGCTTCGTCAAGCCCTCGATCGAGCTGGACCCGGACGCGGTGCTGGACTACCTGCGGCCGATCATCGAGCCGGCCGCCGTGGACAGCTTCCACTTCACCCGGGCCTGGATGCGCGCGCAGGCGGCCCGGATCGCCGATCCGCGCTCGCCCGCCTACAACCTGGGCAAGCAGCTGAACCTGCCGCCCGCGTACCTGCTGATCCACCGGGTGACGCTGAGCACCATCGGGGTGCTCTGCCAGCTGGGCGCCCAGGCGCCGTTCCGGGCGGAGATGCTGGCGTGGCTGCCCCAGTTCGCCGGTCGGGAGCCGGCGAAGCCGGCCAACCCAGCGGGGACGGCGAAGCCCGCCGGTCGCAAGCCGGCAGGCGGCAGGCCCGCCAGCCGCACCCGCAAGAGCTGACCGGAACGCCGCCCCCGACGACCGCAGGCCGCTCCCCGTGACGGGGGGCGGCCTGCGGCACGACGGGGGTGGAACGCGGGGAGGCCCCGCACGCGACGACAGCCGCGACTACATCAGGGCGACGGCGATCGCCTTGCGGGCCCGCAGCGAGGCGCGCTCGGCCCGCTGCTTGAGCCGGCGGGCCCGGGCGACCCGGGTGACGAGGCGTTGGTGCTCGGCCTCGTGCAGGCGCTCTTGCATATGGGCCCGGGCCAGGGATTCGTGGAGGAGTTGCATTTCGAGGGTCCTGTTCTGGATCTGAAGTTCGGTGGTCTGCTCAGCGCGGACGGTCGGATCGATGGCGGCGGCGGTCATGTGGTGGTCCTGCTCGTGGTGCGTGCTCGGGAAGGGGGCTGGCCGGGATGCGTCGGCCTTGGCGGCGGCGATCCGGACGGAACGGCGGAGGGAGCTGTCCAGCAGGGGCTGCTCTCCCCGGCGGACGGCCCTGGCGCCGTGGGCGGGGTTCACGCCATGACCTCGGTCTTGCGCGGACGGCCACGCGGCCGCTTGCGGGCCACGACGACGCCCTGGACGAAGAGCTCGCCACCCCAGACGCCCCACGGCTCGCGCCGCTCCAGCGCACCGGTCAGACAGGCGTCCTTGACCGGGCAGGTGCCGCAGAGGGACTTCGCGTACTCGACGTCGGCGGGCGTCTCGGCGAAGAAGACCTCGGGGTCGAAGGCGCGGCAGGGGATGGGGAGCCCGAGCGCCTCGGCCTGCTCGATGGAGCTGATCTGCATGGAAGGAACCTCCGGGGGGTCGGCCTGGTCGGCCTTGGTGATCTGGCTTGTCGGCGGTACGGACGGGATGGGCGGCGTGATGACCGTGGACACTGTGGCGTCTTCCTCGTCTTCTCAGTGGTTCCGGCCCAGATGGCTGGTGGGTCTGGGCCGGAGGCCCCGGGGGGCCTGGGTGGTCTTGCGTACCGGACAAAACAGAAGGGCCGCGGATCCCGGTGTGACGGGTTCCGCGGCCCTGGAGGTGCCGACCTGAGGCTTACTCAGGTTCGTTCTCTCCAGGGTTCAGGCCCGCGGAAGGCCCGCATCCGGATGGCCGTGGCGCCCGCAAAGGCGGCCATGGCCTGGTTAATCTGCTGCTCGTTCTGCTTCTGGGTGCTTCCGGCACCGACGACCTGCGCATAGTCGCCATGCATGGCGGCTGCTACGACTGCCTTCGGTGCCTGGGTCGGTCGCTCATCACGCAGGGAGCGCGACGTACCGAACGACGCCCAGTCGCCGGACAGACCGGCCTCGACGGAGGTGCCTTCGACGTTCCTGCCGCCCGCGGCGCAGACATCAGTGTGTCCAAGGCCACTGACAGCGGGGACGACGGAGACACCGGTGGTGTCGAGACCCAGACCGGTTCCACCGAGCTCGGCGAGCGCCCGCAGACGGGCGGCACGCAGGGAGGCAGCAACAACGGTCTGGCCAGTCATTTTGGTGATCATGATGTTTCCCACTGTCATCGCCTCCTCTCGGCGTCTCGCGGAGCCAGGTCGCCCTGGTTCCGAATGTTCGGATGTCTGTCTCGGTGAAGCTGTTGGGTGCAGGGGATTCGGCACAGGTGTCACCCCGTGCGATCTCGTCCCCTTGACCGCTCCGGCAGGCTATTGCGCTCCCGGTATGCCGCGCAAACTATTTTTCACGGCGGGTTCGGATGTCCCCCGAGCGGCCCCCGGGAGACTCCCCTGGACCGCGCCCGGACCGGCTCACGCCGGATCGACCGGCTCGCCGTCCTCGACGCCGTCCGGATCCTCCTCGGGCTCCTCCCCCGCACACAACGAGAGCACGGCCGCCCCGTACTTGTCCAGCTTCATCGCGCCGACCCCGGAGATCACGGCCAGCTCCTGGCGGCTGGCCGGCACGTCCTCGGCGATGGCCATCAGCGTGGCGTCGGTGAACACCACGTAGGCCGGCGCCCCCTGCTTCTTGGCCTGGCGGGCCCGCCACTCGCGCAGCCGCTCGTACAGCGCCTCGTCCATGGTGGACGGGCAGCTCTCGCAGCGGCGCAGCTTGCGCTCGACCGCCTCGGTGAGCACCTTCTCGCAGACCCGGCACTTGACCGGGCCGCGGACCCGCCGTCCGGCGGAGCGCTCGCCGGGCTCCACGCCCCCACGCCCGCCCCGCCCGCCGGTGCGTGCGCCGGGGGCGCTGGAACCGGGGCGCAGCCCGTCCAGGAAGCGGCTGGGCTTGCGGCTGGCCCGGCCGCCCGGGGAGCGGCTGAGCGCCCAGGAGAGGGAGAGGTGCTTGCGGGCCCGGGTGACGCCGACGTAGAGGAGTCGGCGCTCCTCCTCGATCTGCTCGTCGGTCTTGGCGTAGATGATCGGCAGGGTGCCCTCGGTGAGGCCGACGAGGAAGACGGCGTCCCATTCGAGGCCCTTGGCGGCGTGCAGCGAGGCGAGGGTGACGCCTTCGACGGCGGGGGCGTGCTGGGCGGCGGCGCGGGCGTCGAGTTCGGCGACGTAGGCGGCGAGGTCGGCGCTGTGGCCGGCGGCGGTGCGGGTGCGCTCGAACTCCTCGGCGAGCCGGACGAGGGCGGCGAGGGACTCCCAGCGGTCGCGCACGGCGCCGGAGCCGGCGGGCGGTTCGGCGGTGAAGCCGCGGGCGGCGAGGACGGCGCGGACCTGGCCGGCCAGGTCGGGGGCGTCGGCGGTGAGCGGGTCGGCGCCGGCCCGGGCGGCGCCGCGCAGCAGGACGCCGGCGTCGCGGACCTCGGGGCGTTCGAAGAACCGCTCGGCGCCCTTGAGCTGGTAGGGGACGCCGAGGTCGGCGAGGGCCTGCTCGTAGACCTCGGACTGGCCGTTGGTGCGGAACAGGACGGCGACCTCGCTGGCGCGCACGCCGGTGGCGAGCAGGTCCTTGATCCGGCGGGCGGTGGTCTCGGCCTCGGTGGGTTCGTCCTCGTACTCGGTGTAGACGGGTTCGGGGCCGGCCTCGCGCTGGGAGACGAGTTCGAGGCGGTGGCGGGCGGCCTCGCCGCGGGCCTGGCTGAGCAGTCCGTTGGCGAGGTGGACGACCTGCGGGGTGGAGCGGTAGTCGCGGACCAGCTTGACGACCGTGGCCTCGGGGTGGCGGGTGCGGAAGTTGAGCAGGTAGTCGGGGGTGGCGCCGGTGAAGGAGTAGATGGTCTGGCTGGCGTCGCCGACGACGCAGAGGCTGGCCCCGCCGCCGGGGCCGGTCCACTGGTCGAGCAGCCGCTGCTGGAGCGGGGAGACGTCCTGGTACTCGTCGACGGTGAAGTGCCGGTACTGGGAGCGGACCTGGTCCGCGATGTCGGGGCGGTCCTCCAGGATGGCGGCGGTGAGCAGCAGGACGTCCTCGAAGTCGATGACGCCGCGGCGGCTCTTGGTCTCCTCGTAGACGCGGTAGACCTGGGCGGTCTCGGCCGGGTCGCGGGGGGCGTCGCGGCCGGACTTCTGGACGGCGGCGGGGTAGTCGTCGGGGCCGAGCTGGGTGACCTTGGCCCACTCGATCTCGGCGGTGAGGTCGCGCAGTTCGGTGCGCTGGACGCGCAGGCCGCAGCGGCCGGCGGATTCGGCGACGAGCTGGACCTTGCGTTCGAGCAGCTGGGGCACGGGGCCGCCGACGGCGCGCGGCCAGAAGTACTGGAGCTGGCGCAGGGCGGCGGCGTGGAAGGTGCGGGCCTGGACGCCGTCGGCGCCGAGTTGGCGCAGCCGGCCGCGCATCTCGCCGGCGGCGCGGGCGGTGAAGGTGACGGCGAGGACCTGCTGGGGCTGGTACACGCCGCTGCGCACGCCGTAGGCGATCCGGTGGGTGATGGCGCGGGTCTTGCCGGTGCCGGCGCCGGCGAGGACGCAGACGGGCCCGTGCAGGGCGGTGGCGACGGCGCGCTGTTCGGGGTCGAGCCCGGCGAGCACGGCGTCGGGGCCCGTGGCGGCGGTGGGGTCGGCCCAGAGGGAGCCGTGGGGGCCGTCGGACGGGCTGCCGCTCAAGAGGTCTTCCTGCATGCTTTCCATCCTCTCAGCCCGCTGGGACAACGGGGGCGGGGTTGTCCACAGGCACGGTGTGATCGCAGGATGATCGCTGCGCACCGGGGCGCGCGGGGCCGTTCGGGCGCCGTCGTGGTGCGACGGAGCGTGGCCGTGCGGAATGACCGTCGCGCGGTGGGCGTTCCTGCCCTGAGACCGTACGCCCTCTTCCTGAAGGAGCCTCCTCGATGTCCGGCAGCGTGACGATGTACAGCACGACCTGGTGCGGGTACTGCAACCGACTCAAGAGCCAGCTGGACCGGGAGGGGATCGGCTACACGGAGGTCAACATCGAGGAGGACCCGGCGTCGGCGTCGTTCGTCGAGTCGGTCAACGGCGGCAACCAGACCGTGCCGACGGTGCTGGTGACGCCGAACGCCGGCGGCGAGCGGGTCGTGATGACCAACCCGAGCCTGCTCCAGGTGAAGAAGGCCCTCGGGGTCTGAGTGGTCCGAACGGCCTGAGCGGTCCGCGCGACCCGAGCGGCCCGCATGGTCCGTGCTGCCCGAGCGGGCTTGAACGGCCGGGCCGGCCCGGGGTCCGGGCCGGCGCGCGTCACTGCGCGTCGGCCCTGGCGGGGTCGACGGGTGCGGCGGGCGCGGGCAGGGTGGCGCGCGCGCCGAGGTCGCCGATGCCGTAGACGAGCCGGCTGCGGTCGGCCGAGTAGCGGGTCTCGATGACCCGGACGGGCCCGCGCCGGTCGTAGGTGACGCGGGTCTGGACCATCAGCGGCACGCCGGGGCCGCCCTGGAACCACTGGGCCTCCTCGGGGCCGGGCATCCGGGCGACCAGGTGGTCGACGGCGCCGATCTCGGTGCGGCCGAGTTCGTTGAGGACGGCCTCGTCGCCGCCCTCGACCGGGTCGGGTTCCATCAGCGGGGTGCCGGCGGCGAGTCCGGCCCGGTAGTGGCTCTCCTCGATGGAGTACGGCTCGCGGTCGAGCAGGCGCAGTTGGCGGCGGACCACGATGGCCTCACCGGGGCGCAGTCCGAGCCGTTCGGCGATGTCGACCCGGGCCCGGACGATCATCATCTCGAAGTCGGTGGTGAGTTCGCGGCCGGCCTCGGCGGCCTCGCCGAGGTAGACGGCGGAGGGCACGGCCAGGCAGTCCCGGGGGGCGGGGGCCAGGGTGGGGCCGTAGGCGCGGTGGTCCAGGACGGGGTGTTCCCGCAGGTAGGTGCCCTTGCCCTGGAGGCGGACCAGTCGGCCTTCGTTGACCAGGACGTCGACGGCGAGCCGGACGGTGTTGCGGGCGACACCGTACTGGCGTTCCAGTTCGCTCTCGACCGGGAGTGCGGCGTCGGCGGTGAACTCGCCCTCGGCGATCCGGCGGCGCAGGTCGGCGGCGAGACGCTGGTATTTGGGGGATTGGGCGGTGCCCCGGGGGATTGTCACCCGAGTGAATGTAGCGAGCGCGATGGCGGGGTTTCAGCCGTTTCCGGCAATGTCGTCCGCGCGGGTTGACGACGGCTTCGGGACGGCAGGCGGCGGTAGCAGAACTGGCCCGTCCGGCCACGAACATCAGGTCGTGGCGGATTCGGAAAGGAAGGGAAAAGAAAAACGGGGGCGCACGGGATAACCCGCACGCCCCCCATTCGTCGGGGATTACCAGCGCGCCGCCGACGGCAGCGGTCCGCCGTACCAGAGCTCGACCAGGTGGCGCGCGATCGAGATCCCGGAGGGCGGCAGGATCTCCCCCGCCTCCATCCCGGCCCGCAGCTCCTCGCGGGAGAACCAGCGCGCCTCGGCCAGTTCCTCGCCGTCCACGGTGATCGCCGTGCCGCCCGGCAGCGCCCGGCCCGTGAAGCCGAGCATCAGGCTCGACGGGAAGGGCCAGGGCTGGCTGGCGACGTAGCGCACCTCGCCGACCTGCACGCCGGCCTCCTCGTGCACCTCGCGCACCACCGCCTGCTCGATCGACTCCCCCGGCTCGACGAAGCCGGCCAGGGTGGACCAGCGGCCCTCCGGCCACAGCGCCTGGCGGCCGAGCAGGCAGCGGTCCTGCTCGTCGGTGATCACCATGATCACCGCCGGGTCGGTGCGCGGGTAGTGCTCGGCCGCACAGGAGGTGCAGCGCCGCACGTGCCCGGCGCCGGCCTTCTCGGTCGGGTGCCCGCAGCGCGAGCAGAAGCTGTGCAGCCGGTGCCAGTGCTCCAGCGCCACGGCGTGCACCAGCAGTCCGGCGTCCCGGTCCGACAGCAGCGCGCCGACCTCGCGCAGTCCGGCCGGGCGGGCGTCGCCGTCCAGCCGCCCGGGCAGGCTCTCACCGGCCAGCGCGAAGTACGAGACGCCGTCCTCGTCGGTGCCGAGGAAGTACCGGTCCCCGGTCTGCGGCGCCTCGAAGGAGGGCATCAGCACGAGTTCGGTGCCCTGCGCGGTGTCGACGACGAACGCCTCGCCGCCGGCGATCGGCAGCACCCGGGTGGCCGGGTGGCTCCAGGCGGCGGCCAGCCAGGGCTCGTCGAGCCGGTGCTCGGCCGCCCGGTCCACCCCGGCCCGGGCCAGTGCCAGGTTCAGTGGGCGTTCGGTCTCAGGCACGGTGCTCACTTCGTTCCATCCCCACGTGATGAATCATCCGGATGAGTGATCTGACTGCCATGGTGTGCCCGCGCGGGGTCACGCGCCGGGCCGGAAGTTCTCGGCCAGGTCCCCCCACAGGTACGCGGCCGTCTCCACGCCCTTGGCCAGCAGGTCCAGTTCGACCTTCTCGTTGACCGAGTGCCAGCCGTCCGAGGGCACCGAGATGCCGAGGAACAGCACCGGCGCGCCGAGCACGTCCTGGAGGTCGGCGGCCGGGCCGGAGCCGCCCTCGCGGGTGAAGAGGATCTTCTGCCCGAAGGCCCGGCCCATGGCGCGGACGGTGGACTGCAGCGCCGGGTGGTCCAGCGGGGTCAGGCAGGGCCGGGTCGCGCCCGGGAAGGTCAGCTCGTGGCGGACGCCCTCGGGCACCCGCGCGGCCACCCACTCCCGGACGGCCTCGCGCACCTTCTCCACCTCCTGCCCGGCGACCAGCCGGAAGGACAGCTTGAGGTGCGCCGAGGACGGCACGATGGTCTTGCCGCCGGGGCCGGTGTAGCCGCCCCAGAGGCCGTTGACCTCGGCGGTCGGGCGGGCCCAGACCCGCTCCAGGGTGGAGTAGCCGGCCTCGCCCCGGGTGCCGTACGACTTGGCGACCCTGAGCCACTGCGCCTCGTCGAAGGGCAGTTCGGCGAACAGCTCGCGCTCGCGGTCGGTCAGCTCGATCACGCCGTCGTAGAAGCCCGGGATGTCCACCCGGCGGTCGGCGTCGTGCAGGCCGGCCGCCAGCTCGGCGGCGACCTGCGCCGGGTTGGGGACGGCGCCGCCGAAGGAGCCGGAGTGGATGTCGGTGTCCGGGCCGTACAGGTCGATCTGGGCGTCGGCCAGGCCCCGCATGCCGGTGCAGACGGTCGGCGTGGTCTCGGACCACATGCCGGTGTCCGAGATGACCACCACGTCGGCGGCCAGCCGCCCGGCCTCGCGCCGGACCAGGTCGGCGAAGTGCGGCGAGCCGGACTCCTCCTCGCCCTCGATCAGCAGCTTGAGGTTGACGGCCGGCGCGGTGCGGCCGGTCGCGGCCAGGTGGGCGCGCACGCCCAGGGTGTGGAAGAACACCTGGCCCTTGTCGTCGGCCGCGCCGCGGGCGAACAGCCGTCCGCCGACCACGGTCGGGGTGAACGGCTCCGTGTCCCAGCCGTCCTCCTTGGCGGCGGGCTGCACGTCGTGGTGCCCGTAGACCAGGACGGTCGGCGCGGACGAGTCCCCGGAGGGCCACTCGGCGAACACCGCCGGCAGGCCGTCGGTCTCCCACACCTCGGCCACCGGGAAGCCGGAGTCGCGCAGCTTGGCGGCCAGCCACTCGGCGGAGCGCCGCACGTCGCCGGCGCGGGCCGGGTCGGCGGAGACCGAGGGAATGGCCAGCCACTCGGAGAGGTCGGCGAGGAAGCCGGCCTGGTGCTGGTCGATGAAGGAGCGGACGACGCTGTCCGGAGTTCTCGTCATACGGACGACTTTAGTTCGCCCGTGCGGGTGCCCGCCCCGGCCGTCCGGCTGCCGGGCGCCGTCGGGGCTGTAACCTCCGTCACCCCCGCCCGCGCCCCCGGAGTGGAGGGGGCGCGGACGGGGGTGACGGGAGGGTGCGCGAACCTCAGCCGGAGCGGCGCAGCAGGGAGATCCGCGAGCGGGTGAGCAGCGCGGCCAGGCCCGCCGCGAGCACCGGCAGCGCCACCACGGTGACCGCGATGGTGAGCCACGGGAGGACCACGACCGAGTTGTTGGCGATCGTCTCGGCGCTCATCCCGGGGACGGAGGTCGCCACGCCCTGGACCTTGCGCAGGGCCACCGCCGGCACGATCCCGCAGACGGTGCCGAGGAGGGTGCCCATGGCGGCGATCACCCCGCACTGGAAGCCGGAGAGCGTGCGCCGGATCCGGGGCTCGGCGCCGACCGCCGCGAGGGTGGTCAGGTCGCGCTGGGAGTCGGCGGCGGCGAGTCCGGTGGCGATGCCGGCCGCGCCGAGGGCGACGATGCCGGCGAAGATCGACAGGCCGAGGCCGATCAGGTCGGACCTGGACTGGTAGCCGCGCTCGATCGAGAGGACGTCCTGGTCGGTGAGCTTGGCCAGCGCCCCGTTGGCCTTCTGCTGGGCGCCGTCGGAGGGCGAGCTGTCGGGCAGCCAGACCGAGCCGGCCGGGGAGGTGGTGAGGCCGAGCCGGGTGGCGGTGTCGGGGCTGATCACGGCCTGGCCGCTGGCCGGCACCACCGCGGACGCGAGGACGGCGTCGACGGAGATCTCGGTGTGGCCGCGCTTCCGGGGGGACGGCCCGTCGGTCTCCTCCATCGGATCGTTCAACCCGACCGCGACCTTGCCGTCCTTGAGGTACTTCGCGTCGAAGACCACGGCCTTGCCGGCGGCGAGGGCCTGCCCGGCGGCCGGGTCGGTGACGCCGTAGAGGTTGCGCAGCAGGGTGGCGTCGCCCGCGGAGAGGTTGCTGAAGTGGTTGCCGCAGTGGCCGATGCCCTGGCAGCGCGGGTCGGTGCCGAGGATGCGTTCCGTCTCGTCGGTGCTGCGCTCGGTGTCGTCGAGGGCGGGGCAGCGCAGTTCCTTGGGCAGTTCGACCTGGATGTAGCCGCAGCCGCTGCCGCCGTCGGCGCAGTCGCCCTTGTAGTCGACGCGCTGGATGTCGGCGCGCGATCCGAGGGCGGGGATGTTGCGTTCCACCGCGTCGCGCATCTGCGGCAGCAGCTTGCCCTCGGAGGCGGGCAGCCATCCGCTGCCGAGCATGACGGCGCCGGAGGGGGCGGCGGCGGTGTACTCGCGGCGGTTCCCCTCGTCGTAGCTGGCGAGGTAGACGCTGACCGCGACGGTGCCGGCGACGGCGGCCATCACGGCGGCGACGGCGGGCGCGGTGCGGCCGCGGTGGCGCACCGAGTCGCGCAGGGCGAGCCGGGGGCCGAGCGAGAGCCAGCGGCCGAGCCGGCCGAACAGGCCGACCAGGTAGGGCGTCAGGGCGACCATGCCGAGTTCGGCGACGGCCGAGCCACCGAGGACGGACAGGCTGCGGTTGGCGAAGCCGCTGGTGGCGCCGAGCAGGGCGAGCGCGGAGCCGCCGCCGAGCATCAGCAGGCCGAGCAGGGCGAGCTTGCGGCTCGGGGGCTTGAGCGAGTCGCGGCCGGTGAGCGCGGCGACGACGTCCTGGCGGGAGGCCTGGACGGCGGGCACGACGGCGGCGAGCAGGCCGGTGACCAGGCCGACCAGGAGCACGCCGAGCAGGTCGAGCGGCTGGAGGTTGAAGTGGCCGAAGCGCTGGCCGGCGTACTCCTCGGCCCGGGTGCGCAGCAGGGCGACCAGGCCGATGCCGAGTCCGAGGCCGACGACGGCGCCGGTGATGCCGAGGACGATGCCGCCGCCGAGGACGACGGCGCGGATGTTGGCGCGCTCACCGCCGCCGGCGGCGAGCAGTCCGAGCTGCCGCCGGGAGCGCCTGGCCCCGACGGCGAAGGCGGGGCCCGCGAGGAGGACGATCTCCAGCAGGGCCATGCCGACGACGGTGGCGAGGATGACGACGGAGGTGCGGTCGAGGTACCCGGGGGTGGGGCCGCCGTGCTTGTCGGCCTCGACGTAGTAGGGGACGTCGGCGCGGGCCGGCGGGTCGAGCAGGACGGCGCGGGAGGCGAGGGTGAAGCCGTAGCCGCCCAGTTCGGTGACCTTGGGCCAGTCCAGGCTGCCGGCGGGGAGCTTGACGAGCCAGCGGGTGGGCGCGTCGGTGCCGGCGTTGCGGCTGCGGTCGGCGCCGGGGAGCTTGGCGAGCTTGCTGATCAGGGTGCCGGGCCGGGCGATGATCTCGGTGGCCGTCAGTTCACCGGGGTACTCGACGACGCCGGTGATGGTGAAGGGGGTGTCCTCCAGGCCGCGGACGGCGGTCTGGTCGCCGATCTTGAGGCCGGAGCGGGTGAGGAAGTCCCGGGTGACGGCGGCTTCGCCGTCGGTGGCGGGGGCGCGGCCCTTGACCAGGTCGACCCGGCCCTTCCAGACCGGGTCGGTGAGGTCCAGCTCGGTGGTCCGGGTGCTGAGCAGGCCCTGGGAGCTGCCGGCGGCGGTGTAGGGGCCCTGCCGCTCGGGCACGAGGACGGTGCCGGGCGGGAGCAGCTGCTTCGCCAGTTCGACGGGTTCGGTGTCGAGGCTGCGCTGCTGGGCGGGGGTGTACTGGGGGGCGGCGCCGTTCTTCGCCTCGTCCTTGGCGCTCCTGGTGGACATTCCCTTGTCGGGGTCGGGCGCCTGGAGGACGATGGCGCCGCGTTCGAGCATCTGCAGTTCGCCGTCGGCCTGGCCCATGACGCGCACGACGTGTTCGGCGGGTTCGAGGTCGGCGCTGCGGAAGACCACGTCGGCGCCGGTGACGCCGAGGACGGGCAGTGCGACCATGGCGACCACCAGGGCGCTGCGGCCCTTGGCGCGCAGGGCGTCGCGGCGGGCGATGCGCAGGGCGACCCGCCAGGCGCTGAGCTTCACTCGTCCACCTTCATGCTGTTGGTGGCGGCGCTGACGAGCAGGCTGGCGGCGTCCTGGCTGACGCTCTCGTCGACCATGCGGCCGTCGCGCAGGAAGACCACGCGGTCGGCCCAGGCGGCGTGCCGGGCCTCGTGGGTGACCATCATGGCGGCGGCGCCGGCGTCGCAGCGGGCGCGCAGGACGGCGAGGACGGCCTCGCCGGTGGTGGAGTCGAGGGCGCCGGTGGGCTCGTCGGCGAGGACGAGGCGGCGGTCGCCGATGAGGGCGCGGGCGATGGCGACGCGCTGCTGCTGGCCGCCGGACATGTCGTCGGGGAAGCGGTCGGCGAGCTCGGGGATGCCGAGCTCCTCCAGGGCGGCGAGCGCCTCGCGGCGGGCGGCGCGGGCGGAGAGGCCGTCGAGTTCGCGCGGCAGCGAGATGTTCTCGCCGGCGGTGAGGGCCGGTATCAGGTTGTAGTCCTGGAAGACGTAGCCGATGGAGCGGCGGCGGACCTGGGCGAGCCGCTTGCGGTTGAGCCCGCCGAGGGCGACGCCCTCGACGAGGACCTGGCCGGTGGTCGGGGTGTCCAGTCCGCCGGCGAGGGTGAGGAGCGTCGACTTGCCGGAGCCGGACGGGCCCATGACGGCGACGAACTCGCCGGGGTGGACCTTGAGGTCGATGCCGCGCAGGGCTTGGACCTCCGCGGCGCCTTGGCCGTGGACTCGGGTGACGTTCTCCAGGTGCAGTACCGGCGTCTGCCGGGCCGGGTCGGTGTGGGACATGGTTCCCCCCTTGTGCTGGTGGTGGGCTCGGCGTCGGGTCCGGGCCGGTGGTTCGGGCGGGCCGTCGCGGTCAGGTGCGCGAGCGGCGGCCGTCGCGGGGGCAGGTGCGCGAGCGACGGCGGGCGGGGTCAGGTGCGCGAGCGGCGGCGGGCGGGCCGGGCGGCCGTGGCGCCGCCGTCGCGGGCGGCTTCGGCGGCGCGGGCCTGTTCGGTCTCCGCGTGCTGGTGGAGCCGGGTCTCGCAGTGGTCGAGCCAGCGGATCTCGGCCTCGGTCTGGAAGATCAGCTGGTCGAGGACGAGCAGCCAGGCCAGGTCGTTGCTCGCGGAGGGCGCGATGCCGGGCCGTGACTCCCCCGCCAGCGCGCGGCCCTTGAGCCGGGTGTAGTCCTGGAGCGCCTTGATGCTGTGGCGGCGCTGGCCCTGGACGACGGCGGAGACGTCCACCCCGGGGACGGTGACGGCCATGGCGAGCTTGATGGCCAGTTCGTCGCGCGGGGGGTTGGTCCGGGGCACCGGGGTGTCGAACCAGGCCCGCAGCTCGGTGCGTCCCTCTTCGGTGACGGCGTAGAACTGGTGGCCCTCGTCGTCCTCTCCGGCGGGCTCGACCAGGCCGTCCCGCTCCAGTCGGGACAGCGTCGTGTAGACCTGCCCGACGTTGAGCGGCCAGGTGGCGCCGGTGCGCGCCTCGAACTCGGTGCGCAGTTGGTAGCCGTAGCGCGGGCCCTGGTCGAGCAGGGCGAGCAGGCCGTGTCGGATGGACATACTCAGTATGTATACCCGGTATGCCCCACGGGCTCAAGCCGCGCCCCCTCCCCCGGCGAGCGGGTACCGTCGTGCGGTGTGAGCCAGTTGCGCATCGCCACCTTCAACCTGCTGCACGGTCAGCCGCTCGCCCCGGACGGCGCCCCGCGGCCCTACCCCGCCGACGCCGGCGGGCCGCTGGCGGAGGCGGTGGCCGCGCTGGACGCCGACGTACTGGCCCTCCAGGAGGTGGACCGCCACCAGTCCCGCTCGGGCGGCACCGACCAGGCCGCGGTGGCCGCCAAGGCCATGGGGGCCGCCGACTGGCGGTTCGCCGCCGCCCTGCACGGGCGCCCGGCGCCGGTCGCGGGCTGGGTGCCGGAGCCCTCCGTGCCCGGCGGCCTGCGGGTGTACGGGCCCGGCGACGTCGGCGACGGCGCCCCGCCCTCGTACGGCACCGCGCTGCTGACCCGGCTGCCGGTGCGGCACTGGCGGGCCCGCCGGTTCGCCCCGGCCCCGTTCGGACTGCCACTGCGGGTGGCCGGCCGGCGCGGGCTCACCCCGGTGCCGGACGAGCCGCGGGCGGCGCTGGCGGCCGTGCTGGAGGGCGACCACGGCCCGTTCACCGTGGTGGCGGCGCACCTGTCCTTCGTCCCCGGGTGGAACATGGCGCAGCTGGCCGGCATCCGGCGGTGGATCGCGGACCTGCCGCAGCCGTACCTGGTGCTGGGCGACTTCAACCTGGTCGGCGCGGTGCCGCGCACCGTCCTCGGCGGGGCGACCGCGCTGGAGCGCACCGCGCCCCGGGCGCGGGTCCGGGAGCTGCGGGCGGCCCGGCGGGCCCGGCCGGCCCTGGCCGAGCCGCGCCGGCGCCGGGTGCGCGAGCCCCGCCCCCGTCTGCAGGGCTGGTACGACCTGGCCCGCACCCCGACGTACCCCTCGCACCGCCCGGCGGTGCAGTTCGACCACGTGCTGGCGGTCGGCGTGCCGTGCGCCGCGGTCGGCCCGGCGGCGGCGCCGCGCGCGGCGGTGTCGGACCACCGGCCGCTGCTGGTGGAGGTCTCGCTCTAGTGCGGGCCCAGCACGGGACTAGTGCCGGGTCAGGACGCCGTGCTGGTGCGGTAGTTGGGTGCCGGCGGCGGGGGCCGGCGCGTACTGGAGGAGCAGCATGGCCGCGTCGTCGCCGAGTTGGCGGCCGACGTGGCGCACCACGTCCTCGTGCAGGCGCTGCAGGACGTCCGCCGGGCGGCCGTCGGCGCAGCGCGGGAGGCGCTCGGCGAGCGGGTAGAAGGCGCCGGAGCGGTCGCGGGCCTCGATCACCCCGTCGGTGAACAGCAGGACCCGGTCGCCGGGCCGCAGTGCCACCCGGTGCACCGGCGGCCGGACGTCGGCCGGGTCGAGGACGCCCAGCGGCGGGACGGTCTCGGCGAGTTCGAGCGGCCGGACATCCCCGCCGCGCAGCAGCAGCGGCGAGGGGTGGCCGCAGTTGACCAGTTCCGCGGTGCCGTCCGCCCCGACGCCGATCAGCACCAGGGTGACGAACTCCTCCTCCACGCCCGGGTGGTCGTTCTCGTGCAGGGCCCGGTCGAGGCTGACGGCCAGCCAGCCGGCGACCCGGTCCAGTGCGGGCTCCTGGTGCGCGGCCTCGCGGAAGGCGCCGAGGACGGCGGCGGCGGTCTCGACCGCGCCGAGGCCCTTGCCGCGGACGTCGCCGACCACGGCCCGCACCCCGTGCCGGGTGTTGACCACCTCGTACAGGTCGCCGCCGATCCTGGCGTGCGCGGCGGCGGCCTCGTAGTGGACGGCCGCCTGGACGGTGCCGACCCGCTCGGGGACGGGCCTCAGCAGCACCCGGCGGGCGATCGAGGCGACGAGCTGGGCGTCGGCCAGCGCCCGCTCCTGGCGCAGCCGCAGGGTGGCGCTGACCCAGCCGATCAGCGCGACCAGCAGGATCGCGAAGACGCTGGCGGCGTGCACGGACTGGTCGAGCGCGTCGCTGCGGAAGGCCATCAGGAAGGCCACCGCCTCGGTGAAGAGGCCGATGGCGAGCGGGTACCAGGTTCGGTGGCTGACCACGGCGGCCAGCGCGGGGACGGCGGTGAGGGCCGGTTCGACCGTCACCTCGGTGTTGCTGACGAAGTCGAGGGCGACGATCAGCGCCATGCCGATGAAGGGCAGCGCGAGCGCCGTCCTCGGCCAGGTGCCGGTCGTGCCCGGAGCGGGTCCCGGGGTCGGCCCGGTGAACCGCTCTCTGATCCATCCGGTCGCGCTCAACGTCGTTACTCCAGCAGAAGACGCCGATGCCCTGGGGCACCTGCGGTGATGACTGAGGGTTAGGGAATGCGGGCCTCGCTGGCGGCCGGAGCACGGGGGTTGACCGGTTACCGACCCCACAATAGGCACGAAACGTGCATGACGCACAGGTTTCGGGCGCTGCCGTGATGACTTGAATGCTCTGCGTGACTCATTCTTCACTGTTCCCGATCAGGAGCCGTTCCAACTCTTTTCGGTCGGGAAGTCCTGCCGGACGGACGATCCGCCCGCTGCGGACGTACAGGAAGGAAGCCGTGACCTGCTCCGGCGGAACGCCCGCCTGCTCGGCCCAGGCGATCCGGTAGACCGCGAGCTGCAACGGGTCGGCAGTCTCCTCGCGGTGGGTCTTCCAGTCCACCACTTCGTAGCGTGACGCGCCACCGGTTACTGACGTCACGTCACCGTCCCGGTAGACCGCGTCGATCCGGCCGCGCACCACCCGCCCCCCGAGCACCAGCTGGAACGGCGCCTCCACCCGGTGCGGCCGGCGCTGGGCGTACGGGGTGCGCAGGAACGCCTCCTTGAGCTGCTCCAGGTCCTGCTCGTCCTCGATGCCGTCGTCGTCCGCGCCGGGCAGCGCGCCCGGCTCGATCAGCAGCAGCGGTTCGATCCGGGACTGCACCCAGGCGTGGAAGCGGGTGCCCCGCCGGGCGGCCGGCTGCGGCGGGCGCGGCATCGGCCTGGCCAGGTCGCGCGCGAAGCCGTCCGGGTCGGCGGCCAGGCGCAGCAGTTGGGTGGCGGACAGCGCGGCGGGCAGCGGCACGTCGCGGGCGGTGCGCCGGGAGCGCTCCAACTCGCCCAGCAGCGCGGTGAGGTCGCGGTCCCAGGAGGCCGCCTGGCGCTGGTCCTCGGCGGCCATCGGCTCGGGCTCGGGGGCGGGCGCGCCGGCCAGCCGGGCGTGCACCACCTCGGCGACCCGGCGGCGGGCCAGCTGGGCGGCCGGGTCCAGCGGCAGCGGCCAGGGGTGCTCGACGGGGGCGGCCAGCGCCGGGTTCTCGGCGCCCTTCTCCGGCTGCTCGGCCCAGTGCTCGACCTCCCCGGCGCCGGGCCGCTCGCAGTGCTCGCGCAGCTGCTCCAGGAAGGCGGACGGGCCGCGGACGGTCTTCTGGCTGGGCCCCCACCAGTGCCCGGAGGCCAGCAGCAGCGTGCGCGGGCGGGTGAACGCGACGTAGCCCAGGCGCAGTTCCTCGGTGCCGGAGTGCTCGGCCAGCTGCCGTTTGAACGCGGTCATGGCCTTGCCGTCCCACCCGCCGCGCACGTCGGGCAGGGTGTCCGCGTCGCCGCGCAGGGCGTGCGGGAGCACCCGCTTGCTGCTGGTCCAGCGCTCGCGCGAGGTGGTGGACGGGAACGAGCCCTTGACCAGGCCGGGGACGGCGACGACGTCCCACTCCAGGCCCTTGGACTTGTGTGCGGTGAGCACCTTCACGGTGTCCTCGCCGCCGGGCAGGCTGCTGTCCAGGCCGCGCTCGTACTCCTGGGCGGCGCGCAGGAAGCCGAGGAAGGCGGCCAGGCCGGGGTCGCCGTCGAGGTCGGCGAAGGAGGCGGCGACGTCCAGGAAGGCGTGCAGGGTCTCGCGCCGCCGGGCGGCCAGCGCCTGCGGGGAGGCGGCGAGTTCGACCTCCAGACCGGTGACGGCCAGCACCCGGTGCAGCACGTCCATCAGCGGGTCGGCGAGCGAGCGGCGCAGGTCGCGCAGCTCCTGGCCGAGGCGGGCCAGGCGGACCCTGGCCTCGGCGGAGAAGGGCAGTTCGTCGGGCTGCTCCGCGTCGAGGAAGGTCTCCACCGCGTCGGCGAGCGAGACCACCTCGGTGGGGTCGGCCTCGGCGACGGCCGCCGTCAGCGCCTCCACGCCCTCGGGTCGGTCGGTGCGCACCAGGTCGGCGGCCCGGCGACCGAGCAGGGCGAGGTCGCGCGGGCCGATCCGCCAGCGCGGGCCGATCAGCAGGCGCACCAGCGCGGCGTTGGCGGTCGGGTCCTGGAGCACCTCGCAGACCGCCACCAGGTCGGCCACCTCGGGCAGTTGCAGCAGCCCGCCCAGGCCCACCACCTCGACCGGCACCTCGCGGGCGACCAGGGCCGCGTGGATGTCCGGGAAGGCCGCGCCGCCGCGGCACAGCACGGCGATCCGGCCGGGCGCGGTGCCGGTGCGCACCAGGTGGGCGATCGAGTCGGCGAGCCAGTCGACCTCCTCGGCGTGGGTGGGCAGCAGCGCCGCCCGCGCGTAGCCGTCCTGCTCGGCGCCGGGGGCCGGGCGCAGCGCCTCGACGCCCTCGTGCATGGCCCGCAGCGGCGCGGCGAGTTCGTTGGCGAAGGCGAGCAGCCGCCCGCCGCTGCGGCGGTTCTCGCTGAGCGCGTAGCGGGCGGCGGGGCGGCCGTCGGCCTTCGGGAAGTGCCGGGGGAACTCGTCGAGGTTGGCGACGGAGGCGCCGCGCCAGCCGTAGATCGCCTGGCAGGGGTCGCCGACGGCGGTGACGGGGTGGCCGCTGACGGGGTGGGCACCGCCCGGTCCCCCTGGGCCGGCGCCGAACAGGCCGGCCAGCATCAGCCGCTGGGCGACCGAGGTGTCCTGGTACTCGTCGAGCAGCACGACCCGGAACTGGCCGCGGAGCAGCGCGCCGACCTCGGGCCGCTGCTGGGCGAGCCGGGCGGCGGCGGCTATCTGGTCGCCGAAGTCCATCAGCCCGGCGGCGTGCTTGCGGCGCCGGTAGTCCTCGACCAGGCGCAGCAGCTCCAGCCGGGCCCGGGCGGTGGCGGGGACGGCCCGCAGGTCGTCGTTGGTGAGCTTGACGGTGGCGAGGGTGTCCAGCAGGTCCTCGTCGTGGGCGCGCAGGGTGTCCGGCTCGACCAGGTGCTCGGCGAGTTCGCCGTCCAGGGCGATCAGGTCGGCGACCAGGTTGGCGAAGGTGCCGGTGAGCGCGGGGAACGGGCCGCGGGCGGTGCGCAGCACCTTGGCGGCGAGCTGGAAGCGGGTGGCGTCGGCGAGCAGCCGCACGTCGGGTTCGATGCCGATCCGCAGGCCGTGCTCCTTGAGCAGCCGGCCGGCGAAGGCGTGGTAGGTGGAGATCTCCGGTTCGCCGAGCGGCTCCGCGCCGTCCTCCCCGGTGACACCGGCCCGCAGCAGGGCGGTGCGCACGCGTTCGGCGAGTTCGCCGGCGGCCTTGTTGGTGAAGGTGAGGCCGAGCACCTCCTCGGGCCGGACGGCGCCGGAGCCGACCAGCCAGACCACCCGGGCGGCCATCACCGTGGTCTTGCCGGACCCGGCGCCGGCCACGATCACGGCCGGTTCCAGGGGGGCGCCGATGGCCGCCATCTGCTCCCGGTTGAACGGGATGCCCAGCAGCTCCTTGAGCTGGTCGGGATGGCTGAGCACGGCGGTCACCCCGCAACGTTAACCGGAGCGGCGGACAACCTTCACTCGACGAGTTGCGCCCCGTCCCGCTGGGCGGAGCAGCTGCGGCGGAAGGTGCAGCGGTCGCAGCCGCCGCCGGTCTGCGGGACGAAGCGCTCGGCGAGGACCCGGCCGGCCGCGTCGGCGAGCAGGTTCTCGATCCACGGCTCGCCCTCCGGCGGGTCCTGCCGCTGCACCTTGGGGGCGTCCTGGGCGGCCTTGGCGGCGGGCTCGCGCAGGTGGACGAGTTCGGCGCCGCCGGTGGCCGGGGGGCGGTCGGCGAAGCCGGGCAGCTCGTTGAGGGCCCCTGCGCGGACGGCGAGCTGGTAGACGGCGAGCTGCTTGTGCTCGGGCAGCGACCTGTCGGTGGGGATCTGCTTGCCGGTCTTGAAGTCGACGACGTAGGCGCGCCCGGCCGCGTCCTTCTCGACCCGGTCCATCGAGCCGCGGATGCGCACCGAGACGCCGCCGGCGTCGAGGGTGACGTCGAAGCCGTGCTCGGTGGCGACGAGGTCGCGGCCGCGTTCCAGCACGTGCCAGTTGAGGAAGCGCTCCAGGGCGGCACGGGCCTGGGTCTTCTCCTGCTGGGACTTCCAGGGCGCGTCGAAGGCCAGCGCGTCCCAGACGGTGTCCAGGCGTTCCATCAGGACGGCGAGGTCGGCGGGGGTGCGCCCGGAGCCGACCTCGTCGGCGAGCGCGTGCACGACGTTGCCGAAGCCCTGGGCGGCGGAGCCGGCTGCGCGGGCCTTGACCTCCTTGTCCAGGAACCACTGCAGCGAGCAGTTCTCAAGTTGCTCCAGGCCGCTGCCGGACAGCCGCACCGGCAGGTCGGCGCTGCGCAGCGGGTCGGGGGCGGCGGTGGCGTCGGCCAGGCCCCACCAGCGGTCGGGGCGGGCGGCGGGCACCAGTGGCAGGCCCTCGTCGTCGGTGGCGGCGGCGAGCAGGGCGAGCCGTTCGGCGGCGGCCCGGCGCAGTTCGGGCGAGCGGGCCGGGTCGACGGTGACGGCCCGCAGTTCGGCGACCAGTGCGGCGACGGACAGCGGGCGGCGCGGACGGTGGGTGACGTCCTCGACGACGACCGGCGGGGTGCGGCGCACGACCCTTCCGGTGCGCGGGTCGACGTCCTCGCGGTAGAGCTCGCGCAGGAAGCGGGAGGGCTCGTCGCCGTCGTCGGCGGGGGCCTTGACGGCGGTGACGATCAGCCGCTCCCGGGCGCGGGTCGCGGCGACGTAGAAGAGCCGGCGCTCCTCGCCGAGCAGGGCGCCCGGGGAGAGCGGTTCGGCGAGGCCGTCGCGGCCGATCCGGTCGGCCTCCAGCAGGGAGCCGCGGCGGCGCAGGTCGGGCCAGAGGCCGTCCTGGACGCCGGCGACGACGACCAGGCGCCACTCCAGGCCCTTGGAGCGGTGGGCGGTCATCAGCCGGACGGCCTCGGGGCGCACGGCCCGGACGGTGAGGGTGTCGGCGGCGATGTCCTGGGCGTCGAGCTCGGCGAGCAGGTCGAGGGCGCCGCGGTGGCCGGTGACCTGTTCCTCGGCGCGGGCGGCGGTCTCGAACAGGGCGCACAGCGCGTCGAGGTCGCGGTCGGCGTTGCGGCCGGCGGCGCCGCCGCGCAGGGCGGCCCGTTCCAGGCGTTCGCGCCAGCGGCGGCTGCCGTCCCACAGCTCCCAGAGCGCCTCCTCGGCGGTGCAGCCGCCGGCGAGGCGTTCGCGGACCTTGCGCAGCAGGGTGCCGAGGTCGCGGGCCCGGCGGGCGTGGGCGGGGTCGAGGGCGATCAGCCGCTCGGGTTCGGCGAGGGCCTCGCGCAGCAGGTCGCCGGCCGGGCGCGGGGCGGCCGGGTCCCCGTCGGCGCGCAGGGCGGCGCGTTCCTCCTCGCGCAGGGCGCGGCCGAGGCGGCGCAGGTCGGAGCCGTCGAGGCCGCCGAGCGGGCCGGTGAGCAGGGCGTGGGCCAGGTCGGTGGTGAGCGGGTCGGGTGTGTCGGGGTCGCCGTGCCGGTCGCGGGCGGCCTGCTCGGCGCAGACCCGCAGGGCGAGCAGCAGGTGGGCGACGGCCGGCTCCTCGCGCAGCGGCAGGTCGTCGCCGTCGATCTCCAGCGGGACGCCGGCCGCGCTGAGCGCCCGCCGTACGCCGGGGATGGAGCGGGCGCCGGCCCGGACCAGGACGGCCATCTCGCCCCAGGGCACGCCGTCCTCCAGGTGGGCGCGGCGCAGCAGGTCGGCGATCGAGTCGAGTTCGGCGCCGGGGGTGGGGTAGGTGTAGACCTCGGCCCGGCCGCCCTCGCGGGAGGGCAGCAGCGCGCGGTGCTGGGCGAGCTTGTCGGCGGGCAGCCGGCCCATCGGCATCCGCCGGGCGAGTTCCCGGGAGGCGGCGAGCAGGACGGCGCCGGAGCGGCGGGAGACGCGCAGCACCTTGACGTCGGCGGGTTCGCCGTCGGCCCGGCGGAAGGTCTGCGGGAAGTCGAGGATGCCGTTGATGTCGGCGCCGCGGAAGGCGTAGATCGACTGGTCGGGGTCGCCGACCGCGACGAGTTCGCGACCGCCGCCGGCCAGCTGGCGCAGCAGCCGGACCTGGGAGGGGTCGGTGTCCTGGTACTCGTCGACGAACACCACCTCGTAGCGCCGCCGCAGTTGCTCGGCGACCTCGGGGCGTTCGGCGAGCAGGACGGCCCGGTGGACGAGTTCGGCGTAGTCGAGGACGCCGCGCAGGTCGAGCACGTCGAGGTAGTCGGCGAGGAAGTGCGCGGCGGCGGCCCAGTCGGGGCGCTGGACGCCCTGGGCGAAGCGCTCCAGTTCGGCTTCGCCGAGGCCCAGCTCGCGGCTGCGGGCGAGGACGGCACGGACCTCGTCGGCGAAGCCGCGGGTGGTCAGGCAGGCCCGCAGGTCGAGCGGCCAGTGGATCCGGGAGCTGCCGAGTTTCGCGTCCTCGGCTCCGCCGGCCAGCAGTTCGCGGACCATGACGTCCTGCTCGGGGCCGGAGAGCAGCCGCAGCGGTTCGGCGTAGTCCTGCGGGTCCTGGTGGGCGCGCAGCAGGGCGTAGCTGAAGGAGTGGAAGGTGGTGGCCTGGGGGGCGGCCGAGGAGGAGCCGAGCCGGGCGGACATCCGGTCGCGCAGTTCCGTCGCGGCCTTGCGGCTGAAGGTGAGGACGAGGATGCGCTCGGGGTCGGTGCCGTCCTCGATCCGCCGGGCGACGGCCTCGACCAGGGTGGTGGTCTTGCCCGTCCCGGGGCCGGCGAGCACCAGCAGCGGCCCGCCGCCGTGCTCGACCACGGCGCGCTGGTACTCGTCCAGCACGGGTGGGGCGGGCTGGACGAGCGGGCTGCGCACGAGCCGGTACGGGGAACTCACGGAGGCGGATCCTGGGGTTGTGCTGGAGGCGTGGCCGGGCGGGCCCGCCGGGGCCCGCCCGTATCGAGCCTACGATCCTGCCCCGTCATTCCCGTCGGCGCGGCGGTTTCGCGGCATCCCCGGTCCGCAGCGACCCGGTCCGCGGCGGCCTCGTCGCGCGTTCCGCGGCGGCCTCATCGCGCGGTGCCCGGCTCCCGTCCGTCCCAGCGGGCCCGGCGCAGGTCGACCCGGGGCGGGTCGGCGAGTTCGCGCAGCGGGGTGCCTTCCTCGCCGTAGTGGGCGAGGGCGCGGTGCTCGTGCCCGGGCAGGAAGCGGCCGTCGGCGCGGATGACCCGCCACCAGGGGACCGAGCCGCCGTACAGGGCCATCACCCGGCCGACCTGCCGGGGGCCGCCCTGGCCGAGGTACTCGGCAACGTCCCCGTAGGTCATCACCCTGCCGGGTGGAATCCGCTCGGTCAGGTCGAGCACCAGTTCGGCGAAGGGCGGCAGGGTGTCCGGGAGGCCGTCGTCTGTTACGTCCGTCACCTGCGGCATTCTTCCTCACGGGGGCGCACCCGCGGCCCCGTACGAACGATCCGCCGCGCCCGATCCGGCCCCTGTCCAGCACGGGGCGCCGAGGCATGCCACCATCTTCGGGGCGGTGAGTGGTGATACGAGGACAAGACCAGATGACCGGGACGGCTGACGTGGGTGTGGACGAGGACTCCGACGAGTCCGCCGCCGCCGTGCCCTCGGCTCCCGGTGGTGGGCCCGCGACCGGGCCTACGCCGGAAGTCTCCCTGATCAAGGACCGGACGATCAAGACCCCCGCGCCCGCCGAGGCCTCCGAAGAACCCGCCGAACCCGCCGAACCCGCCGAGGCCCCCGGGGAACCGGCCGTCCCCGGACCGGCGGCTGCCGAACCGCCGGCCCGGCGCCCGCTGCCCGACTACCACGACCCGCTGGACGGCACCCCGCACCTGGACGTCGACGAGCCACTGCTCGCCGCCCGGGCGCACCGCCCGTCCGACCTGATCCGCTTCCTGGCCGGCGTCTTCGGCATAGTCGCCGTCTTCGTGCTGGCGGGCATCGCCACCTCGACCACCACCGGCATCGAACAGGACATCGCCACCAACGCGCCGCACTTCTCCGCGGTGCTCTCCACGATCACCGGCCTGCTCTCCAGCGTCGCGGTGCTCGCCGTGCCGCTGGCCTTCGCGGTCGAGCGGCTGATCAAACGCGACGGCCTGCGGGTCGCCGACGGCGTGCTCGCCTCGGTGCTCGCCTACGGCGTCTCGCTGGGCATCGACTGGTGGGTGGCCGAAGGCGCCTCCGACCACATCCGGGACGCGCTGACCAGGCTGCCGATGGACAGCAACGGCACCCTCACCGACCCGGTGCACGGCTACCTCGCCCCGGTGATCGCCTACATGACCGCGGTCGGCATGTCGAGCCGCCCCCGGTGGCGGGTCGCCCTGTGGGTGGTGGTGGTCTTCAGCGGGATCACCGAACTGCTCGGCGGCTACACCACCCCGCTGTCGCTGCTGCTCACCGTCCTGATCGGCTGGTCCGTCGCGTACGGCACGCTGTACGCGATCGGCTCCCCGAACATCCGGCCCACCGGCCAGCACCTGATGATCGGCCTGCGCAAGGTCGGCTTCACCCCGGAGAGCGCCCACCGCGCCCCGGACGCGCCCGGCGGCACCCGCCGCTACTACGTCACCCAGCAGAGCGGCCCGCCGCTGGACGTCCACATCATCGACCGCGAGCAGCAGGCCTCCGGCTTCTTCTACCGGGCCTGGCGGCGGCTGCGGCTGCGCTCGGTGGCGGTGCGCCGCAGCCCGCAGTCGCTGCGCCAGGCGCTGGAGCAGGAGGCCCTGATCGCCTACGCGGCGGCCGCGTCGGGCGCCCGCGCGCCACAGCTGGTCGCCACCTCCGAGCTGGGTCCGGACGCCGCGATCCTGGTCTACGGCAAGGTCGAGGGCCGCATCCTGGACGAGCTCTCCGACGAGGAGGTCACCGACCAGGTGATGGCCTCGCTCTGGGAGTCGGTGGCGGCCCTGCACGAGCGCCGGATCGCCCACCGCCGGCTGACCGGCGAGTCGCTGCTGGTGGTGGACGAGAAGACGGCCTGCCTGGTCAACCTCTCCGGCGGCGACATCGCCGCCACCGACCTGACGCTGCGCATCGACGTCGCCCAGCTGGTCACCACCTTCGCGCTGCGGATCGGCCCGGAGCGGGCCGTCGCCACCGCCAACGCGGTGCTCGGCGCCGACCGGGTCGCCCAAGCGCTGCCGCTGCTCCAGCCGGTCGGGATGAGCCGCTCCACCCGGGTCGACCTCGCGCGGCTCACCAAGGAGCGCAAGACCGTCGCCCGGGCCAGGGCGCTGGAGCAGGTCGCGGCCGGCGAGCGCACCCAGCAGCAGGCCGAGGAGGACATCGCGGTGGCCGGCGAGGACCTGCTGAGCCGCATCCGCGGCCAGATCCTCCAGATCGCCCCCGAGGCGCCGATGGAGCCGGCCAAGCTCGAGCGGCTGAAGCCGAAGAGCCTGATCATGGTGATCGCGCTCACCTTCGCCGCCTACCTGGCGCTGACCACCATCAAGCCGGCCCAGCTCAAGCTCTCCCAGATGGACTGGGTCTGGGCGGCGGCGGCCCTGCTGGCGGCCGCGTTCAGCTACGTCGCCGCCGCGATGAGCCTGACCGGATTCGTCCCGGAGAAGCTGCCGTTCCGGCGCACCGTCGCGGCCCAGCTGGCCGGCTCCTTCGTCAAGCTGGTCGCGCCCGCCGCGATCGGCGGCATCGCGCTCAACACCCGCTACCTGCAGAAGGCCGGGATCCGCTCCGGCCAGGCGGTGGCCTCGGTCGGCGCCTCCCAGCTGGCCGGCCTGGCCGGGCACCTGCTGCTGCTGTTCAGCTTCGGCCTGATCACCGGCAGCCAGACCAACGGCGACCTGTCCGCCTCCCGCGCGGTGATCATCGGCGTGCTGACCGCCGCCGTGCTCGCCCTGGTGGTGGCGGCGGTCGCGCCGCTGCGCCGGTTCGTGCTGGGCCGGCTGCGTTCGCTGTTCTTCGGCGTGGTGCCGCGGATGCTCGACCTGATGCAGACGCCCAGCAAGCTGGTCACCGGCTTCGGCGGCATCCTGCTGCTGACCCTGTCCTTCACCGCCTGCCTGGACGCCTCGGTTCAGGCCTTCGGCGGCGACGTCAGCTTCTCGGCGGTCGCGGTGGTCTTCCTGACCGCCAACGCGGCCGGCTCGGCGATCCCCACCCCGGGCGGCATCGGTCCGGTCGAGGTCGCCCTGATCGGCGCCCTGACGGTCGCGGACGTGTCGCCGGCGGTCGCCACCCCGGCGGTCTTCCTCTACCGGGCGCTCACCTTCTGGCTGCCGGTGCTGCCGGGCTGGATCTCCTACAACGTGCTGCAGCGCCGCGGCGCGCTCTGACGTCCACCGGATACGCGGAAGGGCCCGCCGAGGCGGGCCCTTCCGGTGCGTTCCGGCGTTCTAGTAGACCGGCTTGTGCGGCTCGATCTGGTTGACCCAGCCGAGCACGCCGCCGCCCAGGTGGACGGCGTTGGCGAAGCCGGCCGCCTTGACCACGGCCAGCACCTCGGCCGAGCGCACGCCCGACTTGCAGTGCAGCACGATCTTGCGGTCCTGCGGCAGCTTCTCCAGGGCGTCGCCCATGAGGAACTCGTTCTTCGGGATCAGCACCGCGCCGGGGATGTTGACGATCTCGTACTCGCCGGGCTCGCGGACGTCGATCAGGAAGATGTCCTCCTTGTCGTCCTGCCACTGCTTGAGCTGCGCCGAGGTGACGGTCGAGCCGGCGGCGGCGGCCTGCGCCTCCTCCGACACGACGCCGCAGAAGGCCTCGTAGTCGATCAGCTCGGTGACCGTCGGGTGCTCGGAGCAGACGGCGCAGTCCGGGTCCTTGCGGACCTTCACCTGGCGGTAGTTCATCTCCAGGGCGTCGTAGATCATCAGCCGGCCGACCAGCGGGTCACCCACGCCGGCCAGCAGCTTGATCGCCTCGGTGACCTGGATCGAGCCGATGGACGCGCACAGCACGCCCAGCACGCCGCCCTCGGCGCAGGAGGGGACCATGCCCGCCGGCGGGGCCTCCGGGTAGAGGCAGCGGTAGCAGGGGCCGTGCTCGGCCCAGAACACGCTGGCCTGGCCGTCGAAGCGGTAGATCGAGCCCCACACGTACGGCTTGCCGAGCAGCACCGCGGCGTCGTTCACCAGGTAGCGGGTGGCGAAGTTGTCGGTGCCGTCCACGATCAGGTCGTAGCCGGAGAAGATCTCCATGACGTTGGAGTTGTCGAGGCGCTCCTCGTGGAGGATCACGTCGACGTAGGGGTTGATCTCCTTGACCGAGTCCCGCGCCGACTCCGCCTTGGAGCGGCCCACGTCCGACTGGCCGTGGATGATCTGGCGCTGCAGGTTCGACTCGTCGACCACGTCGAACTCGACGATGCCCAGCGTGCCGACACCGGCCGCGGCCAGGTACATCAGCGCGGGCGAGCCCAGGCCGCCGGCGCCGACGCACAGCACCTTGGCGTTCTTCAGCCGCTTCTGCCCGGCCATGCCCACGTCGGGGATGATCAGGTGGCGGGAGTACCTGCGGACCTCGTCAACGGTGAGCTCGTCGGCCGGCTCGACCAGGGGTGGCAACGACACGGGGACTCCGATGGGTGTCTGGTTCAGGTGGCCTGGGCCAGCCTCATGGTGGTTGCTGCGCCGCCACGCGGGTGGCTCCTAGGCCAACAGTGTCACGCCCCTCCGGTATTCCGAGACAGCTCGTCCGATGGGCGAGACGGCCGGCGTCGGATCGTGGGACCGCCCGCCGGAGCCCGGAAAAGCGCCCCGGGCCTGTGCCGACAGGCCCGGGGCGCTCCCGGTGGCCGCTCAGACCCGGCAGGCCGTCTCCAGCCAGACGTCCCCGAGCGACTCCTCCAGCGGCACCTGTGTCCGCCAGCCGAGACGGTCCCGGGCGGTGCGCACGTCCGCCTGCCGCCACGGCACCGGCTCCCCCGCCGCGACCCGGCCCTCCGGCCGGTGGCCCGGCAGGTGGTGGCCGGGCAGGTGGTCGCCGACCGGGCCGCCGGCCTGCGCGGGCAGCAGGACCTGGCGGTTCTCCTCGACGATCGCCCCCTCGAAGCCGGACGCCCGGACCAGCAGCTGGGCCGCGTCCCGGGCCCGGACGGCGTGCCCGCTGCCGATGTTGACCACCCCGGTGGCGGCCGACACCGCCGCCGCCTGAATCGCCCGCGCGACGTCCCGCACGTCCACGAAATCCCGGTATCCGGACAGGTCCGGCATCCGCACCTGGGTTTCGTCCCGCTCCAGGGCCCGCCGCAGCCCCTCCGCGAGCCGCCCGAACAGCGAGGCGGTCGGCGCCCCCGGGCCCACCACGTCGAACACCCGCAGCACCGCCGCGTCCAGGCCCGACGCCAGCACCAGCTCCGTCCCGGCCAGCTTGGACACCCCGTACGGGCCGACCGGCCGCGGCTCGGCCTGCTCCGACACCGGCACCCCGCCCGGCACCGGGCCGTACTCGGCGGCCGAGCCGACGTGCACCAGCCGGGCCGGCTCCCGGCTGCGCCGGATCGCCTCGCAGACGGTGGCGACGGCCAGCGTGTTCGACCGGATCAGGGTGCGCGAGCTGCCGTAGGTGGCGCCCGCGCAGTTGATCACCACCTGCGGCACGACCGCGTCCAGGAACCGGGCCAGCGCGCCCGGGCTTCCGGTGGTCAGGTCGAAGCGGATGTCGGCCGAGTCGCGCCGGCCGAGCACCGTCACCTGCAACTCCTGGTCCATGAGCAGACGATCGGTGACCCGGCGGCCGATGAAACCGTCGGCGCCCAGCAGCAGCACCCTCATCGGGGGCGTCCTTCCACGAAGCGAGGTCGGGGACGACCTGGCGGACTGAAAATCAAGAGCGGACTGAGTGAGAGCAAAGAGAAGGGGGCGGCACCCGGGGCCGCACCGGCGGGCGGGCTCAGCGGTGCGAACCGGCCCGGCCGAGCACGGCCCAGGCGTACGCCAGCAGCACCGCGGCGACCGCGCCGCCGCCGAGCATCCCGGCCGTCGGCCCGGAACGGCCCAGGGCGAGCAGCCCGAGCGCCACGGCGGGCCCGGCCAGCGCCCCCGCCGCGGCGGCCGCCGTCCGGCCGCAGCGGGCCAGCAGCGCGGGCAGCACCAGCAGCAGGCCCAGCACGCCCTGCGCCGCCCACTGCGCGGCACCGGCCCGTTCGGCCGCCAGGTGCAGCAGGCCCCCGCCGTGGCCCGGCCCGGGGCGCGGCGCGAGGACGGTCAGCACCGCCAGCGCGGCGAAGGTCAGCACCGCGAGCACCGCCAGGTGCAGGGCGACCGCCACCGGGAGCACCGGCCGCATCCGGGACCGGAACTCGGCCAGCGTGGCCGCCGCGCCGAGATGGCCGCGGCCGACCTGCCGGTACCAGCGGGCCGCCCGCTCGGCCGACCCGGCCGACACCGCCCCGGCCAGCACCAGCGCGGCGGTCAGCCGCCGGTCCCCGTCCGCCGCGGCCAGCGGGAGCAGCAGCAGCGCGGCCAGGCCCAGCCCGTGCCCCAGCGCCGCCGGGTGCCACCGGGAGCCGGCCCGCCGCGGCGCCCGCGCCGGACCCAGCCCGTCCGCCGCGCCGCAGGGGCGGGTGTCCGGCGGGCCGGGCTCGGCGGCGGGGTCCGCGGCCAGGGCGGGCACCAGCACCAGCGGGACGGCGGCCGGCAGCAGCACCGGCCAGCGGGCGCCGAGCGCGACCACGGCCGCGCAGGGCAGTGCGGCCAGCGCGGCGGCGGTCAGCGTCGCCCGGGTGGCGGCGGCGCACTCCCGGCCGCGCGGCGGCTCCGGCACGGGTGGGCGGCGGGGCACCCGCGCGTACAGCTCCTCGGCGAGCGAGAACAGGTCGGCGTGCCGGCAGCGCGCGGCGGCCTGCGGGCCGAGCCCGGCCTCCTCCAGTCCGGCGGCGATCTCCAGCGGGTCGACGGCCCGCTCGCACAGCGCCCGGTGCTCGGCCATCACCTCGCGCACCGGGTCCCCCACCGGGCTCCCGGGGCCGCCCGGCGCCGCGCCGCCCGCCATCAGACGGCCTCCGCGAGGGCGCCGGGGCGCTCTTGCGCGCCGGCGTCACCGCCCCCGTCCTCCGGCCGCTCGGACCCGGCCGGCCCGGCGCCGTGGCGTCCGCCGGGGCCGTCCGCCGCGTCCGGGGCACCCTGGCCGCCCGGGCCGTCCGGCGCGCGGCGGCCGTCGGCGAGCCAGTACTCGGCGGGCCGGGCGAACGGGCGCGGCGACTCCCCGGCCGCGCCGCCGGCCCCGCCGCCGGGGAAGGCCGGGTACTGCGAGACCAGCTCCAGGTAGATCTCCCGGAAGGCGCCGATCACCGGCTCCACGGCGAAGCGTTCCTGCGCCCGCAGCCGCCCGGCCAGCCCGAGCCGGGCGCGCCGCTCCTCATCGCGCAGCAGCGCCAGGCAGGCGCCGGCCAGCGCGCGCGGGTCCCGGGCGGGCACCAGCAGCCCGGTCGGCCCGACCACCTCGCGGGCCACCCCGACGTCGGTGGACACCACGGCCCGGCCGCTGAGCATCGCGTCCGCGAGCAGCCGGGGGCTGCGCTGGGACAGCGCGGAGAACACGGCCAGCGTGCCGCCCTCCCAGACCTCGGCGAGCGAGCCGGGCCGCCCGGCGAAGTCCACCGCCGCGGCCAGTCCGAGCCGCTCGGCGAGCGCCGCGCAGTGCGCCCGGTAGCCGGGCTCGGCCTCCTCGCCGTGGATCACCAGCCGGGCCCTCGGCAGGTCGGCGCGCACCCGCGCGAAGGCGTGCAGCATCAGCTCGGTGTCCCGCCCCGGCTCCAGCGCGCCCGCCCACACCAGGGTCGGCACGGCGGGCTCGGGCCCGGCCGCCGGGCGGACCACCGCGGGCGTCCCCTCGTAGACCACCCGGGTGCGCGCCGGGTCGGCCCCGCAGCGGCGCTGCCACTGCTGGTCGTGGGCGCTGCCGGGGGTCAGGACGGCCGCCTGCCGGTAGGTCTCCTCGGTCAGCGCCCGGAAGTACGCCAGCAGCAGCGCCCGGACCGGCCACCGGTACGGCGCCTCGCGGTGGCCGAGGTACTGCTCGCGCAGGTGCAGGCCGTGCTCGGTGACCACGAACGGCACCCCGTGCAGGTACCGGGCGACCAGCGCGGGCAGCGCCGCGGGGCCGCCGCCGACCACGTGGCACAGGTCGGCGCCGCCGAGGCCGTCGGGCCCGGTGCCGTACCAGGGCGCGGACAACGGCCGCAGGCACTGCTCCAGCAGGTCCGCCGCGACCAGCACGTCGCGGACCAGCGGCTGCCCGGCCGAGGTCTCCGCGCCCGGCAGCCGCCAGACCCGCTCCAGGGTGCGCCGGGCGTGCGCGGAGGCGAGGAAGGCGGGCAACGTGCCGTCCTCCCGGGCGAGGACGGCCAGCCGGTACAGCCCGGCCCCGAAGCCGGCCCGCTCCCCCGGCAGCACCAGGGCTCTGACCAGGTCCTCGTACGCCCGGGCGTACTGGCGTCCGCGCAGCGTGCCGGGCACCCGGCCGCCCGGCCGGCGCCCCCACAGCGCCAGCTCGCGCGCCCCGCGCCAGGCGGGCGACAGCCGCTCGGCGGTGCCCTGGCCGCCCTGGCCGGTCAGCAGGTACAGCCCGAACTCGTGCTCCGGCAGGCCCGCGGCCAGCCGGTCGCACCAGCCTCCGGCGCCGCGCCGGGAATGTGGGCCGGCACCCTCGGTGAGCAGGGCGATGCGCACGGGAGACCTCCAGGGCAGAGCGGATCACGGGCGGGCGGATCACGGGCGGGCGGATCGACGGATGGCTTGAGCGGCTTGAGTGGCCACCGGGGCGGCCCCGCACGGCGGCGGGGACGGTCCGGGGGCGAGGAGTCCGGTCGGCCGGGTACGACACCGCGACGCTCCCCCGGGGCGGGGCACCACCGAGCGGTGGTGCGGCCGTCCGGCCCGACGGTCCGGCCGCGCCCCTCCCGCGATCCGTTCCCCCGGGCGCACGCCCGTTCCGGCGGGCCGGGCCCGACCCGCCGGGCCCCCTGGGTGCGGCCGCCCTCCGGATTTCCCCGGCGTCCGCGGCCTCCCCCACACCTGTTCGGTCCGACAGCAGAAAGGTAGGACCGGGCCCGGGCAATCCATCGGTCACATGCCTGGTTGCCACCTGAACGAGTGAACGGGCGTGACCTCGCCCCGAACCGGGCCGTTACCGGGCGGCGCCGGCGGCCGGGCGCCGGTCGCCGGCCTCCCCGCTCATGGCGGACGATGGGAGTGGCCTTGTTCGCCGCCGCGAGGGGCCCCGGGTCCACGATGCTGGCCCGCGCTCCGCGCTCGGTGACGCCGCCGGTGCGGTGCGTCACGAGGTTCGGATTCCGACGGCCCGGACGGCCGTTCCGGCCCCTGTCACACCCCTGCCGACGCCGAGGTCAGCGCCGTATTGTGGGCTCCTGACAAGGAGGCCGAGGTCCTTTTCTCACTCCCGCCGAACGCGGAAGCGGTTACCGAAAAGTAGAATCGGCCCTCTTGCCAGCCCCGAACAACCGAAGTGAGGAGCGCCGTGACGGCCATCCAGGAGGCGCAGGAGCGCCCGCGCGGTGCCCGCCTGCCGCGAAGCGCCCGCCGTGAACAACTGCTCGGTGCCGCCCAGGAGGTGTTCGTCGCGCAGGGTTACCACGCGGCCGCCATGGACGACATCGCCGACCGCGCCGGGGTCAGCAAGCCGGTGCTGTACCAGCACTTCCCCGGGAAGCTGGAGCTGTACCTGGCGCTGCTGGACAAGCACTGCGACGCCCTGGTCGAGTCGACCCGCGACGCACTGTCGACGACCACCGACAACAAGCTCCGGGTGGCCGCGACGATGGAGGCGTACTTCAACTACGTCTCCAGCGAGTCCGGCGCGTTCCGCCTGGTCTTCGAGTCGGACCTGACCAACGAGCCGGCCGTGCGCGAGCGGGTCGAGCGGGCCTCCGAGGCGAGCGCGACGCTGGTCAGCAAGGTGATCCAGGAGGACACCGACCTGCCCGAGGCGGAGTCCAAGCTGCTCGCCGCCGGGGTCTGCGGCCTGGCCCAGATCACCGCCCGGTACTGGCTGTCGCAGGGCCTGGACATCCCGCGCGACGAGGCGGCGCGACTGGTCGCCAGCCTGGCCTGGCGCGGGCTGAAGGGCTTCCCGATGCACCCCACCTCGGAGGGCGGAGAGGCCCTCTAGCAGGGGTGATCCACCGACCTTCGCCGCCGCGGTGATCCCGTGCTCTATGGTGAAGCCGTACGGCGCGGTCGTCGCGAACGCTTGTCCCAGGCGGTCGGGGTGTCCGCGCGTGGAGGCTGCAACCCCGGAGGGACGGAAGCCGTGGAGGTCAAGATCGGCGTGCAGAACACGCCGCGCGAGATCGTGATCGAGAGCACGCAGAGTGCCGATGAGATCCAGAGCGCGATCGCCAAGGCGCTGGAGGGTTCGGAGAAGCTCTTCGCGCTGACCGACGAGCACGGCCGCCGCGTCATCGTCCCGGCCGAGCGCCTGGCGTACGTGGAGATCGGCGAGCAGGCCGCCCGCAAGGTCGGCTTCGGCACCGCCTGAGGCGTCGTCCGAGCTGCTCACCCGGTGCCCCGCTCCCCCAGGGAGCGGGGCACCGTTGCGTGTACGGCCGGGTCGGCCGGGGTACGGCGACAGTGCGGCCGTCGGCGCCGCGCGCCCGTCCCCGGGAGGCAGTTTTGCTGGTCGAGTCGATCGCCTTCGCCCTCGTCGGCCTGGCCGCGGGCCTGGCCGCACTGCTGGCGCGGCCCGCGTACTTCCGGGCGGCTCGCACCCTGACCCTGGGCACCGCCCTGGCGGCGGCGCTGCTCGGCGGGACGGTGGCGCACTTCTGCCTGGACGGGCGCTACCCGGCGGCGTCGATCGCGGCCGCGGCGCTGGCCTCGGCGGTGCTGACCACGACGCTGGCCCGGCCGGACCTCGCCGCCGGGCGGGCCCCGGCGCACCGGCACCACCCGCACCGGGCCGGTGTCCACCGCACACGGCGCCACCGGCCGGCCTGACGCCCGGGCCGGACAGGCCCTAGCTGGCCAGGCCCAGGGCGGCCATCCGCCGGGTGTGCGCCTCGGTGATCCGGTTGAACATCTTGCCGACCTCGACCAGGTCGAAGCCCTGCACCTGGACGCCGCCGACCAGCAGGTTGGACAGCGCGTCCCGCTCGGCGACCACCCGCTGGGCCTGGCTGAGCGCCTCGCCCATCAGCCGCCGGCCCCACAGCGCGAGCCGGCCGCCGGAGCGCGGGTCGGCCTCGATGGCCTGGCGCACCTTGTCCACCGCGAACTGGGCGTGCCCGGTGTCGGACATGACGCCGAGCACCAGGTCGCGGGTGTCGTCGTCGAGCCGGACGGCGACCTCGCGGTAGAAGTCGGTCGCGATGGCGTCGCCGACGTAGGCCTTGACCAGGCCCTCCAGCCAGTCCGAGGGCGCGGTCATCCGGTGGAACAGCTCCAGCGGCTCGACGAACGGGCGCATCGCCTCCTGCGGGTCGGCGCCGATCTCGGCGAGCCGGTCGTGCAGGCGCTGGTAGTGCTGGAACTCGGCGGAGGCCATCCGGGCCAGGGCCGCCTTGTCGGCGAGGTCCGGCGCCAGCTTGGCGTCCTCGGCGAGCCGCTCGAAGGCGCTCAGCTCGCCGTAGGCGAGTGCGCCGAGCAGGTCCAGCACCGCCGCCCGGTAGCCGGGGTCGGCCGAGCACGCGGCCCAGTCCCCGATCGAGCCGGCCGCGGCGTCCTGCGTCTCACCATGGGTCTCCATGACCCGCCACCTTAGTCCCGCCGGCCCGGGGGGACCCACCCTGGCCGGCCGTCGGCCGGTCGCCCGGGTGACCGGCCGGAACACCCCTTCCGGCCCGGGTCGGGAGGGGCAATGTCAGACGCGTCACGTGTTCGAGTCGTCGCCTGACTGTATGGTGGTACGGAGCCCCGTCGTGTTCGCACGGTGTCACCGCCGTCTCGGTGTCCCGCGCAAGCCCGCTCCGAAGCGGCACCGTCCATCCGGACGTGTCCGCACCGGAGCCACGGGTACTCACGTACGCGGATGCCCGGTCGGAGAGCCGATCGGCTCCGACCATGGCTTGGACTTCAAGCCTTGGCACCGCATCAGTGGCCGAGCGAGGGCCGCCGAGACCACGCCCCCTGGCGAAGGTCCCGCGCAGGTCCCTCATGGGAATCCTCCCCGACGCCGCCGGCGACGCGCCCCGCACAGGGCAGCGCGCACCGGCCGGCCGCAGGGACCGGCGCGGTTGTGCGTCCGCTCAGCTGCATCAGGGCCGCCAGGCCCGTACGCAGCCGTGCGGCTGCCCGCCCGCCGCTCGCTCTCGGCCCCTTTCACACGGAAGAGGCAGCACCCTGTCCACCACCGCTGAACCCATCAAGACGACGTTCCGGGATCTGGGAATCCTCCCGGAGACCGCCGAGGCGCTCGAGTCCGTCGGCATCGTCCACCCCTTCCCCATCCAGGAGATGACCCTCCCGGTCGCGCTGACCGGCCACGACGTCATCGGCCAGGCCAAGACCGGCACCGGCAAGACCCTCGGCTTCGGCCTCCCGCTGATCGAGCGGTGCGTCGTGCGCGCCGACGTGGACGCCGGCCGGGCGACCGAGGAGCAGCTCTCCGACGGCCCGCAGGCGCTCATCGTCGTCCCGACGCGTGAGCTCTGCACCCAGGTCACCAACGACCTGCAGACCGCCGGCAAGGTCCGCGACGTGCGCGTCCTGGCCGTCTACGGCGGCCGCGCGTACGAGCCGCAGGTCGAGGCGCTCGCCAAGGGCGTCGACATCGTGGTCGGCACCCCGGGCCGCCTGCTGGACCTGGCCGGGCAGAAGAAGCTGAACCTGTCCAAGGTCCGCTCGCTGGTCCTGGACGAGGCCGACGAGATGCTCGACCTCGGCTTCCTGCCGGACGTCGAGAAGATCATCACCATGCTGCCGGCCAAGCGGCAGACCCTGCTGTTCTCGGCCACCATGCCGGGTCAGGTCATCAGCCTCGCCCGCCGGTACATGAGCCAGCCCACCCACATCCGGGCCGCCGCCCCGGACGACACCGGCACCACCGTCGCCAACATCGAGCAGCACATCTTCCGCGCGCACTCGCTGGACAAGGTCGAGCTCGTCTCGCGCATCCTCCAGGCCGACGGCCGCGGGCTGGCGATGATCTTCTGCCGGACCAAGCGCACCGCCGCCGACGTCGCCGACCAGCTGACCCAGCGCGGCTTCGCGGCCGGCGCCGTCCACGGCGACCTCGGCCAGGGCGCCCGCGAGCAGGCGCTGCGCGCGTTCCGCAACGGCAAGGTCGACGTGCTGGTCTGCACCGACGTCGCCGCCCGCGGCATCGACGTCGAGGGCGTCACGCACGTGGTCAACTACCAGTGCCCCGAGGACGAGAAGACCTACCTGCACCGGATCGGCCGCACCGGCCGGGCCGGCGCCTCGGGCACCGCCGTCACCCTGGTCGACTGGGACGACATCCCGCGCTGGCAGCTGATCAACAAGGCGCTGGAGCTGACCTTCAACGACCCGGAGGAGACCTACTCCACCTCGCCGCACCTGTACGAGCTGCTGAAGATCGCGCCGGGCACCAAGGGTGTGCTGCCGCGTTCGGAGCGGACCCGGGCCGGGCTCGGCGCGGAGGAGGTCGAGGACCTCGGCGAGACCGGCGGGCGCGGTGCGCGCACCGCCCGGGCCAAGGGCCCGCGCAGCGGCTCCGGCCGCACCGGCGCCCCCGAGGCCGCCGTGGCGACCGAGGAGAAGCCGCGCCGCACCCGTGAGCGCCGCCGCACCCGGGGCGGCTCCGCGGTCGCCGAGGGCGAGGCCGGGACGGTCGTCGAGGCCCCCGCGGCCCCGGCCGTCGAGGGCACCGAGGGCGAGTCGGCCCCGCGCCGCCGTCGCCGCCGTTCGCGCGGCGCCGCCGCCGGCGAGGCCGCCGTGGTGGCCGAGGCCGTCGCGGTGACCGAGGCGGCCGTGGCGGCTCCGGTCGCCGAGGCTCCGGCCGCGGTGGCCGTCGTGGCCGCCGCCGAGGCCGTCGTCGAGGCCGTCGTCGCGGAGAAGCCGGCCGCCCGCACCCGGACGCGCGCCGCCCGCAAGCCGAAGGCGGAGGCCGTCGAGGCCCCGGCCGAGGCTCCGGCCGTCGAAGCCGTCGAGGCCGCTGAGGCCGTCGTCGCGAAGAAGCCGGCCACCCGGACGCGCACCCGCAAGCCGAAGGCGGAGGCCGTCGAGGCCGTCGTCGAGGCCCCGGCCACCGAGGCCGCCGTCGCGGAGAAGCCGGCCACCCGGACGCGCACCCGCAAGCCCAAGGCCGAGGCCGCGACCGCCCCGGCGGCTCCGGAGGCTGCGGCCGCCGACGCCGCGACCGAGGTCCCGGCCCCGCGCAAGCGCACCCGGGCCCGCAAGGCCGCCGCCGCGCCGGAGGCCACCCCGGAGAGCTGACGCACCCCGTCCCGGAGGGGGCGGGCCGGGCCCCTCGCGGTCCGGCCCGCCCCCTCCGGCGTTCCGGCGTTCCGGCGTTCCGGCGTTCCGGCGTTCCGGCGTTCCGGCGTTCCGGCACAGGCTGGATAGGGTCGGGGTCACCGGCCAGTCGCCTGCAGGAGAGCAGCCCATGAGCACGCCGCCGTTCCTCACCCTTCCCCGCTGCGCCCGCGCGCTGCGGCTGTCCACAAGCCGCGGCGGGTTCGCCGCGCTGCGGGCCGAGCCGGACGGGCCGGTGCGCGGCTCGGCGCTGCTGGTGCCGGGCTTCACCGGCAGCAAGGAGGACTTCATCGCCCTGCTGGAGCCGCTGGCGGCGGCCGGCTACCGGGTGACCGCCGTCGACCAGCGCGGCCAGTACGAGACCGGCGGCCCGGACGACCCGGCCGCGTACGCCGTCGAGGCGCTGGGCGCGGACGTCCGGGCGCTCACCGAGGCCGTGGCCGCCGACGGCGGGCCGCCGCACCTGCTGGGGCACTCCTTCGGCGGCCAGGTGGTCCGGGAGGCAGTGCTGGCCGCGGCCGCGGACGGCCCGTCGCCGTGGCGCTCGCTGACCCTGATGTCCACCGGCCCGGGCGCGATCGACCCGGCCGAGGCGGCCCGTACCCAGCTGCTGCTGGACGTGCTGCCGGTCATGAGCCTGGAGGAGATCTGGCAGGTCATGCGGCAGATGGAGGAGGGCAGCGGGGACCAGAAGCAGCGCCCGGAGCCGGCCGTCGCGGAGTTCCTGCACCGCCGCTGGCTGGCCAACGTACCGCTGTCGCTGAGCGTCACCGGTGGCCATCTGGTCGCCGCGCCGGACCGGGTGGCGGAGCTGGCCGCCGCCACCGCCGGCCTGCCGGTGCTGGTGCTGTCCGGGGTGCGGGACTACGCCTGGCCGGTGCCGGAGCAGACCGGGATGGCGGAGCGCCTGGGGGCCCGCCGGGTGGTCGTCGAGGACGCCGGCCACTCCCCCAACGCCGAACGCCCGGCCGCCACGGCCGAGGCGCTGGCCGCGTTCTGGGCCTGAGCCGCACCGGTCCCGGAGAGTGGTCTGAACCACTTCTCGAAGTTCGACCGTCCTCAACACAGGACAAAAGTCGTTAGTTACGGTAATCTTTGATTCTGTCCGGGAATCATCGCCGGCCTCCGCGTCGGCGCGAATCAGCCGAAACCTGGACTTCACGGTCGGGCAACGACCCGGAAGCATCACCACGTCACCGTGGTTCACGAGGCACCAGGCAAGCAGGGGGAGCCCTTGCCGCAGCAGACCGCCGCACGTACGAACCGAACGATCCGGCCGCACCGCCGGACCCGCAGGACCCCGAAAGGGCTGGTACCCACTCAGCCGCAATCGCCCCGACCGACGGGGCAAGAAGAGGAGACGCCCATGACGAAGACCATGCGCTTCGAGATCGTCCGACTGGACGACGCCAACGGCTCCGCCGCCGACCGCCTGATAGCCGACGCCGAGACCGTCCGCGAGTTCGTCCAGGCCGCCGCCCGCACCGGTGAGCGCCTGCTCATCCGCCCGTGCCCGACCGTCTGACCACGCGCGGCGCCTCCGACCGGGAGCCCTCACCCGCCGCCGACGAGCCGGGAGCGTCCGATCCGGACGTTCCGATACCCGACTGACGCCCTGTCACCGCGATCGCCGATGACAGGGCGTCAGTGCGTCCGGGCCCTGGGCCCGTAGACGTTTGCCGCCGCCCGCCACGGGACATCCCCCAACGGGAACCGCCCGTGCCGCGCCGCCCCACCCGCGCCGAACGGGCCCCGCCACCGACAGGTGCCGCCGAGCCCTCCGTACGGGTGATCGTCCTTGACGCGGCGGTCCGGAGGGAGGAGCGTTGTCGCCTATGAGGGGCGAGCCAAGCTGCCCGAGGTGCGCCGGTCGGGTCCGCGCCCCCGGTCTGTTCTCAGACACCTGGCAGTGCGACCGGCACGGAGCCGTGCACCCGATGCAGCCCGTGCTGCCACCGAGCGTCGAAGCCCTGGGCGTCGCCGTCGCCCGCTCGCAGGTCCCCGTCTGGCTGCCCTGGCCGCTCCCGGTCGGCTGGCTCTACACCGGCATCGCCCACGTCGGCGACGACGTCTCCGGCGCCCGGGCCACCGCCGTCGCCTGCTCCGGACCGGCCCCGCTCGGCGGCTTCGGCGAGCTGGTGCTCGTCGCCGAGGAACTGGGGGTCGGCCTCGGCGCCCGCTACGCCGGGATGCCCGGGCCCGACCCGGGCGACTCCGTCGGCCTCTACAAGCCCGCCGACGCCAAACTGCTGGCCGCCGGGCGGCCCACCCCGATGTTCCACGTTCCGGACGCCCCGGTCGACCGCGCGGTGTTCGTCGGCGAGGCCCGCGGCCTCTGGCTCTGGGCCGTCGCCTGGCCCGAGCAGTCCGCCCTGGTGATGTACGACGAACTCGTCCTCACCGACCTGCGCGAGGCCGGCGCCGAACTGGACCTGCTCCCCTGCGGGGCCCTCTCCCCCCGCCTGCTGGGATAGGTCCTGTCCGGCCGGGGCCCGGTGCCCTGTCCTATCCTGGGCGGCACCCCGAGCCCTCAGGAGTCCGCCCCGTGCGCATCGACCTGCACGCCCACAGCAACGCCTCCGACGGCACCGACAGCCCGACCGAGCTGGTCGCGGCGGCCGTGGCCGCGGGCCTCGACGTCGTGGCGCTCACCGACCACGACACCGTCGCGGGCCACGCCGAGGCCGCCGAGGCGGTGCGCGCGCTGCCGGACGGCAGCCGGCTGACCGTCATCCCGGGCGCCGAGCTGTCCTGCGTGGTGGGCGGCGTCAGCATGCACCTGCTGGCGTACCTGTTCGACCCGGACGAGCCGGAGTTCGCGCGCGAGCGGGAGCTGGTGCGCACCGACCGGTTCCGGCGCGGGCGCGCGATCGTCGAGCGCTGCCGCGAACTCGGCGCGGACATCAGCTGGGAGCAGGTGCAGCGGATCGCCGGGACCGGCTCGGTCGGTCGCCCGCACATCGCCAGCGCGCTGGTCGAGGCGGGCGTCGTGGCCACCGTGTCGGACGCCTTCACCGCCGAGTGGCTGGCCAACGGCGCCCGGGCGGACGTCCGCAAGCACGAGACCGACCCGATCGAGGCGGTCCGGCTGGTCCGGGCGACCGGCGGGGTACCGGTGTTCGCCCACCCCGGCGCGGTCAAGCGCGGGCGGACCGTTCCGGACCAGGTGATCGCCGACCTCGCGGCGGCCGGGCTGGCGGCGCTGGAGGTCGACCACACCGACCACGACGAGGAGACCAGGGTGCGGCTGCGCGGCCTGGCCGACGAGCTGGGGCTGCTGGTCACCGGCTCCAGCGACTACCACGGCAGCCGCAAGACCGTCCGGCTCGGCGAGCACACCACCGATCCCGCGGTGTACGAGGCGCTGCTGGCGCAGGCCACCGGCGCGAAGCCGATCGGCGGCTGAGGGCCGCGCGCCGGGGTGCGGGGGCGCGGCGGGAGCGCGGGGCCAGGACGGGAGACCCGTGACCTGAGCCCCGGTCAGTCCAGCCGGACGCCGCGGCGGTCCGGGTCGCGCAGGTCGGCGCCCTGCTCCAGCCAGCGCTCCTGGAGCGCGGCCGCGCCGTGCACCCGCTTCCAGCCGGCCTCGTTGGGCGTCATCGGCAGCAGCGGCAGGAAACGGACCGGGTCGGCCGGCTCGTCCAGCTCCAGGTCCGGCACCAGGCCGCCCGGCTCGGCGGCCAGCACCGAGGTGAACGGCGCGCCGTCCCACAGCGGGGCGCCGAGGTCCAGCGAGCCGCCGGGGGCCACCACCAGGCCCTCGACCTGCGGGGTCGCGGCCAGGGTGGCCAGGCTGCGCAGCACGCTGTCGCGCCCGCCGCGGACGGTCAGCACCAGTTCGGCGCGTGGGCCGCGCAGTTGGTCGGCCACCGGTGCGGTCGGGTCGGCCATCGGCGCGGCGGACATGCCGAGCGTCGCGTACCGGACCAGGCCGTCGGCGTCCGGGCCGAAGCGCAGCACCTCGATCCGGTCGGTGCCGAGGAAGGTGACCGCGGCGCGGCCGCTCGGCTCGCCGAAGGTGGTGATCAGCCGGGCCTCGACGGCGGCCAGCACCGCCTCCCGGGAGAGCGCCGGGGAGCTGCCGCCGTGGGGTTCGCCGAAGAGCGGGAAGTCGTGCGCCATGCCGGTGAGCGTAACCCCCGGGGGCGGGCCGGCCGTGTGCGGGCGGCCCGGGCAAAGCCTCGGGAAAGCCCGGGGCGCCGATGGTCGGTCAGATGTTAGGGTGAGCGACTGGCCACCGGGAATCCTCAGGTTCCCGGGGCGGCGGCACGAAGGAGGTGGTTGCGGTGGATACCGGCCGACCATGCAGTACCGGCAGCTCTACCCGGCCCCGACTTCCCCGCACCCCTCGCCACGCAGGCTGAACCGGCTGATCCAGCCGAGGTAGCCCGGGCAGGCCGGGCGCGGACGAACCGGCCGGGAGAGCACCCTCACCCCCCTTCACCGGTGTTCTTCGCCGTCGCACCACGGCCGCCCGCTCCTCCCCCGCCTTCCGGCGGGGGACCCCGACGCCGCTGTGCGGCGGCTCCTGTTCCAGGGAGCCTGCCATGTCGATGATCAACAGCCTGCGCGCCGCCGTCCGCACCAACCGCCGCCGTTCCGCGGTCGGCGCGTACGACGCCGTCCCGGCGGGCGCCGGCTCGGCGGTCGTCGACTGCGCGGTGTACCAGCACGGCAAGCGCCACGGCGAGACCTGCAGCCCCCGCGAGGCCGCCCGCCGGATCAAGGCCGCGCACCAACTCCCGGACGGGGACGGCTCGTTCAGCTGGATCGGGCTGCACGAGCCGACCGAGGCCGAGTTCGAGGGCATCGCCCAGCGCTTCGGCCTGCACCCGCTCGCGGTCGAGGACGCGGTGCACGCGCACCAGCGGCCCAAGGTCGAGCGCTACGACGACGTGCTGTTCGCCGTCTTCAAGACCATCCGCTACGTCGAGCACGACCAGCTCACCCCGACCAGCGAGGTGGTGGAGACCGGCGAGTTGATGGTCTTCGCCGGGCGGGACTTCGTGATCACCGTCCGGCACGGCGGCCACGGCTCGCTGCAGGAGCTGCGGCACCGGCTGGAGGCCGACGCGGACGAGTCCGGGCTGCTCGCCAAGGGCCCGTCCGCGGTGCTGCACGCGATCGCCGACCACGTCGTGGACAACTACCTGCTGGTCTCCGAGCGGCTGCAGAACGACGTGGACGAGATCGAGTACGGCGTCTTCTCGGCCAAGGGCGGGCGCAGCGCCGACGTCGGCCGGGTGTACCAACTCAAGCGCGAGGTACTGGAGTTCAAGCGAGCCGTGGTGCCGCTGCTGCGCCCGATGCAGCAGCTGTCCGAACCGCTGCAGCGCCTCGTCGACCCGGACATCCAGAAGTACTTCCGGGACGTCGCCGACCACCTGGCCCGGGTCACCGAGCAGGTGCACGGCTTCGACGAACTGCTGAACTCGCTGCTCCAGGCCAATCTGGCGCAGGTCTCGGTGGCGCAGAACGAGGACATGCGCAAGATCACCGCCTGGGCGGCGATCTTCGCCGTGCCCACCATGATCACCGGCGTGTACGGGATGAACTTCGAGTACATGCCCGAGCTGCACCACAAGTATGGCTATCCGATGGTGCTCACCGCCATCATCCTGATCTGCGTCGGGATGTACCGGGGCTTCCGCCGCAACGGCTGGCTGTAGCCGCCCGCGGCGCCCGCCGGCCGCTACCGTCGGCCGCCACGGGCGACCAGGACCAGGCCCACCAGGATCAGCACCACCGCCGGATACGCCGCCACCGGGGGCCACTGGCCGAGCCAGAGGGCGGCGATCAGGGCCGCGCCCGGGGTCTCCAGCAGGATCGCCGTGGAGGTGATCGACGGGCCGAGGGTGCGCACCACGCGGTTGCTCAGCGAGTGGCCGAGCAGCTGGGCGGCGACCATCAGCAGCACGATCTGCCACCACACCCCGGCCGGCCAGCCGGCCAGCGGCGTCCCGGCGACCAGGCAGATCGCCAGCAGGCCCGCCGCCGTGGTGGTGTAGCAGACCAGCGTGTACGCGGTGGTGCTGACGGTCCTGCGGACCTCCGCGCCCAGCAGCATGTACCCGGCGGCGGCCAGGCCCGCGCCGAGGGCGAGCGCGTCGCCGAGCAGCGCGCGCGGGGAGAGCGAGAGGTCGACGCCGGTCAGCACCAGCACGCCGGCGAAGGCCACGCCCGTGCCGAGCCAGACCATCCGGGGGGCGCGGACGCCGAGCAGGCGCATCAGCAGGATGGTCCACAGCGGGGTGGTGGTGACCAGGGCGGTCGCCGAGGCCACCGAGGTCATCCGCAGGCTGGGCATCCAGAGCGCGAAGTGCACGGCGAGCAGTGCGCCCGCCGCGATCGCGAGCAGCAGCGCCCGCCGGCCGATCCCGCGCAGTTCGGCGCGGTGGCGCAGCAGCGCGTACGGGCCGAGGACGCCGACCGACATGACGTTGCGCCAGAACGCGATCGCCAGCGCGGGCGCGGCGGTGGCGCTGATCAGCGGGCCGGACAGCGAGATGCCGGCGATGGAGACGGCGAGCAGCAGCAGGTCGGCGGTGGGGAGCGGGTGCACCGGCTCGGTGGCGGTGGCGGTGGCGGCTGGTGCGGGGGCGGTCGCGGGCCGGGCGGCGGGCACGGCGCTCCTCTGCTGGTCACGTGGGCTGGGGCGAGGCGGGGACCGGGCTGAACCGGGCCGGGGCCGGGCGTTCCTACGGTAAGGCCCGTGGCAAGCCGATGGAACTGTCGCCCGACGGCTGAGACAACTCGTGGACGGCGGAGGTCGTACGCTGGGCGCCATGGACCGTACGCCCGCCGCCGCGACCGCCGACGACTTCCTCGACCAGGCCCTGCTGGAGGAGGCCGCGAAGAAGTCCGGCCTCCTCTGGGTCCGCGCGGACGGCCAGGAGCAGGCCCGCCCGCTCTGGCACGCCTGGCACGACGGCGCCGTGGTGGTGGTCGGCGAGGGCGGCGAGCAGCCGCTGCACGGCCTGACCGCCGGATCCGGCGCGGTGGTGACCGTCCGCAGCAAGGACAAGGGCGGCCGGCTGACCGGCTGGAGCGCCCGGGTCTCGGAGCTGGCCCCCGGCGGCGAGGCCTGGCTGGGCGCCGTCGAGGAGCTCAAGGGCAAGCGGCTGAACGCGCCCGACACCGACACCATCACCGACCGCTGGGCCCGCGAGTGCCGGGTGCTGCGCCTGGAGCCCGCCGGTGCGCTGACCGAGCGTCCGGGCACGATGCCGGACGTCTCGCACGCCGCCCAGCCGATGCCCACCGCGGCCACCACCCGCCGCCCCGTCCCGGCCGGCCTGCCCAAACTGCTGTTCAAGCGCCGCTAAAGATTCACGCCCGGGACTCCTCGGCTGTGTACCGTGCCTCGTCGGGCCGGGCTCGCGACACGCGGGTAGCCTTGCCCGCAGGTGCGCCCCGGCGTACCCGGCACGGCATCGAACGAGTCGAGGGAGTTCATGGCAGGGCCAGGCACCCGGGTCTTCATCTCCCACCTCTCCGCCCTCGCCGTCTTCGACCCGAACGGCGACCAGGTCGGCCGGGTCCGTGACGTCGTCGTCTCGCTGCGGCTGAGCGGCCGCCCGCCGCGGGTCCTGGGCCTGGTGGTCGAGGTGGTCGGCCGGCGCCGGATCTTCCTGCCGATGACCCGGGTGACCAGCCTGGAGTCCGGCCAGGTGCTCGCCACCGGCGTGATCAACCTGCGGCGCTTCGAGCAGCGCCCGTCCGAGACCCTGGTGCTCGCCGAACTGCTGGACCGCACCGTCACCTGGTCCAAGACCGGTGAGAACGTCACCGTGCTGGACGTCGGGATGGTGCAGACCCGGATGCGCGAGTGGGAGATCAGCAAGGTCTTCGTCCAGATCGGCCGGGCCGGCCGGCTGCGCAAGGGCAAGGGCGAGCGGCTCACCCTGGACTGGCAGGACGTCACCGGCTTCACGCTGCCCGAGCAGGACCAGGGCGCCGCCAACCTGCTCGCCACCTTCGACCAGCTGCGCGCCGCCGACCTCGCCAGCGTCATGCACCACCTGTCCGCCAAGCGCCGCGCCGAGGTGGCCGCCGCGCTCGACGACGAGCGGCTCGCCGACGTCCTGGAGGAGCTGCCCGAGGACGACCAGGTCGAGATCATCGGCAAGCTCAAGGACGAACGCGCCGCCGACGTCCTGGAGGCGATGGACCCGGACGACGCCGCCGACCTGCTCTCCGAACTGCCCGCCGACGAGGCCGAGCGGCTGCTCCAGCTGATGGAGCCGGACGAGGCCGAGCCCGTCCGCCGCCTGCTGTCGTACGAGGAGAACACCGCCGGCGGTCTGATGACCACCGAGCCGGTCGTGCTGGAGCCGGACGCGACCGTGGCCGAGGCACTCGCCCGCATCCGGGTCTCCGACCACAAGCCCGCGCTCGCCGCGCAGGTGTACGTCTGCCGGCCGCCGAACGAGACCCCGACCGGCAAGTACCTGGGCACCGTGCACTTCCAGCGGCTGCTGCGCGAGCCGCCGTACGTACTGGTCGGCTCGCTGGTCGACGACGACCTGGACCCGCTGCCGCCGGACACCCCGCTGTCACTGATCACCAGCTACCTGGCGACCTACAACCTGGTGTCCGCGCCGGTCGTCGACGAGGCCGACCACCTGCTCGGCGCGGTGACCGTCGACGACGTGCTCGACCACCTGCTGCCGGAGGACTGGCGCGAGTCCGTCCTGCACGGCCACGACGACACGGACGGCACGAGGGAAGAGGTGCACGGTGGACGCTGACCGCAAGGGGCGGCGGGACGAGTCCCCCCGCCAACGCCTCCAGAGCGAACTGCGGGAACTGCGCCAGCTGCGCGAACTGCGCGGCCGGGAGGGCGGCCGGGAGCGGCGCGCCGAGATCTCCGTGGCCGGCCCGGCCCGCACCCGGCTCGACCAGCCCCGCACCGCCCGGCCCGGGCTGATCTCGCTGCCCGCCTACGACCCGGAGGCGTTCGGCAAGCTCTCCGAACGGATCGCGCGCTTCCTGGGCACCGGCCGCTTCATCGTCTGGATGACGGTGGTGATCATCATCTGGGTGGCCTGGAACACCCTGCTGCCGGAGAACGTGCGCTTCGACAGCTACCCCTTCATCTTCCTCACCCTGGTGCTGTCGCTCCAGGCCTCCTACGCGGCCCCGCTGATCCTGCTCGCGCAGAACCGCCAGGACAACCGGGACCGGGTCAACATGGAGCAGGACCGGGCCCGCAGCGACCGCAACATCGCGGACACCGAGTACCTGACCCGCGAGGTCGCGGCACTGCGGCACGGGCTCGGCGAGGTCGCCACCCGGGACTTCATCCGCTCCGAACTCCAGTCCCTGCTCAAGGAGATCGAGGAGCGCCGGGAGCCCTCCGAGACGCTGTGACCGGCGGCACGCCACCGTCGGGTTAGGGGATCCCCCGAGCGCCGTACCATCAAGGCATGGCCAACGAGACAGAGGTCGCGGCCGGCGTCACGGAGGAGTCCGTACGCCAGGCGCTGGCGACCGTCAACGACCCGGAGATCAACCGCCCGATCACCGAGATCGGCATGGTGAAATCGGTCGAGATCGCCGAGGGCGGCGTGGTGCGCGTCGCGGTCTACCTGACCGTCTCCGGCTGCCCGATGCGCGACACCATCGTCACCCGGGTCCGCGAAGCGGTCGGCCGCGTGCCCGGTGTGACCGGCGTCGAGGTCGAGCTCGACGTGATGAGCGACGAGCAGCGCAAGGAACTCTCCCAGCTGCTGCGCGGCGGCGCCCCCGAGCGGGAGATCCCGTTCGCCAAGCCGGGCACGCTGACCCGGGTCTACGCCGTCGCCTCCGGCAAGGGCGGCGTCGGCAAGTCCTCGGTCACGGTCAACCTGGCCGCCGCGATGGCCGCCGACGGCCTGAAGGTCGCCGTCGTGGACGCCGACATCTACGGCCACAGCGTGCCCCGCATGCTCGGCGTCGAGGGCCGGCCCACCCAGGTCCAGGACATGATCATGCCGCCGCAGTCGCACGGCGTGAAGGTCATCTCGATCGGCATGTTCACCCCGGGCAACGCCCCGGTGGTCTGGCGCGGCCCGATGCTGCACCGCGCGCTCCAGCAGTTCCTCGCCGACGTCTACTGGGGCGACCTGGACGTCCTGCTGCTGGACCTGCCGCCCGGCACCGGCGACATCGCGATCTCGGTGGCCCAGCTGGTCCCCAACGCGGAGATCCTGATCGTCACCACCCCGCAGATGGCCGCCGCCGAGGTGGCCGAGCGGGCCGGCACCATCGCGGTGCAGACCCACCAGAAGATCGTCGGCGTGATCGAGAACATGTCCGGCATGCCGTGCCCGCACTGCGACGAGATGATCGACGTCTTCGGCACCGGCGGCGGCCAGACCGTCGCGGACGCGCTCACCCGCACCGTCGGCGCGACCGTCCCGGTGCTCGGCTCGATCCCGATCGACGTGCGCCTGCGCGAGGGCGGCGACGACGGCCGCCCGGTCGTGCTCGCCGCCCCCGACTCCCCGGCCGGCGTCGCCCTGCGCGCCGTCGCCGGCAAGCTCGGCGGCCGCCAGCGCGGCCTCTCCGGGCTCTCCCTCGGGCTGACCCCGAAGAACAAGTTCTGATGACGCGTCGCCGAAGGGGCCGGGTGGTTCGACCACCCGGCCCCTTCGGCGTACTCGGCGTCGTCGCGCCCTACGGGCGGGTGTAGGCGGTCAGGTCGGGGGCGGTGGCGAAGCCGGCTCCGTAGGCGCTGACGCCGCGGCCGTAGGCGCCGAGCAGGACGCCCGGGGCCTCGCCGGCGAGCACCCAGCCGTACTCGGACTCGCGGTAGCGGAAGGGCTGCGGCAGGCCGTTCACCGGGAGGCTGAGGGTGGACCAGCCGGGGCCGGCCAGGTCGTCGGCGAGGTCCCACGCGAGGGTGCTCTGCTGGTCCAGCCAGTCCTGGCGCAGCGCGCGGTCGAGCTGGCCGGGCCAGGTCGAGGCGAGCAGGCCCGAGCCGGCCAGCCAGGCGGCGGAGGAGGCGGAGGTCGCCTCCAGGGTGCCGGTGTTGTCGGCGCTGCGGCGGCTGTCCCGGCGGGCCACCGTGACCACGACCGCGAACCTGCGCATGTCGCGCGGCTCGTACTGCCTGGCCGGCTCCTCGCCGTGGCCGAGGCTGCCGTAGTCGACGCTGCCGGGCGCCCCGGCCCGGGGGCCTCCGGCGCCGGCCTGCATCAGGTAGCGGCGGCCGGTCCAGCCGTCGTCCAGGCCGTACCAGGGGAAGTCGGCGGACAGGTAGGGCACCAGCGGGTCCGCCGGGCCGGCCTGCCCGCCGACCACCGGGCCGCCGGCCGTGGCCGTCGTCCCCACCGCCTGACTCGTCGCGTCCATCCCCGGGCCTCCTCAAACACACGTTTGCCTGCCGTGGCGCGCTCCCATCGTGGCGTACCGCGGCGTTCCCGGGAGCCGTTCCTGGTCCGCGACAGCGCGGAATGTGACGGACGGCTCAGCGGGAACAATCAGCACAATAGCGGCGCACACGCCGCCGCCCCGCTCAGCCGGGCGGCCGGGCGGGGCGGTGGCGTGGTCGTACGGGGTGTGACCGGGGGCCGGTCAGGTCGCGTCGGGGTCGAACGGGGGCCGCTCGCCGGGCTGCAACGGCGCCCCGGTGGAGGCCGCCACCGGGGCGGCGGCCTTCTCGAAGCTGACGCTGCCGCTGCGGCCGTTCACCGGCGCCGCCGGCTTGTCGTCCAGGACCGAGCGGATGTCGAGCGAGTCCTTCATCTCCTTGAGGCCCAGCGGGTCCTCTTCGCCGCCCATGAGCTGCTTGCGGACGAAGGTCTTGGGGTTCAGGTCCTCGAACTCGAAGTCCTTGAACTCGGGGCCCAGCTCGCTGCGGATGTCCTCCTTCGCGTTGTCGGCGAAGGAACGGACCTTCCGGATGAAGCCCATGGTGTCCTGGATCAGCTTCGGCAGCTTGTCGGGGCCGAAGATGATGATCGCCATCACGGCCAGGGTCAGGATCTCCAGCCCGCCTACATCGCTGAACACCTAAGCTCCCTAGCTCGTCGGACGACGGTCCCTACAGGGTAATGGCCATCGGCGGGTCCATGGTCCACGCTGCGATGAAGCCGTGGTAAAGACCTGCCGATGGCCGAGATCGTCGCGACCGGGGCGCGAGCGGCGCTCTAGGTGCGGACAGGGCCTAGCGGGTCTGCTGGCGCAGTGCGGGCAGGCCGCCCGAGTTGCGCTCCGAGGCCGGCGGCGGCGTCGCGTCGCGGGTCGCGGCGACGGGGTGGGCCGGGAAGTCCACCGGGATCTGCGCGGTCATCGGGACCAGGCCCCCGCTGCGGCCCGTGCCGCCGCTGTTGCCGACCGTGCTGACCGGGTTGCCGTGCTGGTCCTCGCTCTGCGCGCTGAGGCCGCCGACCCCGCCGAGCGTGACCGCGGCGACCGAGAAGGCGCCCGCGGCGGCGAAGACGAAGCGGCGCCCGCGCGGCGCGGCGGAGCGTACGGCGGCGGCCGGGCGGGGCCGGACGGTGCTCTCGGGGCGGGCCGCGGCCTCGGGGCGGCCGTTGCGCCGGCCCATCAGGGGCCGCAGCACCGCGCCGCCGCGCCCGAACGCCCGCGGGTCGACCCCGGGCACCGGGGTGTCGGCGCCGAGCGCGCCCGCGCCGAAGGAGGCGCCTGCGCCGCGGCCGAAGGAGCCGCCGGTGAGCCGGCTGCCGCCGAGCGTGCCGCCGGCCGCGACCCCGCCGCCGGGCAGGTCGTCGTCGTCACCGCGGCTGCCGCGGCGGACGGGCCAGTCGGCGTCCGCCGGATCGTCCTCGGGCAGGCCGCCGACGGCCATCAGCCGGGCCATCAGGCCGGAGGAGGGGCCGGGGGTGCCGGTGCGGGTCAGCAGGTGCTTGACGGCCCGGCCCGCGTCGACCTCGGCGAGGCACTGCGGGCAGGTCGCCAGGTGGGCCTGGACGCGATCGCGCGAGTCGTGGCCGAGTTCGCCGTCCAGGAACGCGGAGAGGCGCTCACCGAGGTGGTGCTCCTCGGCGGCCGGCTCGGCGGGGCGCACCGGCACCGCGCGCAGCGCCGTCTCGCCCGGCAGCGGCAGCGCGGGCAGGACGGGCTCGCCCGGTTCGTCGCCGCCGCGGCGGCCGGGCAGGGCCCAGCCCCGCCTGGCCGCGGACCGGCCGGACGGGTCCGGCTGGCCCGGCCCGGACCGGCCGGTTCCGCTCACGATCGCCTCCGTCCGCGCGCACCCGGCGCGAGCGCGCCCTCGACGGCGGCGCCGACCGGCACCGGCTCCTCCGAGCCGCCGCGGCGCTCGCGCCCGGGGGCCGAGCCGGGGGCACGGTGCTTGAGCGCGGCGCGCAGGTGCGAGCGGCCGCGGTGGATGCGGCTGCGGACGGTGCCGAGCTTGACGCCCAGCGTGGCGGCGATCTCCTCGTAGGACAGTCCCTCGATGTCGCAGAGCACCACGGCGGCGCGGAACTCCGGGGCGAGGGTGTCCAGGGCGTGCTGCACGTCGGCGTCGAAGTGGGTGTCGCTGAAGTGCTGGGCCGGGCTGGGCTCGCGGGAGGCGAGCCGCTCGGCCGCGTCCTCGCCGAGCGCGTCGAAGCGGATGCGCTGGCGGCGGCGGACCATGTCCAGGAACAGGTTGGTGGTGATCCGGTGCAGCCAGCCCTCGAACGTGCCGGGGGTGTAGGTGGACAGCGAACGGAACACCCGGACGAAGACCTCCTGGGTGAGGTCCTCGGCGTCGTGCTGGTTGCCCGTCAGGCGGTACGCGAGGCGGTAGACCCGGGCGCTGTGCGCCTCGACGATCTCCTCCCAGGAGGGTGGAGTCCAGGTCTGCGCGTCGGGGCCCTCGGTGAAGGTCGCGAGGGCGGGGGCCTCGGTGGTACCGGCGGCCGGCGTCGCGGCGGCGGGCTGGTCCAGGTCGGAGTGCGCAGGCTGGTTCATCACGGGCTTCGGCGTACGGGCCGACGCGGTGCCGCGGGAGTGCCGCCGCACGGGGACGTCGCCCTCGGCCACACCTCCTCGGTCGGCTCTTCTGCCCAGCAGGGCCACCACCATATCCACCTCACCCGTCAAGCCCGGATAAAAGTGCCCGGGAGGTCTCCCGTACCCGGTCCTTCGTGACAACGGCCCGCCGCCGTACGCGGTTCCCGGTCGGCCAGTAATCTGTGCCAGGAAATATCGACTTCCCTCGGCACCGGGCCGTAACCCGGGGCTCCGAAAGAGGCAGCCATCAGCGAGTTCGGGCCCGCGCGTGTGGCCCTCGCCGACACCTACGTCGGCGAGGACGCGGTGCTGACCTACGCCCGGGCGCAGTCCGCGCGCACCGGGATACGGGCGATCGGGCCCAGCGGCGGGGCGTGCCTGCGGCTGCTGGCCGCGGCACTGGACGCCAAGGCGGTGGCCGAGATCGGCACCGGGACGGGCGTCTCCGGGGTCTACCTGCTGCGCGGCATGCGGCCGGACGGCGTGCTCACCACGGTGGACTCCGAGCCGGTGCGCCAGCAGCTGGCCCGCGAGGCGTACCACGCGGCCGGATTCGCGGCCAACCGCTCGCGGTTCATACCGGGCCGGGCGCTGGAGGTGCTGCCCCGGCTCGCCGACGGCCAGTACGACCTGGTGTTCTGCGACGGCGACCCGGCCGAGTCCAGGGAGTACCTGCTGGAGGCGATGCGGCTGCTGCGGCCGGGCGGGATGGTCTGCTTCGAGGGGGTGTTCCAGGAGGGCCGGCTGGCCGAGCCGGAGCTGCAGGACCCCCAGACGGGCGCGGTGCGCGACCTGGTCCGGGACGTCCGGGAGAGCGAGGCGCTGCTGCCGGCGCTGCTGCCGGTCTCGGACGGACTGCTCTGCGCCATCAAGCGGTAGGACCGTCGAGCGGCAGGGCCGTCAGGCAGCCGGACCGTCAGGCAGCGGCCCCGCCGCCCCGGACCGCGGCCTCCGGGCGGCCGGGCAGGGCCCCAAACGCCGCGGGGCCCGGGCCGACATGACGTCGTACCCGGGCCCGGCAGCACATCTCCAGGAGATGACGAGCACCCGCTGCGGTCAGCCGCAGGCCTTCTTCAGGGCCTCGCCGAGGGCGTCGGCCTCGTCAGGTGTGAGCTCCACCACAAGGCGTCCGCCGCCTTCGAGCGGAACGCGCATGATGATGCCCCGTCCCTCTTTGGTGACTTCGAGCGGGCCGTCACCCGTCCGCGGCTTCATGGCCGCCATGCTCGTTCCCCTTCCTGCAACCGCTCAGCTACGCACCGGCAGTCCGTCCACCGCCGGTATCGAACGCATTGATCGGAAGCCATTATCCCGCATGCCACGGGCTGATGACCAACATCACTCTCGGTGCAACATCGGCCGGACCGCCCCCAAGCGCCGCAATTGCCGTCATAAGCCCCGGCGTGGCGGCGGCGCGCGGGCCGTCGAAAGGTGCGATACCTCACACTCCCCACCCGGCCGTCCGCTCCGGCATCCTGGCACACGACCGACACCGAGCCGACCACAGGGAGCCCTCGCCCATGTCCGATTCCGTGCTGTACGAGCTGGACGGCGGCCTGGCCGTCATCACCATCAACCGCCCGGAGGCGATGAACGCCCTGGACGTCGCGACCAAGGTCGCGCTGCGGGACGCCGTGGCCGCCGCGGCCGCGGACCCGGCGGTGCGGGCGGTGCTGCTGACCGGGGCCGGCGAGCGCGCGTTCTGCGTCGGGCAGGACCTGAACGAGCACCTGACGGCGCTGAAGCGGGCCGAGGAGACCGGACAGAGCCCGCTGGGCACCGTCGCCGAGCACTACAACCCGCTGGTGCGGGCGCTGGCCGGGATGCGCAAGCCGACCGTCGCCGCGGTCGGCGGGGTGGCGGCCGGCGCGGGCGCCTCGCTGGCCTTCGCCTGCGACTTCCGGGTCCTCTCCGACCGGGCCGGCTTCAACACCGCCTTCGCCGGGATCGCCCTGACCGCCGACTCGGGCGCCTCCTGGACGCTGCCCCGGCTGGTCGGGCACGCCAGGGCCACCGAGCTGCTGATGCTGCCCCGGACGGTCAAGGCCGCCGAGGCGCTGGAGCTGGGCCTGGCCACCAGGGTGGTGCCGGCCGGGGAGCTCGCCGCCACCGCGCGGGCCTTCGCCCGGGAGCTGGCCGCGGGCCCCACGGTGGCCTACGGCGCCATCAAGGAGTCGCTGGCGTACGGCGCCTCGCACTCGCTGGACGAACTGCTCGACAAGGAGGACGAGCTGCAGACCCTGGCCGGCGAGAGCGAGGACCACCGGATCGCGGTCCGCGCCTTCATCGCCAAGGAGAAGCCGACCTACCTGGGCCGCTAGGGCGCGCCCAGCGGCCCTCTTCGGATCACACCGGGCGCGCGGTGCGGACGTGGCAGTCCGCCAGGTGGTCGTCGACCAGGCCGCAGGCCTGCATCAGGGCGTAGGCGGTGGTCGGGCCGACGAAGCGGAAGCCCTCCTTCTTCAGGGCCTTCGCGAGCGCGGTCGACTCGGGCGTGACGGCCGGCACCTCCCCCATCGTGCGGGGGGCCGGCCGGTCCGGGGCTCCGGCGAACCGCCAGATCAGCGCGTCCAGCCCGCCGTCCAGGTCGCGGGCGACCCGGGCGTTGGCGATGGCGGCCTCGATCTTGGCCCGGTTGCGGATGATGCCGGTGTCGGCGAGCAGCCGCTCCACGTCCGCCTCGCCGAACTCGGCGACCGCGGCGATCCCGAAGCCGGCGAACGCGGACCGGAAGCCCTCCCGGCGGCGCAGGATGGTCAGCCAGGACAGCCCGGACTGGAACGCCTCCAGGCAGACCCGCTCGAACAGGGCGTCGTCGCCGTGCACCGGACGGCCCCACTCGGTGTCGTGGTAGGCCCGGTAGTCGTCGGTCGACTCGCCCCAGGCGCAGCGGCGCAGGCCGTCCGCGCCGAGCACCGCGCCCTCGGCGGGAGCGGTCACCGGTCGTTCACCGGCTTCGCGTCCTCGGGCCGCTCCTGCTCGGGCCGCTCCTTGGTGAGCGCGACGGCCGGTTCGACCACCTTCGCGAACTCCTCCAGGCCGGGCAGCGGTTCGGCGCCGGCGTCCGGGCCGTCGGTCGCCTCGACCGCGCCGCGCAGGTGGCCTGCGGCCTCCAGTTCGGCGATCCGCGAGTCGCGGTAGGCGAGTTCGGCGCCGAGGCGGTCCAGGACGTCGTCGACCTCGTCCATCCGGTAGCCGCGGACGGCCATCGGCAGCCGCAGGTCGTCCACGTCCGCCTTGCTCAGCGGACGGTCCTGCGGCAGCCGGGCGGCGATGCGGTCCTGCACCGCCTCCGGCATCGAGCCGCCCCCGCCGAGCGCCACCAGCGCGGCGCCGCCGACCACCACGGCCATGGCGACCACGATCACCCAGAACACGAGCTGTCCTCCCGAACTCCCGGCCGGCCTGCTGCGAAGTGCCCCCGACCAAACTGATCATGACAGCATGGTCCCTGTGAGGCCGGGGGCCATCATCGCACCCGCAGCAGCTGTGGAGGAGACATCGGTGGCACTGCGCCTGGGACCGCGGGAATTCGGTGACGACGAGCTGGTGATCATGGCGATCGTCAACCGGACGCCGGACTCGTTCTTCGACAGGGGGGCGACCTTCGCGGACGAGGCCGCGTTCGCCGCCGCCGACCGCGCGATGGCCGAGGGAGCGGCGATCCTGGACATCGGCGGGGTGAAGGCCGGGCCCGGTGACGAGGTCACGGTGGAGGAGGAGCTGCGGCGCACCGTGCCCTTCGTGGCCGAGCTGCGCAAGCGCCACCCGGAGGCCGTGATCAGCGTCGACACCTGGCGGCACGAGGTCGGCGAGGCGGTCTGCGAGGTGGGCGCCGACCTGCTGAACGACGCCTGGGGCGGGGTGGACCCGAAGCTCGCCGAGGTGGCCGCGCGCCACGACGTCGGGCTGGTCTGCACGCACGCGGGCGGCGCCGAGCCGCGCACCCGGCCGCACCGGATCGGCTACCAGGACGTGATGGCGGACATCCTGCGGGTGACCGTCGGGCTGGCCGAGCGGGCGGTGGGGCTGGGTGTGCGGCGGGACGCGGTGATCATCGACCCGGGGCACGACTTCGGCAAGAACACCCGGCACTCGCTGGAGGCCACCCGGCGGCTGCCGGAGATGACCGCGACCGGCTTCCCGGTGCTGGTCTCGCTGTCCAACAAGGACTTCGTCGGCGAGACGCTGGACCGGCCGGTGAACGAGCGGCTGCTCGGCACCCTGGCCACCACCGCGGTCTCGGCCTGGCTGGGCGCGCAGGTCTACCGGGTCCACCAGGTCGCGGAGACCCGCCAGGTGCTGGACATGGTCGCCTCGATCCGGGGCACCCGCCCCCCGGCGGTCGCCCGCCGGGGGCTGGCGTAGGCGGCCCGGAGGGCCGGGGGCCCAGGCCTGTCCGGCCTAGATCTGGTTGGTCGGCCGGCGGGTGTCGGCGAGGATCTTCATGACCTCGTCGATCTCGTCGGTGATGTGGAACAGCTCCAGGTCGTGCGGGGCCGCCTTGCCCTGCGCGACCAGGGTGTTCTTCAGCCACTCGTAGAGGCCGCCCCAGTACGCGCTACCGAAGAGGATCACCGGGAAGCGGGTGACCTTCTTCGTCTGCACCAGGGTGAGCGCCTCGAACAGCTCGTCCAGCGTGCCGAGCCCGCCGGGCAGGACCACGAAGCCCTGGGAGTACTTCACGAACATCGTCTTGCGGACGAAGAAGTAACGGAAGTTCAGCCCGAGGTCGACGAACTCGTTGAGGCCCTGCTCGAAGGGCAGCTCGATGCCGAGGCCGACGCTGAGGCCGCCGGCCTCGGAGGCGCCGCGGTTGGCGGCCTCCATGGCACCCGGACCGCCTCCGGTGATCACCGCGTAGCCGGCCTCGGCGAGGGCCCGGCCGATGGCCACGCCGGCCTCGTACTCGGGCGAGTCGGCCGGGGTCCGGGCGGAGCCGAAGACGCTGATCGCGGGCGGGAGTTCGGCGAGGGCGCCGAAGCCCTCGACGAACTCGGAGGTGATCCGCAGCACCCGCCACGGATCGGTGTGCAGCCAGTCGGTCGGGCCGGTGGTGTCCAGCAGCCGCTGGTCCGTGGTGCTCGTGCCGACCTGGTCCCGGCGCACCAGCACCGGGCCCTTCTGCTTCTCGGGCCAGGCCTTCTTCTTCCGCGGCACGCCGACCTGCTCGGGGCCGTGTCCGTAGTGCTTCTCGTCTCCTGTGCCTGTCATGACGAAACCCTACGTCCGGTGATCCCGGTTTTCAGGCAACAGGGGAAGGTCGGTTGGGCGACCGGAAGATGGCGCTCAGCCGATGATCGGCCGGTCGGACCGGCCGATCATCGGAACGGCACCTCAGCTGGTCAGCCAGGCCCGCAGCCGCTCCTCGGTCTCCGCGATGGCGCTCAGCGAGCAGTGCTCCTCCCGCTTGTGCGCGAGGTTCGGGTCACCGGGGCCGTAGTTGACCGCCGGGACGCCCAGCGCGCTGAACCGGGCGACGTCGGTCCAGCCGAACTTGGCGCGGGCCTGGCCGCCGGTGGCCTCCAGGAAGGCCTGGGCGGCCGGCTGGGCGAGCCCGGGCAGCGCGCCCGGGGCGAAGTCGGTGACGGTCAGCTCGAAGCCGTCGAAGACCTCGCGCACGTGCTTCTCCGCCTCCGCCTCGCTGCGGTCCGGCGCGTAGCGGAAGTTGACCGTCACGACGCACTCGTCCGGGATGACGTTGCCGGCCACGCCGCCGTCGATCCGGACGGCGTTCAGGCCCTCCCGGTACTCCAGGCCGTCGATCTCCACCCGGCGCGGCCGGTAGTCCGCGAGCCGGGTGAGCACCTCGGCGGCGTGGTGGATGGCGTTGTCGCCGAGCCAGCTGCGGGCCGAGTGCGCGCGCACGCCGGTGAGCCGGATCTGCGCCCGCAGGGTGCCCTGGCAGCCGCCCTCGACGACCGCGCCGCTCGGCTCCATCAGCACCGCGAAGTCGGCGGCCAGCCAGTCCGGGCGCTCCCTGGCGAGGTGGCCGAGGCCGTTGCGGTGGGCCTCCACCTCCTCGCAGTCGTAGAACACGAAGGTGAGGTCGCGGTTGGGCTCGGGCAGGGTGGCGGCGAGCCGCAGCTGGACGGCGACGCCGGACTTCATGTCCGAGGTGCCGCAGCCGTAGAGCAGGTCCCCCTCGACGTGGGAGGGCACGTTGTCGGCGATCGGCACGGTGTCCAGGTGGCCGGCGAGCAGGACGCGCTCGGGGCGGCCGAGGGTGGTGCGGGCGACCACGTTGTTGCCGTACCGGTCCACGGTCAGGTGCGGGTAGCCGCGCAGCGCGGTCTCCACGGCGTCGGCGAGCGCCTGCTCGTCGCCGCTCACCGACGGGAAGTCGACGAGCCGGGCGGTCAGCGCGCCGCCGTCGAGGGTGAGGTCCAGGGGCGTCGGGTTCGGGCTGCTCATGGCGCCAGCCTAGTCCGCGTGGCGTGCACCCCGTGTGGCGCTTCCGTGACGCGGCGCGCGCGGGCCCGCCCCGGAGCGAGCGGACCGGCAACCGCAACCGGGTGGCGCCGCACACCCGTCCGAGTGGGTACGGTGTCGGATCAAGAAGCAAGGCGCGAGAGGGGCGACGGTGGCCAGGAGAAAGAGCGGCGAGGAGCTGGGCGAGGAGTTGGCGCCCCCCCGCCGCGGTCCACTGCGCGCGCTGTTGCTCGTGATCGTCGGCCTGCTCGGCCTCGCGCTGGTCGCGGGACTGGCCGTGGTCGGCATCTGGTGGTTCGGCTTCAAACAGGGCGAGCCCGAGGGCTGCTCGGTGAAGACCGCGGCCGGCAGCGGCACGCTGGAGCTCCCGCAGGCGGCCAACGCCGCGACGATCGCCGCGGTGGCGCGCTCGCGCGGACTGCCGGACCGGGCGACGACGATCTCGCTGGCCACCGCGATGCAGGAGTCCAAGCTGCGCAACCTCGCGGGCGGCGACCGGGACTCGATCGGCCTGTTCCAGCAGCGGCCCTCGATGGGCTGGGGCACGGCGCAGCAGATCGGGGACCCGGTCTACGCGACCAACAAGTTCCTGGACGGCCTGGTCAAGGTGCCCGGCTACACCCGGCTGCCGCTGACCGACGCGGCCCAGGCCGTGCAGAAGAGCGGCTACCCGCAGGCGTACGCCAAGCACGAGACCAAGGCGACGCTGCTCACCTCGGCGCTGGCCGGCCGGGAGCCCGGTTCGTTCTCCTGCGTGGTGCACGACTACGCCAAGCCGGATCCGGTCGACTCGCCCTCCCCCACGGCGGGCTCCACCGTCTCCCCGGCCGCCGTCCAGCCCACCGCCGCGGACCGGGCCCAGGTGCTGTCCGACCGGGTGCGCCGCGAGTTCGGCCGCACCGTGACCCCGGCCACCGGGTACGCCTCGACCATCAAGGGCGCCGAGAACGCGGTCTCGCTCACCCCGGACCCGTCCGCCGCCGCGCTGACCTCCTCGACCGACGGAACCGACGACGGAATCACCGCCGAGCGGGCGAGCGGCTGGGAGGTCGCCCACTGGGCGGTCGCCCAGGCCCAGCAGCTGGGCATCGCGACGGTCGCCTACGACGGGAAGATCTGGCGCAAGACCAAGTCGGAGGACGGCTGGCAGCCGCAGACCTCCGGGACGTCGACCAAGCTCGTTCAGGTCACCCTCGCCACGTCCGACAAGGGCTGACGCACTGACGTTCGGGTGGCCGCCGGACGGGTGAATCCGGTCAACCCCGGTGGACCGGGAGCCCGCCGTGGCGGCCCCGCCGGAGAACCGTCACTCCCCTTGCCCGGCGCCGGGCCCACGGGGCCGTACGGACCCCGCCAGGCGCCGTCACGGCGGTCCTACGATCCGATGGTCGGTCAGACACTTTCCTGGTCCAGGCCGAAACCATCTGGCTTCTCAAGCGGTAACACCGTCAGTCCGCCCGGCGGACGTGACGGACCCAGACCCTCCGAGGAGCCCCATGTCTCACCCCCTCACGCGACGGATCGCCAGCGCCGCGCTGCTCGTGGCGGCCGGCGCGACCCCGCTGGTCGCGGCCGGCTCCGCGTCCGCCCTGGGCGGCGACGCCCTGCTGCCCAAGAGCGACCTGGCCGCGCCGCTGGGCCAGCTGACCAACACCGACACCGGTTCCACCCTCCAGCACACCACCCACCAGCTGGGCCAGGCCGCCGGCAGCACCGGCGCCGCCACCGTCGCCGCGGGCGTACCGGCCTCCGCCGACGCCGCCGGCAACATCGTCGCCCACCAGCTCCCCGAGGCGAACGAGAAGGCCAGCTCGCTGACCGCCCCGGTCGACCAGACCGCCGCCACCACCGGCCAGCTCTCCGCCGTCACCCCGAAGGTCGCCTCCGCACTGGCCGGCAAGCTCGGCGAGGCCGTCACCGGCAAGGGCGTCGGCACCCGCAGCGCCGCGGCCAGCCCGGTCGGCGGGCTCGCCCAGACCGGCGCCATCGCCAAGGGCCTGCCCGGCGCCGACAAGCTCGCCGGCGCCGTCCCCGGCACCAACGCCGTCACCGACGCGCTGCCGCTCGGCTCCGTCGCGCGCGCGCTGCCCGCCCTGCCCGGCACCGACGTCCTGGGCCTGGCCGAGCACGGCTCGGCCAACCGCCTCGGCGGCGCCGACCTCGGCCCGAACAACCCGCTGTCCGGCCTCACCGGCGCGCTCGGCCCGATCGGCGGCCTGCTGGGCGGCGTGAACGGCGGCAGCATCAGCGGCCTGCCGCTGTAACCCGCCCCGGGTACGGCGAAGGGGCCGGTGTTCCGCTCTCGGAACACCGGCCCCTTCGGCGTCGGTCAGCGGGCCGCGTTCAGCCGCTCCACGGCCGCGGCCACCCGCTCGTCGGTCGCGGTGAACGCGACCCGGACGAAGCACTCGCCGGCCGGCCCGTAGAAGTCGCCAGGCGCCACCAGGATGCCCAGTCCGGCCAGCTCGGCCACGGTCTCCCAGCACGGGCGGTCCTGCGTCACCCACAGGTAGAGGCTCGCCTCCGAGTGCTCGACCCGGAAGCCGTACGCCTCCAGCGCCGCCCGCAGCGCCGAGCGCCGGGCCGCGTACCGCTCCCGCTGCTCCGCCACGTGCGCGTCGTCCGACAGCGCCGCGATCGTCGCCGCCTGGACCGGCGCCGGCACGATCATGCCGCCGTGCTTGCGCACCTCCAGCAGCTCCCTGACCACCACCGGGTCGCCCGCCACGAAGGAGGCGCGGTAGCCGGCCAGGTTGGAGCGCTTGGAGAGCGAGTGGACGGCCAGCAGGCCCTCGTGGCCCGCGCCGCAGACGTCCGGGTGCAGGACCGAGACCGGCTCGGCGGACCAGCCCAGCTCCAGGTAGCACTCGTCGCTGACCAGCAGCGCCCCGTGCTCCCGGGCCCAGGCGACCGCCCGGCGCAGCTCGTCCGCGCCGAGCACCCGGCCGGTCGGGTTGGACGGCGAGTTCACCCAGAGCAGGCGGACCCGCGAACCGTCCAGCTCGTCCACCGAGTCGTACTCGACCGGCTCCGCGCCGCACAGCCGCGCGCCCACCTCGTACGTCGGGTAGGCCAGCCGCGGGTAGGCGACCTGGTCGCCCGGGCCGAGGCCGAGCTGGGTCGGCAGCCAGGCCACCAGCTCCTTGGAGCCGACGGTCGGCAGCACGGCCTGCGGGCCGATCTCGGCGCCGCAGCGGCGGTGCAGCCAGCCGGCGATCGCCTCGCGCAGCTCCACCGGGCCCCACACCGTCGGGTAGCCCGGCGTGTCGGTGGCGGCGGCCAGCGCCTTCTGGATCACCTCGGGGACCGGGTCCACCGGGGTGCCCACCGAGAAGTCGCAGAGACCGCCCGGGTGGGCCAGCGCGGTCGCCTTGTACGGCTCCAGCTTGTCCCAGGGGAAGACCGGCAGGAGGTCGGACAGCCTTCCTCGGCCAGATGGGCGGCGCGCCGCCCCCGGGTGACCCGGGAACGGCGCGCGCGTGCTGTTGGTGTTCACAGCTCAGATGCCACCGATCGTCAGTGGTCGGCGTTCTGCGGCGGCAGAGCGGCGATGAAGGGGTGGTCGCGCTCGATCAGGCCCAGCTTCGAGGCGCCACCGGGCGAACCCAGATCGTCGAAGAACTCGACGTTCGCCTTGTAGTAGTCCTTCCACTCCTCCGGGGTGTCGTCCTCGTAGAAGATCGCCTCGACCGGGCAGACCGGCTCGCAAGCGCCACAGTCGACACACTCATCCGGGTGGATGTAGAGCGATCGCTCGCCCTCGTAGATGCAGTCAACCGGGCACTCTTCGATGCACGCCTTGTCCTTCACGTCGACACAAGGCTGCGCGATGACGTAGGTCACGCTGTCGTTCCTCCTCGGAAGGGCCGTGGCGGCCCGTTCTGTTCTGCTCGCGTGCGCGGTGAGCGCGGCGTCGTCGATGCCCGCCCCTAGTATCGCGGGTCGGAGACCGCAAATGCACAGGAGGTGCCCAGATGACGGCAGGCGGCCCGGCCCAGGACCGTCCGGAGGTCCGGATAGATCGCTCTGACGTGGGACGACGCGTGTCCGTCCGGCGCCTCTCGGGGTTCGTGGACGACCGGCCGGTGTTCCGGGATTCGATCGGCGTGCTCACATCGTGGGACGATCATGGACTGACGGTCGCTCCGCGGACCGGCGACCCCGTCTCCTTCCCCGAGAAGCTGCTGGTCGCGGGCAAGGTCGTGCCGCTCTTCCCGGCCCGGCGCGCACCGCTGCCCGCCGCCACGCCCGTCGAACTCCAGCGGATCGCGGCCCGCGGCTGGCCCGCCGTCGAACAGGAGCCGCTCGGCGCGTGGACGCTGCGCGCCTCGGCCGGGTTCACCCGCCGCGCCAACTCCGTCCAGGCACTCGGTGACCCCGGACTGCCGCTGCCCGACGCGCTCACCGCCGTCCACCGCTGGTACGCGGCGCGCGGCCTTCCCGCGTACGTCGAGGTGATCACCCCGGGCTCGCCGAACGAGTTGCGGGCCGAGCTCGACCGGCTGGGAGCCCGTTACGCGCCCACCCTGGTGCGCACCGCCCCGCTGGCCGGGCTCGCCCGGGCCGGCTCCGGGCCCGAGCGGGTCCGGCTCGCCCGGACCGCCGACCCGGCCTGGCTCTCGCTCTACCGCCGGGTCGGCGAGGACGAGGCGCTGGAACGGGCCGCCCGGCAGGTGCTGCACGGCGGGCCGTCGGTCTGGTTCGCCACCGTGCCGGGCGCCCCCGGACAGCCGCCGCTGGCGATCGGACGCTGCGTCGTCGACGGGCCCTGGGCCTGCTTCGGCGCGATCGAGGTCGCGCCGTACGCCCGGCGGGCCGGGCTGGCCACGACCGTCATGGCGGTGCTCGCCGCCCGGGCCGCCGAGGAGGGGGCGACCGGTGGATACCTCCAGGTCGAGGCGGACAACACCGGGGCGATCGCGCTCTATGACGGACTCGGCTTCACGACCAGTCACACTTACCACTACGCCCTTCTCCCCCAGGGGTAGCACCGCCCGCCCGCCCGCACCGCCGCCCCGCCCGCCCGCCGCTCCTCGCCCGCCGTTCGCCCGCCCGTCGTACGAAAGCCGTCGCCGTCACCGTGACCGAGCAGAGCAGAGACCGCTTCCGGACCGCCGCCCGCGCCGAGCATCCCGACCCGGTGCTGCTCTGCCTGCTCGCCGCCGCCGAACACGGCCCGGTCCTCGACCCGGACGACCCCGGGGAACCGCCCAGCGTGGACGCCCTGCTCGCCGCCTGCGAGGCCGCCCTCGACCGGCACGCGAGCGCCGTCCGGCTCGCCGTCGCCGAACGCGCCCCCGCCGGCCCGGAGGAGACCGCCGCCCTGCTCGCCGCCGTCCTCGGCGGGCGGGAACGCTTCCACGGGCGGCAGTCCGACTACCGGCGGCTCGAATCCTCGCTGCTGCCCGACGTGCTGCGGCGGCGGCGCGGACTGCCGATCATGCTGTCCCTGGTGTGGATGGCGGTCGGGCGGCGGGCCGGGCTCGCCGTCCACGGCATCGCGCTGCCCGGCCACGTCATCGTCGCCGTCGGCGGGCCGGGCGGCGGCGACGAGTACGTGCTCGCCGACCCCTTCCACGGCGGGCGGCTGCTCGACCCGGACGACGCCGAACGCCTGGTCCGCGGCGCCGGGCAGGAGTTCAGCCCCGACCTGCTCACCCCCGCCCAGCCGCTCGACCTCGTGCTGCGCGTGCTCGGCAACATCCGCGCCTGGGCCGCCGACCGCCCCGAACACGCCCGCACCCAGCTCTGGGCCACCGAACTCGCCCTCCTGCTGCCCCGCCACCCCGCCCAGCTTCGCCTCGAACGCGCCGAACTCCTCGTCCGCACCGGCGACTTCCTCGGTGGCTCGGCCGAGATGGACGCCTTCGCGCAGATCCTCGACACCTTCGACCCCGACACCGCCGCCAAGGTCCGCCAGGAGGCCCGGGCCGCCCGGCACCGGCTCAACTGACGACCGCCCGGGAACTCGCTCGGAGCCAGTCGGGGGCGCGCCCAGAACCAGCCGGGGGCGCGCTCGGAATCAACCGGGGCGCGCTCAGAGCCAGCCCTTCTCCCGGGCGATCCGCACCGCCTCGGTGCGGTTGCGGGCCTCGGTCTTCTGGATCGCCATCGACAGGTAGTTGCGGACCGTCCCCTCCGACAGGTGCAGCCGCCGCGCGATGTCCGCGTTCACCGCCCCGTCCGCCGCCGCGCCCAGCACGTCCCGCTCGCGCGCCGTCAGCGGGTTCGCCCCCTCCGCCAGCGCGGCCGCCGCCAGCACCGGATCGATCACCCGCTCCCCGCGCAGCACCCGCCGGATCGCCTCCGCCAGCTCCGAGGCCGGCGCGTCCTTCACCAGGAACGCGTCCGCCCCCGACTCCATCGCCCGCCGCAGGTACCCCGGCCGGCCGAAGGTCGTCGCGATCACCACCCTCGTCCCCGGTGCGTTCCGACGCAGCTCGGCGGCCGCCTCGATGCCCGTCATCCCCGGCATCTCGATGTCCAGCACGGCCACCTGCACCTCGTGCGCCAGCACCGCCGCCACCACCTCGTCCCCGCGCCCCACCTGCGCGACGACGTCGATGTCCCCCTCCAGCCCGAGCAGCGCCGCCAGCGCCTCCCGGACCATCCCCTGGTCCTCGGCGAGCAGCACGCGGATCAGGGCCCCGTTCTGAATGTCACTCATGGCCACGACCTTAGAGGGGCGCCGGAGAGGCCGCGGAAGGTATTCGCCTGGCTCGCCGAAGGCCTGCGGGCCAGACTGGCGGCATGCTGAACCTGGAACGCCTCCGCCCGGACCACGCCGACGCCCTGCTGGCCTTCGAGCGCGCCAACCGCGCCTGGTTCGCGCGGACCGTTCCGGACCGCGGTGACGCCTACTTCGCCGATTTCCCGGCCCGCCACGCCGCCCTGCTCGCCGAACAGGACTCCGGCGTCTGCCGGTTCCACGTCGTCCTCGACGCGGCCGGCGCCGTCCTCGGCCGCGTCAACCTCGTCGACATCACCGACGGCACCGCCGAACTCGGCTACCGCGTCGGCGAACACGCGACCGGCCGGGGCGTCGTCACCACCGCCGTCGCCCACCTCTGCCGGCTGGCCGCCGCGGACTACGCCCTCACGTCGCTGACCGCCGTCACCACCCTCGACAACCTCGCCTCCCAGACCGTCCTCACCCGCAACGGCTTCGCGGTCGTCGCCGAACTCACCCTCGACGACCGCCCCGCGCTCCGGTTCGGCCGCGCCCTCACCGACGGCCGGCCGTCGGCATAGGAAACCGGCGCGGGAAGTCGGCCAGGCCGACTTCCCGCGCCGGACGCGGGTCAGAGCCAGCGCTGCGCGGCCTCGACACTGTCGGAGCCACTGGTGTTGAAGGCGATGGCGGCCTGCGGGGCGTGGCGGCGGACGAGGTTGACGACGAGCTCGAAGAAGGGCAGGGCGGGTTCGGGCTTGCGGATGCCGCCGCCGATGACGACGACATCCCAGTCCCGGCCGGCGAGGGCGGCGGTGATCACGGGCCCGGCCGTCTCGTCGGGCGCGACCAGGGCCATCGACGCGTCGATGCCGTGGTCGGCGAAGCGGGCGAGTTCGGCGTCGAGGACGGCCCGCAGGCCGTCGCCGTCCATGCCGGGGACGGTGTGCGGGTCGAAACCGAGGATGAGTGCGGTAGCCATGCCGGGGAGGACGGTCAACCCGACCGGCCGGGTTCCGTGCCGGCCGGCGCGGTGACCATCCGCAGCGGGACGAAGGCCCGGAGCCGGAAGCCCCGGCCCCGCTCGCCCGGCCCGGCCTCCAGCCGCCCGCCGACCAGGGCCAGCCGCTCCTCCAGGCCTGAAAGCCCGTTGCCCGGCTGGGACTTGCCCGGTCCGCGCCCGTTGTCGGCGATCTCCAGGACGGCGTAGCGCTCGCCGCCGCCCTCCCAGCTCTCGTCGGCCGTGACGGTGCAGACGGTGGCGCCCTCGCCGTGCCGGACGATGTTGGTGACGGCCTCGCGCAGTGCCCAGGCCAGCGCGCCCGCCTCCTCGTCGGCGAGCCCCGGCCAGGTGTCGGCCAGTTCCGGCGCGGCCTCCAGCCGGACCTGTGCGGCGGCCAGCGCGGTGCGGGCGGCGGCGAGTTCGACCGGCAGGGTGGGGCGGCGGAAGCCGGTCACCGCCTCCCGGACGTCGATCAGCGACTGCCGGGCGACCTGCTCGATGTCGGCGACCTGCGCCCGCGCCGCCTCGTCCTTGCCTGCGTCCATGAACCGCCCGGCCAGTTCGCTCTTCAGCGTGATCAGCGACAGCGAGTGCCCGAGCAGGTCGTGCAGGTCGCGGGAGAGGCGCAGCCGTTCCTCGGAGGCGGCCAGGTGGGCGACGGCGGCGCGGGCCTCGCGCAGTTCCTTCATGGTGGCGACCAGCCGCTGCATGCCGGTCATCGCGGCGCCGGCGAGGAAGGAGGTGAGGGCCAGGGTGGGGATGGTGTCGCCGCCAGCGTGGCTCAGCACGCCGACGGTGGCGGTGAGCGCGGCCATGGCGGCGACACCGGGCAGCGCGTAGCGCACCGGCAGGATCACGGCGACGCACACCGAGGCGTAGGTGAAGAGGGTCAGGAAGGCCTCACCGAGGACGAAGGCCGAGACGCTCGCGAGCACGACCATCATCGCGACGATCAGCCGACAGGCCCGGGGCCGCATCCCGACCATCGAGCGGAAGATCACCAGCAGGACGTAGCTGCCGACGAAGACCGCCAGGCAGAGCCAGCCGAACACCCGGGCGGCCGTCCCGTGCCCGCCGTGCAGCAGGTTGCCCACCGGGTAGGCCAGGTAGATCGTCCACAGCAGCATCCAGCTGACCTTGACCAGCAGCTGCCGCCTGGTCTCGATCGGCGAGCCCGGGACGGTCATGAACGACGTGCGCGCCGGACCCGCCTCCGGCTGCTCGTCGGATCGGCGGGTCTGGCGCGGCTCGGTCATGCCGGTCATCATGCCTGGCGGGTGTCGCGGCGGTACAGCGCCGCCGCGGCGACGACGAACACCGCGAGGAAGGCGGCCAGCCCGGCGACCGCGCCGGTGTCCAGGGAGTGCCCGGGCTGGGTGAACGCGGCCAGCTGGTTGTACAGGTACACCGGGTTGAACCGGGCGAACTTCTCCAGCGAGCCGCTCACCGGGAACCACGTCCCGCCGAACAGCGCCATCACCATGTACGTGATCATCACGATGGTCTGCACCGAGTCCGGCGCCGCCGCGTACCCGAGCGCGACCCCGAGCGCCGCGAACACGAAGCTGCCCAGCCACAGCGCCGCCGCCAGACCGGCCCACTGCGCCGCACCGAGCGACACGCCCTGGACCGCGCCGAGCGCGAAGACCACCAGGATCGCCGGCAGCGTGGTCACCGAGCTCGCGGCGATCTTGCCGAGGGTGTACGCCCGGCCGGGCAGCGCGGTGAGCCGCAGCTGGCGCACCCAGCCGCTCTTGCGCTCCAGCGAGATCCGCTGCGCGCTGCCGGTGAGCACCGCGCCGACCGCGCCGAAGGTGGCCATCGAGACCATGAAGTAGGTCTTCGCCGACAGGCCGCCGGCCAGTGGGGAGGAGCCGTAGGCGTGGGTGAAGAAGAAGTACATCAGCGCCGGGAAGGCGATGGTGAAGACCAGGTAGCGCCGGTTGCGGAAGGTCCGCAGGATCTCCAGCCGGATCAGGGTGGTCATCGCACGGTCTCCTTCGCGTCCTCGCGCTGGTCCTGCGCGCCGGTGATGGTCAGGAAGGCCTGTTCCAGGCCGAGGCCGGTGACTTCCAGCCCGCGCGGGTACAGGCCCGCCCGGTAGAGCCCGGCGACGCTGGCATCGGCGTCCGCGGTGCGGATCCGGACGGTCCGCACGCCCGGCACCCGGGCGGTGACGTCCAGGGACTGCACGCCCGGCAGCAGGCGCAGCACGCCTTCGTCGAACTCCCCGTCCGCGTCGTGGAGTTCGAAGGCGACCCGACGGGCTCCGGCGCGCGCCTTGATCTCGGCGGAGCTGCCGTCGGCGATCAGCCGGCCCCGGTGCAGGACGAGGACGCGGTCGGCGATCGAGTCCGCCTCCTCCAGGTAGTGGGTGGCGAACAGCACCGTGCGCCCGGCGTCGGCCTGCGCCCGCATGCTCGCCCAGAACGCCTGCCGGACGGTGACGTCCATGCCGGTGGTGGGCTCGTCCAGCACGATCAGGTCGCTGTCTCCCGCGATCGCGAGCGCGAAGCGGACCCGCTGTTCCTGGCCACCGGACAGCTTGTCCGCCCGGCGCTCGGCCAGTTCGGTGATCCCGGCGTCGGCCAGCACCTCCTCGACCGACCGGCCGCGCGGGTGCACGTCGCGGGCGAGCTCGACCAGTTCGCGGACCTTGACGTCGGCCATCAGCCCGCCGCTCTGCAGCATCGCGCCGACCCGGCCGGCCGCGATCGCCTCCCGCGGGGTGCCGCCGAACAGCGTGACGCTGCCCTGGTCGGGCTGGCGCAGGCCGAGCAGCAGGTCAAGACTGCTGGACTTGCCGGCGCCGTTCGGGCCGAGCAGGGCGACGGTCTCGCCCGGGCGCAGCACGAGGTTGAGGTCGTCCACGGCGCGCACCCGCCCGTAGCTCTTGCCGACGCCGCGGAAGGCGGCCACTTCGGTGCTCATCGTCCCGCTCTTCTCCCCTGGTGGTGTCGCGCCCGTGGTCGCGATCGGTGTCGCGATCGGTGTCGCGATCGGTGTCGTTCGCACCACCTCAGAGTCCCGTGCGGGCGGGGTGCGGCGGCAGTGTCCGCCGTCGTGCCTTCGGTATGACGGATGTCATGGCTGCGGCCGGTACCCGGGTCAGGGGTACCGGCCGCACGACCGCAGGTCAGGCTGGGTGTCAGAGGCCCAGCGCGCGCTTCACGAAGTCGACCTGGAGCAGCAGCAGGTTCTCCGCGACCTCCTCCTGCGGCGTCATGTGCGTGACACCGGACAGCGGCAGCACGGTGTGCGGGCGGCCGGCCGCGAGCAACGCGGAGGACAGCCGCAGGGTGTGCGCGGCGACCACGTTGTCGTCCGCCAGCCCGTGGATGATCATCAGCGGCCGCTCCAGCCCGGCGGCGTAGCCGGTCAGCGAGTTGGCCGCGTACACCTCGGGCCGCTCGGCCGGGTGGCCGAGGTAGCGCTCGGTGTAGTGGGTGTCGTACAGCTCCCAGTCGGTCACCGGCGCGCCGGCGACGGCCGCGTGGAAGACGTCGGGGCGGCGCAGCACGGCGAGCGCGGAGAGGTAGCCGCCGTACGACCAGCCGCGGATGGCGACCCGGCCGAGGTCCAGCGGGAACTCCTCGGCGAGCGCCTGCAACGCGTCGGCCTGGTCGTCGAGGGTGGCCCCGGCGAAGTCGAAGGCGATGGACTTCTCCCAGGCCGGGCTGCGGCCGGGGGTGCCGCGCCCGTCGGCGACGACCACGGCGAAGCCCTGGTCGGCGAACCACTGCGAGTTGAGGTGCGGGTTGTGCGCCTGGACGACGCGCTGGCCGTGCGGGCCGCCGTACGGGTCCATCAGGACGGGCAGCAGGCCGTCCCGCTCGCGGTCGTAGCCGGTGGGCAGGAAGACCGCGGCCGGGATGCGGCGCTCGCCGGCGAAGCGGAACACCGGGCGGGCGGTGATGACCGGGGTCTCGGCGTAGGAGGCGATGGTGGCGACGTCGTCGACGACCACGCCTTCGGGCAGGTCGCGGGCGACCTGGACGAGGGTGCCGGGCAGGTCGGGCTCGGCGGTGGCGCGCACGGTGATCCCGCCCGCGTGCACGGCGCTGGTGACGGAGGTGAACGGACGGCCGTTGGCGGACTCCCAGCCGAGCCGCTTGCCGTCGTGGCTGATCCGGCCGACGGCGATCCAGCCGGGCTCGGGGTCGGTCTCCGCGGCGCCGCCGGAGGCGGTGAACAGCACCTCGGCGTCGGTGACGGCGACCACCGAGCGCAGGTGCAGGTCGGCCCCGGTGACGGCCTGGTCGCCGATCACCAGCGCCCGCACGCCGCCCTCGTCGGAGATCCGGACCAGCTTGCCGTCCGGGGTCCAGGCCGGGACGCCCTGGAACAGCTCCAGCCAGGCGTCGTCGCGCTCCTCGAACAGCACCTCGGTGGCGCCGGTGGCCACGTCGAGGCCGAGGACCAGCTGGCTGCGCTGGTCGCGGGCCTGGACGAGCAGCAGCGGCACGCCGCCCGCGGACCAGTGCACCCGGGCGAGGTACGGGAAGGCCGTGCGGTCCCAGACCACCTCGGTGCGGCCGCCGTCCAGGTCGAGCACCCAGAGGCCGACCTCGGCGTCGGCGGTGCCGGCGGCCGGGTAGGCGACCTCGGCGGGCTCGCGCTGCGGGTTGGCCGGGTCGGCGATCCACCAGCGGCGCACCGGGGTGTCGTCGGCGCGCTCGACCAGCAGCCGGTCGCCGTCGGGGGACCACCAGAAGCCCCGGTCGCGGCTCATCTCCTCCTGGGCGATGAACTCGGCCTGCCCCCAGGTGACGTTCGGGCCGTCGGGCTCGGCGAGCACCCGGTCGGCGGTGCCGTCGGCGCGGGTGAGGCGCAGTTCGCCGGCGGTGTTGGCGTAGGCGACGTGGCTGCCGTCCGGGGAGACCCGCGGGTCCAGCAGCGGGCCCTGGGCGGGCAGTTCGGCGGTGGCGCCGGTGGCCAGGTCGGCGGTGAACAGCCGGCCGGAGAGGGCGAAGGCGGCCAGCCGGCCGGCCGCGTCCAGGGCGTAGCCGACGATGCCGGCCGAGCCTTCGCGGCTGCGCTCGCGGCGGGCCTTCTCGGCGGGCGAGAGGTCCTCCTCGCCGCCGCCGAGCAGCACGGCCGGGTCGGCGGCGATCCGCTCCTCGCCGGTGGCGGTGTCGAGGGTCCAGAGCAGGTTGGCCCGGTCGCCGCCCGATCGGGAGCGCAGGAAGACGACCCGCGAGCCGTCCGGTGCGACGGAGAAGGAGCGGGGCGCGCCGACGGTGTAGCGCAGGGTCCGCGCGTACTGCCGGGGGAAGGTGTCCGCAGGGGTGTGGGAGGTCATGGCACCAGACCCTACGACGCCGTACTCCCGCTGCCGGGCGCCGGTGATCACTCGTTCGGAGCATCGTTCCCGAGTACGCCCCAAAGGCGCCCATACCCCCTCCGACCGGCCCATGCGCCCTACGAGTGCCTCCGTACCCCGGCGTGTGGAGACTCACCGAATGTAATGCTCCCCTTACTCATCGGGTATGACTGGTCGGGCGAGTGATCGTCGGGCCCGTCCCGGCCACGGTCGCCCGACCGCAAGTCCCGTACGGTCCCACCGTCACCCTCCCCAGGGGGTGGCGCACCCGAGAAGGGGTGTGAGCCGACATGGCTTTGTCCGTCTCCGCAGCCATGCTGATGCTGGTCATCGTGGTGGTACTGATCCGCCGCTCCGGGCTGAAGCTCGCGCACGCGATCATCTGCGCGCTGCTCGGCTTCTACCTGGCGTCCAGCTCGATCGCGCCGTCGATCAGCCAGGTCACCAGCAACCTCGCCGGGATGATCAACGGCCTGAAGCTCTGACCCCGCCACGGCGGTCGTTAGGCTTCCTCCCATGACCGCGACTACCGGCCGCCGCCTGCTCCTGGTGCACGCCCACCCCGACGACGAGTCGATCGGCAACGGCGCCACCATGGCCCGGTACGCCGCCGAGGGCGCCCAGGTCACCCTGGTGACCTGCACCCTCGGCGAGGGCGGCGAGGTGATCCCGCCCGGGCTGGCCCATCTGACGGCCGATCGGGAAGGCACCCTCGGCGCGTACCGGATCGGCGAGCTGACCGCGGCGATGCGCGCGCTCGGCGTCACCGACCTCCGCTTCCTCGGCGGCCCTGGCCGCTACCGCGACTCCGGGATGATGGGCCTGCCCGACAACGACGTGCCCGGCTGCTTCTGGCGGGCCGACCTCGACGAGGCGGCCGGCCACCTGGTCGCGGTGGTCCGCGAGGTCCGGCCGCAGGTGCTGGTCACCTACGACGAGAACGGCGGCTACGGGCACCCGGACCACATCCAGGCGCACCGGGTCGCGATGCGCGCGTACGAGCTGGCGGCCGATCCGGCGCACCGCCCGGAGCTGGGCCCGGCCTGGCGGATCGCCAAGGTGTACTGGAACCGGATGCCCCGCTCGGTGATCGAGGCCGGGCTCGCCGAGACCGCCGCCCGGGCGTCCTTCCCCGGGACGGCCCGGCCCGCCGACGTTCCCGGGGTGGTGGCCGACGAGGTGGTCACCACCGTGCTGGACGGCTCCGCGTACGCCGGGCGCAAGGCCGCCGCGATGGCCGCGCACGCCACTCAGATCACCGTGGACGGCGCCTTCTTCGCGCTCTCCAACGACCTCGGCCAGCCGCTGGTCGCCACCGAGTACTACCAGCTGGTACGCGGCCAGGCCGGGCCGGAACGGCCCGAGGACGACCTGTTCGCGGGGCTGTCGCCCGCCGCCGACCCGCTGCCCACCGCCACCGCCACCGCCGAGGAGAGCGTCCGATGACCGAGCCCGCCGCCGCCCGGCCGCCGCGCCGCTCGTTCCCGGCGGCCGTCCTCGGCACCCGCGGGGAACGGCTGGCCGAGCCTCAGCCCCCGCGCGCCGCCCGGATCGCGGCCTACGTCCTGTTCTTCCTGCTGGGTGTCGCGGTGTCGGTCTGCGGATCCTTCGTGCAGGCCTTGTGGCCGCCCGTGGGGGTCCTGCTGGCGCTCGCGGCGACCGGCGCCACCTTCTACGGCGGCCTACGGGTCACCGGCACCCGGCTGGGCGCGGCACTGCCCGCGGCCGGCTGGTTCATGGCGATGCTGCTGGTGATCGTGCCCCGGCCGGAGGGCGACAACGTGCTGTGGTCCAACGCCACCTCGCTCGGCTGGCTGTTCGGCGGCTCGGTCCTGGGCGTGATCTGCGCCACCCTGCCGACCCGCGGCAGCTGGTTCCCGGGCGTGCCCGGCCCGCCGCGCTGAACCCGCCCGCGGGGCACGTACGCACCGCGCACGACGCGCAGTCAGGAGCGCGCGGCCGTACTCTCATACCGGAGGAACCGGACGTATCAGGATCTGTCCGAAGCCGTTCGCCGCTCTGTTCTTCCCAGTATGGTGGTCCCGCAGAACGCCGTACCCGACCGCCGCCCGCCCAGGCCCGGCGACCACGAACCGCGGTCGCGCCGCACGGCCCGCCCGCGAACCCGGAGCAGAGCAGCATTGAGCAGCCGCGAATCTGACAACGCCCACCCGACGCCCCGGCGTACGGGTCCGGACGCCTACCCGTCGGGCACCCCGCCCTACGGCACACCGGGGCTCCCGGGCGGCGACCGGGCCGGTGCCGCCCAGGGCGCCGCGTCGGGCGGCGAGGACGACGGCCCGAAGACCGAGACCACCCTGACGACCCGGGTCCGGATCAACATCCCCGGGTCGCGCCCGATCCCGCCGGTCGTGGTCCGCAGCACCGTCAAGAACGAGGACGGCCCGGGCGAGGAGGCCCCGGCGGCCGTCCCCGAGCCGGGCGGCCCGCGGCACCGGTCCGCGCCCTCCTCCCCCGTCCTCGGGGTGATGGAGGGCGGCGCCCGCACGGCCACCCCGCCGGAACTGCCGCCGGAGTGGCAGGTCCCGCCGATCCCGCCGGCGACGTCCGAGGCCGAGTCCACCGGCGCCTGGTTCCGGCCCCGGCAGAAGAAGGCCGAGCCGGCGCCGACCGCCGTACCGGCCGGTGCCCCGAACACCCCGGGCGCGCCGGAGGCCCCGGCCGCGCCCGCCGCCGCCGAGCCCCGGCCGACGGCCGCCCCGGCCCCCGGCGCCCGCCCGAACGGTGCCCGCCCCGCCCAGGGCGCGGCCCGTCCGAACGGCCGACCGGTGCCCGCCCAGGCCCAGGCCCCGAACCCGGCCCCGAATCCGAACGGTGCGCCGTTCCCCGCCGGCCCCGGTGCGCAGGCCCCGGCGGAGGAGCCCGGCGTGTACGAGGCCGCCTCCCCCTTCGCGCCGCCCACCGCCGACCCGTTCGCCCCGATGGCGCCCACGGCCGGAGCCCGTGGCCGGCGCGACGACCGCCCGCAGCAGGACGCCCAGCAGAACGGCGGCCGGCGCAACGGCCGGCAGTCCGACGGACGGCCGCAGCAGGGCCCGCGCCCGGGCGCCCGCCCGCAGGGCCCGGCGGCCGGCGCGACGGACCCGGAGGACACCTCGGTCGACGGCTTCGAGCCGATCCGCGAGGGCACCCCGCCGCCCGCCGCCATACCGGGCCTTCCGCAGAACGGCGCCGCGCACGGCGGCGAAGTCCGCCCGCAGCCCGGCCTGTTCGCCTCGGCCCCGGCCGGTGCCGACCCGTTCGCCGCCCAGCGCCCCGCCGCGCCGGGCCAGGACACCTTCGCCCACCCGGCCCCCGGCGGGCTCTTCCCCGGCGCCCCCGGTACCGCCCCCGGGCACCCGCAGCAGCCCGGACCGGACCCGGAGGCCACCGAGTTCACCCCGCTGCCGACCCCCGCCCCGGGCCCCCGGCCCGCACCGCAGCCGGCCAGGACCGAGTCCGCGCCCGCGCCCGCGCCCGCGCCCGCGCCCGCCAAGACCAAGGGCAAGGCCAAGCCGAAGGCCAGCGCCGGCAAGAAGCTGGTCAAGCTGGGCGTGTACGGCTTCGGCTTCGTGCTGTTCCTCGGCGCCGCCGCGTACGGCACCGGCCTGATGCTCAACCAGTCCGACATCCCCAAGGGCACCGTGGTGCTCGGCACCGACATCGGCGGCAACAGCCGCGACCAGGCGATCCACCAGCTCGACGAGACCGTCGGCAAGACCGGCCAGCAGCCGCTCAAGCTGAAGGTCGGCGACCAGGCGCTGAACCTCGACCCGACCGTCGCCGGGCTGAGCTTCGACACCACGGGCACCGTGGACGGCCTCGCCCAGCACAGCTACAGCCCGGTCGACGTCATCAAGTCGCTGAAGGGCGGCACCAAGGCGGTCGCACCGGACGTCAAGGTGGACCGGGCCAAGCTCAAGGCCGCCCTGGACACCCTGGCCTCCGGCTCGGGCCAGGGCCTTCAGGAGGGCTACGTCAAGTTCGCCGACAACGGCGACCCGGTCGTGGTGCCCGGCCGGGCCGGCCAGGCCGTCGACTCGGCGAGCGCCCTCGACGTGGTCGAGCAGGCCTACCGCGACCGCGCCGCCGGCAAGCCCGAGCAGCCGATCGCGCTCGCCGTGACGGCCGCCCAGCCCAAGGTCTCCCCGCAGGCCCTGCAAGCCGCCGCGGACAGCCTCGGCAAGTCCGCGCTCAACGGCAACGTGTACGTCCTGGCCGGCGCCAAGAAGTGGATCTTCGGCAAGCAGGTCGCCGCCAAGACGCTCACGCTCGTCCCGGACGCCTCCGGCAAGATCGTGCCCAAGTGGGACCTCGACGCGCTGAACGGCCAGCTGGGCAGCGTGTTCGACAAGGTGAAGGTCAAGAAGAACGGCCAGAGCGCCGCGATCACCCCGCAGGACGTCGCGGACGCCGTCACCTCGCTGCTCGACAAGACCGGCGAGAAGGACCGCACCTTCAAGTTCACCGTCGCCTGAGCAGCGACCGCACCGATCGGGGGGCGGGCCGGCATCCGGCCCGCCCCTCGACAACTCCCCCTCCCGGTCAGCAAGATGTGACGCCACACCTTCCGCCACAGCCACCTCGGGGAGCACGCCGATGAGCCGCCGCCTCCAGCACCGGACGGCTCTGCTCGCCGGTCTCACCGCCCTGTCGCTCTCACTGACGCTCTGTTCGTGCGCCTCCGGCCAGGGCGGCGCCGCCGCGGACGGGCCGTCCGCCACCGGGGCCCCCAAGCTCACCTCGATCGACGTCAACCCGCGCGAGCGCTCCCAGCTGCGCCAGGGCGGCACCCTGCACCTGGCGATCGCCCAGTTCTCCCGCCAGTGGTCGCCGATCCAGACCGACGGCAGCGAGTCCTCGACGATCAGCGTCAGCAAGCCGCTGCTGCCGACCTTCTTCCGCTCCGACGCGGCCGGCACCCAGACCGTCAACCCGGCCTACCTGCAAGACGCCCACGCGGAGCTGCGGGACGGCCGGCAGGTCGTCGTCTGGACGCTCAACCCGAAGGCCCACTGGTCCGACGGCACCCCGATCACCTGGCGCGACCTCGAAGCCAACTGGCGGGCGCTGAACGGGAAGGACCCGGCCTACCGGCCCGCCAGCAACACCGGCTTCGAACAGGTCTCCTCGGTCGAGCGGGGCAAGGACGACTTCCAGGCGGTGATGACCTTCGACCGGCCGTTCTCCGAGTGGCAGTCGATGTTCAACGGCGCCGCCAACGCCCCGCTGCTGCCCGCGAGCCGGCTCGCCACCCCGGAGCTGTTCAACTCCGCCTACCTGGACGCGATCCCGGTCACCGCCGGCCCGTTCAAGGTCGAACGGCTGGACCGCGCCGCCCAGACCATCACACTGGTCGCCGACCCCGCCTGGTGGGGCGACAAGCCGATGCTGGACCGGATCGTCTTCCACGCCATGCTGCCCAACGCCATGGCCCCCGCCTTCGCCAAGGGCGAGATCGACCTCTTCAACAACGGCCCGGACGTCGCCGGCTACCAGACCATCAAGAGCACCAAGGGCGCCGCCGTCCGCCGGGCCGGCGGGCCCGACTTCCGCCAGCTCACCCTCAACGCCCGCACCCCGGCACTCAGCGACGCGACCGTCCGCCAGGCCGTCTTCCAGGCCATCAACCGGGACGCCGTCATCCGCTCCGACCTGAACGGCCTGGACTGGCCCGCCGCCCCGCTCAACAACCACCTGCTGGTCGCCAACCAGAACGCCTACCGGGACAACTCCCTCGGCCTCAGCCGCTACGACCCCGCCGAGGCCGCCCGCAAGCTGGACGCGGCCGGCTGGCGGCTCGACGGCGACGTCCGCAAGCGCAACGGCCGCGAGCTGAACCTGCGGATGGTCGTCCCGGCCGGCGTCACCCAGGCGCAGAGCGAGGCCGACAGCGCCACCAGGACGCTCAAGGACATCGGTGTCAAGGTCACCACGGTCACCTCCGCCGCCAACGAGTTCTTCGACAAGTACGTCAACCGCGGCGACTTCGACATCACCGCGTACTCGCTGCTCGGCACGCCCTTCCCGGCCAGCGGCAACCGCGCCGACTTCGTCCAGAACGGCGGCACCAACCACGTCGGCACGGGCAGCCCGGCGGTGGACGCCGCCCTCGACCGCGCCGCCGCCGCACCCGACGCGGCCACCGCCTCCGAGGCGATCAACCAGGCCGACGGCGAGCTGTGGAAGGTGGCCGGCGTGCTGCCGCTCTACCAGCGCCCGCAGCTGTACGGCGCCCGCGCCAACCTCGCCAACATCGGCGCCCAGGGGCTGTCCGACATCGTCTGGGAGAACGTCGGCTTCGAGCGGTAGGCGCCGGCGGCGCCCCGGCGCCCTCAGCCGTGCAGGGTCTCCCGCCAGAAGTGGCAGGCGCTGCGACGGCCCGGCAGCTCGGCGCCCTCGGCGTCCACCATCGGCACCAGCGGCGGGAGTTCGCTCAGGCAGCGGTCCTGCACCCGGTCGCAGCGCGGGTTGAACGCGCAGCCCTGCGGGATCTCCAGGAGGCTGGGCGGCAGGCCCTTGATGGCGTGGAGGTTCTGCCCCTTCTGGTCCAGCCGCGGGATCGAGTCGAGCAGTCCCCGGGTGTACGGGTGGGCGGGGCGCGCGTACAGGTCGCGCACCGGGGCCGTCTCGACGATCCGGCCCGCGTACATCACCGCGATCGTGTCCGCGACGTCGGCGACCACGCCGAGGTCGTGGGTGATCAGGATCAGCCCCATGTGGAACTCGTGCTGCAACTCGGCCAGCAGGTCCATCACCTGGGCCTGCACGGTGACGTCCAGCGCGGTGGTGGGCTCGTCCGCGATGATCAGGTCCGGCTCCATGGAGAGCGCCATGGCGATCATGATGCGCTGGCGCATGCCGCCGGAGAACTGGTGCGGGTAGTCGCCGACGCGCTGCCTGGCCGCCGGGATCCGCACCCGGTCCATCAGCTCGATGGCCCTCTCCCTGGCCTCCTTGCGGCTGGCGCCGCGGTGCACCTGGAACATCTCGCCGAGCTGGTACCCCACGCTGAGCACCGGGTTGAGCGAGGACAGCGCGTCCTGGAAGATCATCGCGATCTTCTGGCCCCGGACGAACCGCCGGGCCCTGGAGCCCATGGTCAGCAGGTCCTCGCCGCGGTAGAGGATCCGCCCGCCGGTGATCCGCCCGGGCGGCGTGTCCAGGATGCCCATGATCGCCTGCGCGGTCACCGACTTGCCCGAACCGGACTCACCCAGCACCGCCAGCGTCTCCCCGGCCGACACCGAGTAGCTCACCCCGTTGACAGCCCTGGCCACGCCGTCCCGGGTACGGAACTCGACGTGCAGGTCGTCGACCTCCAGCAGCGGGGTCCCGGGCACCAGGTTCTCCCGACCGCCGCCGATCACCTCCACCATGTCCATCCGAGCAGCCCTCCCCCAGCGCAGCGGCGAGCACCTGTACGCGCAGAGCAACTATCAACGACCCGACCCCACTTGCGGAATCGCGCGGCACGTCTCTTTTCCATCACAAGAAAGGGCGCACCCCCGGTGCGGGGGCGCGCCCTGGGTCTCGCGAGCCGCTAACCGGGCTCGGTACCGCCCTGCCCGACCTCGCGCTCCGTCGCGCTCTGCCCGATCTCGCGCTCCGCCGCGCTCTGCCCGATTTCGCGCTCCGCCGCGCTCTGCCCGATTTCGCGCTCCGCCGCGAAGTGACACGCCGAGTCGTGCCGGGCCGCCCCGCCCAGCCAGGACGGCGAGGCGAGCAGCGGGATCTCGGCCGCGCAGCGGTCCTGCGCCTTCCAGCAGCGGGTGCGGAAGCGGCAGCCGGACGGCGGGTTGGCCGGCGAGGGCACGTCCCCGGTGAGCACGATCCGGTCCCGCGACTCCCTGGCCGTCGGGTCCGGCACGGGGACGGCGGAGAGCAGCGCCTGGGTGTACGGGTGGGTGGCGTGGTCGTAGATCTCGGCATCGCTGCCGATCTCGACCATCTTGCCGAGGTACATCACGCCGACCCGGTCCGAGATGTGCCGGACGATGGAGAGGTCGTGCGCGATGAACATGTACGAGAGGTTGAACTCCCCCTGCAGCTTGTCCAGCAGGTTGATCACCTGCGCCTGCACCGACACGTCCAGCGCGGAGACCGGCTCGTCACAGATGATGATCTCCGGCCTGAGCGCCAACCCCCTTGCGATGCCGATGCGCTGGCGCTGCCCGCCGGAGAACTGGTGCGGATAGCGGTTGATGTACTCGGGGTTGAGCCCGACCACGTCCAGCAGGTCCTGGACGGCCTTGCGGCGGTCCCCCTTGGGCGCCACCTCGGGGTGGATCTCGAAGGGCTCCCCGATGATGTCGCCGACCGTCATGCGCGGGTTCAGCGAGGTGTACGGGTCCTGGAACACCATCTGGATGTTGCGGCGGACGGCCTTCAGCGCCGACCCGGACAGCCGGGAGATCTCCTCGCCCTTGTAGCGGACCGATCCCCCGGTGGCCGGCTCCAGGTTCATCAGCACCTTGGCCAGCGTGGACTTCCCGCAGCCGGACTCGCCGACGACGCCCAGCGTCTCGCCCTGCCTCAGGTCGAAGGAGACCCCGTCGACGGCCTTCACGGCGCCGACCTGCTTCCTGAACAGCACGCCCTTGGTCAGCGGGAAGTGCTTGACCAGGTCCCGGACTTCGAGGATCGGCTCGCCGCGCGGCACTTCCTGGGCGAAGGCGGCCTCCTCCGGCACCGCGGCACCCAGTGCGGTGGACCCGTTAGCGGCCATGGAGGGTCTCCTTCCAGAAGAAGCAGGCGCTGCCCCGCCCGGCCAGCGGGGCGCCGTCGTCCTCGGCGACCGGGTACAGCTCCGGCACCTCGGCCCGGCAGCGGTCCTGCGCCCGCGGGCAGCGCGGGTTGAAGGCGCAGCCCTTGGGGATCCGCAGCAGGTTGGGCGGCAGGCCCTTGATGGCGTAGAGCTCCTGGCCCTTCTGGTCCAGCCGCGGGATGGAGTCCAGCAGGCCGCGGGTGTACGGGTGCGCGGGGCGCGCGTACAGCTCGTGCACCGGGGCGGTCTCGACGATCCGGCCGGCGTACATCACGGCGATCTTGTCGGCGACGTCGGCGACCACGCCGAGGTCGTGGGTGATCAGGATCAGGCCCATGTTGTACTCCGCCTGGAGCTCCGCGAGCAGGTCCATCACCTGCGCCTGGACGGTGACGTCCAGCGCGGTGGTGGGCTCGTCCGCGATGATCAGGTCCGGTTCCAGGGCCAGCGCCATGGCGATCATGATGCGCTGGCGCATGCCGCCGGAGAACTGGTGCGGGTAGTCGTTCACCCGCTGCTTGGCCGCCGGGATCCGCACCCGGTCCATCAGTTCGACGGCCCTGTCCTTGGCCTCCTTGCGGGACGCCCCCCGGTGGGCGCGGAACATCTCGCCGAGCTGGAAGCCCACCGTCAGCACCGGGTTGAGCGAGGACAGCGCGTCCTGGAAGATCATCGCGATCTTCTGGCCGCGGATCCTGCGCCGCTCCTCGTTGCCCATCTTCAGCATGTCCCGACCGCGGAAGCGGATCTCCCCGCGCGGGATCCGGGCCGGCGGCATGTCCAGGATGCCCATGATCGCCTGCGCGGTCACCGACTTGCCCGAACCGGACTCGCCGAGCACCGCGAGCGTCTCCCCCGCCCGGACGCTGTAGTCGACCCCGTTGACCGCCTTGGCCACGCCGTCCCGGGTGACGAACTCGACGTGCAGGTCGCGGACGTCGAGCAGCGGCCCCTCGTACGACGCGGCCCGCTCGGACCTGCTGGCGTCCACAGCTGTACTCACGTTGCGCTCCCCTCGCTCAGCGAAGCTTCGGGTCGAGGGCGTCGCGCACCGCGTCGCCCAGCATGATGAAGGCCAGCACGGTGACGGAGAGCGCCACGGCCGGGAAGAACAGCACGTACGGCGCCGTCCGGATCACCTTCTGGGCGGAGGAGATGTCGATGCCCCAGGAGATGGTCGGGTCCTGCAGACCGATGCCGAGGAAGCTCAGCGTCGCCTCGGTGGCGATGTAGCCGCCGAGCGCGATGGTGGCGACGACGATCACGGGGGCGATCGCGTTCGGCAGGATGTGCCGGAACATCAGCCGCCCCGTCCCGGCGCCGAGCGCCCGGCCGGCCACCACGTAGTCGGACTGTTTGACGGTCAGCACGGCGCCGCGCATGACGCGGGCGATCTGGGTCCAGCCGAGGAAGGCCAGCGCGATGACCACGCTCCACACCGTGCGGGTGGTGAAGGCGTTCAGCAGCACCAGGGCGCCGAGCAGCAGCGGGAGGCCGAAGAAGATGTCGGTGATCCGGGAGATCACCGCGTCGACGGCGCCGCCGAAGTAGCCGGCGACCATGCCGGCCAGTCCGCCGAGCACGGTGACCGACAGGGTCACGCAGATGCCGACGGTGATCGAGGCGCGGGCGCCGTACACCACCCGGGCGTAGATCGACCGGCCCTGCCCGTCGTAGCCGAACCAGCCGGCACCGAAGAAGTCCGTCCAGTCCGGCCGCCTGAGGTAGTCGTGGATCAGGTCGGCCTTGCGCGGGTCGGCGTCGGTGAACGCCCAGGGGAAGACCGCCATGACGACCAGCAGCAGGATCAGCACGGCGGAGATCAGGAAGATCGGCCGCCGGCGCAGGTCCCGCCAGGCGTCGCCCCAGAGGCTGCGGGCCTCCTCCCGCTTGGCCGGGTCGGGCTCGACCAGGGTCTCCTGCTCGACCGCCATGCCCTGCTCCCCGGCGTAGTCGAGGTGCGAGACCCCGGGCTTGGGGCGCGGCTCGTACGAGTTCTCGTCGTGGACGTCAGGCATAGCGGATCCTCGGGTCCAGGACCGCGTAGAGCAGGTCGACGAGCAGGCTGGCGACGAGGTAGACGATCACCAGGACGGTCACGATGCCGACCACGGTGGGGCCTTCCTTCTGGTTGATCGCCCGGTACAGGACGTTGCCGACGCCCTGCACGTTGAAGATGCCCTCGGTGACGATCGCCCCGCCCATCAGGGCGCCGAGGTCGGTGCCGAGGAAGGTGACCACCGGGATCAGCGAGTTGCGCAGCAGGTGGCGGGAGATGACGGTCCGCCGGGGCAGCCCCTTGGCGACCGCCGTGCGGATGTAGTCGGCCCGCAGGTTCTCGCCGATGGACGTCCGGGTGAGCCGGGCGACGTACGCGAGCGAGAGCGAGCCCAGCACGATCGCGGGCAGGATCAGCTGGGAGAGGTCGGTGGAGTCCTGCACCGTCGGGGTGACCCAGCCGAGGTTGGTGGCGAAGATCGTCTGCGCGATGTAGGCCAGCACGAAGACCGGGATCGAGATCACCACCAGGGTGAGGATCAGCACCAGGGTGTCCTGGACGCTGCCGCGCCGGAGGCCGGAGGCCATACCCAGGGCGAGGCCGAGGACCACTTCGAAGACGAAGGCCATCAGCGCGAGCCGGATGGTGACCGGGAAGGCGGTCGCCATGATCTCGGAGACGGGGCGGCCGGTGAAGCTCGTCCCGAAGTCCCCCTGGAAGAGGTTCCCCATGTAGTGCAGGTACTGCTTCCAGACCGGCTGGTCCAGGAAGTACTTGTGCTTGATGCTGGCCACGATGGCCGGGTCGGCGGCCTTCTCGCCGAACAGCGCCGACACCGGGTCGCCCGGCAGCGTGTAGACCATCAGGAAGATCAGCAGCGTGGTGCCAAAGAACACCGGGATCATCTGCAGCACCCGCCGCAGCACGTAACTGCCCATCCGAGCCTCCTTCCTAGACGTGCCCTTCCCGCACGGAGGGCCGGGCCCCGCCCTCCGTGCGGGAAGGGCGGGGCCGGCGCGAGGGGTCGGGGGATCAGCCCTTGACCTCGACCTGGGTCCAGGCCGGGTTTCCGAAGGAGTCGAACTTCACGTTCTGCACCTTGGTCGAGTAACCCGAGTTGGTGCGGTAGTACCAGAGCGGGATGGCCGGCATCCCGCTCGGCAGCACCGCCTCGGCCTGCTGGTAGCCGGTCACCGTGTCGGCGACGCTGGCGGCCTCGTCGGCCTTGGTGGCCGCCTGGTCGAACTGCGGGTTGCTGTAGCCGAAGTCGTTGGCCGCGGCGCCGGTGCGGTACACGTCGGACAGGAAGTTGGCGTTCAGCGGGTAGTCCTGCACCCAGCCGGTGCGGAAGGCGCCGTTGACCTGGTGCCCGGTGATCGCGGCGCGGGCGGTCTTGAAGTCGGGCTTCGGGTCTCCGAGGCACTCGACGCCGGTGCTCTGCCGGATCGAGTTGCAGACCGCGTCGACCCACTCCTTGTGGCCGCCGTCGGAGTTGTAGGTGATCAGCAGCTTGTTGCCGGGGACGCCGCCGCCGTCGCTGATCAGCTGCTTGGCCTTGGCGGGGTCGAACTTGCAGAAGTCGCCGCAGGCGCCGTCCTTGTAGCCCTCGACGCCCTCGGCCACCCAGGCGGTGGCCGGCTTGCGGGAGTTCTGCAGCACCGTCTTGGTGATGGTGTCGCGGTCGATCGCCATGGACAGGCCCTGGCGCACCTTGGCCTTGTCGGGCGCGGCCCAGTCGGCCTGGTAGAGGGTGAAGCCGATGTTCTGGATGGCGCCCTGCGGGGCGTCGATCGCCCGGTCTCCGAGGTCGCTCTTGTACGTCGCCAGCGCGGACGGCGGCACCTGGTCCATCACGTCCAGGTTGCTGGACTGGAGGTCGGCGTAGGCGGCCTCGGACGTGGTGTACATCTTGAAGACGATGCCGCCGTTCTTCGGCTTGTCGACGCCCTGGTAGTCCGGGAAGGCCTTGGTGACGACCTCGGTGTTGTGGTTCCAGCTGACGAACTGGTAGGGGCCGTTGCCCACCGGCTTCTGCCCGTACCCGGTCGGGTCGTTGAAGAAGGCGTCCGGCAGCGGGGAGAAGGCGATGTAGCCGAGCTTGTACTCGAAGTACGAGACCTTGTTGCTGAGCTTGACGGTGAAGTGCAGGTCGTCGACCACGGTCAGGCCGGACATCTTGGTCGCGGTCGGCTGGCCGCTGCCGGGGTGGACGTCCTGGTACCCCTCGATGTCGGAGAACCAGGAGCTGTTGATCTGGTTGTTGCTGGTGGTCGCGCTCCAGTTCCAGGAGTCCACGAAGTTCTTGGCGTGCACCGGCGTGCCGTCGTGGAACTTCCAGCCGTCCTTCAGCGTGACGTCGAAGGTCTGGGAGTCGCTGGTGTCGATCTTGTCGGCGACCTGCATCCGGATCTTGGCGGTGGCGGGGTCGTAGTCGACCAGCCCCTTGAAGAGGTTCTGGATGATGCGACCACCGCCGACCTCGTTCGCGTTGGCCGGCTGCAGCGGGTTCTGCGGCTCACTGCTCTGGTAGCTGAAGCTCTTGCTGCTGTCCGACGAGCTGTTGCTGCTTCCGCCGCCGCCGCTGCTGCACCCGGTGGCCACCAGGGCCACGGATGTCGCAGCGGCGAGGACCCAGCGAGCACGGGCGGCTACGGGCATGGAAGTCCCTCCTCGTGGTGTGTGTCGCATCACACCCCATGAGAAGCGCGCCCGGACGACGGCGCGAGTCAGGTGCACCCGGACGGGTGCACCGGACGCCCCGTGAGTTGACGGAACGACGGAAGGGCCCGCGGCGCGAAGCCACGGGCCCTTCCGGGGATGCCACAGGGAGTCAGGCGGCGGCCGGCTCCCGGACCTCGGCGAAGTGACAGGCCGACTCGTGCGCGGCCGGGCCCTTCAGCACCGAGGGCACCGCGAGCAGCGGGATCTCCTCGGCGCAACGGTCCTCCGCCTTCCAGCAGCGGGTGCGGAAGCGGCAGCCGGACGGCGGGTTGGCCGGCGAGGGGATGTCACCGGTCAGGATGATCCGATCGCGGTTCTCGCGCGCCGTCGGGTCCGGCACCGGCACCGCGGAGAGCAGCGCCTGGGTGTACGGGTGGGTGGCGTTGTCGTAGATCTGCTCGTCGGTGCCGATCTCGACCATCTTGCCGAGGTACATCACGCCGACGCGGTCGGAGATGTGCCGGACGATGGAGAGGTCGTGCGCGATGAACATGTACGACAGGCCGAAGTCGCCCTGCAGCTTCTCCAGCAGGTTGATCACCTGCGCCTGGACGGACACGTCCAGGGCGGAGACCGGCTCGTCGCAGATGATGATCTCGGGCTTGAGCGCGAGACCGCGGGCGATGCCGATGCGCTGGCGCTGGCCGCCGGAGAACTGGTGCGGGTACCGGTTGATGTACTCCGGGTTCAGACCCACGACGTCCAGCAGGTCCTGGACGGCCTTGCGGCGGTCGCCCTTGGGCGCCACCTCGGGGTGGATCTCGAACGGCTCCCCGATGATGTCGCCGACCGTCATGCGCGGGTTCAGCGAGGTGTACGGGTCCTGGAACACCATCTGGATGTTCCGGCGGACGGCCTTGAGGGCCTGGCCGGACAGCTTGGAGATGTCCTCGCCCTTGAACAGCACCTGGCCGGAGGTCGCCCGCTCCAGGTTCATCAGCACCTTGGCCAGCGTGGACTTGCCACAGCCGGACTCGCCGACGATGCCGAGCGTCTCGCCCTTCGCCAGCTCGAAGGAGATGCCGTCGACCGCCTTGACCGCGCCGACCTGCTTCTTGAAGAGGATGCCCTGGCTCAGCGGGTAGTGCTTGACCAGGTCCTTGACCTCCAGGATGGGCTCAGCCATGGAGGGTCTCCTTCCAGAGGTGGCACGCGCTGCGGCGGCCGGTGAGCTCCTTGCCGTCCTTGTCGGTCACCTGGTGCAGCGCCGGGATCTCCGTGCGGCACAGGTCGGTGGCGACGTCACAGCGGGGGTTGAACGCGCAGCCGGCCGGGACCTTCAGCAGGTTCGGGGGCAGGCCCTGGATCGCGTAGAGCTCCTGACCCTTCTGGTCCAGGCGCGGGATCGAGCGGAGCAGGCCCTTGGTGTACGGGTGCGCCGGGTTGGCGTACAGGTCGTGCACCGGGGCGGTCTCGACGATCCGGCCGGCGTACATCACGGCGATCTTGTCCGCGACGTCGGCGACCACGCCGAGGTCGTGGGTGATCAGGATCAGGCCCATGTTGTACTCGGCCTGGAGCTCCGCGAGCAGGTCCATCACCTGGGCCTGGACGGTGACGTCCAGGGCGGTGGTGGGCTCGTCCGCGATGATCAGGTCGGGCTGCATCGAGAGCGCCATGGCGATCATGATGCGCTGGCGCATGCCGCCGGAGAACTGGTGCGGGTAGTCGCCGACGCGCTGCCTGGCGGCCGGGATGCGCACCCGGTCCATCAGCTCGATGGCCTTCTCCTTGGCGTCCTTCTTGGAAGCGCCCTGGTGCACCCGGAACATCTCGCCGAGCTGGTAGCCCACGCTGAGCACGGGGTTGAGCGAGGACAGCGCGTCCTGGAAGATCATCGCGATCTTCTGGCCGCGGATCCTGCGCCGCTCCTCGTTGCCCATCTTGAGCATGTCCTGGCCGCGGTACAGGATCTCGCCCTGCGTCACCTTGCCGGGCGGCATGTCCAGGATGCCCATGATGGTCTGGGCGGTCACGGACTTGCCGGAGCCGGACTCTCCGAGCACGGCGAGCGTCTCGCCGGCCGCGACGGAGTAGTTGACGCCGTTCACGGCCTTCGCGATGCCGTCCCGGGTGTGGAACTCCACGTGGAGGTTCTTGACCTCCAGCAGCGGGGTGCCAACTTCGAGTCGGCCGCTCTTCTGGTTGTTGTTCTCGATCACGGTGGTCATCGGGTCGTCACCTCTTCTCTCAGCGGAGCTTCGGGTCGAGGGCGTCGCGCACCGCGTCGCCGAGCATGATGAAGGCCAGAACCGTGAGGCTCAGCATTCCGGCGGGGAAGAACAGGGCGAACGGGGCGGTCCGGATCACCTTCTGGGCGGTGTTGATGTCGATGCCCCAGGAGATGGTCGGGTCCTGCAGACCGATGCCGAGGAAGCTCAGCGTCGCCTCGGTGGCGATGTAGCCGCCGAGCGCGATGGTGGCGACGACGATCACCGGGGCGACCGCGTTCGGCAGGATGTGCTTCCACAGGATCCGGCTGGTGCCTGCGCCGAGCGCCTTGGCGGCCGTCACGAAGTCGGCCTGCTTGACCGTGATGACCGAACCGCGCATGACACGGGTCATCTGGGTCCAGCCCAGGGAGACCAGCGCGAAGACCACGCTCCAGATGGTGCGCGAGGTGAAGGCGTTGAGGATGACCAGGGCGCCGAGCAGCAGCGGGATGCCGAAGAAGATGTCGGTGACCCGGGAGATGATCGTGTCGACCCAGCCACCGAAGTAGCCGGCCAGCATGCCGGTGATGCCACCGAGGATGGTCACACCCGCCGTGACGCAGATGCCGACGACGACCGAGGCGCGGGCGCCGTAGATCACCCGGGCGTAGATACTGCGGCCCTGGAGGTCGTAGCCGAACCAGTCCGCCTGGAAGAAGTGGCTGTAGTTCGGCTTCGTCAGGTAGTGCGCGCGCAGGTCGCCGGCGCGCGGGTCCGCCGAGGTGAACAGCCCGGGGGCGATCGCGATGACGATCAGCAGCAGGATCAGCAGCGCGGAGATCACGAAGATCGGCTTGCGGCGCAGGTCGTGCCAGGCGTCGGAGCCGAGGCTGCGGGCCTTCTCGGGCTTGGCCGCCGGGGTGTCGGCGCCACGCTGGGCCGGGATCTCCTCGGCCGTCTTCTTCTCGGTCAGGTCAGGCATAACGGATCCTCGGGTCCAGGACCGCGTAAAGCAGGTCGACGATCAGGCCGGCGGCCAGGTATACGAGCACCAGGAAGGCCACGAAGCCGGCGACCGTCGGGCCCTCCTTGTGGTTGATCGCCGCGTAGAGCGCGTTGCCGATGCCCTTGACGTTGAAGATGCCCTCGGTCACGATCGCGCCACCCATCAGGGCGCCCAGGTCGGTGCCGAGGAAGGTGACCACCGGGATCATCGAGTTGCGGAGCAGGTGGGTGCCGATCACCTTGCGCCGGGGCAGGCCCTTGGCCACCGCGGTGCGGACGTAGTCGGCCTTGATGTTCTCGGCTATGGAGGTACGGGTGAGACGCGCCACGTACGCCAGCGACAGCGAGCCGAGCACGAACGCCGGCAACACCAGCTGGGTGATGTCGTTGCTGTCCTGGACGGTCGGCGTGACCCACTTCAGGTTCTGCCCGAAGACCGTCTGGAAGATGAAGCCCAGCACCGGAACCGGGATCGAGATCAGCAGCAGGGTCAGGACCAGGGTGCTCTTGTCGAACGCCTTGCCGCGGCGCAGACCGGCGAAGAGGCCGATGGTAACGCCGAGCACGATCTCGATGGCGAACGCGAACAGCGCCAGCCGGGTGGTGACCGGCAGCGCATCGGTGATCACGTCGAGCACCGGCCGCTGGTCCAGGGTGGTTCCGAAGTCACCGGTGAGCAGCTTCCCCATGTAGTCGAGGTACTGCTGGACCAGCGGCTTGTCGAAGCCCATCTGGTGCCTCAGAGCGGCGAGCTGGGCCGGGTCCGGCGCCTTGTCGCCCCACATCGCGGCCACCGGGTCACCCGGCAGCGCGTGCACCATGAAAAAGATGAGCGCGGTCGTTCCGAGGAAGACCGGGATCATCTGGAGCAGTCGCCTTGCGACAAAGCGCCCCATCGTGCCTCCATGTATGACTCTGCCGGGCCCGTCATCCCGGCCAGAGATAAGTCGGCGTGCCAACGGCCGGTGCCAGTCCTCGCCCTTGTGGGGATGGGACGGGCACCGGCCGTTGTCACCGGGTCAGGCGGTGCCGACCGATTACTTCTTCTTGACCTCGACGTCGGTGTAGACCGGGTTGCCGAAGGAGTCGAACTTCACGTTCTGGACGTTGTTGGACCAGCCGGAGCTGGTCTTGTAGTACCAGAGCGGGATGGCCGGCATGTCCTTGGCCAGGACGGCCTCGGCCTGCTGGTAGAGCTCGGTGGTCTTCTCCACCGTGGTGGCCGCGTCGGCCTCCTTCGAGAGCTTGTCGAACTCCGGGCTGGAGTAGCCGGCGTCGTTCGCCGCCGCACCGGTGCCGTAGACGTCGCGCAGGAAGTTGGCGTTCAGCGGGTAGTCCTGCACCCAGCCGGTACGCATCATGCTCGACACCTGACGCTTGGTCACGATGTCGCGCGAGGTCTTGAAGTCCGGCTTCGGGTCACCGAGGCACTCGACGCCGGTGGCCTGGCGGATCGAGTTGCAGACCGCGTCGACCCACTCCTTGTGACCACCATCGGAGTTGTAGAGGATGGTGATCTTGTTGCCGGGCACGCCGTTGCCCTCGGCGATCAGCTGCTTGGCCTTGGCCGGGTCGTACTTGCAGGCGTCGCCGCAGGCGCCGGCCTTGTAGCCCATGACGCCGGGCGCCACGAAGCCGTCGGCGGGCTGACGCGTGCCGTTCAGCACGGTCTTGGTGATGGTGTCGCGGTCGATGGCCATCGACAGGCCCTGGCGGACCTTGGCCTTCTCCGGCGCGTTCCAGTCGGCGTTGTACAGCGCGAAGGAGATGTTCTGGATGGCGCCCTGCGGCTGGTCGACCGCGCGCTTGCCCAGGTCGTCCTTGTACTTGGGCAGGTCGGTCGAGTCGACCTGGTCCAGGACGTCGAGGGTGTCCGACATCAGGTCCTTGTACGCGGCCTCACCGGCGGTGTAGTTCCGGAAGACGATGCCGCCGTTCTTGGCCTTGTTCGTGCCCGCGTACTTGTCGAAGGCGGCCAGGGTGATGGCCTTGTTGTGCTCCCACGACACGAACTTGTACGGGCCGTTGCCGACCGGCTTCTGGCCGTAGCCCGCCGGGTCGGAGAAGAACCCGGTCGGCAGCGGGTAGAAGGCCGAGTAGCCGAGCTTGTACGTGAAGTACGAGACCGGGCTGCTCAGCTCGATGGTGAAGTGCGTGTCGTCGACGACCTTCAGACCGGACATGGTGTCGGCGGTCGGGTCACCCTTCTCCGGGTGAACGGCGTCGTAGCCGACGATGTCGGAGAACCAGTCCGAGTTGATCTGGTTGTTCTTGGTGTTCGCCGACCAGTTCCAGGAGTCCACGAAGGACTTGGCCGTCACCGGGGTGCCGTCGTGGAAGGTCCAACCGGACTTCAGCGTGACGGTGTAGTTCTTGGCGTCAGTGGTCTCGATCTTGTCGGCCACCTGGTTACGCAGGGCGCCAGTGGCGGGGTCGTAGTCGACGAGGCCCTGGAAGAGCTGCTTGACGATGCGGCCGCCCTGGTTCTCCATGGCGTTGGCCGGCTGCAGCGGACGCTGCGGCTCGCCGCTCTGGTAGCTGAACACGCCCTGGGCGTTGACCGCAGCGCCATCGGAGCTGCTCCCACCGGTGGAACCGCCACTGCTACAAGCAGTCGCGGCGAGGGCGACCGCAACAGCTGCGACAACCCACTTGGCCTGGCTCCCACCACGCATCGGTGTGCCTCCTGAATTCGACGTTGCAACGAGGAGGGCACTGCGGACGGGTGTTACCTGGCCCGCTGTGCCGTCCGCGCTCGTGGTTTCGGCGCGCACCCCTGCGCGTCACCCTTGACCCGAGCCTGACTGCACCCACTATCCGTCACGCACGGACACGAAAGTGACCAGTGACGATCTCAATTAGGTCACATGAACAGTCGGTAAGTTTCGAAAACCGGACATAAGAGACATAGCCAGACAGGCACCAAACGGACAGTCGTCATGAATGACGAACTGTCACGTTCGCTCAGCGGACACCTGGGAGTGATGAGCGCTATTCCGTTAATACGCCCGTCGACAACTTGGAGTAGTTGAAAAAGTTCGCCCCCCTCTCCATGGGAAAGGGGGGCGAAGCATTCCGGCCAAAGGCCGGTCAAGCCGTCCGGATCACGCCTTCTTGGCGCGCGAGGCGGTGCGGCCTCGGTCCTTCGCGTCGAGGACGACCTTACGGATGCGAACCGTCTCCGGGGTCACCTCGATGCACTCGTCCTCGCGGCAGAACTCCAGCGACTGCTCCAGCGAGAGCTTGCGCGGCGGGACGATCGACTCGGCCACGTCTGCGTTCGAGGAACGCATGTTGGTGAGCTTCTTCTCCTTGGTGATGTTGACGTCCATGTCGTCGGCGCGCGAGTTCTCGCCGACGATCATGCCCTCGTACACCTCGGTGCCCGGCTCGCAGAAGAGCACGCCGCGCTCCTGGAGGTTGGTCATCGCGAAGGCGGTGACCACGCCGGACCGGTCGGCGACCAGCGAACCGTTGTTGCGGGTGGTCAGGGTGCCGAACCACGGCTCGTGGCCCTCGTGGATCGAGTGCGCGATGCCGGTGCCGCGGGTGCTGGTGAGGAACTCGGTCCGGAAGCCGATCAGACCGCGGGACGGGACGACGAACTCCATCCGGACCCAGCCCGAGCCGTGGTTGGACATGTTGTCCATCCGGCCCTTGCGGACGCCCATGAGCTGCGTGACCGCGCCCATGTGCTCCTCCGGCACGTCCACCGTGAGGCGCTCGACCGGCTCGTGGGTCTTGCCGTTGACCTGCTTGGTGACGACCTGCGGCTTGCCGACGGTCAGCTCGAAGCCCTCGCGGCGCATGGTCTCGATCAGGATGGCCAGCGCCAGCTCACCGCGGCCCTGCACCTCCCAGGCGTCCGGGCGCTCGGTCTCCAGGACGCGCAGCGAGACGTTACCGATCAGCTCACGGTCCAGGCGGTCCTTCACCTGGCGGGCGGTGACCTTGCGGTCCACCTTGCCGCTGGACTTCGCGTCCGCGCCCTTGCCGCTGCCGCCACGGCCGACCAGCGGCGAGGTGTTGGTGCCGATGGTCATCGAGATGGCCGGCTCGTCCACCGTGATCAGCGGCAGCGCGATCGGGTTCTCCGGGTCGGCGAGGGTTTCGCCGATCATGATCTCGGAGATGCCGGCGACGGCGCAGATGTCACCCGGGCCCGCCACCTCGGCCGGCTTGCGGGTGAGCGCCTCGGTCATCAGCAGCTCGGAGATGCGGACGCTGGAGATGGTGCCGTCGCGCTTGATCCAGGCCACGGTCTGGCCCTTGCGCAGCTCGCCCTGCTCGACGCGCAGCAGCGCGATGCGGCCGAGGAAGTTGTCGGCGTCGAGGTTGGTGACGTGGGCCTGGAGCGGCGCGTCAGCCTCGTACGTCGGGGCCGGGACGTGCTCCAGCAGGGTGGAGAAGAACGGCTCCAGGCTGGTGCTGTCGGCCGGGACGGTGCCGTTCTCCGGCTTGGTCAGCGAGGCGACGCCGTCACGGGCACAGGCGTAGACGATCGGGAACTCGATCTGGTCCTCGTCGGCGTCCAGGTCCAGGAACAGGTCGTAGGTCTCGTTGATGACCTCGTCGATCCGGGAGTCCGGGCGGTCCGTCTTGTTGATGCAGAGGATGACGGGCAGCCGGGCGGTGAGCGCCTTGCGGAGTACGAAGCGCGTCTGCGGCAGCGGGCCTTCGGAGGCGTCGACCAGCAGGACGACCGCGTCCACCATCGACAGACCGCGCTCGACCTCGCCACCGAAGTCGGCGTGGCCCGGGGTGTCGATGATGTTGATGGTGATGGGCGCGCCACCATCCTTCGGGTGGTACTTGACGGCGGTGTTCTTCGCGAGAATGGTGATGCCCTTCTCGCGCTCCAGGTCGTTGGAGTCCATCATCCGGTCGTCCAGGTGCTGGTGGGCGGCGAAGGCGCCGGCCTGCTTCAGCATGGCGTCGACCAGAGTGGTCTTGCCGTGGTCGACGTGGGCGACGATAGCGACGTTGCGGATGTCGTTGCGCGTGGGCATGCCTAGCTGATTCTCCTGGAATCGTGGGTTACGGCGCCCGGCCGCGAGACGCCGACCAGCGATCCCTGCTGGATCGCCGCCGCCCGTTCCGCCTGCTACTACCGGTCCACCCGCCGTGGCAACGGACATGCCCCGGCTTCCTCCTATCGTACGGGGAAGCGCCCAGGTGAGCAGAAACGGGCAGGTCGGGCGGGATCAAGATCACAGGCAGGCCACCCGTTCGTCACCCGCTGTTCGCTCCCCGACCGGCTCCGGCGGGCCCGGGGAACGGGCTCAAGCGCTCCACCCCACGTCCTGGAAGCGCGGCCAGCCGTACCCCCAGACCCCGGCGCCCGCGACGCCCGCCCGGACGCCGACCAGCTCGGGCCGCTGGTAGAGCGGCACCGAGTGGCCGAGCTGCCAGATCCGCACGTCCGCCTCCTGGAGCAGGCGGAGCCGGGCGGCCGGGTCGAGCTCGGCGGTGGCGCGGTCGAAGAGCCGGTCGATCTCCTCGGTTCCGCTGCGGGCGTAGTTGCTGCCGGGGTCGAGGGTGCCGTCGGCGTCGGGCCGGGGCTTGGCGTAGACGGGCCGCTGCTCGCTCGCCGGGCTGGTGCCGGCGGGCCAGGAGAACAGGGCGAGGTCGTACTCCCCGGCGGCCAGCTGGTCCTGGACGAAGGTGTCGGCGGACGCGGTCACGGCCTTCACCTCGACACCGGACTCGCCGAGGTCGGCGGTGAGCGCGTCGGCGGTCCGCTTGGCGGTCGCGGAGCCGGCCGGGACGAGCAGGGTGAGGGTGAGCTCCTTGTCGTCCTTGGTGCGGGTGCCGCCGGTGTCGGGCCGCTTCCAGCCCGCCTCGTCGAACAGCCGGGCGGCGTCGGCCGGGCCGGCGGCCGCACTGTTGTCGCGGTAGCCGTCCTGGTCGCCGGCGAGCAGGTGGCTGCCCAGCGGGGCGCCGGGCAGGCCGAGCGGGGTGAGCGCGGCGTCGGCGATCCGCCGCCGGTCGACGGCGCGGGTCAGGGCGAGCCGCAGGGCCGGGTCGGCGAGCGGGCCGTGGGCGGAGTTGAGGGTGAGCTGGGTGAGCGAGGCGCCGACGGCCCGGTGCACGATGACGCCGTGCAGTCCCTCGGCCCGCCGCAGGGCCAGCGCCGCGGCCTCGGGTGCGGCGGGCGGGGGCGCCGCCTCGGCGGTCGGCGTATCGGAGGCGCCCGGGGTGGCGGTCGGTGTGGCGGAGGCGGTGGGCGTGGCGGAGGCGGCCGGGGCGGGCGCGGGCACCGCCTGGTCCACCGCCGCGGTGAGCGGGGCGATGTCCAGCCGGTTCTGGTCGAGCGCGTCCAGCCGGCCCTCCGGCGGCGCGGCGATGAACTCGATCCGGTCGGTCTTCGGCTGGTCCCCCCACCACCGCGGGTTGCGGGCGAGGACGACCTGCCCGCCCGCGGGGTCGTACCCGGAGACGGTGTACGGCCCGGCGCTCAGGTGCTCTCCGCCGGTCAGCGCCCGGTTGAACGCGGCCGGGGTGGCCGTCTCGGCCGCCGGGTAGAGCGGGCCGAACAGCGAGCGCCATTCGGCGTACGGGCGCCGGAAGGTCACCCGGACTTCGTGCGGGTCGGCGCCCTGGGCGATCGCGTCGATGGCGTCGTACCCGGCCGGGCGTCCGCCCTGGTAGGTCGGGTCGAGGCCGGAGAGGGCGGCCCGCTGGGCGGTCAGGTCGGCGGCCGTGAGCGGGGTGCCGTCGCTCCAGACCGCGCGCGGGTTGAGCCGGTAGGTGACGACCTGCGGCTGCTGCCCGGGCGGGGTGGACTCGGCGCCGGCCAGGTAGTCCGGGTCGGGGACGAGCCGGCCGTGCCCGTCGGGCCGGAACAGCGAGGGGTAGAGGGCGTGCGCGAGCAGTGCCGAGTCGGCGGTCGCGTCACCCTGGTAGACGTTGAGCGTGGCCGGGACGCCGTCCACGGCCCAGCGCAGCCTGCCGCCGCCCCGGACGGCGGTGCGGTCCGCGGCCCGGACGTCCCCGGTGCCGGAGGTGGGGTCGGCCGAGGCCGGCGCGGGGTCGGGGGTACGGGCCGGATCCGGGCCGTCGGAGCAGCCGCCGAGGCCGGCGGCGAGCAGCAGCGCGACGGCTGCGGAGGTGAGCTGGCGGACGCGCATGGCGGCCATGGAACGCCGTCCGGGCGCCCGGGCCCGGGCCGACACGGCGAACCGCCCGCCGACTGCACCCGGACGGCCGAACCGCGACCGGACTAGAGGCCCAGCTCGAACCAGACGATCTTGCCCTTGGGCGTCCGCCGGCTGCCCCAGCGCTCGGCCAGCAGGCTGACCAGTTGCAGGCCGCGCCCGCCCTCGTCGGTCTCCTGGGCGCGCCGCTGCCGGGGCTGGGCGTAGCCGTCGTCCCAGACCTCGCAGACCAGGCCGCGATCGCGCAGCAGCCGCAGCCGGATCTCGCCCCGGCCGTGCTTGAGCGCGTTGGTGACCAGTTCGCTGACCAGCAGCTCGGTGGTGTCCACGAGCTCCTCCAGGCCGCGGGTCAGCAGCCAGCTGCAGGCCAGCTCGCGGGCCTTGGCGACGGAGGTGGGCTCGGGCGGCAGGAACCAGTTGCCGACGGCGTCCTCGGGGAAGGCGTGCACCTTGGCCATCAGCAGGGCGATGTCGTCCTCGCCGTGGTGCGGGTTGAGCTCGCCGAGGACGTGCTCGCAGAGCTCTTCGAGGCCCTTGCCCTTGGCCGACAGCGCGGTGCGGAAGCCGCGCAGGCCCTCGTCCAGCTGGTGCTTGCGGCTCTCCACCAGGCCATCCGTGTAGAGGCCGAGGATGGCGCCGTCCGGGAGGGTCAGCTCGACCTCCTCGAAGGGCTCGCCGCCGACGCCGAGCGGCAGGCCGGGCGGGACGTCGAGCATCCGGGCGGGCTCGCCGGGGCTGAGCAGGACGGGCGGCAGGTGGCCGGCGTTGGCGATCCAGCAGCGCCGGGTGACGGCGTCGTAGACCGCGTAGACGCAGGTGGCCAGGTAGACCTCGCGGGCCTCCTCGTCGGCGGCGGAGGTGAGCCGGCCGTACGGGGTGGGCGGGCCGGCCGGCACGGTGTCGCCGCCGAGGCCGCGGGCGATCTCGTCGAGGGCGGTGAGCACCTCGCCGGGCTCCAGGTCGAGCATGGCGAGGGTGCGGACGGCGGTGCGCAGCTGGCCCATGGCGACGGCGGCGCGCAGGCCGCGCCCCATCACGTCGCCGATGACCAGGGCGGTGCGGTTGCCGGGCAGCGGGATGACGTCGAACCAGTCTCCGCCGACCTCGGTGTTGTTGTTGCTGGGCAGGTAGCGGCAGGCGATCTCCAGGCCGCTGGCGGCCGGGTTGCCCGGGGGCAGCAGGCTGCGCTGGAGGATCAGGGCGCGCTCGTGCTCGCGGCGGTAGAGCCGGGCGTTGTCGATGCAGACGGCGGCGCGGGCGACGAGTTCCTCGGCGATGGCGACGTCGCGGGCGTCGAAGGGCTCGCTGCCGATCGCGCGGGAGAGCTGGACGAGGCCGAGCACCTGGTCGCGGGCGACCAGCGGGACGATCAGGGTGGAGCGCAGCAGCGGGTCGGGCCCGGGCTCGGGGACGACGCTGCGGCCGGTGCGCAGCGCCCGGGCGTGCGGGGAGCGTCGCGGGTAACAGAGGGTGCCGCCGGCCTCGGCGATGGGCAGGCCGGTGACCGAGCCGAGTACCGAGGAGGCGCCGCCGATGACGCTGGAGACGGCGACCCGGCGCAGTTCGCCGCTGCCGTCGGTGAGCACGGTGTCGCCGAGCCGGCCGGCGCTGGGCACGGTCTCGCCGGAGAGCAGCGCGGTGTACAGGTCGACGGTGGCGAGGTCGCAGAACGGCGGGACGACGACGTCGAGCAGTTCCTTGGCGGTGGTCTCCAGGTCGAGGGTGGAGCCGATGTGCGCGCTGGCCTCGTTGAGCAGGGCGAGGTTGCGGCGGACGCCGTCGGCCTCGCGCTCGGCGACGTGCCGGCTGGTGACGTCGGAGACCTGCCCGGCGACGCCGATCGGCTGTCCGGCCGCGCCGTTGAGGCGGTACAGCGAGACGGCCCAGAGCCGGTTGCCCTCGCGGGTGGGGACGGCGCCGTGGAAACGCAGGTCGAAGACGGGCTCGCCGGTGGCGAGGACCTTGCGCAGGGCGGCGGTGAGGCGGTCGGCCTCGGACGGCGGGAAGAGGTCGTGCGGGGTGAGGCCTTCGAGGTCGGTGGGGGCCAGGCCCATGCCGGAGGCGAAGGCGTCGTTGACCCGCTGGAGGCGCAGCCGGTTGTCGAACAGGATGAAGCCGGTGGGCGTCTGCCCGAAGACGGCCTCGGAGGCGGCGAGGTCGGTCTCGACCCGGCGCAGCCGCCCGAGGTCGACGGCCAGGCAGGTGGCGCCGGCGGTGGGCAGGGCGCTGTCGGGCATCAGGTAGAGCTCGGCGAGGCCCTCGCCGCCGACGGCGTCCCGGTAGGGGGTGGTGCCGACCCACTCCTCGCCGGCCAGGGCGCGTTCCAGCCGGGCGCGTCCGCGCTGCCAGAGCTCGCGGGGGACGAAGGTGGTGATCGGGTCGGCGCCGACGGCGTCGGGGGCGGGGACGCCGAAGAACTCGGCGGCGCGCTCGCTCCACTGGCTGATCCGGCCGTCGGGGCCGATGGTGAAGGTGGCGACCCGGATGTAGTCGTAGATCGACCCGGGGCCGCCCGCGCCCCACGGCTGGTCCGCGGCCCCGGGGTGGTGACCGAGGCCCACGGGGCCGGCGCCGGGCGGGTCCGCCGGCGCGGGCAGGTGCGGTGAACCGGCCTGCCCGGGCACGACAGCATGACCGCTGCTGCTCGGCGCGTTCCGCGCCGGGGTGCTGTTCAACGGACCGACCCCTCCAACCCGCGACCGTCCGGATGTCGAGAAGACCGAGTATTCATCATCGAGGGGTACGTTCACACGCCCTCAACATCACAACATCAGATCGGGCGAAGGTTTTTGTCCTACCGCCCGCGCAACCACAATGCCACGTCCGCGCCCCCTTCCGGGCTGCGCGCTCCCCCCGGCCACCTGCTGGCATATGCGGTCCCGCCCTCCTCGCCCCCGCTCGGGCTCGCGCCCCCGACCCGCTGCGCTCCCTATGACTCCTCGGGCTCACTACCCGGCAGCGCCTGCTCGAACCAGACCACCTTGCCGATGCCCTCGGCCCGGGCACCCCAGTGCAGCGCCAGGCGGCGGACCAGTTCCAGGCCCCGGCCGCCCTCGTCGGCCTCGGCCGCGTGCCGCTCCCGGGGCGGCTCGGGCAGCGGGTCGGAGATCTCGACCAGCAGCGTCTCGCCGAGCGTCAGCCGCACGCCGATGGGGGCGCTGGCGTACCGGACGGCGTTCGTGACCAGCTCGCTGACCAGCAGCTCCGCAGTGTCGGTGAGCTCCTCGACGCCCCACTCGGCGAGCGTGGAGCGGACCAGCCGACGGGCCCGGGAGACGGCGGTGGGCTCGGCGGGCAGGGTCCAGCCGGCCGTCGGGGTACCGGCCTGGCCGTGGCCGAGCCGGGCCAGCAGCAGCGCGACGTCGTCCGGCTCGCGGCCCTGCTCCATGGTGTCGAGCACGGCCTCGCAGGCAGCCTGGATGGAGGCGTGCGGCTCCTGGAGCACGGTGACCAGCCGGCCGAGGCCGACGTCGAGGTCCTTGTCCCGGGACTCGACCAGGCCGTCGGTGCAGAGGGCGAGCAGGCTGCCCTCGGGGATCTTCAGCTCGACGGATTCGAACGGGACGCCGCCGACGCCGAGCGGGGCACCGGAGGGCAGGTCGAGGATCCGGCCGGCGCCGCCGCGCAGCGGGCCGCCGGTCCGGGTCGGCTCCCCGCCCTCCTCGCCCGGCACCACCAGGACGGGCGGGATGTGCCCGGCCTTGGCGACGGTCAGTCTGGCCGTCCCCGGGTCGAACACCGCGTAGACGCAGGTGGCGAGCAGCGCCTCGTCCGGGCCCTGGGCCAGGTCGTCGGCCAGCTCGTGGACGTGCCGCAGCAGGACGTCCGGCGGCAGGTCGAGGGCGGCCAGCACCCGGACGGCGGTGCGCAGCCGGCCCATGGTGGCGGCGGCCCGCAGGCCGTGGCCCATCACGTCGCCGACCACCAGCGCGGTGCGGTCGCCGGGCAGCGGGATGACGTCGAACCAGTCGCCGCCGACCTCGGCGCCGCTGCTGCCGGGCACGTACCGGTAGGCGACCTCGACGCCGGTGGGCTGCGGGACCTGCTGCGGGAGCAGGGTGCGCTGGAGGGTGAGCGCGGCGGTGCGCTCGCGGGCGTACAGCCGGGCGTTGTCCAGCGAGCTGCCGGCCCGGTCGGCCAGCTCGACGGTGAAGGCCAGGTCGTCCCGGTCGAAGCCCTCCCGGTAGCCGCCCCGGCTGACCAGCAGCAGACCGATCACGATGCCGCGGGCGCGCAGCGGGACGACCAGCATGGAGTGCACGCCCAGGTCGTGGGCGGCCTGCGTCTTCGGGTCGCCGGGGTACGTCACGTCGTCGAGCTGGTCCGCGCCGGAGAGCAGTTCGGGGACGCCGGTGCGCAGCACCCGGCCGCAGGCGGAGTCCTCGGCGAACGTGATCCGGGCGCCGCGGCGGAGCATCACCTCGACCTCGGGGCCGTCCTGGACGGAGGCGGTGCCGAGCTGGAGCAGCGAGGTGCGGCGGTCGTGGCCGTGCCGGGGCAGGTCGTCACCGTGCGCGACGGCCTGCAGCAGGATCACCGCGGAGTGGTCGGTGAGCCGGGGGACGACGGAGCTGGCGAGCTCCTGGGCGATCCGGGCGGCGTCGAGCAGGTCGCCGACCCGGGAGCCGAACTCGTTGAGCAGCGAGAGCCGGCGCCGGGCGTGCTCGACCTTGGCGACGGCTCGGTAGCGCTCGGTCACGTCCATCACGGTGCCGGAGATGCCGAGCACCCGGCCGGAGCGGTCGGTCATCCGGCTGTAGGAGATCGAGCGGTAGCCGGAGCGGGCGGTGACCGGGGAGGCGAGGGTGACGTCGATGACCGGCTCGCCGGTGGCCAGCACCTGGCGCTGGATCGCGGTGACCTCGTCGGCGGCCCGCTCGGGCAGGGTCTCGCCGGTGGTCCGGCCGACGTGGTCCGCCAGGGCGACGCCGTTCATCTCGGCCAGGGTCTGGTTGACAGCGGTGTAGCGCAGCTCGGTGTCCATGATCGCGATGCCCAGCGGGGACTGCTCGAACAGCGCGTCACGGACGGCGAGGTCGCGCTCGACGGCCCGGACGGCGGCCGCCTCGGCCATGTTGACCTGGAGGAACGGGGTGCCGTCGCCGTCCACCAGGAGGGAGATCCTGGCGTCCACCGCGATCGGCACGCCGTCCCGGTCGCGCAGTTCGGCGTTGCCGGCCCAGCGGCCGTGGCGCAGGGTGTCCTGGATCGCGGCCCGGATCCGGCCGACCTGCTCCTGGTCGGGGATCAGCTCGTCGATCCGGCGGCCGACCAGCAGCTCGTTCGGCCAGCCGAGCAGTTCCTCGGCGGCCGGGCTCCAGAGCACCACCCGGCCCGCGGTGTCCAGGATCGCGATGGCGACCTTCAGCATGTCGAGCAGGCTGCCCTCGGCCGGCCCGCCGGGGCCGTACGGGGCGTCGGACGGCCCACCGGGGAACGGCCGGGCGGGCCGGCTGCGCAGGCCGGGCTGGGGGCCCGGGTCGGAGACGGGGACGGCCAGGGTCGGCGCCGGCTGGTCGGGCCGCGGGGCTTCGGGGGCATCGGCGGCGTCCCGCCGACGGCGGCCGGCCGGTGGCTGCGGGGCGGCGGGCCGGGCGCCCCGGCGCAGCCGGGCGCGGGCGGCTGCGCTCCCCGCGGCGCCTGTCCGCGGTGCTCCTCCGCCGCCGTTCCCGGTACTCGACACCGACGGGGCCTCCGGCTCTGGTCGGGATCGGCGTCGCCGGCTGGGACGGCTCACCGATGGTGACGAATAGTGCCGAAAAGTGACATACCCAGCAGAACCCAGGCTATCCCGGCCGCCGGGTCGTCTTGTCTGATTGACCTACCCCGTACCCCGCGCGTCGCACACCGGCTCAGGCCGCCCTATGCATGGAGCAACCGGGCGACGTGCGGCAGGACGTCGCGGTCGTGCTCGATCCAGTCGACGCTGTCCAGCTCGGCCGGACCGAGCCAGCGCAGCTCGTCGTGGTCCTCCAGCGGACGGGGGTCGCCGGCCAGCAGCTCGGCCGCCCAGAAGCGCAGCTCCAGACCCGGCCGGACGCTCCACGCGCCCGGCAGCCGCTCCAGCGCCCGCGCCCGGACGCCCAGCTCCTCCAGCAGCTCCCGCTCCAGCGCCTGCGCCTCGGTCTCGCCGGGTTCGGCCTTCCCGCCCGGGAACTCCCAGCGCCCAGCCACCGCCGCGGGCGCGCTGCGCCGGGCGGCGAGCACCCGGCCCCCGTGGATGAGGGCGCCGCCGACGACGATCCGGGGTTCGACGGGGTTCTCGCTCGCCTTGTCCATGGGCCCGACCTTAGGTCCTGTCCGGCCCCGCGCCGTCCGCAGCGGCGGCCTCGGCCTCGGCCTCGACCCAGTACAGCTGCTTGTGGCCGCGGGCCTCGAACTCGACCGCCAGCCGCTCCGCCGCGACGCGGTCGAGCCCGGCCGCGACCAGGAAGCGGTTGCCGTTGTCGTCCTGCCGCATCACCCGAAAGGCGCTCATGGCGGGGAGCGTATCCCCGGCCTGCGTGGGGGTCGGGCCGGGGATCCGCCCCCACGACGCTACGGGCGGCTCGCTACCGGCAGGTACGGGTGCGGTTAACGGCGGGTAACCCGGCCGCGCCCGGCGGCCCGGACCCGTCGGCAGCTCAGACCTGGAGGTCGGGCACCTGCTCGCCGGTGGACAGGCCGAGCCCGCGCCGGATCTCGATGCTGAGCGGCACCGACTTGGTCACCAGCGCCCGGGCCCGCCGGACGTCGCCCTCCAGGTCGTCGCCGGAGGCCGCCGCGTCCCAGGCGGTGGCGGCCGCCTCCTGGGCCGCGGCCAGCTTGCGGACCGCCGGCTTGACCTCGGCCGGCCACGCCGCCGACGCCTTGTTCAGCGCCGCGGCCTCCGCGTGGGAGGCGGTGGACATCCGCCGGGCCCAGGTCCGGTACTCGGACGACGCGTCCGCGAAGCCCTTGCTCGGCTGCTCCGCGTAGGCGTCGTTGAAGCCCCGGACGGCCTCCAGGTAGGCCAGCTGGGCGGGGTTCAGGCTGCCCCGGTCGGTGCGGACCGTCCCCAGGTGCTCGCCGTCGCGGTCCTCGAACGCGCAGGTGACGTAGCGGTCACCGGACCTCCAGTTGCCCCGGGTCGGGTAGAGGTAGACGTCGTCCATGCCGTCCGGGATCGCCCACTGGTCGAGGGCGTAGTCGTCGAGCACCGTGCGGCACAGTTCGGCGGCCCGCAGGCGGACCGTCGCCTCGCCCGGGTAGGACGGGCCGTCGCCCGCCGGGATCCGGGCGGTGCCGGCCACCTCGCCGTGGTGCGGGGCCGAGCACGGCACCCGGCGGACCCAGTAGAGCGTCTCGTCGCCGCCCTCGGGGTCGGCCCGGCTGCCGTTGTCGGGGGTGTTGTAGCAGTCCCCGGACTTCAGCGCGGCCCACGGGACGGACCCGGCCGGAGCCTTCGTGGACTGGCCGAACCGGCCGCCATCGGGGGACTCGAAGGTCGAACCGGACACGACGAGCGACAGCAGCACCGTGCCGACCACGCCGAGCACCAGCCCGGTCACCGCCATGCCGAAGCCGCGCTCCTTGCGGCGGTTGATCTGGACCAGCGCGATGATGCCGAACACCAGGGCCACCGGCGCCGCCACGACCAGGCCGGTCACCAGGGCGGCGACCGCGAAGCCGTTGGTGACGGGGGCGGGCCGGGGGTAGGGGAAGCCGGGCTGGAGGCCGGACTGCGCGGCGGGCGGCACCGACGCCCAGCCGCCGGCGGGCAGCGGCGGGGGCGGGGGCTGCGGCGGGGCCTGCGGCGGGGCCTGCGACCGGGACTGCGACGGCAGGGGCGCGGCCCACGGGTTGGCGGGCGCGGGCGGGAGGGGCGGCACGGGCGGGGCGGGCGCGGACGGGGCGGCGGGGCCGGGCTGTCCGGGTACCGCGACCGGCTCGGGCTGCCCGGCCTGCGCCTGCTGCTCCGGCTGGTCCGCCCGCTCCGACTGCCCCGCCCGCTCGGCCCGCTTCGCCGGCGCGGCCCCGTGGGCCGGTGTGCGGGGATCGGCCGCGGGCGACTCCGGCCCCGGCGCGGGCGGTTCGGACGCAGGCTTGGACACGTGGACTCCCCCGGCCCGCCGGTACGGGCATCGACTCGGCAGCTCGACTCGTCGGCTCGCCCCCTCCAGCAACGGGCCGGACGGGCCCGAACGGCCCCGGTACGAGCGGACGCGCGACTTTACCCGATCTTTCCGAACGCCCGCGCGACCGTTTCGCCCGCCCCGCCGCCCATCCCGCCGCCCGGCCTCGCCCTCGGCCCGTCGCCGGCCCGGCCCCCGGTCAGCCGCGCGCCAGGATCTCGCCGTGCAGCATGGAGAACCAGCCGTCCCCGGCGGCGCTCCACTCCTGCCAGCCGGCCGCGATGCGCGCCAGTTCGGCCTGGTCCGCGAAGCCCCGCTCCACCGCCGTCCGGCCGATGGCGGAGCCGGTCACCCGGTCCGCCCACATCCCGCCCCACCAGGCGCGCTGCTCGGGCGTCGCGTACGTCCAGGTGGTGGCGGTCGCGGCGATGTCGGTGAAGCCCGCCGCCCGCGCCCAGGACAGCAGCCGCCGCCCGGCGTCCGGCTCACCGCCGTTGGCGCGGGCGATCCGCTCGTACAGCTCCAGCCAGCGGTCCAGCGCGGGCGCCTCGGGGAACCAGGTCATCGACGCGTAGTCGACGTCCCGGGCCGCGACCACACCGCCCGGCGCCGCGACCCGGCGCATCTCGCGCAGCGCGGCCACCGGGTCGGCCACGTGCTGCAACACCTGGTGAGCGTGCACCACGTCGAACTCGCCCTCTCGATAGGGCAGTTCGTGGACATCGGCGACCTCGAACACGACGTTGGACAGGCCCCGGCCGGCCACGTACGCGGCGGCCTGCTCCAGCACCTCGGCGGAGGTGTCCACGGCCACCACGCGACCGCCCGGGCCGACCAGCTCGGCCAGGTCGGCGGTGATCGTGCCGGGCCCGCAGCCGATGTCCAGCAGCGCCTGCCCGGGGCGCAGTTCGGGCAGCAGGTAGGCGGCCGAGTCGGCCGCCGTCCGGGAGCGGTGCGAGCGCAGCACGGCCTCCTGGTAGCCGTGGGTGTAGACGGTGGCGGGCTGCTGTCCGGTCATGGTGTCCCCTGGGGAGTGGTCGGTTTCCGCGACGCCTTCGACGCTAGTGGACATTCCGCATTCCGAGAAGATTCGTCTCACCTGTCGATCACCCTGCGACCGCGCCACCCCCGGCGGCCGTACCGTGGGGCGCACCCGAGAGAACGGTCCCCCCGCCCATGCCCGGCCAGCGCCCCTTCGTCCTGCTGAGCGCCGCGATGTCCCTCGACGGCCACCTCGACGACGCCTCCCCCGACCGCCTGCTGCTCTCCAACCGGGCCGACTTCGACCGGGTCGACGCCGAACGCGCGGCCGCCGACGCCGTCCTGGTCGGCGGCAACACGCTGCGCGCCGACAATCCGCGCCTGCTGGTCAACGACCCCGCACGCCGGGCCGCCCGGCTCGCGGACGGCCGCGCCGAGTACCCGCTGAAGGTGACGCTCAGCGCGAGCGGCGCGCTCGACGCCGACCTGCGCTTCTGGCACACCGGCGGCGCCCGGCTCGCCTACACCACGGACGCCGGCGCGACCGTGCTGCGGCCCCGCCTGGACGGGCTGGCCGAGGTGGTCGCGCTCGGCGGCGCGGTGGACCTCGGCGCGGTGCTGGACGACCTGGGCGCGCGCGGGGTGCGCCGGCTGATGGTCGAGGGCGGCGGCGGCGTGCACACCCAGTTCCTGGCCCAGGGCCTGGCGGACGAGCTCCAACTGGCGGTCGCCCCGCTGCTGGTCGGCCAGGCCGAGGCGCCGCGGTTCGTCCGCCCGGCCGCGTTCCCGGGTGGCCCGGCCCGGCGGATGCGCCTGCTGGAGGCACGTACGGTGGACGACGTCGTCCTGCTCAGGTACGCCCCGAAGGAGCCCGCCCCGTGACCGGAGTCCGTCCCGTGACCGCCGACCTCGACCACCTGCGCCGGGCCGTCGAACTCTCCCGCCGCTGCCCGCCGTCCGCGACGGCCTTCTCGGTCGGCGCGGTGATCGTCGGCGCCGACGGCGAGGTGCTGGCGGAGGGCTACAGCCGGGAGGGCGACGCGCACGACCACGCCGAGGAGGCGGCCCTCGGCAAGCTGCCGACCGGCGACCCGCGGCTGCGCGGGGCGACCGTCTACAGCTCGCTCGAACCGTGCGGACAGCGCGCCTCGCGGCCGGCGCCGTGCGCCCGGCTGCTGATCGCGGCGGGCGTGCCGCGGGTGGTGGTGGCCTGGCGCGAGCCGGACCTGTTCGTCACCGACTGCCAGGGCACGGCCCTGCTGGCGGCGGCCGGGGTCGAGGTGGTGGAGCTGCCGGAGCTCGCCGAGGCGGCCCGCGCGGTCAACGCCCACCTGCTCGGCTGATCTTTTGTATCATCAGGGAACAAAGAGCTCGTCCTTCCTTGCCCGAGGAGCAGCCCCATGCCCGCCACACCCCTCCAGCTGACCGCTCGCGCCCTCCTCCTGGACATGGACGGCACCCTGGTCAACTCCGACGCCGTGGTGGAGCGCTGCTGGCACCGCTGGGCCGAGCAGCACGGACTCGACCCCGTCGCCGTGCTGGCCGTCGCCCACGGCCGCCAGGGCCACGCGACGATGGCCGAACTGCTGCCCGACCGCCCGGTGGAACTCAACCTCGCCGACAACCGGCGGATGCTCGCCGCCGAGCGCGCCGACACCGACGGCGTCGTCCCGATCCCCGGCGCGGGCACCTTCCTCGCCGCCCTGGACGGCCTGCCGCACGCCCTGGTCACCTCCGCCGACGAACCGCTCGCCCGGGTCCGGATGGGCGCCGCCGGCCTGCCGATGCCGCCCGTCCTGGTGACCGCCGAGTCCGTCGGCGCCAGCAAGCCCGACCCGGAGGGCTTCCTCAAGGGCGCCGCCGCCCTCGGCTTCGCCCCCGCCGACTGCCTCGCCTTCGAGGACTCCGACGCCGGCATCACGGCCGCCCGCGCCGCCGGCATCCGCGTCGTCGGCATCGGCCCCCGCGCCGCCGCCCACCGGCCGGACGCCCACGCCGACACCCTCGACGACGTCACCGTGACCACCGCACCGGACGGCACCCTGACCGTCACCGTCCGCCCCTGACCGGGGCGGCGACCCGGTCACCCTTGTCACCGCACGAGTCAGACGTAGGAGTCGAGCCATGAAGACGACGACCTACTCGGACTCCCGCGCGCACTACGCCGAGGTGCTGAACGCGGTCACGGACGACCGCGAGGAGGTCGTGATCACTCGCGCCGGACACGAACCGGTGGTCACAGTCTCACTGGAGGACCACCAGCCCCTCAAGGAGACCGCCTACCTGCTGCGCAGCCGCACGGTGACACGGAAGGGGCCGGGCTCGACAGAGCCCGGCCCCTTCCGGTCCGCACATTCGACCAACCGGTCAACTCGCGGCAAGCAGACGGCTACACGTTGAAGCGGAACTCCACCACGTCGCCGTCCTGCATGATGTATTCCTTGCCCTCGATGCGGGCCTTGCCCTTGGAGCGGGCCTCGGCGATGGAGCCGGTCTCGACCAGGTCGGCGAAGGAGATCACCTCGGCCTTGATGAAGCCCTTCTGGAAGTCGGTGTGGATGACTCCGGCGGCCTCGGGGGCGGTGGCGCCCTTCTTGATGGTCCAGGCGCGGGTCTCCTTGGGGCCTGCGGTGAGGTAGGTCTGCAGGCCGAGGGTGTCGAAGCCGACCCGGGCGAGGGTGGCGAGGCCGGGCTCCTCCTGGCCCATCGACTGGAGCAGCTCCAGGGCCTCGGCGTCGTCGAGCTCGATCAGCTCGGACTCGATCTTGGCGTTGAGGAAGATCGCCTCGGCCGGGGCGACCAGCTCGCGCTGGACGTTCTTGAAGTCCTCGTCGGCCAGCTCGGCCTCGTCCACGTTGAAGACGTAGAGGAAGGGCTTCGCGGTCAGCAGGTGGAGGTCGCGGATCGGGGTGGTGTCGAAGCCGGCCTCGAAGAGGGTCTTGCCGGTCTCCAGGACCGCCTGCGCGGCCTCGGCGGCGGCCAGCACGGGGGCGGTCTCCTTCTTCAGGCGCGCCTCCTTCTGGAGCCGCGGCAGGACCTTCTCGACGGTCTGGAGGTCGGCCAGGATCAGCTCGGTGTGGATGGTCTCGATGTCGTCCTTGGGCGACACCTTGCCGTCCACGTGCACCACGTCCGGGTCGGTGAAGGCGCGCACGACCTGGCAGATCGCGTCCGACTCGCGGATGTTGGCGAGGAACTTGTTGCCCAGTCCCTCGCCCTCGCTGGCGCCGCGCACGATGCCGGCGATGTCGACGAAGTCGACGGTGGCCGGGAGGATCCGCTGGGAGCCGAAGATCTCGGCGAGCTTGGCCAGCCGCGTGTCCGGGACGCCGACGACGCCGACGTTCGGCTCGATGGTGGCGAACGGGTAGTTGGCCGCCAGCACGTCGTTCTTGGTCAGGGCGTTGAACAGGGTCGACTTGCCGACGTTCGGCAGGCCGACGATTCCGATCGTGAGCGACATGAAGCGCAGTCCCGTGGGCTTGGAGGAGTTGGGTCGGCCCCGTGCGGGCCGACCCCCAAGTCTACGGGCAGCGCCTCACGCCCCGGTCGCCGCCGGGAGGGGCTCCAGGAACTCCGGCCGGCCGCCCGGGCGGCTGGGCCGGACAGGTCAGGCCGCTGAACGACGATCACATCAGCCCTCCGCCAGGAGACACGGGGCAAGACCTGAACGGTCCATTACACAGTGTGGCGATGATCGGACCGTACGTTGGGCGGGTGGAGCAGAGCATCCGTACCCAGCCGCCAGGGCCCAGACGCCGACCGCCGAACGGCGCGGCCGGGGCCGCCGTCCCCGGGCCCGGCCGGGCTCCCGAGACCGCCGGAGCCCCCGCCGCCGCCCCCGCCGCCCGGCTACGCCCGGTAGCCGGGCCGCCCGCCGCCACCACCGCCCGCCCGGTCACCCCCAGGCTGCGGTTGCGGCTGCCGCTGCGCGGACGCGCCGAGGCCCCGCTGTACGGGCGGCGCCGGACCGGACGGCCGACCCGGCTGACCGCCATCGGCACGGGCGTGGCCGCCGTGCTGGCGACCCTCGCCGTCGCGGGCCTGGACCGGCTGCTGTTCGACGGCCTCGGCTGGCTGTTCGGCCTCGGCTACCTGGCCGTCTGCTTCCAGCTGGCCGTCCGGGTGCGCTACGTCGACCTGCTGGCCGCACCGATCAGCGGGCCGATCGCCTTCGCGCTGGCGCTGCTGCTGCTCGGGCCGGTCACCTCCTCGGGCGTCACCGCCCAGGTGGTGGCGTTGGCGACCGGGCTGGCGCTGCGGGCCGGCTGGCTGTTCTCCGGCACCGGGCTGGCCGCGCTGATCGTGCTCGCCCGGTTCGTGGCCCAGCGCCGGATCCAGCGCTCCCGCTGAGCGGTGCCTCGGGCGGGCGGCCTCAGCCCGCCGCCCGGGCCGCCGCCATGGCGGCGCCGACGATGCCCGCGTCGTTGCGCAGCTCGGCCGGCACCACCCGCGCCTCCCGCTCCCGCAGCAGCGGCAGGAACTTCTCGTGCTTGCGGCTCACCCCGCCGCCGATCACGACCAGCTGCGGCGAGAACAGCATCTCGACCAGGTCCAGGTACTCGTCGACCCGCCCGGCCCACTGCTCCCAGGTCAGCCCGTGCCGTTCCTTGGCGGCCGAGGAGGCCCGGCGCTCGGCGTCCTTGCCGCGCAGTTCCAGGTGGCCCAGCTCGGTGTTGGGCACCAGCACGCCGTCCACGAAGAGCGCGCTGCCGATGCCGGTGCCGAAGGTGAGCACCAGCACCACGCCCGACTGGTCGCGCCCGGCGCCGTGCACGGTCTCGGCGAGCCCGGCCGCGTCGGCGTCGTTGAGCACGGTCGCGGGCAGGTCGAGCGCCTCGCGGAACAGGCCCGCGGCGTCCAGGCCGATCCAGCCCTTGTCCACGTTGGCGGCGGTTCTGGTCCGGCCGCCGACCACCACGCCGGGGAAGGTGAGCCCGACCGGGCCCTGGTGGTCGAACTGGCGGACCACCTCGCGGACGGCGCCGACCACGGCCTCGGGGGCGGACGGCTGCGGGGTGAGCACCTTGTACCGCTCCTGGGCCAGCACGCCCCGGGCGAGGTCGACCGGGGCGCCCTTGATGCCCGAACCGCCGATGTCCACGCCGAATACCGCCGCCATCACGTCCACCCTCCGCCGGGGCCGCGGACCGCTTGTCCACAGCCTGTGCACAAAACTACGAGAGGGCACGGGTGGACGCACAGCAGAAAACCCGGCAACCCCGAGGGGGTGCCGGGCTCTGCGCGAAAGGACCCGGGAGCGGTCCCGGGACCGGCCCTACAGCTTGCCCGCCGCCTCGGCGCGCAGGTCGCGGCGCAGCTCCTTGGGCAGCGAGAAGGTCAGGTGCTCCTCGGCGGTCTTGACCGTCTCGACCGTGTCGTAGCCGCGCGCGGCCAGCCACTCCAGCACGCCCTCGACCAGGATCTCCGGGACGGAGGCGCCGCTGGTCAGGCCGACCGTGCCGACGCCCTCCAGCCAGGCCTCCTGGAGCTCCTCGGCGAAGTCCACCAGGTGGGCGGCCTTGGCGCCGTACTCCAGGCCGACCTCGACCAGGCGGACGGAGTTGGAGGAGTTCTTGGAGCCGACCACGATCAGCAGGTCGGTCTCGGGGGCCATCTGCTTGACCGCGACCTGGCGGTTCTGGGTGGCGTAGCAGATGTCGTCGCTGGGCGGGCTGACCAGCGCCGGGAAGCGCTTCTTCAGCTCGCCGACGGTGGCCATGGTCTCGTCCACCGACAGGGTGGTCTGGGACAGCCAGACGACCCTGGACTCGTCCCGGACCCGCACGTTGGCGACGTCCTCGGCGCCGTCCACCAGGTGGATCCGGTCCGGGGCCTCGCCCATCGTCCCGACGACCTCCTCGTGGCCCTCGTGGCCCACCAGCAGGATGTCGAAGCCCTCGTCGGCGAAGCGCACGGCCTCCTTGTGCACCTTGGTGACCAGCGGGCAGGTGGCGTCGATGGTGGCCAGCCGGCCGGCCTTCGCCTCGTCGTGGACGGACGGCGCGACGCCGTGCGCGGAGAAGACCACGATCGAGCCCTCGGGCACCTCCTCCGTCTCGTCGACGAAGATCGCGCCCTTCTTCTCCAGGGTCTGCACCACGTACTTGTTGTGGACGATCTGCTTGCGGACGTAGATGGGCGCCCCGTACTGCTCCAGGGCCTTCTCCACGGCGATCACGGCGCGGTCTACACCCGCGCAGTAGCCCCGGGGGGCGGCGAGCAGGACACGGCGCGGCGCGGTGTTGGACATGGCTCCATCGTACGGGCGGCGCCGAGCCGCGCCGACGGGAGGCGCTTTCCGGACAGACCCGGTCGCCGGTGCTCAAATGTGGTGTCTATGAGCTCTGCGAACGGGCAAACGGAACCGGGCGGCCTGCGCCGCAGCCTGAGCGTCCGCGACCTGATGGTCTACGGCCTGCTGTTCATCGCCCCGATGGCGCCGGTCGGCGTGTTCGGCGTCCTGGACGCCAGGAGCCACGGCGCCGTCGCCACCGTCTACCTGGCCGCGACCGTCGCGATGGGCTTCACCGCCTTCTCGTACGCCCAGATGGTGCGCGCGGTGCCGCAGACCGGCTCGGTTTTCGCCTACGCGCGGGCCGGGCTGGGCGAGGGGCCCGGGTTCATCGCCGGCTGGATGGCGATGCTCGACTACCTGCTGATCCCGGCGGTCGCCTACCTGTTCTCCGGGATCGCGCTGAACTCGCTGGTGCCCGGGGTCTCCCGCTGGGTCTGGACGGCGCTCGCGGTGGTGCTGACCACCGCGCTCAACCTGATCGGCGTACGGACGGCGGCCGTGGTCGGTTTCGCGGTGCTCGCCCTGGAGATCGCGGTGCTGGCGGTGTTCGTCGCCGCGGCCGTGGTGGCGCTGCTCCAGGGCGGCGCCCGGCGCGGCTGGGACACCCCGTTCACCGCCGTCGGCGCCTTCTCGCTGACCGCGGTGATCTCGGCCGTGTCCGTCGCGGTGCTCTCCTACCTGGGCTTCGACGCGATCGCCACCTTCGTCGAGGAGGCGGTCGGCGCCTCGGCGGCGGTGGCCCGGGCCGTGCTCTGGTGCCTGGCACTGGCCGGGGTGCTGTTCGTCGCCCAGACCTACCTGGCGGCACTGCTGGAACCCCTGGGCCCGCAGCAGCTGGCGGCCGACCCGGCGGCGCAGGGCTCGGCCTTCTACGACACGGTGGAGAGCGGGGTCGGGCACTGGCTGCACGTCCTGGTGGCGGCCAGCAAGGCGATCGGCGCGGCCTTCGCGGCGCTGGCCGGGCAGGCGGCGGCCGGGCGGCTGGTCTACGCGATGGGCCGGGAGGGGCGGCTGCCGCGCGTCCTCGGCACGGTCGACCCGGCCACCGCGGTGCCGCGCCGGGCGCTGCTGGCGGCCGCGGTGATCACGATGGCCGCGGCGGTCTGGGCGGCCGACCGGGACGACGGGCTGGACCAGCTGACCTCGGTGGTCAACGTCGGCGCGCTGACCGCCTTCGCGCTGCTGCACGCCTCGGTGATCGGCTGGTACACGGTGCGGCACGGCTCCCGGGACCGGGTGCGGCACCTGCTCGTCCCGGCCCTGGGGATCGTGGTGATCGCGGCGGTGGTCTACGAGGCCTCGACGACCGCGCAGCTCGTCGGGCTGATCTGGCTGGCGGTCGGGCTGGTGGTGCTGGGCGTCCAGGGCTCCCCCGCTCCGGGCGGCCCTGTCGGCGGGCGCCGCTAGCCTCGCGTACACGGCCGACACCAGCTCCCCGGACAGGCCCTAACCTCGTACGCATGGCCAACACCAGCTCCCCCGAAGCCCCGATCCCGGTCGGCAAGGTCTCCGCGCTGATCGGTGGCTGGATCGACCGGCTCGGCGCGGTCTGGGTGGAGGGGCAGATCACCCAGCTCAGCCGCCGGCCGGGGGCGGGCGTGGTGTTCCTGACCCTGCGCGACCCGCAGGCGGACGTGTCGCTCACGGTGACCTGCTTCCGCTCGGTGTTCGACCAGGTCGCGGAGGTGGTGCAGGAGGGCGCGCGGGTCGTCGTGCACGCCAAGCCGGAGTGGTACGCGGCGCGCGGGCAGCTGTCGCTGCGGGCCTCGGAGATCCGGCCGGTCGGGCTGGGCGAGCTGCTGGCCCGGCTGGAGCAGCTGAAGCGGCGGCTCGCCGGGGAGGGCCTGTTCGCGGCCGAGCGCAAGCGCCCGCTGCCGTTCCTGCCGCAGTGCGTCGGGCTGGTCACCGGGCGCGGCTCGGCGGCCGAGCGGGACGTGCTGGAGAACGCCCGGCGGCGCTGGCCGGCCGTCCGCTTCGAGGTGCGCAACGTCCCGGTGCAGGGGGTCAGCGCGGTGGAGCGGGTGAGCGCGGCCGTCCGGGAGCTGGACGAGCACCCCGAGGTGGACGTGATCATCGTGGCCCGCGGCGGTGGCAGCGTCGAGGACCTGCTGCCGTTCTCGGACGAGGGGCTGGTGCGGCTGGTCGCGGACGCCCGTACGCCGGTGGTCAGCGCGATCGGCCACGAGCCGGACCAGCCGCTGCTGGACTTCGTCGCCGACCTGCGCGCCTCCACCCCGACCGACGCCGCCAAACGGGTGGTTCCGGACGTCGGCGAGGAGCTGGCCAAGGTCCGCCTGCTGCGGGACCGTGCCCGGCGGCACGTCCTCGGCCGGGTCGAGCGCGAGCAGCACGGGCTGGACGGCGTGCGCAGCCGCCCCGCGCTGGCCGCTCCGCACCGGATGCTGGACGGGCGCGGCCAGGAGGTCACCGCGCTGCTGGAGCGGGCCCGGCGCACCCTGCGGCACCGGCTGGACCACGCGCAGAGCGACCTCGGGCACACCCTCGCCCGGGTGGTCGCGCTGTCCCCGGCGGCCACCCTGGAGCGCGGCTACGCGGTGCTCCAGCGGACGGACGGCACGGTGGTGACCGACCCGGCGCAGGTCACGGCCGGCGAGGGGCTGCGCGCCCGGGTCGCGGGCGGGGCCTTCGACGTCGCGGTGGCGGACGGCCAGGGCTCGTAGGAACGCCCGGCGTCGCGGTGGCGGACGGCCAGGGCTCGTAGGATCGCCCGGCGTCACGGTGGACGACGGTCAGGCCTCGTAGGAGCGCTGCCGGGAGAGTGCGCGGGAGTGCTCGCCGAAGCCGAGGCTGCGGTAGAGCGCCTCGCCGCCACTGCTGGCGTGCAGGTCGATCCGGCCGACCCGCTGGTCGTCGAACCAGTCCAGCAGCGCCTCGGTGCAGGCCCGGGCGTAGCCGCGCAGCCGGTGGCCGGGGTCGGTGCAGATGTTGAAGACGAAGCCGAACCGGCCGTCCGGGTTTCCCGGCGCGGGCAGCCGGTGCTCCAGCGTGCCGACCGCGCAGGCGGCGAGCCGGCCGGGCCGCCGCGGATCGTCCACCACGAAGGACGGCATGGTCAGTTCCCCGGCCGGGGCGGCGAGGCGCTCGCGCAGTATCCGCTCGGCGGTGGCCTGCCAGGGCCCCGGCCCGGTCAGGCCGGCCATGCTGGGCATCGCCTCGAACATCAGGTTGCGCAGCCGGACGAGCTCGGAGGCGTCGGCCGGGGCGGCGGGTCGGACCGTGATCATGCGGCGGAGGGTAGCGCCGCCGGCCGGCCGGTTGCATCCGATTTCGCCGCTGCCTTCGCCCGCCGCCTTCGCCCTGCCGCTTTCACCCCGCCACGGCCGTTGTGTCGGTGCTGCGCGGGCTCTGTCGGCTCCAGCCCCTACGCTGGCACGCATGGCAGAGCAGCAGGAGCAGCAGGACGCGGCGGCACCGACCCCGGACGACGCGCTGGGCTACGAGCACGCCCGGGACGCGCTGCTGGAGGTGGTCCGGCAGCTGGAGAACGGCGGGACGTCGCTGGAGGAGTCGCTGGCGCTGTGGGAGCGCGGCGAGCAGCTGGCGAAGGTGTGCCAGCGCTGGCTGGACGGCGCCCGGGCCCGGCTGGACGCGGCGCTGGCCGCCGAGGAGGACGGGGCCGCGGGCGGGCAGTGACGCGGCTCACAGTAGGCCGGGGAATCGTTGAAACTTCATCCATGTTGAGATGGTCTGACCGGCCACGGCCGGTCAATCCGACGAACCCCCTCCCGCATGAGGTGCAGACAAGCATGACCACCGACGCCCTGGTACTCGACGCCGCCGCTCAGGACCTGCTGTTCCGCGAGGCCCGCACCGCGAACACCTTCACCGACGAGCCGGTGACCGAGGAGCAGGTCCAGGCCATCTACGAGCTGGTCAAGTACGGCCCGACCGCCTTCAACCAGCAGCCGCTGCGCGTCGTCCTGGTCCGCTCGACCGAGGGCCGCGAGCGCCTCGTCCAGCACCTGGCGGACGGCAACAAGGCCAAGACCAGCACCGCCCCGCTGGTCGCCATCCTCGCCGCGGACAACGAGTTCCACGAGGAGCTGCCGACCCAGTTCCCGCACTTCCCGCAGGCCAAGGACGTGTTCTTCTCCGAGCGCACCGTCCGCGAGCGCTCCGCCTCGCTGAACGGCGCGCTGCAGGCCGCCTACTTCATCATCGGCGTGCGCGCCGCCGGCCTGGCCGCCGGCCCGATGACCGGCTACGACGCCGAGGGCATCAACAAGGAGTTCTTCGGCGACGGCGAGCACTCGGTGCTGGCCGTGGTCAACATCGGCAAGCCGGGCGACGACGCGTGGTTCCCGCGCTCGCCGCGCCTGGAGTACGACCAGGTCGTCACCACGGTCTGATCCACCGCACGCGCGAGGGCCCGCACCGGTTCGTCCGGTGCGGGCCCTCTCCGTATGCGCACGGGGGCGTTCGGGGTCGTACGGGCGCGTCCGCGGGGCGTTCGCGGGGGCGTACGGAGCTGTTCCCCCCGGGGCGACCCGGGGGCACGGGCTACTTGAGCGCCTGGGCCAGCTCGGCCAGTTCCTCGTAGGAGGCGGTGCCGGTGAGCACGGTGGTCGCGTCACCGGTCTGCACGGTCAGGGCGCGGGACTTCTCGCCCTGCACCCGCTCCCAGGTGCGCCCGGCGACCTCCGAGGTGCCGTCCGGCTTGCCGCCCGCGATCTTGTCGGCCAGCAGCGCGTCGCGGGGGACGTCGCTCTGCTCGACCGCCGCGTACTGGCCGGACGGCGTGACGAAGCCCAGGTGCCAGGCGTTGCCCTTGCCCTTGCTGATCGCGGCCGGCTGGTAGCCGACCGAGGTGGCCCGCCACTGGTCGGACAGCCCGTCCGGGGAGAGCAGCGGGTACGGCGCGCCGCGCTTCGCGGAGGCCGCCGCCACCTTGTACTCGACCACGTGCACCGGGTCGCTGTTCGCGTCGTGCGGAAGGAACAGGTACCCGATCCAGACCACGGCGCCGACCGCCAGCATCGACAGGACCATGTCCCGTACGGTCTCCCGGCCCCTCATGCGTTTGCTCTCTCCAGCCACCCCCACATGGTGACTCATCCCTACGGCGGTACGGCCACCCGGGGTGCCCGCGTACGGGTGAAGCGGGACGAACCGACCTGGTCGGGCGCCGGGTGGCGACCCGCGCCACAGACAGTCATCTCATAGGCAGATACGATCGCAGGACCCTCACCACGGCGTTCGACCAGGCAGTAGTCGGGCGCTTACTGGCCGTCGCGTACAGAGAGGTAACGACGATGACCACGCAGTACCCGAACCACCTTCCCAGCGCCCTGGAGGTCGCGCCCGAGGCTCCGGACCGGAACCTCGCGCTCGAACTCGTCCGGGTCACCGAGGCGGCCGCGATGGCCGCCGGCCGGTGGGTCGGCCGTGGCGACAAGAACGGCGCGGACGGCGCCGCCGTCAAGGCGATGCGCACCCTCGTCTCGACCGTCTCGATGAACGGCGTGGTCGTCATCGGGGAGGGCGAGAAGGACGAAGCCCCGATGCTCTACAACGGCGAGCGGGTCGGCGACGGCACCGGCGCCGAGTGCGACGTCGCGGTCGACCCGGTCGACGGCACCACGCTCACCGCCAAGGGCATGAACAACGCCGTCGCCGTCCTGGCCGTCGCCGACCGCGGCACCATGTTCGACCCCAGCGCCGTGTTCTACATGGACAAGCTGGTGGCCGGCCCCGAGGCCGCCGAGTTCGTCGACATCACCGCCCCCGCGGCCGTCAACATCCGCCGGGTCGCCAAGGCCAAGGGCAGCGCCGTCGAGGACGTCACCGTCGTCGTCCTCGACCGCCCGCGCCACGACGGCCTGGTCCGGGAGATCCGCGAAGCGGGCGCCCGGATCAAGTTCATCTCCGACGGCGACGTGGCCGGCGCCATCATGGCCGCCCGCGAGGGCACCGGCGTCGACCTGCTGATGGGCATCGGCGGCACCCCCGAGGGCATCATCGCGGCCTGCGCCATGAAGTGCATGGGCGGCGTCATCCAGGGCCGGCTGTGGCCCAAGGACGACGCCGAGCGGCAGAAGGCCCTCGACGCCGGCCACGACCTGGACCGGGTGCTCACCACCGACGACCTGGTCAGCGGCGAGAACGTGTTCTTCGTCGCCACCGGCATCACCGACGGCGAGCTGCTGCGCGGCGTGCACTACCGCCAGGAGACCGCCACCACCAGCTCGCTGGTGATGCGCTCCAAGAGCGGCACGATCCGCGAGATCAACTCCGTCCACAAGCTGTCGAAGCTGCGGGCCTACAGCGCGATCGACTTCGACCGCGCCAACTGACACCGGGCGACCGCACCCGCGGCCTCGGCGGAATCCCCCTCCGCCGAGGCCGCGGCGCGTCCGGCCCGGGGCACACCCGGAGCCCCGTCAGCCCGCTATCCGCCGCTGCCCCGCGACCACCCGGGTCGCCTCGCGCAGCTCCGACTCCCGGCGGCGGCGACGGGCCAGCACCACCCGGCGCTCGGCGGCCGTCAGCCCGCCCCAGACCCCGTACGGCTCCGGCTGCGCCAGCGCGTGCTCGCGGCACTCCAGCAGCACCGGACACCGGGCGCACACCTGCTTCGCCTGCTCCTCGCGCGACAGCCGGGCCGCCGTCGGCTCCTTCGAGGGCGCGAAGAACAGCCCCACCTCGTCCCGCCGGCAGGCCGCGCCGGTGTGCCAGGGGCTGTCCTCGCCCGAGGACGCGCCCTGGGCGGCGGTCTGGGGGCCCTGGCCGCCCGGGGGGTGCGGCTGCGGACTGCGCTCCAGCAACTGCGCGGCGGCGACGGGCGAGGTGGTGCGGGACTCGATCGGATGCAGCACGGCCGTACTCCTGACGAGACTCTCGGACACGGGGAAGCTCGCTCCCCTGCCCGGCTGCGAGCCCCCGCTGTCCAACCCCGAGTCGGCCGCTGGGCCGCCTCCGGTGCGCAGCCGTACAAGAAGCGATGTGCGGAAGGAACTACCCCGCCCGCCCGCGATTCATGCACACTGCACGCAATCGACTACGGAGCGCACCGGAGACAACGCGGAACGCCCGGCCGGGAGTTGATCCCCGGCCGGGCGTTCGACCCGCCAACCCCGACTACTCGGTGCCGAGTTGCTTGCGCACCCACTCCTTGAGCTTCTTGCCCCGGCGCGGCTTGGCCTCGCAACCGCCGAACACCGCGACGCCCTTGACCCGGACCACCGGCGCGTACGGGTCCGCCGCCGTCTGCTCCTTGACGTCGAATCCGCCGAAGATGCCGACGCCGCCGCCGTGCAGGCTCACGTTCTCCGGCACCCGGATCTCGACGCCGCCGAACAGCGCCGTCACCTCGATCTCCACCTCGGGCGACTCGAAGACGGCGTCGGTCAGGTCGATCTCCACCCCGCCGAACGCCGCGAACGCCTTCAGGTGCGACCCCACCCGCCAGCGGCCCTTGCGGGACGAGCCGCCGAAGATCGCCACCATCGACGGCGACTCCTGGCGGGCGGGCGGCAGCGCCGGCGTCACCGCCCGCGGCGCCGGGGCCTCCAGCGGCGGCTTCTCGAACGACAGCGGCCGGTGGCCCGGCAGGTCCCTGGTCAGCGGCACCAGATCGCCGAAGGTCTTGGCGGCGTACGCGGCCCCGATCCGGTCCGCGTGCTCGTCCGCGTCCAGCCGGCCCTCGGCGTAGGCGTCCCGCAGCAGCTCCGCGATCCGCTCGCGGTCGGCGTCCGACACCCGCATCTCCGCCTGCGCCACCGGGGCGTGCGACGGCTGGGTCTGCTGCTCCGGCAGCGGCCGGAGTTGCGGCTGCGGCTCGGGCCGGCTCTCGGGCTTGGTCATCGGTACGGGCGCCGGCACGGACGGCTGCCCCGGATCGTCCTGCGACGGCGAGTTGTCCACGGCCCAAGACTAGTCGCTCGTACGTGCGGCCGAGTGAGCCCGGTCACGCAGGCTGCCCTGTCCGCGTGCGACGCGGAGCCGGGTCCTACCCTTGAGGGTGCTTCGCCGACGCAGCCGGACCACTGGAAACCTAAGGACCGCCCCCATGGCTCCCACGCCAGACTTCGAGTACAGCGACCTGCTCCCCCTGGGCGCTGACCCGACCCCGTACCGCAAGCTGACCTCCGAGGGTGTCTCCACCTTCGAGGCCGGCGGTCGCACCTTCCTCCAGGTCGAGCCCGAGGCGCTGCGGCTGCTCACCGCCGAGGCGATGCACGACATCTCGCACTACCTGCGCCCCGCCCACCTCGCCCAGCTGCGCCGCATCCTGGACGACCCGGAGGCCAGCCCGAACGACCGCTTCGTCGCGCTCGACCTGCTGAAGAACGTCAACATCTCGGCCGGCGGCATCCTGCCGATGTGCCAGGACACCGGCACCGCCATCGTCATGGGCAAGCGCGGCCAGAACGTGCTCACCGAGGGCGGCGACGAGTCGGCCATCGCGCGCGGCGTCTTCGACGCGTACACCAAGCTCAACCTGCGCTACTCCCAGATGGCCCCGGTGACCATGTGGGACGAGAAGAACACCGGCAACAACCTGCCGGCCCAGATCGAGCTGTACGCCACCGACGGCGGCGCGTACAAGTTCCTCTTCATGGCCAAGGGCGGCGGCTCCGCCAACAAGTCGTACCTGTACCAGGAGACCAAGGCCATCCTGAACGAGGCGAGCATGCTCTCGTTCCTGGAGCAGAAGATCCGCTCCCTCGGCACCGCCGCCTGCCCGCCGTACCACCTGGCGATCGTGATCGGCGGCACCAGCGCCGAGTTCGCGCTCAAGACCGCCAAGTACGCGTCCGCGCACTACCTGGACAACCTGCCGACCTCCGGCGACGCCAAGACCGGCCACGGCTTCCGCGACCTGGAGCTGGAGGCGAAGGTCACCGAGCTGACCCAGAAGATCGGCATCGGCGCCCAGTTCGGCGGCAAGTACTTCTGCCACGACGTGCGGGTCGTCCGCCTGCCGCGCCACGGCGCCTCGCTGCCGGTCGCCATGGCCGTCTCCTGCTCCGCCGACCGCCAGGCGCTCGGCAAGATCACCGCCGAGGGCGTCTTCCTGGAGCAGTTGGAGACCGATCCGGCCAAGTACCTGCCGGACACCACCGACGAGCACCTGGACGACGACGTCGTGCGCGTCGACCTCGACCAGCCGATGTCCGCGATCCGCGCCGAGCTGTCCAAGTACCCGGTCAAGACCCGGCTCTCGCTCACCGGCACCCTGGTCGTCGCCCGCGACATCGCCCACGCCAAGATCAAGGAGCGCCTGGACGCCGGCGAGGGCATGCCCAAGTACCTCCAGGACCACCCCGTCTACTACGCCGGCCCGGCCAAGACCCCCGAGGGCTACGCCTCCGGCTCCTTCGGCCCCACCACCGCCGGCCGGATGGACTCCTACGTCGACCAGTTCCAGGCCGCCGGCGGCTCCATGGTCATGCTCGCCAAGGGCAACCGCAGCAAGCAGGTCACCGACGCCTGCGCCGCCCACGGCGGCTTCTACCTCGGCTCCATCGGCGGCCCCGCCGCCCGTCTCGCCCAGGACTGCATCAAGAAGGTCGAGGTCCTGGAGTACGCCGAGCTCGGCATGGAGGCCGTCTGGCGCATCGAGGTCGAGGACTTCCCGGCCTTCATCGTGGTCGACGACAAGGGCAACGACTTCTTCCGCGAGACCACCGAGGGCCCGCTGATCACCAGCCTCCGGGTCCGCTCCAAGGAGTAGCCGCGCCGCGTTCGTCAACCGCCCCGGCCGCGTCCGTCGCGACCGGGGCGGCCGCGTTGCGCGTGCTCACGCGTCGAAGTCGTACTCCAGGACGTAGGAGGCGGCGTCGAGGATCATCTCGTTGAGCTCGACGACCTGGCCGTCGTCGGCGAAGGCGGTGCGGCAGATCAGGATGACCGGGGTGCCCGCCGACAGCTCCAGGCGGGCGGCCTCGTCCGCGCCGGGCATCCGGGAGCGGACCTCCTCGCGGAAGTGGACGGGCTTCGCGCCGATCTCGGCCAGCCGGGCGTAGGTGCCGCCCGGGCCGGTGTCCTCGCGGGTGATGGCCGTACCGGCGACCAGGCCGGCCGGCAGGTAGGAGGTCGACAGCAGCACCGGCTTGCCGTCCAGCACGAAGCGGCGGTGCCGTACGCACATCGACGCGCCCGGATCCACTCCCAGCACCCGGGCGACGTGCTCCGGCGCGCCCCGTTCGGTGACGGACACCTGGTCGACCACCAGCAGGCGGTTGTCGATGTCCGCCGACCATATGGACCGGCCCGAGCCCCACTGCCCCTGCGCCAGCCGCTGGATCCCGCGCCGGCGCAGCGGCCGGAAGTCCCGGACGAAGACCCCCGCTCCCCGGCGCGCCTCGGCGATGCCCTCGCTCTGCAGCACGCCGAGCGCCTGGCGGGCGGTCATCCGGGCCACGCCGTACTCGTCCATGAGGTCGTTCTCGCCCGGCAGCCGGTCACCCGCGCGGTACCGGCCGTCGTCGATGGCCGCCTTCAGCGTGTCGGCGATCCGTTGGTACTTGGGCTGTTTGTCGCCACTGCTGCCGGTCATCGCCGCTCCCTCTCCCTCGGACAAATCGTAGGCGCGCCCACGGCCGACGGTAAGCCGATACGACCATTGACATCTCTAGAGATATTAGCTTCTCTAGAGATGCTGGGTAGTCGCCGAGCACCACACACACGGACAGCGACCAGGGCGCGGCCCCCACCCGGCGCCGCACCCGCACCAGAACAGCGAGGAGCAGTGCGGTGAGCACCCGTCAGCGCGACTCCGCGGCCTACCGGCCGCACGTGGGTGAACTCGTCCTCGACCGGAGGACCGGACGCACCGGCATCTACATGGACACCATCGGCGGGGAGCACTACCTGCGCCCCGAGGGCGGCGGCCGCGAATGGACCGCCGAACCCGGACGGGTCTCGCCCGTTCCCAGGCCCCGCGATTCAGCCGAATACGATCTTCCGCGCTAATTGCGGCAAAAAGCACGCAAACAGCAACATTCCCACCCGCAATCCCCCCGAGTGAATCCGGAATTCCGGAACGCCCCGCACCCACCGTCGGGCACGTTACGGATATCACCGGTCACCATGAGTGCATCACGGGCGGGATTCGGCCACCGGGCGGGCACCGGTGCCGAATGGAGCACGCCCAAAACCCACAGCGCCCCCGTGCCCGGACCGGGACACGGGGGGCACGGGGCCTTCGGCCGGACCGGCTTACGGGTGGCCGGAGATCATGCCTTCCGGCTCGTACCGCTTGCCCGGCCCGACCGTGGCCGGCGCGACGGGCTCCACCACGTGCGCGGCCTCGTCCCCGAACAGGTCGTTCTCTATCGCCGCCTTCTGCGCGTCGGACGGCGCGGTGTACTCGGTCGTGTTCGAGGACGCGGCCACCGCGCCCTCGACAGCCTCGCCCGCCTCCACAGCGACGGCCGGGACATCCGTCGTCGCCGCGTTCTCGGGCGCCGAAGCCACCGGGGTCTCGCTCTGGTCGTTGGCCATTGGGCGGCCGCCTTTCGGTCATCAAATGTGTCTCGCCCGACCTCCGTGGCACGGGCGTGCGGACAGTATCGTAGGGTTGATTAAATGTCCGATAAACATCGCGCGGCTTGCGCTGCCGCCCGGCAGAGTCGGGCGTCCGCCTAAGCTGAAGCACCACGGCGGACCGCCGAGCGCCCTTTCACGGAATCGACACCACAGGCCATCGGGGGACTTTCATGGAGTTTCGGGAGACGCCGCAGACCCCTGCGCTGCGCTTCCAAGTCCTCGGTCCGGTCCAGGCCTGGCTCGACGGCAAGCCCCTTTCCCTCGGATCTCCCCAGCAACAGGCAGTTCTGACCACCCTTCTGCTGCATTCCGGACGCCCGGTCACCACGCAGGACCTGGTCGACGCACTCTGGGGCGAGCGGCACCCGGCCCAGGCGGTGGCGGCACTGCGCACCTACGTCTCCCGCCTGCGCTCCGTCATCGAGCCCCGGCGGGAGGTACGCCGGCCCTCCGAACTGCTGATCTCGGTCGCCGACGGCTACGCGCTGCGCATCCCCGGCGAGGCCCTCGACCTGACGGTCTTCGAACGGCTCTGCGCCGAGGCCGCGGCCGCCCGGGCCTCGGGCGACAAGCACGAGGCGCACCGGCTGCTGGCGCGGGCGCTGGACCTGTTCAGCGGCCGGCCGCTCACCGGCATCCCCGGCCCCTACGCCGACACCCAGCGGCTGCGGCTCGCCGAACGGCAGGTGGCCGCCGCCGAGGAGCTGTGCGCCGTCGCCCTCGACATCGGCCTGCACGCCGAGATCGTCGGCGAGCTGAACGGCCTGACGGCCGAACACCCGCTGCGCGAGCGCCTGAGCGAGCTGCTGATGCTGGCGCTGTACCGCTGCGGGCGCCAGGCCGAGGCGCTCGGCGTCTACACCGACACCCGCAAGCTGCTGATCGAGGAGCTCGGGGTCGAACCCGGAGCCGGCCTGTCCGCGATGCACGCCCGCATCCTGGCGGCGGACCCGACACTCGCCCTCCCGGCCGTACCCACCCCGGCGAGCCGTGAGGACGGTCCGGCCGCTCCCCCGGCGCCCGCCCAACTCCCGGCCGACGTATCGGACTTCAGCGGCCGAACCGACCTGGTGAGCGACCTCTCGACGGTCCTGATGAACGCCACCGGCCAGGCCGTGGTGGTGACTTCGCTGGCCGGTATCGGCGGGGTCGGGAAGACCACCCTCGCCGTCCACGTCGCCCACCGCGTCCGCGGCGAGTTCCCGGACGGGCAGCTGTACGTCGACCTGCGCGGCGCCGGCACCTCGCCGGCCGACCCGGTGGCCGTCCTGGGCGACTTCCTGCACGCGCTCGGCGTCACCGACAGCCCCGACTCGCTCGAACAGCGCGCCGCCCTCTACCGGTCGCTGCTCGCCAGCCGGCGGATGCTCATCCTGCTCGACAACGCGCGCGACGCCGAGCAGATCCGACCGCTGATCCCCGGCGTCTCCGGCTGCGCCGTGCTCGCCACCAGCCGCTCCCGGCTGGCCGGCATCCCGGGTGCACAGTTGTTCGACGTCGAGGAGCTGACCCCGAACGAAGCGCTGGCGCTGTTCTCGGCCATCGTCGGCGAGCAGCGGGTCGCCGCCGAACCGGAGGCGGCCATGCAGGTGGTCACCGCCTGCGGGTTCCTGCCGCTCGCCGTCCGCATCGCCGCCGCCCGGCTGGCCAGCCGTCCGCGCTGGAGCGTCTCCGACCTGGCCAGACGGTTAGCCGACCAGCGGCGGCGACTGGACGAACTCCAGCTCGGCAACCTCGCCGTGGAGACCACCATCGGACTCGGCTACGGGCAGCTCTCGACGGACGAGGCCCGTGCCTTTCGGCTGCTCGCCCTGATCGACTCCCCGGACATCCCGCTGCCCGCCGCCGCGGCGCTGCTCGGCGCGAACGAGTACACCGCCGAGGACCTCGCCGAGGCGCTGGTCGAGGCGAACATGCTGGAGTGCTTCACCCCCGGCCGCTACCGCTACCACGACCTGCTCCGGCTCTACGCCCAGCGGCAGAACGAGCGGATCGGGGACACCACGGAGCAGGAGCGGGCGGTGCTGCGCCTGCTCGACCTGCTGATCCCGACCGTCCGCAACGCGGCCCAGGTGATCGAGCCCGACGACCAGCTCCCGGAACCGCTCAACCCCCTGGGCTCGTCAGGCCTGGATCTGCCGACGAGCCGGGACGCCCGGCAGTGGCTGCGGACGGAGATCACCTTCCTGCTCAGCGCCGTCGAGGCGGCCGTGCGAGGACCGGACTTCGTGCTGCGCCCGGCCGTCGACCTGCTGATCGTCCTGAACAGCCTGGTCAGGGATCCCACGCACGGCTCGCGGATGCGCCGGTTCCTGGTGACCGCCGAGCGCAACGCCGCCGCCTACGGAGACGCTGCCGCCCTGGCCCGGGTGCACTTCGCCTTCGGCACGCTGCAGTCGATCACCAATGACTTCCAGGGCGCCGAACAGTCGCTCCGCAAGAGCCTGACCCTCCAGCGCTCCGACGACATGACGATCCTGCGGTCGGCGGCGAGCAACGACCTGGGGATCATCCTCAGCCTGACGAACCGCCCCGCCGAAGCCATCCCGCTCTTCGAGCAGGCCCTCGGCATCAGCCGGGTGGTCCGCGTTCCGATCAACGAGGCCCGGCTGCTCGGCAACATGGCGCGGGCACAGCTCAAGCTGGGCGACACCGAGACCGCTGTCCGCTCGGTCATCGAGGCGGTGGCGACGGCCCGGACGTCGAGGAACGGTCCCTGCCTCGCCGACACCCTGTACCAGACCGGTGTGGTGCTCGCCTCCACCGACGAGCCGAGGGCGGCGGTGGGCTACCTGCGAGAGGCTCACCAGCTGTTCCAGGCCCAGCAGAATCCGCTCTGGGAGGGCTACACCCTCGCCCGCCTGGCCTCCGCCCTGCTCGCCGCCGGACAGCACACCGAGGCGGCCGAAGCGGCCGACGAGTCGCTCGTGATCGCCCAGGAACTGGACTCCGCCTACTGCCAGGGCCTCGCGAACGCCACCCTCGGCGAGTCGCTGCTCGCCCTGGCCCAGCCGGCCCGCGGACTCGCCTGCCTGCGCGAGGCGCACGCGATCTTCACGCGGCTCGGTGTGCCGGAGGCCTCCCCCGTGGCGGACCTCATCTCCCAACAGCACACCGAGCCTCCCCCATCTTCCCCAGCGCCGTAGGTCTCCGCCCCCCGGCAGAGCCCCTACCCCCGTTGTGCGCGTCGGCGCCCCCGCAGCCCCCCGGCTGCGGGAGCGCCCTCAACGCTTCCCCGGCGCTGGACTCCACTCTGCACCCCGGCGATTGACGTTCGATAAACGCCCGACGGCCGGCCCTCGCCCCGGCGAAACCGCAGGTCAGCCGTTCCACCACGGCGCGCCATGCGGCGCGCGGAGCCCGCGCGCACCACCCCCGCCCGCACCGTCGTGCTTCCGCAACCCCGTCCACACCGGCCCAAGCATGACGAGTTGGCTGGAAAGGGACCCCATGGCGCAGAGATCACGCATATTCTCAGATGCCAGTACACACACGAGTGTCTGCCGGCAACGTGTGGGCCGGCGAGGCAGGACGGGCGCCGGGGCGGACGGCATCCCGCTCCCGTGCGGCCGCGTGCAGCCGGCCGGAGGCCACGGGTGGAAGGGTGCCTCTCAATCGTGACGACCGGACAGATATCCGACTCGTTCCCCGTCGACGAGGACGCGGGAGACGACGGGCCCGACGTGCGGCGGCGCCGGGCGGCGCGTGCCCTGCAAGCCGTCGCCTTCGACACCATCGGCGCCGGGTACGGCGAGGCGTTCCCGGCCAAGGACGGGCAGCTGGCCTGCGGACGGCAGCTGCTGGCCGAGCTCGAACCCGGCGCGCGGGTGCTGGACGTGGGCTGCGGCACCGGGGACCCGACGGTCCGGCAGCTGGTCGCGGGCGGGCTGCGGGTGACCGGGATAGACCTCTCGGACGTGATGCTCTCGCTGGCCCGGCAGGCCCGGTTCCCGGGCGAACACCCGCCGGAGTTCCATCGGATCGACCTGTTCGATCTGGCCACCGAGCGCGCCGGGCAGGTCTGGAACGCCCCCGGGCTGGGGCCGCTGGGCAAGGACGGGTTCGCCGCCGTCACCGCGTTCTTCTCCCTGATCCTGCTGCCGCAGGACGAGATCCCGACCGTGCTCGCGCGGCTGCGCGAACTCCTCCGGCCGGGCGGACTGCTGGCGCTCGGTATGGTCGAGGCGGATCTGGATCACGTTCCGCTTCCGTTCCTTGGCAGAGAGCTGCGGATCAGTGGGTATCTGAGGGAGGATCTGGAGCGGGTTCTCGTCACGGCGGGCTTCGCCGTCGAGGAGTGCTCGGGGCATCCGTACGCGCCGGCCAGCACCACGCTGCCGCCGGAGGAACAGCTGTTCCTGTGCTGTCGACGCGTCGGCTGACCCACCGCACGGCAGCAGGGCCCGCCAGCAGGACACCGCAGACCACCACAGAGACCACACCGAATCCAGGACAGGCAGCCGTGCGCGACCAGCTCAAGACCGAGGCCGGACAGCCGGCTGCCGTCCCGGGCCAGCGCGGCCTGCCCCTGGCACCGGCACCGGCACTGGCACACCAACCGACCGCGCGCCCGGAGCGCGAGGACGTGGCGGGCCGGCTCGGCTACCTCGACCTGGCCACCCGGCGGATCAACAGCGCGCTCGACCTGTCCGCGACGCTGCGCAACATCGGCCGGGTACTCGTTCCCACGCTGGCCGACGCCGCCGTGGTCCACCTGCGCGATCCGCTGCCCAACGTCGAGCGCGAGCCCGGCTTCCCGGACGAGCTGCGGATCCACCACAGCACCGGCACCCGGATCGGGCGACGCGGCCGACCGAGCGGCGCGGACGACCGGCACCGCTCCCGGTACGGCTCCCGCTCCACCGCCGACACCGGCCCCGCCACCCCGGTGACCCGCGGCGGGGCGCTCGCGCACGCCCTGCTGAGCCGCCGCCCCGCCGAGTCCGCGGTGCTCGGCACGCCCGGCGCCGAACGCACCGAGGCGCTGCTGCGCGAGCTGTACGGCACCCGCGGGCTGGCCCGCCTGGCCGCGGGCACGTCGGTGCTGGCCCTGCCGCTGCGCGGCCGCAAGGCCGTGCTCGGCCTGCTGGTGCTGATCCGCCGCCCTCCTGAACGCACCGGCCGGCCCGCCTTCGACGCCGCCGACACCGCGACCGCCGCGCACCTCGCCACCCAGGCGGGGCTGGCGGTGGACACCGCCCTGCGGTACGCCCGCGAGTGGGAGATAGCCAACGAACTCCAGCGCAGCATGCTGCCGTTGCGCCTGCCGCAGCCGCACGGCGTCCGCCTCGCCCAGCGCTACCTGCCGGGCGAGCGCGGCGCGCAGGTCGGCGGCGACTGGTACGACGCCGTGCCACTGCCCGGCAACCGGGTCGCCCTGATCGTCGGCGACGTGATGGGCCACTCGCTCACCTCGGCCGCCATCATGGGCCAACTGCGCACCAGCGCCCAGACCTTGGCCGCCCTCGACCTTCCGCCGCACGAGGTGCTCTACCACCTGGACGAGCAGGCCCAACGGCTCGGCCGCGAACAGCACCTGGCGACCTGCGTGTACGCGGTGTACGACCCGATCGCCAACCGGGTGGTGCTGGCCAACGCCGGGCACGTCCCGCCCGTCCTGGTCCGGCCGGACGGCACCGCCGAGTTGGTGGAGCTGGACTCCGGGGCCCCGATCGGGGTCGGCGGGGTGGACTTCAACTCGGTCGAACTTCCCGCCCCGCCCGGCTCGGCCCTGCTGCTGTTCACCGACGGCCTGGTGGAGACCCGCAGCCGCCCGATCAGCGACGGCCTGGAGGTCCTCCGCGCCCGGATCGCCGCCGCCCGCTGGCAGTCCCCCGAGCAGCTGTGCCAGGAGGCGCTGCGGATCCTGCCGCCCGGCGACCGCGGCGACGACATCGCCCTGCTGGGCGCGTGCTTCGACGGCATCCCGGCCGGGGACGTCGCGCACTGGTACCTCCAGCCGCGCAACGAGACGCCCGGCCGGGCCCGCCGGCTGGCCGCCCACACGCTGCGCCGCTGGGGGCTCGGCGAGCTCAGCGAGGCGACCGAGCTGATGATCAGCGAGCTGGTGACCAACGCCGTCCAGCACGCGACCCGCCCGGTCACCCTGAGCCTGGTGCGCACCACTCGGCTGCGCTGCGAGGTCGGCGACGACAGCCCGCTGCTGCCGCGGCCGCGCCGTACCGGGCTGGAGGACGAACGCGGTCGCGGCCTGCAGATAGTGGCCCGGTGCGCGGACCGCTGGGGCGCCACCCGGCTGGGCACCGGCAAGGTGGTCTGGTTCGAGCAGCGACTGCCCCAACCGCCCGTCGAGCAGCGGCTACCGTAACCACCCGTAACCACCCGTAACCACCCGCAGCCGCCCGTCGAGCAGCGGCTGCCGCAGCGCGCGGGCGCCCGACGGGAGCGGCCCGCCGAGCGCCCGGGAGCGGTTCAGACCCCGGCCGGCTCCTTCACCGGATGCTGCTCCAGCCGCGCGATCAGCTGCTCGCCCTCCATGTCGACCCGCGGCACGACCTTCTCCAGCCTCTTCGGGAACCACCAGGCGGCCTTGCCGAACAGCGCCATCGCGGCCGGCACCAGCGCCATCCGCACCACGAAGGCGTCCACCAGCACGCCCACCGCGAGGGCGAAGCCGATCGGCTGCACGATCGGGTCGTGGCCGAAGACGAACGAGCCGAACACCGACACCATGATCAGCGCCGCCGCCGTGACCACCCGGGCGCCGCCGCGCACCCCGGCCACCACGGCGTCCCGCGGCGCCTTCCCGTGGACGTACTGCTCCTTCATCCCGGAGACCAGGAACAGCTCGTAGTCCATCGCCAGCCCGAACAGCACGCCGATCAGCAGGATCGGCACGAAGCTCACCACCGGCCCGACCTTCGGCACGTCGATCAGGCCGTCCAGCCAGCCCCACTGGTAGACCGCGACCACCGCGCCGAGCGAGGCGGTGATGCTGAGCAGGAAGCCGGCCACCGCCTTGAGCGGGACGAGCACCGAGCGGAACGCCAGCGCCAGCAGCACCACCGCAATGCCGACGATCACCGCGAGGAACGGCGGCAGTGCCTGGCCGAGCTTGGTGGAGACGTCGATGTTGGCGGCGGTGGTACCGGTGACGGCGATGTCCGCGCCGGTCGAGGTCTTGAGCGGCGCGCGCTGGTCGCGGATCTCGTTGACCAGTGTCCTGGTGCCGGCGTCGTCCGGTCCGGTCTGCGGGATGACGGTGAGCAGGGCGGTGCGCCCGGCCTGGTCGACGGCCGGGGGCAGCAGTGTCCGCACGCCCGGCAGGGTCTGCAGCCTGGCCGCCACCCCCTGCACCGCCTGCTCCGGCTGCGGCACGCCCCCGGCGTCCACGACGACCACCAGTGGCGCGTTGAAGCCCGGCCCGAAGCTCTCGCCGACCAGGTCGTAGGCCTTGCGCGCATCGGTGCCGGCGGCCTGCGAGCCGCCGCCCGGCAGGCCGAGCCGGAGGCTCGCAGCGGGCACCGCGAGCAGGCCCAGTCCGGCCAGTCCGACGAGCAGCACGGCCAGCGGGCGGCGGACCACGAACCGGCCCCAGCGCTCGCCCAGGGTGGTGCGGCTGCCGGTGCGCAGCGCCCGCTTCCAGACCGGCAGCCGGTCGATGGCGCGGCCGGCGAAGCCGAGCAGTGCGGGCAGCAGCGTGATCGCGACCAGGACGGCCACCACGACGGCGCCGGAGGCGGCCAGGCCCATCACGGTCAGGAAGGGGACGCCGGCGACGGCGAGCCCGGCGAGCGCCACGACCACGGTGAGGCCGGCGAAGACGACGGCGCTGCCGGCGGTGGCGGTGGCGCGGGCGGCGGCCTCGTCCGGCTCCAGGCCCTCGTCCAGGTGGCGGCGGTGCCGGGAGAGGATGAACAGCGCGTAGTCGATGCCGACGGCGAGACCGACCATCAGGGCCAGCACCGGCGCGGTGGTGATGATCTCGAACGAGCCGGACAGCGCCATGATCGCGGCCATCGCCACACCGACCCCGACCAGCGCGGTCAGCAGCGGCAGCCCGGCGGCGACCAACGAGCCGAGGGTGATCACCAGGACCACCCCGGCGACGGCCAGACCGATCGCCTCGCCGCCGTCGACCTGCGCCATCCGGTTGTACGCGTCACCGCCGAAGGCGACGTCCAGCCCGGCCGCGCGGGCCGGTTCGGCGGCGGCCTTGACGGCATCGCGCTGCTGGTCGGTGACGTTGGCGAGCTTGTGGTCGAAGGAGACCAGGGCGATCGCGACCCGGCCGTCCGGTGAGACGGCGTGGGTGGCGTACGGGTCGGGCACGGCGGCCACGCCGGGGACGGCGGTGATCCGGGCGACCGCCTCGCTGACCGCTCTGCCCGCCTCGGGCGTGGTGGCGCCGCCGGGCGCGGGGGCCGCGAAGACGACCTGGGCGGAGCCGTGGCCCTGCTCCGGGAAGGTGTCCTTGATCCGGTCCAGGGTGGTCTGCGCCTCGGTGCCCGGCACCTTGAACTCGTCGCTGGTCTTGCCGGCGAAGGCACCCGCGGCCCCGCCGATCGCGATCAGCACCGCGATCCAGACCGCCAGCACCGCCCGCCGTCTCCGGAAGCAGTAGCGGCCCAGTCGGTAGAGGTGCGTGGCCATGGGTGACCCCTCGGTCAGGTCGTCGGGCAGGCAGGTGCCTGAACAGGTCGCGGTCCACCGTACGCGCAATATTGTCAGGCGACAAAGTTGGTCGACAGAATCAAGTGACGGAATCATTCGACGCAGTTATCCGACCATGGCGATACCCTGGCTGGATGGCTCATGTCCCCGCCTCCGAACGCCGACCGCAACTGGTCCAGGCCGCCCTCGACCTGATGACCCGGGAGGGGGTCGCCGCCGGCAGCACCCGGGCGATCGCGGCCGAGCTGGGCGTGGCGCAGGCGACGGTGCACTACACCTTCGGCACCAAGAAGGACCTCTACCGGGCCGTCGTCGAGCAGCTGACCGCCGAGTTCATCGGCCACGTCCGCGCCGCCTACCCGGGCGACGGCTCCTTCGGCGAACAGGTCGCCACGCTGGTCCACGCGCTCTGGGAGAGCTCGACCGGCGCGGACGGGCGCTGCGCGCTGCTGGGCGAGTTCGCGGCGCTGGCGATGCGCGACCCGGACCTACAGGAGATCATGCGGGCGCTCCAGCACGGGATCGAACGCACCGCGGCGGAGATGCTCACGACCCTCGCCGAGGCGCACGGCCTCGAACTGGCCATGCCCGCCGAGGAGATCGCCGTCCACTTCCTCACCGGCTTCGACGGTCTCACCGACCGCTACCTGGCCCTGCGCGCGCCCGGCGAGCAGCCCGACCACGGCACCCTGCGGGCCCTGGACCTGCTGGTGGCCACCACGGTCGGGCTCTGCCTCGGCGCCCCGGCGAAGCCGTGAGGCCATGAGGCCATGAGGCCATGAGGCCGTAGGACCGCAGGCCGCTAGGAGGCGATCCGGACCGGGAGTTCGGCCAGCACCTCGCGCAGCGCGGCCGCGAAGCGCTCGTACTCGGTGCTGCGGGCCGAGCCCGGGCGGGTGGCCAGCCCGATCCGGCGGCCGGGGGCCGGGGCGGCGAAGCGGACGGCGGCCAGCCGGTCGGTGCGGCCGGCCTCGACGTCCAGCGCGGTGGCGGGCAGCAGCGTCACCCCGAGGCCGCCGGCGACCAGTTGGACCAGGGTGGACAGGCCGGCCGCGCGGGTGGTGGAGCCCCCGGGATCGGCACCGACCTCACGGCAGATGTCGAGGGCCTGGTCGCGCAGGCAGTGGCCCTCCTCCAGCAGCAGCACGTCCAGGTCGAGCAGCACGTCGCGCGGGACGTCGATCCGCCCGGCGAGCGGGTGCTCGGGCGGGGTGACCAGGACGAAGTCCTCGTCGAACAGCGGGATGTCGCGGGTTGGCGAGGTACCGCCGGCCGGGAGCGCGAGCAGCAGGACGTCCAGCCGCCCGGCGGCCAGCCCCTCCAGCAGCGCGGGGGTGCGCTCCTCGTGGACGTGCAGCTCCAGCTCCGGGAAGCGGTCGCGGACCAGCCGCAGCACGGTGGGCAGCAGGTAGGGCGCGACGGTCGGGATGACGCCGAGGTGCAGCGGCCCGGTGAACGGGCGGCGGGCGGCCTCGACCTCCTCGGTGAGGGCTTGCAGCGAGGCGAGCACCCGGCGTGCGTGCTCGCGCACGCGCTCACCCAGGGGGGTGATAATCACCCTGCGCGTCGTACGCTCGACCAGCTGCGCGCCCAGCGACTCCTCCAGTGCCGCGACCGCCCCGGACAGGGCCGGCTGGCTGGTCCCGGTGGCGGCGGCGGCCTCCCGGAAGTGCCGGTGCTCGGCGACCGCGAGGAAGGCCTTGAGCTGGGCGACGGTCGGCGCCCGGGGGCTGCGGACTGTGGCGCTCGCCACAGCGGCCTCGGGTTTGGCGGCGGCGACCCTGCGGGGGCGGGGCCGCGACGTGGGCGGTTCGGTACTGATAGCCATCTCCGATCAGACACATCAAGTGTAGCTATTTCCCTGATCAGTCCACGATGTGGAAACGTAGGGCGTGTCCGGAATCCGGACAAAACTCCCCTCAGTCTCACTTCAGGAGAAGCGAACGTGCTCACGATCGGTGACAAGTTCCCCGAGTTCGAACTCAACGCCTGCGTCGACCTGGACGCCGCGAACGCCTTCGCCGAGATCAACCACAAGTCCTACGAGGGCAAGTGGAAGATCGTCTTCTTCTGGCCGATGGACTTCACCTTCGTCTGCCCGACCGAGATCGCCGCGTTCGGCAAGCTGAACGACGAGTTCGCGGACCGCGACGCCCAGATCCTCGGCGTCTCCGGCGACTCCGAGTTCGTGCACCACGCCTGGCGCAAGGACCACAAGGACCTGCGCGACCTGCCCTTCCCGATGCTGGCCGACGTCAAGCACGACCTGATGCGCGCCTGCGGCGTCGAGGGCGCCGACGGCACCGCCCAGCGCGCGGTGTTCATCGTCGACCCCAACAACGAGATCCAGTTCGTCATGGTGACCGCCGGCTCCGTCGGCCGTAACCCCAAGGAGGTCCTGCGGGTGCTGGACGCCCTGCAGACCGACGAGCTGTGCCCGTGCAACTGGACCAAGGGCGAGGACACCCTCGACGCCCAGGCCCTGCTGGCGGGCTGACCCATGGCCCTCGACGACCTGAAGGCCGCCCTCCCGGACTACGCCAAGGACCTCAAGCTCAACCTGGGCTCGGTCATCGGCAACTCCGACCTCCCCGCCCAGCAGCTCTGGGGCACCGTGCTGTCCTGCGCGATGGCCACCCGCAGCGCCGCCCTGCTGCGTGAGCTGGAGCCCGAGGCCAAGGCCAACCTCTCCCCGGAGGCGTACACCGCCGCCAAGGGCGCGGCCGCGATCATGGGGATGAACAACGTCTACTACCGGACGCTGCACCTGCTCTCCGACAAGGAGTACAGCACGATGCGGGCCGGTCTGCGGATGAACATCATCGGCACCCCGGGCGTCGAGAAGGTCGACTTCGAGCTCTGGTGCTTCGCCGTCTCGGCCATCAACGGCTGCGGCCAGTGCCTCGACTCGCACGAGGCCGTGCTGCGCAAGGCCGGCGTCGAGCGCGAGGTCGTCCAGGCCTCGATGAAGATCGCCGCCGTCCTCCAGGCCGTGGCGGGCGTCCTCGACTCCGAGGCCGCCCTCGCCGCCGCCGGCGCCTGACGGACCCCGCACCAACGCCGACGGGCCCTCCCGGACACCACGTCCGGGAGGGCCCGTCGGCGTTGCGCTTCGGCCTCAGCCGTCCCCGGCCGGGGCGGCGGAGGTCCGGCCCGCGGCCTCGCGGGCGGCCTCCATGGCGGTGAAGACGGCCTGGCCGGCCTCGTTGCGGCGGCGCAGGTGGGTGATCACGGTGTTGGTGACGGCGATCAGCGGGACGGCCACCACCGCACCGCCGATGCCGCCGATGATGCCGCCGGCCGCGACGCCGAGGACGACGCCCAGCGGGTGCACCCGGACGGCCCGGCCGAGGATCAGCGGCTGCAGGATGTGGCTCTCGATCTGCATCACCGCGACCAGCACGATCAGCACCATCAGCGCCGTCCACGGCCCCTCGGTGACCAGGGCGATCAGCATCGCGACCGTGCCGGTGACGAGTGCGCCGACCAGCGGGACGAAGGCGCCCAGGAAGATGATCACGGCCAGCGGCATCGCCATCGGCACGCCCAGCAGGTCGATGCCGATGCCGATGCAGACCGCGTCGATGAAGGCCACGCAGACGGTGCCGCGCACGTACGCGGTGAGCGTCGCCCAGGCCTTCGGGCCGGCTCCGGCCATGGCGAAGCGGGAGTGCCGGGGCAGTCCGCGCAACGCCCAGTTCCAGATCCGCGCGCCGTCGTAGAGGAAGAAGAAGGTGGTGAAGAAGGCCAGCGCCACGGCGGTCAGCACCTCGACGGCGATCTGCGCGCCGGTCAGGCTGGCCGAGGTGATCTGGTCGGTGTTGGTGGTGATCGCCTTGCCGATCTGGTCGGCGTAGTCGTTGATCTGCTGCTGGGTCAGGTGCAGCGGCCCGGTGCTCAGCCAGTCCCGCAGTTGGTCGACGCCGTCCTTCACCTTGCTGGTGACCGTCGACAGGTTGGTGGACACCTGCCAGACCACGAACCAGCCGACCAGCCCGATTCCGGCCAGACCGCTCAGGAACACCCCGCCCGCCGCCAGCGAGCGCGGCACCCCGTGCCGGCGCAGCCAGGAGACCGTCGGCTCCAGCAGCGCGGAGATCAGCAGCGAGGCCAGCACCGCGAAGGCGACCAGCCGCAGCATGTCGACGATGTAGAAGACGACGTAGAGCGCGCCGCCGAGCAGCAGCAGCCGCCAGGTCGACTCGGCGGCCACCCGCAGCCCCCAGGGCACGGCCTCGGCCGGGGTGGCCGGCCGGCCGGGGTGGTACTCCCGCGCCAGGCCGGGCGGTGCGGCCGGCGCGGGGGCCGCCGGGGCGGCGGCCGGTACCGCGGCGGGTTCGACCCGCGGGGCCGGCACCGGATCGGGCGCCTCGGCCAGTGCGGGGACGGCGAGCTCGTGCGGGTCGGCCGCCATCGCGGCACGCCGGCGCCGTTCGATCACGGCGGCCGCGCTCGCCACCACGGCCATGCCCTTGGCCACGGCCTTGAAGGCCTTTCCGCCCCGCGCCATCCTCGCTACCACCGCTCCCCTGCTGAGCCGCCGTGCCCGGCGGTACGCCGTGGGTCCCGCCACGGCCGTCAGGGATGACGCTACCCGGCGGCGGCCCGGCGAGTCCGGCCCCCGCCGGGTTCGGCTCGAACAACCTCGCCATCAAACCGGGGCAAACCGTCAGGTTTCAGATGGTTTCGGACCGGGATCGCTGGGGAGGAGTCGAAACGAGGCCCCCGGGGAGAGCGAGGCCTCGGACCACGGACCAACTGCCGGCGGACCGGCCGGTGCGGGAAGCGACCAGGACCCCTTCCCGCGCCCCGCGTCCGCACCGGGTCCGCACCGCCCGCAGGCGCACTGGTCAGCGCAGCCCGGGCGGCGCGGCCCGACCCGGCCCCCGGTGGGCGGGAACGCGACGGCCCCCGGTCGCTCGTCGGGCGGGACGAGCGGCCGGGGGCCGTACGGGAGAGTCCACCGCCGGGCGGTGGCGGCTCCTAGTACCAGTTGTGGGACTGCCAGAACGACCAGGCGCCACAGGGGCTGCCGTAGCGGCTGTTCATGTAGCCCAGACCCCACTTGATCTGGGTGGCCGGGTTGGTGCGCCAGTCGGCACCGGCCGAGGCCATCTTGGTGCCGGGCAGCGCCTGGACCAGACCGTACGCGCCGGAACTCCGGTTGGTCGCGGTGTAGTCCCAGCCGCTCTCGCGCTTCACGATCTGGCTGAAGCACTGGAACTGGGCGTCGTCACCGACGACCTGCCGGGCGATGTCCTGGACGGATCCGGGGCTGGCCGAGACCGGCGGGGCGCTGTTGTCGGTGGCGGCCATCGCCGAACGCGCCTTGGAACGGTTGGCAGCGGCCTCGTCGGCCTTGCGCTTGTCCTCGGCGGCCTTGGCAGCCTTGTCCGCGTCGGCCTTGGCCTGGGCATCGGCCTTCGCCTGGGCGTCCGCGGCGGCCTTCTGGCGCGCGGCCTCCTCGGCGGCCTTCTGCTCGGCGGCGGCCTTGGCCGCGGCGTCGGCGGAGGCCTGCTGGGCGGATGCCTGCTGGCCGATGTTGTCACTGATGGTCTGCGCCTGGGCGCCAGAGGGGACTTCGGCAAGCAGGGTCGCGCCCGCGACGTCGACCGTCTGCGTCGTCTTGCCCTCGCTGCCCGAGGCCACACCCACGACGGCACCGACAGCGGTGACGGCGGTGGCGGAGGCCACAGCGACTCCCCGGACCGAGATCCGAGTCACATGGATTCCTTCCAGCATCGCCCACGCGTGACCGTGCGGGCGCAACATGCCCCTTGGCACTGACCTCCGCAGGTGCTCTGGTCACGGGAGGTGCTGGCCCGGCGTCCGGCCGAGGTGAGGCGACCGGGCGTTGGAATCGGGCGGCGTACGGCTCATCGGTCTTCAATTGTGCGTCCACCGACCGGAGTTGGTGGACCATCCGGGCCCGGACTCGTGGAGTCCGGAAGCCCTGCCACGCCGTACGCGGGGCCTGACAGAACCCTCACCATGCCGCACCGGACGCTGTCGACGCAATTCCCGTTCGCGTGGCGCACGTCACATTCACCGCACGGGAGTTCCCCGGGCGGAAAGCACTCGATGTGATGAAAGGGGTGAGGGCCCGCCCCGTCAGGAGCGGGCCCCGCACCAAGAGTTAACCGTATTGTCCGACTATGTCCTGGTCAGGGACGAATCACGGGTGGATGTCCTCCAGCATCTCCGTGACCAGCGCCGCGATCGGCGAACGCTCCGAGCGGGTGAGCGTGATGTGCGCGAAGAGCGGATGCCCCTTCAGCTTCTCCACCACCGCCACCACGCCGTCGTACCGGCCCACCCGGAGGTTGTCGCGCTGCGCCACGTCGTGGGTGAGCACCACCCGCGAACCCTGGCCGATCCGGGACAGCACCGTCAGCAGGACGTTCCGCTCCAGCGACTGGGCCTCGTCCACGATCACGAAGGCGTCGTGCAGCGAGCGGCCCCGGATGTGGGTCAGCGGCAGCACCTCCAGCATCCCCCGGGAGATCACCTCCTCGATCACGTCCGGGGTGGTGACGGCGGAGAGGGTGTCGAAGACCGCCTGCGCCCAGGGGCTCATCTTCTCCGTCTCGGAGCCCGGCAGGTAGCCGAGCTCCTGCCCGCCGACCGCGTACAGCGGCCGGAAGACCATCACCTTGCGGTGCTGCCCCCGCTCCAGCACCGCCTCCAGCCCCGCGCACAGCGCCAGCGCGGACTTGCCGGTGCCCGCCCGGCCGCCCATCGAGACGATGCCGACGTCCGGATCGAGCAGCAGGTCCAGCGCCACCCGCTGCTCGGCGCTGCGCCCGCGCAGTCCGAACGCCTCGCGCTCGCCGCGCACCAGCCGGACCCGGCCGTCGCCGGTCACCCGGCCGAGCGCCCGGCCGCGCTCCGAGGTGAGCACCAGCCCGGTGTGCACCGGCAGCTCGTCCGCCCCCTCGACGTCCACCGCGGCGTCGTGGCCGGCCGCGAACAGCGCGTCCACCTGCTCCGCCGGGACGTGCAGCTCGGACATCCCCGTCCAGCCGGAGGTGATGGCGAGCTCGGCCCGGTACTCCTCGGCGAGCAGGCCCACCGAGCTGGCCTTGATCCGCAGCGGCAGGTCCTTGGAGACGACCGTGACGTCGTACCCCTCGGCCTGGAGGTTGCGGGCGACCGCGAGGATCCGCGAGTCCGCCTCGCCGCCGCCGACCCGGTAGCCGGCCGGCAGTATCGACAGGTCGGAGTGGTTGAGCTCGACCCTGATGGTGCCGCCGAGCTCGCCGACCGGGATCGGCTCGTCGAGCCGGCCGTGGCGGATGCGGTAGTCGTCGAGCAGTCGCAGCGCCTGGCGGGCGAAGTAGCCCAGCTCCGGGTGGTGCCGCTTGGCCTCCAGCTCGGTGACGACCACCACCGGCAGGACGACCTCGTGCTCCTCGAAGCGGGTCATGGCGAGCGGGTCCGCCAGGAGCACGCTGGTGTCGAGAACGTACGTGCGCCGGTCTGGCGTCCGGCGGCTCTTGGAACTGACCACTAGGCCTCCAGAGCGGATGACCCTGCGTCATCCGCGGCAAGCCGGCCCCCGCTGCCCCGGTGGCCTCGGGACCGGACTGCCTGGAGTATTCCCAGGCGAGGGGCGGTGCATTCGCGCCCCCGGCGAACTGACGGATCATTGCCGGTGAACGTTTGGCCTCACGAGGGCTCCGGGTAGGCCAGCCCTACGGCGGTCACTTCACCCGTTCAGAGGCCCAGTCGCCGGTTGCGCTGCTCGAACGCCCGCAGCGCCCGCAGGAAGTCGACCTTGCGGAAGGCCGGCCAGTACGCCTCGCAGAAGTAGAACTCGCTGTGCGCGCTCTGCCAGAGCAGGAAACCGGACAGGCGCTGCTCGCCCGAGGTGCGGATGATCAGGTCCGGGTCGGGCTGGTTGCGGGTGTAGAGGTGCTCGGCGATGTGCTCGACGTCGAGGATCTCGGCCAGTTCCTCGATCGAGGTGCCGCGCCCGGCGTGCTCCTGGAGCAGCGAGCGGACGGCGTCGGCGATCTCGTGCCGGCCCCCGTAGCCGACCGCGACGTTGACCGTGATGCCGTCGATGTCGGCGGTCTCCTCGGCGGCCCGCTTGAGCACGTCGGCGGTGTGCTGCGGGAGCAGGTCCAGTGCGCCGACCGGGTGGACCTTCCAGCGGCGGGCGGCGGCCAGCCCGGTGACGGCGTCCTCGATGATGCCCAGCAGCGGGACCAGCTCGTCGGCGGGGCGGTCGAGGTTGTCGGTGGAGAGCATCCAGAGGGTGACGACCTTGACGTGGGTCTCGTCGCACCAGCCGAGGAACTCGCTGATCTTGTCGGCGCCGCGCTGGTGGCCGTACACGGTGGTGCCCCCGGCGGCCTTCGCCCAGCGGCGGTTGCCGTCCAGGATCACGCCGATGTGGTGCGGGGTGCGGGCGAGGTGGACCTCGACCCGGCGGCCGTAGAGCCCGTACATCCCGCCCAGCAGGGTACGCAGACCCGGCGTCCGTTCGGCGACATCGCGCAGACCCATGATTCCCGGCCCCTCCGTGCTCGTTCAGCTGGTGCGTCAACGCCCCGGCGCAGCCTACTCCGGCGGGCAGGCACACGGTAAAGCCGCAGGTAGCGGTCTGGTCACGGTCCTGTACGGAGTCCGCCCCGGCGGGCGTGTCGCGGGCCTTGCCCGACGGCTCCGACGGCGGACACGGAACGGTCTCCGAATCCTTAAGGAATCCGTAAGCCGACTGTCCAATGCTTGACGACCGGCAATGGTCTAGTCCAGCTTTTGATCCAAGGCGGAACGAACCCCACGGCCCCGCCCCACCCCCACGCACCACCGTGCACCACCATGCACCGCCGCGGTCGCCCACCCCCAGGTACGACGACCCCACGCACCACGACGGACCTCCCCTCCCCCACACGCGGCCGCCGCGCCCCCCACCGCGGCGGCCGCTCCCTCCCCAGGAGCGTCACCCCATGGCCCGTACGCTGAACCAGCCCGCGCACAAGCGCCGGCGCAGCCCCCTCCCGGCCGTCGCGGCCGGCGCCACCGCCCTCGCCCTGGCCGGCGGCGGCCTGGCCCTCTTCGCCGGCGGCGCCAGCGCGGCCGTCGGCAACCTGGTCACCAACGGCGGCTTCGACAGCGGGCTGGGCGGCTGGAACTGCGCCGGCGCGGCGACCACCGTCTCCTCCCCGGCCCACTCCGGCACCGGCGCGCTACAGGCCACCCCGGGCGCCGGCGACACCGCCGAGTGCACCCAGACCATCAGCGTGCTGCCCAACACCAGCTACACGCTGAGCGCCTGGGTCCAGGGCCCGTACGTCTACCTCGGCGCGCGCGGCACCGGCGGCACCGACCCGTCCAGCTGGTCGAACCAGAACAGCTGGAACCAGCTGTCCTCCACCTTCACCACCGGCGCGAACGCCACCAGCGTCACCGTCTACCTGCACGGCTGGTACGGCCAGAGCGCCTACCTCGCCGACGACGTGAGCCTGATCGGCCCCGGCGGCCCCTCCACCCCGAGCCCGACCGCCACCGCCACCCCGTCACCGACCGCCACGGCCACCGCGACCTCCTCCCCCACCGCGACCGGCACGCCGACGGCCACCGCGACCCCGACCCCGACCGCCACCGCGACCGCGACCGCGACGCCGACCCCCACGGCCACCGCGACCGCCACCACCCCGCCGGTCACCGGCCTGCCCGCGCACGCGGTCACCGGCTACTGGCAGAACTTCGACAACGGCTCGACCCCGCAGCGCCTCGGCGACGTGCAGAGCGCCTACGACATCATCGCGGTGTCCTTCGCCGACGCCGTGCCCACCCAGACCGGCGCGATCAGCTTCACCCTCGACCCCGGCCTGTCCAAGGCCCTCGGCGGCTACAGCGACGCACAGTTCCGCGCCGACATCAAGGCCAAGCAGGCGGCCGGCAAGAAGGTCGTCCTCTCCATCGGCGGCCAGAACGGCGCGATCACCGTCGGCGACGCCACCGCCGGCAACAACTTCGCCAACAGCGCCTACGCGATCATCAAGGACTACGGCTTCGACGGCATCGACGTCGACCTGGAGAACGGCGTCCAGGCCGGCCCGCTCGGCAACGCGCTGCACACCCTCCAGGCCAAGGTCGGCCCCGGCTTCATCCTGACCATGGCGCCCGAGACGATCGGGATGTACAGCACCGCCGGCGCCTACTTCCAGCTGGCGCTGAACACCAAGGACATCCTCACCGTCGTCAACACCCAGTTCTACAACTCGGGCGGCATGAACGGCTGCGACGGCAAGGTCTACAACCAGGGCACCATCGACTTCATCACCTCGCAGGTCTGCACCCACATCCAGGGCGGCCTGCGGCCCGACCAGGTCGGCATCGGCGTCCCCGCCTCCGCCAAGGCGGCCGGCGGCGGCTACGTCTCGCCGACCGTGGTGAACAACGCGCTGGACTGCCTGGCCACCGGCAACAACTGCGGCAGCTTCGTCCCGCCGGCCAAGTGGCCGACCATCCGCGGTGCGATGACCTGGTCCACCAACTGGGACGCCAACAACGGCAACGCGTTCTCCAACGCGGTCGGCCCGTTCGTCCACAAGATGCCGTAACCCCCCACCGCCAATCCCCCACCGGCGCGCCGCTCCTTGAGGGTGGGGCCTGCGCGCCGGCGGCGGGGCCCGCCGTACCCGACCCGGTACGGCGGGCCCTCCCGCGTCCGGGCCCGGTAGCGCCAGGTCCGGTCCGGCCCCCGGGCCCAGGCACCACCTGTGGCGTCGCGGTGGCACGGGAAGTCCGGCCTCCCGGGCCCGGGGGCTACCGGGCCAGCACCGCCAGCAGCGCGCCGAGCAGCAGGAACGGTCCGACCGGGACGTCGAGCCCGCGCACCGGGCGCCGGCGGGCCAGCGCGACGGCGGCCCGCAGGATCGCCCAGAGCCCGGCGAGCACCACCGCGGCGAACAACCCGGCGACCGCCACCGGCCAGCCGTACCAGCCGAGCAGCCCGCCCAGGGCGAACCCCAGCGGCGAGTCACCCGGGCCCAACGCGCCGATCCAGACCGCCAGTTCGAGCAGGGCCCCGACCGCGAGGGCCACCAGCAGGCAGCGCAGCAGCACCCCCGGGCGCCCCGCGGCCAGCGCCGCCACCGCCAGCAGGGGGGCCACCCCGCCGACCAGCGGCAGGGTCAGCCGGTACGGCAGCCGGCGCACCCGGGCGTCGACGAAGCCGAGCACCACGCCGAGCCCGGCCGCCCAGCCCAGCGCCGCGGCCGACGGCCCGTCCGCCGCGTACGCCAGCCCGGCGGCGACCACGGCCGCCACCAGCTCCACCGACCAGGCGCCCGCGCCCAACCGCTCCCGGCAGCCCGGACAGCGTCCGGTGGGCGGCAGCAGTCGCACCTCGCGCCCGCACAACGGGCAGGCACCGCACCAGGGTTCGCCCTCCGGCACGGCGAACCGGGCGACCAGCCCGCGCAGCAGCGGAGCCACCAGAAATGCGGCCAGCACCGCGCCGACTGCGGCTAGCATCACCGGCGCACCCCCTTTTCGATCAACGCCTGCACGCCCGTGCGGCACCCGGGAACCGGGCGGGGCGCACCGACCACATCATCCAACGGGGGAACGACCATGACGAAGACCCAGTCCATCCGGAGAATCGCGGCCGGCCTGCCGGCGGCGGCGCTCGTCCTGGCGCTGTCGGCCTGCGGGCCGGACAACGCCGACCCGGCGGCCGTCCCGAGCGCCCCGGCCGCGCCGCCCACCGGCACCGCCGGGGCCTCCACGGCTCCCGGCACCCCGACCGGCTCCCCGACCGGCTCCGCGGCCTCGACCGCCCCGGCCACCCCGACCGCCCCGGCCGGACCGCAGCCGTCCGTCACCGCCGGCGGCAACAACGTCGCCCAGGTCAGCTACGACCGCCCGCTGCCGCTCGGCAGCGCCGGCCGCTACGTCGGCAAGAGCTCGGTGGTGGACGCCGCCGCGGTCTCGATCGTCAAGGGCACCGCCGCGGAGATCGCCCCGCTCAACCTCCCGTCGACGAGCACCGGCGGCAAGACGCCGTACTACGTCACCGTCTCCTTCACCAACCGCACCGGCGCCCCGCTGGCCGAGGACGCCTACATGATGCGGGTCTGGGTGAAGCCCAAGGACCACTCGGCGGGCGCGCTGCCGGCCGCGACCCTGCAGAAGGCGATCCCGCAGTGCGACACCCGGTCGCTGGTCACGCTCGCGGACGGGCAGTCCGTCAAGCTGTGTGCCGTCTATCTCGTCCCGAACGAGACCCCGCCCAGCTTCCTCACGTACGGGAACATCCTGGACACCGCGCCCCTGGTTTGGAAGGTCGGCTGACACCCCCGCCTGCCGATCCAAGGAGGCCGCTCCGGGCGGTTCGGTGCGCGTCCCGGGACGCGCACCGAAGTGCCCGGAGGTGCCCCTAAAGTAGGCAGGCATGCAGGTCATCCAGTCCAGCAAGCTCGCCAATGTCTGCTACGACATCCGCGGCCCGGTACTCGACGAGGCGATGCGGCTGGAGGAACAGGGCCACCGCATCCTCAAGCTCAACACCGGCAACCCCGCCGTCTTCGGCTTCGAGGCGCCGCCGGAGATCCTCCAGGACATCCTGCGCAACCTCTCGACCGCGCACGGGTACGGCGACTCCAAGGGCCTGCTCGCCGCCCGCCGCGCGGTGGTCATGCACTACGAGGACCGCGGCCTGCACGGGCTGAGCGTCGAGGACGTCTTCCTCGGCAACGGCGTCTCCGAGCTGATCCAGCTGGCCATGACCGCGCTGCTGGACGACGGCGACGAGGTGCTCGTCCCGGCGCCCGACTACCCGCTGTGGACCGCCTCGGTCTCGCTGGCCGGCGGCACCGCGGTGCACTACCGCTGCGACGAGCAGGCCGAGTGGTACCCGGACCTCGCCGACATCGAGGCCAAGGTCACCGACCGGACCCGGGCCATCGTGGTGATCAACCCGAACAACCCGACCGGCGCGGTCTACCCGCGCGAGGTGCTGGAGGGCATCGTCGAGATCGCCCGCCGGCACCGGCTGGTGGTCTACGCGGACGAGATCTACGACAAGATCCTCTACGACGACGCCGAGCACGTCCCGCTGGCCACCCTGGCGCCCGACCTCTTCTGCGTCACCTTCAACGGCCTGTCCAAGGCGTACCGGGTCGCGGGTTTCCGCTCCGGCTGGATGGTGCTCTCCGGCGACCGGCAGCGGGCCCACAGCTATATCGAGGGCCTGGCCGTGCTGGCCTCGATGCGGCTGTGCGCCAACATGCCCGCCCAGCACGCGGTGGCCGCCGCGCTCGGCGGCCGGCAGTCGATCCGCGACCTGGTGCTGCCCGGCGGGCGGCTGCTCGCCTCGCGCGACGCGGCGTACCGGCTGCTCAACGAGATCCCGGGGGTCAGCTGCGTCAAGCCCAAGGGCGCGCTGTACGCGTTCCCGCGGCTGGATCCGAAGGTCTACAAGATCAAGGACGACGCCCAGATGGTGCTGGACCTGCTGCGCTCCCAGCGCATCCTGCTGGTCCAGGGCACCGGCTTCAACTGGCCCGAGCCGGACCACTTCCGGCTGGTCACGCTGCCCCGGGCGGAGGAGATCACCGACGCGGTGACCAGGATCGGCGACTTCCTGAGCGGCTACACCCAGCCGTAGCCCCGGAACGGCCGCACCCAGCCGTGGCCCCCGCGCCCGACACCCGACACCCGACACCTGGCACCCGGCACCCGGCACCCGGCACCCGGGGAAAGCACTACGGCCGGAGTCCCGGCCCGGGCGGTCTCCTTGGTCGGGGAAAGACCGCCCGGGGGAACTCCGGCCGTCCTGTCACTCGACGGGCGCGCGGTTCGTGCCGCGCGACCGCCTCTCGCTCTGCTGAGGCTCAGGCTCAGCCGAGGCGCGCGACGAGGCTCCGGTACTCGTCCCACAGCTCCTTCGGGGTGTGGTCGCCGAACAGCTCCAGGTGGGCCGGCACCAGCGCGGCCTCCTGGCGCCAGATGTCGGCGTCCACGGTGAAGAGCAGGTCGAGATCCTCCTGGGACAGCTTCAGGTCGCCGAGGTCGAAGCCGTCGACGGTCGGCAGCACGCCGATCGGGGTCTCGACGCCCTCGCCGGTGCCCTCCAGGCGCTCGACGATCCACTTGAGGACGCGGCTGTTCTCGCCGTAGCCCGGCCAGACGAACGCGCCCTCGGCGTTCTTGCGGAACCAGTTGACGTAGTAGATCTTCGGCAGCTTCGCGGCGTCCGCCTGGGCGCCGACCTTCAGCCAGTGGGCGAAGTAGTCGCCCATGTTGTAGCCGCAGAACGGCAGCATCGCGAACGGGTCGCGGCGCAGCTCGCCGACGGTGCCCTCGGCGGCGGCGGTCTTCTCGGACGCGATGTTGGCGCCGAGGAAGACGCCGTGCTGCCAGGTGAAGGACTCGGTCACCAGCGGGACGGCGGTGGCGCGGCGGCCGCCGAACAGGATCGCCGAGATCGGCACGCCCGACTGGTCCTCCCACTCGGGGGCGATGGTCGGGCACTGCGCGGCCGGGACGGCGAAGCGGGCGTTCGGGTGGGCGGCCGGGGTGCCGGACTCGGGGGTCCAGTCGTTGCCGCGCCAGTCGGTGAGGTGCGCCGGGGGCTCCTCGGTCAGGCCCTCCCACCACACGTCGCCGTCGTCGGTCAGCGCGACGTTGGTGAAGACCGTGTTGCCCCACAGGGTGTCGATGGCGTTGGCGTTGGTGTCCACGCCGGTGCCGGGGGCGACACCGAAGAAACCGGCCTCGGGGTTGATCGCGTAGAGCTGGCCGTCGGCGCCGAAGCGCATCCAGGCGATGTCGTCGCCGATCGTCTCGACCTTCCAGCCCGGGACGGTCGGCTGGAGCATGGCCAGGTTGGTCTTGCCGCAGGCCGACGGGAAGGCGGCGGCGACGTACTTGACCTCGCCGGACGGCGGGGTGAGCTTCAGGATCAGCATGTGCTCGGCCAGCCAGCCCTCGTCACGGGCCATGGTCGAGGCGATGCGCAGCGCGTAGCACTTCTTGCCGAGCAGGGCGTTGCCGCCGTAGCCGGAGCCGAAGGACCAGATCTCCCGGGTCTCCGGGAAGTGCGAGATGTACTTGGTGCTGTTGCACGGCCACGGCACGTCCGCCTGGCCCTCGGCCAGCGGGGCGCCGACGGTGTGCACGGCCTTGACGAAGTCGCCGTCCTCGCCGAGCTGGTCCAGCACCGCCTTGCCCATGCGGGTCATCACGCGCATCGACACGGCGACGTAGGCGGAGTCGGTGATCTCGACGCCGTACGCGGCCAGCGGGGAACCGACCGGGCCCATCGAGAAGGGCACGACGTACATCGTGCGGCCCTTCATCGCGCCGCGGAACAGTCCCTTCTCGCCCTGGAAGACCTCCCGCATCTCGGCCGGGGCCTTCCAGTTGTTGGTCGGACCGGCGTCCTTCTCCTGCTCGGAGCAGATGTAGGTGCGGTCCTCCACGCGCGCCACGTCCGTCGGGTCCGAGGCGGCGTAGTAGGAGTTGGGGCGCTTTTCCTCGTTGAGCTTCTTGAAGGTGCCCTGAGCCACCAGCAGGTCCGCGAGGCGCTGGTACTCCTCGTCGGAGCCGTCGCACCACTCGACGCGGTCCGGCTGGGTGAGCTCGGCGATCTCGTTCACCCACGCGAGCAGGCGCTGGTGGCGGGTGGGCGCGGAGGCGCTGAGAGCAGAGATCTCGTACGACACGATCGCTCCGTTTCACACCATCTCGGCGAGGAGGTGGCGTAGCGGGGGTCTGAGGGTGCTTGCAGCGTAGCTCCGGCTCCAACGCCAAACTGCGGCACAGCGTCGAAATTGACTTATCTTTTACTACAGTAAGTACGATTACCGGCCAGTAATAGGTCGTCCACATCCCGGCCTGGACATCCTCGCGGACACCTCGAATACTCCAAAACGTCCAAGAGTGATGATCACCACTTTCCTACGCGTCAGTAACCTACGGCCCCGTAGGTAGCGGGTAGCATGCTGCGCATGACTGCTGAGCTCGTCGAGAGCACGGAGAACGAGGGCGCGGAGAACGAGGCCTCGGGACGCAAGCCGAAGTGGCGCGGCTGGCTGCACGCCGGGATGTTCCCCGCCACCGTCGCCGCCGGGATCGTGCTGATCTGCCTGGCCGACTCCACCCCCGCCAAGATCGCCTGCGCGATCTACTCGATCAGCGCCTGGCTGTTGTTCGGGGTCAGCGCGGTCTACCACCGCTTCGACTGGGGCCCGCGCGGGGACGCCGTGCTGCGGCGGCTGGACCACGCGAACATCTTCCTGATCATCGCGGGCACCTACACGCCGTTCACGATCCTGCTGCTCAAGGGCGCCGACCAGCAGGTGCTGCTCTGGGTGGCCTGGGGCGGCGCGCTGGCCGGAATAGCGTTCCGGGTGTTCTGGGTCGGCGCGCCGCGCTGGCTGTACACACCGGTGTACATCGCGCTCGGCTGGGCCGCCGCCTTCTTCCTGCCGGACTTCCTGCACGCCGGCGGCGTCGCCGTCCTGGTGCTGATGATCGTCGGCGGGGTGCTCTACAGCATCGGCGGCGTGGTGTACGGGCTCAAGCGGCCCAATCCGTCACCGCGCTGGTTCGGCTTCCACGAGGTGTTCCACGCCTTCACCCTGGGCGCGTTCATCGTGCAGTACGTCGGGGTCTCACTGGTGGCGTACAGCGCGGCCGGCTGAACCCGGCGCGCCACGGCGGGCGGCCGCGCGGTCCACGGACCGGGCGACCGCCCGCTCCGCCGTCCAGGGGCGCTCGTACGGCGCCCGGCCCTGCGGGCGGCGCGGGTACGGCGGGTGGTCCGCCACGTCGGCCTCCGGCCACGGCTCCACCGCAGGCCCGGCGGTGCGGCCGCGCGCCTGCCGGGCGTCCAGCGCCTCGCGGGCCCGGCGGCAGCGCTCGCAGTGCGCGGCGTCCGGGGTGACGGCCGACGGCCGGTGCCCCCGCGGGGCGGTCGGCCGGTGGAGCGCCCGCCAGCGGCGGCCCACGTAGACCATGAGCAGCAGCACCTCGACCCCGGCGACGACCAGGACCAGCATCGCCCCGTTGATCAGGTAGGCCGCGACCACGGCGAGCGCGGACGCCACCACCACCGCCGCACCCCACACCTGGGCGTTCGACTCCCTGCCGGCCATTCGACTCCCCTTTCCCGGCGCCGGGCTCGTGGTCGGCTCCGGCCGCCCCACCCCTTCTCCGCTCTCGGCACGCGTCAGTCAGCACTGACCGATTGCCACATGGTATCTACCGTCCGTCACCCGGAGCTGCCCCCGGGCGGCGAACGACAGATCAACGTTGCGTCAATTCCTTGTGCGGAAGCATTACTTCCAGGACACATCACGCAGCGCGCCCGCTCGACTACGGGCTGGCGTGCCGGGGCCGCACGCAGCACGGCGGGGCCCGGCTGTGTCAGCCGGACCCCGCCGCATCCCACGTGTGGCGCGCACGTCGCGCCCGAGAGGCCCTACCCCCGTCGGACACCCGCCCTGCGCCGCACGGCCGCACCCGCGCCCACGAGCGCGGTGACGCCCAGGGCCGCGGCCGCCGTCACGGCCGGCAGCGCCGAACCGCCGCCCGCCGCCCGTTCCCGGTCGGCCGCCAGCTGGTAGCCGCCGCCCTTGCCCTCCCGGTCGTACGCCGAGCCGGGCAGCTTGTCCCCGTACCGCTGGTGCACCAGCTTCTGGTACGCGGCCAGCGACACCCCGCCCGCGCCCACCGAGCGCCGGGCCTCGTCGTCCAGCGGCAGCACCCGGCCGTCGCGCAGCACGTACCAGGCGTTCACCTGCGGCTCGCGGAACGCCGTACCGCCACCGCCACCGGCCGCCTTCGCCGCGTAGTCGCTCTCGTCACCGCCGGAGGCGATGTTGACCACCCGCCAGGAGTCACCCTGCCGGATCGTCCACACCGAGGCCGTCTGCCCGTCCGCCGCGACCACCTTGCTCGCGGTGAACTCGGCCGTCGCCACCGGCGCACCCGGGGCGCCGGCCACGAAACCCGCGTCCAGGGTGTACACCGGCACGGTGTCGCCGGCCAGCCGCGGCGCGGCCGCGCTCGCCGCCTGCGCCTCCTGCGCCGCACCGATGGTCAGCTGCTGGGTCGGCGGGACACCCTTGCGGGCGAAGAAGTGGCCCACCTTGTCGAGGACGGCCTGGTCCTGGACCACGCCACGGGCCTTCGCCAGATCCGCGACGGGCACCGGCACCGGGGCGCCGGCCGGCCCGTCCGCGTGCGCGGCCGGGGCCAGCGCCAGCCCGAGGCCGGCGGCGAGCAGGGCGGTGACGGCGGCCCGACGGGCCTTTCCGAGGTCAGTCATGGTCGCCCTCACGCGCCGATCCGGTACAGGGAGTGGGTCCACGAGAACGTGTTGTTGTTCACGTAGTAGTTGTAGTCCGCCCAGTTGTAGCGGTAGTTGGACGGCCACGGGTCGCCCCAGTACACCCAGTTGCTGCTGGTGTCGTAGCCGTAGACGACGTGCATGTGCCCGCCGCCGGAACTCCACTGGATCCGGGTCTCGATCGGCCGGTTCGCGTCCACCTCGGCCTGCACGGTGTTGTAGCGCAGGTAGCCGGTGACGTACGAACCCGGGTTGATGCCGACCCAGTCCAGCCCGTTCTGCACATCGGCCAGCGAGGCCTGGCTGTTGGGGCAGCTGGAGTTGGCCGAACGGCCGAACGCGGCGTTGCAGAACTGGTTCTGGCTGTAGTTGTAGCCGAACCAGGTGGCGATGGTGTTCCCGCTCGCCGCCCAGCACCAGTTGGTCTGCTGTTGCTGCTGCATGGTGATGTTGAGCTTCTTGAACGTGCCGGCCAGATCGGCCGTGCTGCCGGGCGCGGCAGCCTGGCGAACCTGCGCCGGGGCACGGTCCTGGACGGGAGCGAGATCCTGGGCGGGGGCGGCGAGCGCCGGAGTGGCCGCCGCCGCGGTCAACGCCGGGCCCAGCACGCCGAGGGCGAGCAGCGAGACCGCGCGGCGCAGCCGTATCCGTGGAACTGGCATGGGGGAAATGCCTCCTTGCACAAGCGGAGCGAGGTGCTGTGTGGGGGCGCGGTCCGGATCGCGCCATGAGCATCCCGCCGCCCCCGGAAGCCGGTCAACGGCCCCCAGGACCATCACAGTTCAGGTGTGAACGACCGGCCACGGGTGTGAACGCCACCCCGAAAACCCCCGCGTGGCACGCCAGGACCGGTGACAAACCGCCGCCCTGATGTGAATATTCACGGTCAAACACGGTCTGCCCGCGCCCGTCCCCCAGGAGGCCGTCATCCACCGCACCGACCAGGCCGACCTCACCGCCGCCCTCCGCACCGGCCCCTTCCACCTCGCCCTGCGCACCGCCATCGCCACCCGCGGCCTCGCCCTCCACCGCATCCGACGCCACCTCGCCCTGCGCGGCGTCCACGTCGGACTCACCAGCCTCAGCTACTGGCAACAAGGCCGCCGCCGCCCCGAACGCCCCGAATCCCTCCGCGCCGTCGCCGCCCTCGAAGACGTCCTCGACCTCCCCGAACACTCCCTCACCCGCCTGCTCGGCCCCCGCCGCGCCGCCGACACCACCCCCGCCGGCCCACCCGTACGCCCCTACCGCGACCTCATCTCCCCCGCCACCGCCGTCGACGACCTGCTCGCCACCATCGCCGGCCCCCGCGACACCGGCCTGCACACCATCACCCACATCGAACGCATCCGCCTCGGCCCCGACCGCCAACTCGCCCGTCGCGACTCCCAACACGCCCTCCGCGCCCACCGCGACGGCATCGACCGCTACCTCGCGCTCTACCAGGGCGACCCCGGCAGCGACATCACCCGCGTCGGCGTCCGCGCCGAAGAGAACTGCCGCCCCGGCCGCATCCGCCGCGACCAGACCCACCACCTGCTCGTCGCCGAACTCCTCCTCGACCGCCGCCTACGCGCCGGCGACACCCACCTCCTCGGCTACGGCTTCGACGACGCCCCCTCCCCCGACCCCAGCTGCGAATACGTCCGCGGCTTCAACTCCGGCGCCGGCCAGTACGTCCTCCAGATCACCTTCCACCCCGCCGCCCTCCCCGTCCGCTGCCACCGCTTCGCCCTCCACTCCCCGGGCGAAGCCCCCTACGAGACGGAGGAACTGACCCTGGACGGCCACCACTGCGTCCACCTGGTCGCGACGGCACTGCGGCCGTGCCTGCTGGGAATCAGGTGGGACTGGGAGTGACGGGCGCGGCGTCAGTGCGACCAGTACGGGTCGTCGACGTCGGGTGCGCCCTCGTGACCGGTCAGGCGAGGGCCGACGGGGCTGGCGCCGTAGTCCTTCTCGGGCTGGTAGCGGACCGGGGTCACCTGGGCGCTGATCGACACGTCGAAGTACAGGTCGCTCGGGGTGTTGACCGCCAACAGGTTGAAGCCCGCCGCACCGCGCGCCGGGCAGTTCAGTTCGACATAGTGCTTCGCCTCGTATCCGACGGTGGAATCCTCCCGCCGGCACCGGTCGCCCCAGAGCTGCGTCAGCTGGTCCAACAGCACCGACAACTTCGGCGGGGCCACCTTCGTCCGAAGCCTGGCGGAGAGCATGACCTGTGACAGCAGAGCCGGTTCGCCGTCCGCGTGCTCCGGATCTCGGTCCACGACGTAGCCACTGCCGAAATAGGCCACCGACGGGGTTATCGCGCCGATGGCCGTCCGCAAGGTCTCGTCGAGTTGCCCCTTCGCCTCGCGCGGGCTCAGCTGGGGGGCTCCCCGGTCTTTGATGGCCATCGGCCCGTAGCCGTTGTAGAACAGCCCCACCCCGGCCGCCAGCACGGCTACCGCCGCCACTGAACACCCGGGCGCCCGGCGCGGTCGCTTCATCGCCCGCCCGTCCGTTCGACGTCCCCGCTGCCGATGACGATGGCCGCGACGTTGTCCAGCGAGGGCCCACCGCGGCCCGTCAGGTACTTGGTGTGCGCGTCGATGGGGTTGCCCCTGCTCCAGTCGTCGACAGCGAAGCGGTTCGCGCCGAAGTGCTTGCTCGCCGGGTCCCGCCCGTACCAGCGTTCGTCCGGGTCGATGCTGAACTTGGACGGAACGCGCGTCACGACGTCGTTGTCGGCCGCGCCGACCCAGACGTGGCCGGGCGGCAGCTTGAGGTCGGAGGCCTTGTCCACTCCTACGCCCGGGCTGCCGAGGAAGACCACGTCGTCCGGGGGCGCGTAGTGCGACCCGGGCTGGGTCGCGAGCTTGGTGGCCTGGCCCACCAGGTACGAGCCGTAACTGTGTCCGACCGCGGTGATGTGCGGCGGCTGGGCGCCCTCGTGGTTCACCCGCACCCCGCTCAGGAACTTCGCGTACGCCGGAGCTCCGTCCCTGCCCGCCTTGGTCGAGGCGGCCCCCAGGTCGGCTCCGGGCGGGTCATACCCTAGCCAGACGATCGAGGCGACCGAATGGCCGGCCGGGGCCTTCTTGCTCGCGCTGCGGTAGAGGCTCAGCGCGTTCTCCGCCTCGTTGGTGCCGTCGTGAACGTTTCCCCCCACCCCCAGGCTGCCGGTGTCGGTGGTGATTCCCGGCACGTAGGCGGAGATGTCGGTGGCGGTGTCCGGGTTCCCGTACGAGAGGATCGCCCGGCCCTTGCCCTCGTTGCCGAGGCCCAAGAGATAGATCGGGGGGCGGCTCGGGTCTTTCCCGTCGATCTCAAGCCGGTTGACGATGGGCCCGTAGAGGTCGTACAGGTCCTGCTCTGCGGAGTTCAGCGGTACGTGGTTGGTGCGCTTCTTCATGATGTCGTCCATCAGGAACTTCAGGTGCGCCCGGTTCACCTGGTCCCGTACCTCTGCCGGCACCCCGTCGAGGTTGCCGAGCGATTCCGGATGGTGGCTGAGGAACCACTGCTGCCCGTCCGCTCCGAGACCCTTCCACCAGGCGTTGACGTCCGTCGGGGTGGCTTCCTTGCCCGGCATGTTCAGCTTCCAGAGCGGATTGGCCGCCTCGCCGAACTGCAGCAGGTAGACGTCCGCGCTCGCAGTCCTGGCGTCCAGGCCGCTCTTGTCGGTGGCGTGGCCCGTGTACTTCTTGAGTTCTTCGGCCAGCCCCTGGTCGACCCGGGTGGCCTCCGACAGCGCCGCGCCGATCCGCTGGGAGATCTCCTCGGCGGCCGCTTTCTGCTTGGCCTCCCAATCCGTGCTCTGGAAGGGACTGCTCGCCGGGGGCCAGCTCACCGACCCGCCGTCGTCGACCGACATGCCTTTGGCCTGGGCGTCGACGAGCGCCTTACGGAGCTTGCCCTGGGCGAGCGTGAGGGAGTCGGCGCAGTCCCGCACCTCGGCGCCGATGCAGTGCAGTTCGGTCGCCGCCGCACGCAGCTTGTCGGTGATGCCGTCCAGGACCGGAATCGCGGCGGCGGCCGCCGGTCCGCTCCACCCGGACCCGTGGACCCGGTCCGCGGTGCCGCTCTTCCAGTCGGCGGCGTGCTGGCCGCACGCCTTGCACAACGCGTCGTAGGCATCCGCCACCGCGTACAAGTCCGCAGGCTTGGCGTTCTTCAGGCTTGCGAGGTCCATCCCCCAGTCCCCCCGTTACCCATAGGCGCCCCCGGAGCACTCAGGGATACCATAACTCCCGCTGTCGATACGGAGATCGGGGGGACATCGTGCCGAGCGACCCAGGATTCACCGTCAAACCGGGCGAGTTGACCGCAGCCGGGAACAGTGCGCTGACCGTCGCCGGGAAAGTGCCCGACGAGACCGCGAAGTTGGCCGAGCCGAGCGCCAAGGCGGCTGCGAGTCTGGCGGGTTGGCGGAGCGGGGCGGCGTTGCAGGGGTGCGGGGCGGCCTGGAAGGCGCTGCTGGACGGCCTGGCCGGTGACATGAAGTCGGCCGGCGGCAATCTGCTGACCTGCGCGCAGACGTACGTGAACGCGGACCACCTGCCGGCACCCGCCGCGACAGCGGCCGTCGACCCCTTCGACACGAAGGTGGTCGGCGGCCGCCCGGTCGACTACGCGTAATTTCCGCCCCGCGTCGTGAAGTCCAGGGTCAGGCAGTCCTCGACCGGCCGGTAGCCGATCTGCTGGTAGATGGAGTTGCTGGTCGGGTTGGCGAGGTCGGTGTAGAGCAGGACCTCGGCCGCCCCCTGGGCGAGGGCGTGGGCGGAGGCGGCGGCGGTGACGGCGCTGGCGTAGCCGCGTCCGCGCTGGTCGGTCGGGGTGTAGACGGGGCCGATGCGGGACATGCCGGCGATCACCGGGCTACTGCCGGCCAGGGCGACGGGGCGGCCGCCGTCCTCCCACAGGTGGAGGCCGCCGGTGGCGATCCGGTCGTCGACGGCCTGGGGGACGTTGGGCAGGTCGACCCCGGCTTCGACGAGGAACTCCTCGTACCAGCGGATCGCCAGTTCGCGGTCGGCCGGGGCGGCGGGCCGGTGGTGGCCGGCGGGCGGGCGGGGCGGGTCGGTCAACTCGCCGAGCCGGTAGAGCCGTTCGTTGAAGCGGACGGACTGGCCGGCACCGGTGGCGGCGGTCCAGGCCGCGGCGAAGGCCCGGACCGCGTCCGCGCCTCCACCGACGCCGGACACCTCGGTGAACTCGCTCCCGGCGGAGGCCAGTTCGACCGCCAGCTCGGCTGCCGCCGCCGGTGTGCAGGAGAGCCGGGGGCCGAACGGCGGCGTCTGGAGGAAGGCTCCTTCGACCGGACCGCCGTCCGTCGGGCGCCACCAGCCGAAGACCGGTGGCCGCTGCCCGAACACGTCCAGGCCGCGTTCGGCCAGCCGGTGTACGACCGTGAGCAGGACGGTGCTCTCGGCCGGGCGGGCGGCGAGGAACTCTTCCGCGTGGCGCCGGAAGTCGTCGAACGAGCTGCTCAAGGTCCAGGTCATGGCCCATTCTGGCCCGGCCGCACCCCTCCCACCAGCGTTTTACTCGACGGCGACGCCAAGCCGCTCGCCGAGGACCGCCGGGTCGGTGGTCGGCGCTTCGCAGGCGAAGTGCCGGCAGACGTAGGCGGCGGGCGCTCCGCCGACCAGCGGCCGGCCCGCCAGCAGCGGCACCTCCGCGCCGCCGTCCTCCACCGAACCGTCCGCCGGGCTCTCCACCGAACCATCCGCCGGGCCCGCCGGCGCGCCCACCGCGACGACCGCCCCGGGCGCGGTCCCGAGCAGCGCGGCCCGGCGCAGTGCGGCGGTGGCCGGGTCGTCGGCCGGGCCGACGACGGCGACTTCGCGCGGCCCGTCGAGCAGCGCCTCGGCGACGGCGAGGCCCCAGCCGATGAACCGGGGGGCCCGGGACGCGAGCGCGCCGACGATGCCGAGGGCCCGTTCGGCGGCCGTCCGGTGCCGGTCGGAGCCGGTGTAGGCGGCGTAGGTGAGCAGGGCGCCGGCGGCGGCGGTCCAGCCGGACGGGGTGGCGTTGTCGGTGGGGTCCTGGGGGCGTCGGATGAGTTCCTCGGCGTCGTCGGCGGTGTCGTAGAGCGCGCCGGAGGCCTCGTCGGTGAAGTGCTTGAGCACGGTGTCGAGGAGTCCGCCGGCCAGTTGCAGCCAGGCGGCGTCGCCGGTGACGGCGTACAGGGACAGGAAGCCCTCGGCGGTGTCGGCGTAGTCCTCCAGGACGCCCGCGTTGGTGCCGGCCCGGCCGTCGCGGGAGGTGCGCAGCAGCCGGCCGTCGGGGGTGAGGTGGACGGCGAGCAGCAGGTCGGCGGCGCGTTCGGCGGCCTCGACGAGGTCGGGGCGCTCCAGGAGGGCGCCGGTCTCGGCGAGGGCGGCGATGGCGAGGCCGTTCCAGGCGGCGACGACCTTGTCGTCGCGGGCGGGGGCGGGCCGCCGGGCGCGGGCCTCGAACAACCGGGCGCGGATGGTCTCGTACTCGGTGAAGTCCTCGGGATCGGCGAGGAGTTGGAGAACGGAGGTGCCGTGTTCGAAGGTTCCGCCGGCGGTGACGGTGAACAGCCGGGCGGCGGTGGCCGCGTCGGCGGGGCCGAGCAGGTCGACCAACTGGCCGGGTTCCCACACGTAGTAGGCGCCTTCGGTGGACTGCCCGGTCTCCTCGTCGAGGCTGTCGGCGTCCAGCGCGGACGCGAACGCGCCTTCGGGAGTGCGCAGTTCGCGCAGCAGGAAGTCGGCGGTGGTCAGCGCGGTCCGACGGGCCAGCGGGGAGCCGGTGGACCGCCACAGGTGCAGGTAGGCGCGCAGCAGCAGGGCGTTGTCGTACAGCATCTTCTCGAAGTGCGGCACGACCCAGCCGGCGTCGACCGCGTACCGGGCGAAGCCGCCGCCGAGTTGGTCATGGATGCCGCCGCGGGCCATCACCTCGCCGGTGCGGACGGCCATCTCCAGGGCCGCCTCGGAGCCGGTGCGGGCATGGTGGCGCAGCAGGAACTCGACGACCATGGCCGGCGGGAACTTGGGCGCGCCCCCGAAGCCCCCGTGCCGGTCGTCGAACTCCCGGCTGAGGGCGACCAGCGCCTGGTGCAGATCTGCGCCGGCGGGCGGATGGTGGGCACCGGCCGAGTAGACGGCGGCGCGCTCGGCGAGGTCGGCCCGGATCCGCCCGGCGACCTCCGCGACCTCCTGCCGCCGGCCCCGCCAGGCGGCGTCGACGCCTTCCAGCACCTGGCGGAAGGACGGCATGCCGTGCCGGGGCTCCGGCGGGAAGTAGGTGCCGAAGTAGAACGGCTCCTTGTCGGGCGTGAGGAACACCGTCATCGGCCAGCCGCCCTGCCCGGTGGCGGCCTGCACGGCCTCCATGTAGACGGCATCGACGTCAGGCCGCTCCTCCCGGTCCACCTTGACCGCGACGAACCGCTCGTTCAGGTAGCCGGCGACCCCGGCGTCCTCGAAGCTCTCGTGGGCCATCACGTGACACCAATGATCATCAGGCTAAGTGACACGACGAATAGCCCACCGAGAGAAGGATGGGAACGTCGCGCCGCTTGGCCTCTTGCATCGCCTCCTCTCCCCATGGCCACCAGTCCACAGGATTGGAGGCATGCTGGAGCAGGTACGGCGACGTCGCATTCGCGAGTCGATTCATACCGGCATCGTCGCACGCTCCAGACTATCCAGCCCAGTTTTCCGAGAGACAGGTGCCCGCCTTCCAGATCCAGTGGCTGCAAGGTCAGCCTGCGCCACATAGCAAGACACAGCTGTCGGCTGCGAGGCCATGAGCCTCAGTTGGAAGGGTCTTGTGTCGAGGGACCATGGCAGTAGAGGGCGTCGGCTGCGAGGGTCCGGTAGGTGACACCTTCACAGCTGTTGAGGTCGACGGCGAGTCGGGTCTCTGCTTGCTCCTGTAGGTAGTCCCGGACCATGCGTGCGCCACCGCGCTTGCGCTGCCTGTCGACGCCGTACGTAACATCGGAGATCGCACGGTTTGCTTCGATGGCGTAGCGCTTCCCGAGCTCGAAGAGCGTGAAGTGGTTCTTGACCCGCGCAGTGAGTGTGGCGTCCCAGGATGCCGGGGGGCTGACAAAGAAACGCAGTCGCACTGTGCCAAAGTCATGGATCGCTCGTGCGTCCAGCCAGCTCTCATGGGATACCCGGTCGAGGTATGGATGCAGAATCGTGTTCTCGGTGCTGTCCGGACGCTTATTACCCTTGATTAAATTACACCGCTCGCAGACGGGCACGAGGTTGAGCGGATCCACGCACAGTGCAGGGAAGAGGCTCTTCGGCATGTAGTGGTCGAGCTGGCGGACGGTGCCCTGTCGGCACAACGGGCACCGTTCGTTGGGTGGAGCAGCCATCAGCTCGTCGCGTATTACCCGCCCCCCGACGGTCTGCATGCCGTTTTCGTACGCCCAATCCACGAAGGTGCTACCAGCAATCTCAGGAACCGTAAAGCCCTTCGCGTCAAGGTCGTGCAGGTTCCTGGCAGCCGCGGCTTCGCGCAGCATCTGGCCAGCCTTCCGCACGGTGTCGGCCGCCTTGAGCAGCCGCTCACGCCGCCCTTCCGCCGTGGTGCTGCGGGCTACGCATGCCCGGTAGCTGTCACTTGCCTTCCGCATGGGGACCTTCAGGGGCCACATCAGAGCGGACCATCCGTCTTCTCTGCGAGGAGGATTCGGACCAGCCCCTTTGCCTCTCCGCCGAGCTTGCCACCAAAGTGAGCGAGGACTTCTTCGTATGAACCCAGCGCAGCCACCGCTCTGCCGATCTCCGAGTAGAAGCCTGACTCCATCACCTCCAGCCCGAACACCTCGTGGGTCAGCACGCCGACGTTCTCACCGTACGTCTCAATCTGAGGGCGCTCGACCCGGCTAATCTCGCCTTGGCGTATGAGCTTGTAGACGCAGGACTGTGGCATCGCCTGAAGCACGACAGGCGAGTGTGTAGCGACTACGGCGGCACCGTTGCGGTCAGCCAACAGGTGAGACAGCGCCTGCATGAAGGAAGCCAGCAGTGGCGGATGCAAGTGGGCCTCGGGCTCGTCCACCAGGACTAGGGACTGCTCGACCACGAGGTGCACGAGTTGTGTCATGGTCAGCACTACGATCGCGTGGCCTGAGCTCATCCGCCCAAAGGCAGCGGTCAGGTCACGCACGTCGGAGTTCGTGACTTTCATGCCGGCCCGTATGTCGCGGGCGTAGGCCGCGATAGCAGAGTCTGCGAACTGCGGGTCACGGCTCAGCAGCAGCATGGTGTCGCGCCAGCGCATGAGGTCCCGCGAGTCGATGACGGCCTGGACTCCAGCGCTGAAGGCCGCTTGCAGTCGTTGCTGCTGGGTGCCGGTGGACAGATCATCGAGCGAAGTGCTTTGCAGGCCGACGTAGGTGTACTTCACCGCTCGGGGATCACTCTCCTCGACCACTTCGACAAAGGGATCGAACGCGCTGAAGGTGACTGACACCACGTTCACAAACCGCTCGCCGTCTGTGGACGTAGACGTCGGGAGCACATCCATGCGCCCGAATTCCGCGTGCCCCCCGGGCAAGACAACCGCAGCGGCCAGGTTCCGCAGCAAGGTCGTCTTGCCAACCCCGTTGCGGCCGATGAGGGCGTGGATATTGCTGGATGGCCTGGAGTCAGGATCGACCTTGAAGTCAAGAGCGCTCTCAGCGCCATGCCCCGGTCCGATGTAGCGGAACCGGTACTCGGTCAGCCGGGCTCCGCCACGGGCGATCCGGTTGAACTGCGCCCTGACCGTCTGTTCCTGAACGGTCCGCAAGAGTGATGAGCGTGTCACTGGGTACTGCAGAACACTCTCAAGAAGGTCGGGGTTGTAGGCAACGTCAGAGAGCCCTCGAAGGATCTCGTCCCGTCTGTCGTGTCCGAGCTTCTTGATGTTGTCGTAGTAGAGGTCACTCTGCCCGAGGGAGAAAAGTTCACCCGGTGGCGAGCCATCGTAAAATCCGGCACGGATGGGGCTGGGGCCGTCCCCCTGCCCGGCGACGGCAACCTTGACAAAACCTAGGTTCGTCTGTGTCTGCGAGTCTCGGTACCAAAGCGTATAGCTGGTACGGAAACCGAAGTCATCCCAGTCATCGGCCACTAGGACCGCAGCCTCTGGACCTGGGCGCACCGGCGTATCTTGGGGCAGGACAATGAACTTCACCGGGTCGAGCCTCCGGTTCTGTGGCGGACACCCGCACTTCGGTCGAACTGAGTTCGAACCCTATCGCCTCGCTCTGACAGGACGATCGTGACGCTGTCGGTTCGCGGGCGCGCAGCAAACTGACGAATCACGCCATCGTCACGCCCACTCCTCCTCTGCGAGTGGCGCTTCATTTAGCCGGTCGCGAAAAGCTCGCCAATTCGGCATGAATCTCTCCATGAGCTCAATGAAGCGTTCGCCATGATTGCGTTCGAGATAGTGCACCATCTCGTGGACAACGACGTACTCGAGGCAGCCTGGATGTTTTTTGGAAAGCTCCACGTTGAACCAAATCTGCCCGGTCTCGCGATTACACGATCCCCACTTGGTTTTCATGCGCTTGATGTTCCACCGCGGCACCGACACCTCAAGGACGGGTTCCCACTTGGCGATCAAGTCCGGGATCACGTGCCGAAGCTGCTCCCGGCACCAGCGGTCGAGCAGCTCCCGCCGCCGTTCAGCCGTAGTGCCGGTCTGGACGTACAGGAGCAGCCGCTCACCGTCCAGCTCGAAGTGAGCCCGCCCAGGACGCTCCACGACCTTCATCCTGCGGCGGACCCCCCACACGTAGTGCGACTCGCCCGTGACCATCTCTCGCACGGACTGCCGTGCAGCCGACCGAAGCTGCTCGCGCTTCTCTCTGATCCACGGCAGGCGTTGAATCACAGCGAGTCGCACCTGCTCATCGTCGAGCTGGTGCGGCGCCGCCACACGGACGCGTCCCGAGGGTGGATAGACTCCGATGTGCAGGTTCTTAATGTTCTTGTAGACGACATCGATGTCAATGCCACGGATGGTGAGAGAAGCACTAGCGGTACTCATGGCGTGCCTTTAGCAGGTCCATGAGCTCATCAAATCTGTCGAAGTCGGGGGTCAGAGCTTGAGCGAGCGCGCGCCTGACCTTCTTCTCCTTCATCGCGTTGCCCACCCACGAGTCGGGCTTGGCGTGAAGGACAGTGGTGTCCACGACCACGGCCAGCTCCGGTGATGGATCGAAGAAATCAATCAGGGCTCGGCGGCCACCATTGTCAGCCCACTCCGGATACTTGGTGCCTGACTCGCCCTTGCCGATCTTGGACGCGTGCTCCAGGAGCTTCGCAAGGTAATCCTTGTAGTCCAGGGCACCCTGCCGCCGCTCTTCGAGTATGGCGTCGAGCAGCTCCGACATCTTGTCGTAGTACTTCGGGTTCATCGGGCGCTCATCGATGATCACCATGCGCATGTTGTTGGTGATCGTTGCCGCAACCGCTTCCGGGTTCCTCCTGATACCCGCGGGAAGCCTCTCTAGCGCGCCGGATCCCATCTCAACGATCAACTGCATCAGGCCGGCTTCCTCGAAATCGGAGACGACCTCGGAGGGCCTGGCGCTGATGTACGTGTCCAGCAAATGCCGCATGCCGGCCTCATACTGCTTGAAATCGATGTTCTCGCCAGCGCCAAGCTTCACCTCTGCACGCACGTCGGCGTAGTGAGCGATCTCTTCCTTGATCGCTGCGGCTTCGGCGTCGCTGAACCCGGCGGCCTGCATTTCGTTGGCGAGGTTGCCGTATGCGCGGGTCACGGCTGCCACAGACTTGTAGAGCTCGACCCGCTTCGGTTCGTTGGCCTTCAGCTGGTCGGCGTTGCCATGCTCCCGGGAGCAGAAGTACTGCTGGTACTGGAGGGTGTCCTTCGGTGGTTCGACCGGCTCACAGAGCGCCCGGATCTTCTCCAGGGCCTCATTGAGGTCATCCCGGGCCTTATCGATCCGGTCTGACAGCAGCCCTTCGACGTCCTTCGCTTCGTAGCCTTCAAGAGCACCGCTGGTGTAGTCCTTGATCGCGGACTCAAGGGAGTTGAACAGGTCGCGGTAATCGACGATGTAGCCGTAGTCCTTGTCCTCGCCGTCGAGGCGGTTGACCCGGCAAATCGCCTGGAACAGGCCGTGATCCTGCATCTTCTTATCGATGTACAGGTACGTAGTGCTCGGGGCGTCGAAGCCGGTCAGCAGCTTGTCAACGACGATGAGCAACCGCATCTGGCCAGGGTCCTTGATGAAACGTTCCTTGACGTCCTTTTCGAACTGCTCGACCTTGCCCATCGCCTTGTCGGCAGGCTCGTTGAAGTGGTCCGCGAGCATCTGCCGGTAGATCTCGTACTGGTGCAGCCGCTCGGTCGCGCCGTGGCCTGAATCTTCCTTGGCGATGTCACTTGCCTGCGGTGTGTACGACGTGATGATTGCGCACTTACCCTTGAACCCGGCCTGCGTGAACAGCTCGTAGAGCTTACACGCCTGGTAGATGCTCTGACTGACGAGGATGGCGTTGCCGCGGCCATCCGCCAGACGCGGCTTGACCTCCATGTCAAACAGTATGTCGTTGACGATCTGCCGGGCCCGCGGCTCCGAACTGGCGACCTTCTGAACGGTGCCCCAGCGCTTCTTGAGCTCGGCGCGGGACAGGTCCGTCATACCGCGGGTCTTGGCCTCAAACCACTGGTCGACCTTCGCCGGCGAGGTCAGGTCCTGGTCGATGTTGCGAGCCTCGTACCGCAAGTCGAGCACGACGCCGTCTGCAATGCCCTCGTTGAACTTGTAGGTGTGGATGAAGCTGCCGAACCGCTGGACAGTGGTGTCCTTGTCCTCTTTGAGAAGGGGCGTGCCTGTGAAGCCGATGAACATGGCACCAGGCATGAGAGCCTTCATGGCGTCGTGCATCTTGCCCGACTGTGTACGGTGGGCTTCGTCGACAAAGACGAAGATATTGCCCTTGGCCTGGAAGTCCTTGGGGACGATCGCTTTGAGTTCACGAATGAACTCGCTGTCAGCTTCATCGCGGGCCTTCTCGTCTTCCGAGCCGCGGAACTTGTGAACCAGCGAGCAGATCAGCCACTTCTCGTCCGCATTCAACGCGGCAAGGAGGCCAGGGCCGCTCTTGGTGCGGTAGATTTCCTTCCCGACACCCTGGAAGACCTTTTCAATCTGCTCATCCAGTTCGGTCCGATCAGTAATCAGCAAGACCCGCGGGTTCGTCCCGACCTGAGATTCCCGGATCCAATTGGCCAGCCACACCATCGTCAGGGACTTGCCAGAGCCCTGGGTGTGCCAAATGATGCCGCCCTCCCGCTTGGCGATCCGCTCCTGAGCCGCCTTGACGCCGAAGTACTGGTTGTGCCGACACGTTTTCTTCTGTCCTGAGTCGAAGACCATGAAGTCGTGAACCAGCTCGAGCAAGCGCTCTTTCGAACAGAGTTGCACCAAGGAACGGTCGAGGGGATCGGCAATGTCGGACGGCTCACGCCACGCCAACCAGTGCTTCTCTGGCGTGTCGATGGCGCTGTAACGCAACCCCTCTACGTCGTTGCCGGCCATGACGAGCTGCACCGTGGTAAAGAACGACCGAATGAACTCGGGACGCTGATTACCGATGCTCTGCCGGATGCCGTCAGAGACGGCAACCTTCGAGCGCTTGAGTTCGATCGTCCCAAAGGCAATGCCGTTGACGTACAACACAATGTCCGGGCGCTTGGTGTGCTGCCCCAGAACCGTCACTTCCTCGGCCAGGGCGAAGTGATTTGCTTCAGGATGCGCCCAATCGATGAGCCACACCGTCTCCACCTGCTCGCTGACACCCGGCTTGACCTTCACCCCGTACCGGAGCAGGCCGTAGACGTCCCGGTTCGCCTCGTACAAATCGCGGCCGCCACCGAGCGAGGCATCGCTCTTCAGGTCATCGATCGCCTTGTTGATGAGGTTTTCGCTATAACCCCGGCCGCGAAGGTTCTGCCTGAGCAATTCAACATCGACGTTGGAGTTGGCCGCCCGATGCTCCCAGTTGCCGAGGTACTCATAGCCCAACAAATTTTGGAAGAGCTTGACGACCCGGTCTTGAGTCTTGCGCTCCGGCTGGCCGACGTTACTCACGCTGCGCTCTCCATAACGGGAAGGCGGGTACGGCCCGTAAGGAGCTCCCGCATCATGCCTTGCTTGAGAGCGCGTGCCTTATCGAGGCGGGCCTCATGGGCAGTGATTTCGCAATCCATGTCAGACAACACCTCAGCAATCGCTGCCTGCTCGCGCCGACTAGCAGGCCAGAGAAGGCGAAGACTACTAAGCCTTGAGCTGCCTAGATGCGCAACCGATGTGGTCTTCGTAGCGATAGCAGCAAACGCCCCCGTTCTCTGGCAATGCCGAAAGAGATGCGCGGCAAATTCGGGAGATGTCCCCGAGTGGGCTCGAAATCGGAGTAGCTGATTCTGCATTGCGCAGGGAGTTCCGAATTCGCCGCCGTAAATAGAACAGCGGCCGACGAGTTCTAGGGACTGGCCTTCATTGAGCAGAACATCCCCGTGCTCGACGCGAAAGCGTTCAAACTCGGCGTCCGTCATGGGCATCCAAAGAACGTCCTCCAGCTCAATTCGCCCATCAAGCACGTTCTTTGTCCGAAGATAGGGGCGCGAGGCTCCAGTACCGCTGACATTCAGCGCTTTGCCAGCAAGGACATCGCCCATCTCAGCCACGCGGCGGCATTCCCAGCTATCCCCGAATCCTTGCAATCGCCTACGGCCAGTGAGAAGCTCCTGCATCAAGCTTTGCTTGATGCGCTGCTTTTTGATGATCATCTGCTCGAGCGCGGCGATAAGATCGTCGACATCTGCCATCGCCCCAGAAATCTGACGCTGCTCCACGAGAGAACCTGGCCACGCAATCTTGACGTCATTCAGGATCGACTGCGTGATCAGCGGGAGGTCGTTTCTGTTCTTGACATCGTTTAGTCGCGCGGCTTCTAGGGCAAGGGAAAGGAAGTGGACATCCAATGGACGTTTAAACTGGTGAGCATATAGAGCATTATCGGTAACCCACGCTGGGCCATCATTCCTATATACCGCGCCACATTTCTGACCTACTCGACCAAGGATTACCGTCGGATGATCAATCATTGCCGACGAGGTATAACCCGCAACTCCATTTCCGCCATAGACAGGCACGGATTGTGACCCTGAGCGGGCAGACAGCCTTGCAACACTGATCAAAGCACCCGATCGGAAGGCCGCAATATCCGAGATCGTAAGGCTCAGCCATCGATCGGCCCGCGCGGTGCTCATTTCACTACTCCCATGTCGGCGAGGTGACGAGTTACCTTGGCTTCCAGTTTCGCCAGCTGGTCATCGAGGGCTCCGACCGTCTCGGCGTACCGTTGGCCGAGCTGCCGGGTCCGGCCGACCAGAGTAAACGTCATGGAGTTGACAACGCGAGCAACGCGATCTCCGATCGCCGCATGCCACTTGCCATCAAGCACGAGGTGCTTAATGTCAGACTCAGTGAGATTTCCGTACTTTTTGAGAGTTGCGAGATCGAGGGTTGCCTGGGCCTCCTTGACAGCCTTCTTGGCAACGGCTTCCTCGTTGTAGAGCTTGATCAGATGCTGCAGCGCCCTGATCTCCTCAGGGTCATCTTCCTCGTGCCGGGCCACCTTGAGCCGCGTCGAAGCAAGCTGTTTCGAGATCTTGCCGTCGTCCATCGCTCCAGCAAGCAGGCCGTCATCTACGGCGTGCTCCTCGATATACTCATCTACGTCACGGCTTGCACCTTCGGCTTTTTCGTGCAGTGCGTTGACCTTTTCCTGCTCGTCTGCAAAGTAGCGGGCGACGACGAGTGCCGGCGGGATAAGGTCCATCTTGTACTTAGTGGCGCTTCGCCCGGAGCCAATAACAAGGTCTGGGGACTCGAAGAGCCTGCGCTCCTTATCCTCAATGGTCTTACGAGGCTTCGCCGCTTCACACCACCCATCGTTCATGACAAGGAAGACGTCGTCGTGCATGACGCTATGCCAATAAGTCATGAGCTGCTCGTAGACGTCGTACTCATCGAGCAGAGGGGTTTCCTTGAAGCGGGCCAGCAGATCGTCACTGATGCCAGCAATCAGGCCCTTGGGGACAGTGTCCGGGTTTAGCACTTGCAGGGCTGGCCGGTGCGTAGCGAACCAGTCGTCAACCTGCCCACGGACGTCTACAGCGAACTTCTGGAACTCGTCAGAGTCCAGGATGGCCTGTTGTACATCAGCCACGCTGACAGCAAGATCACTGTAGCCGGGGCGGTTTGGCTTGAAGAGCATGGGACGAAGGCTTGGGAATGCCTCCCAGTACCCGTCGAGTGCGTCCAGGTCGCGGTCCGGGATCCCGCCGTGCATGTGAGCGTGAAGGTCCTGGATGTCTTCCGGCTCGGAGGAGTCGACGTACCGCGGAATGTTAAGGTTGTAGTCGTTCTTCGGGTCGGCGATCTCGTGGAGCGGCACCATACGCGAATAGCGCTCGATCTCGGTCTGCTTGTTGAAGACATCGACGATCTTGTGGATATCCTGACTCCGCAGGCGGTTCTTGTTGCCATCCTTCATGAAGCCCTTGGAAGCATCGATCATGAAGACGCCAGTTCGCGCGTGGGCATTCTCCTTGTCGAGAACAATGATACAGGCCGGAATGCCGGTTCCGTAGAAAAGGTTCGCAGGCAGGCCGATGATGCCCTTGATGTAGCCACGGCGCAGCAGTTCCTTACGAAGGTTGGCCTCAGCGTGACCACGGAACAACACACCGTGTGGCAAGATAACTGCGGCCTTGCCGTTGCCCTTGAGGGACTTGAGGATATGCAGGAGGAAGGCGTAGTCGCCGTTCTTCTCCGGCGGCCGACCGAACTCGAAGCGACCGTAGTCGTTCTCTAGGCCGTTGCTCCAGGACTTGATCGAGAACGGTGGATTGGCGACGGCGAAGTCGAAGGTCTGCAACCGTGCGCCTTGGGTGAACTGTGGGCTGGTAATGGTGTCACCCTTGCGGATGTCACGGTCCTCGTAGCCATGGAGGATCATGTTCATCTGGGCCAGTGCCCAGGTGGCGTTGTCCTTCTCTTGACCGTAGATGGTGAGGCCACGTGGGGCCTCGTCAGCTACCTTGAGGAGCAGCGAGCCGGACCCACACGTGGGGTCGTAGACCGTGTGGTCCTGCCGGGTAGCCGCACCGATACCGACGACCTTGGCAAGCACCCGCGAGACCTCGGCCGGGGTGTAGAACTGCCCCTTCGATTTGCCTGACTCCGTGGCGAAGTGCCGCATCAGGTACTCGTAAGCATCGCCAAGCAAGTCGTCGCCCTCGGCGCGGCTGCCTCGGAAGTCGAGAACCGCGAAGATCGCCACCAGCTTGGAGAGGCGATCCTGCATCTCCTTGCCCTTGCCGAGCTTCTCCTCGTCGTTGAAGTCGGCCAGGTCGATGACCTTCTCGAGTCCGTTGGCCTCGGCGAGCTTGCCGATGATCTTGTTGATCTTGTCGCCGATCTCCTTATCACCCTTGAGGGCGACCATGTCGTCGAAGGATCCGCCGGCGGGGACGTCGATCAGTGAGGTCGGATCGGACTTGGCCTTGTCCGTCACATACTTCACGAACAGCAGTGTCAGGATGTAGTCCTTGTACTGGCCGGCATCCATGCCGCCGCGCAGCTCGTCGCAGCTCCGCCAGAGCGAGCTGTACAGGTCCGACTTCTTGAGGGCCACTACCACGTCACCCCATCGATTGCGTCGAGACCAGAGCCAGACCGCGATTCCGCGGCGGGGTGTACGTGTGGCCTGTCCATCCTTCGGCGCCCATCCTTCGTGTGTCCATGCGCGACTGCATCATCACTACGGGTGATGCTCAAGCTGAGTGTCTCAACGATAGCGTCGGGAGGTGACGAAGGATCCCGGTACCATCCGGCGCCCAAGAGCGCATCTCGAGCTCACCGCTCTACACAAGGGGAACGCCGATCTGCGGCGCTCGTGCGAGCTCCTCAAGGCCAGGAGCTCGACCCGACCCAGCGACGGTACTGGGGCTCACCGACGAGCACCAGCACCGCCTCGGGGTCGAGCCCGTCCTCCGGGAACTGCACATCCCCCGCCTCCACCTGCCACGACCGCTGGCGCTCCGCGTCCACGAGCCTTGCGAACTCAGACGGCATGACGCCGAGCCGACCAGGCGGCTTCACTGCATCCACGCTGCCCTTCGGCGCGAGGTCACTCACGTCGGCCGCAAGCGGGTCGAGCACCTGATGCGCCAGGCCTGCCTCCAGGGCGTCAGCCCGCGCCGACCCCCGCTCCTTCACCCGCCACGCCCACGGACGACCTCACCCCGGACCTGGTCCAGCGCGATTTCACCGCCGACGCCCCGAACCGGCTGTAGGTCGCCGACATCTCGCTCATCCCCACCGGCGAGGGCCCCTGGCGGCGGGCCACGATCCGCGACGCCTTCTCCCGCTGGATCGTGGGCTAGCACACCTCCGAGCACGCGGACGTCGCCCTGGCCCTCATCACCTGGACTGCGCCTGCCTGGCCGGGAGGCTCATCCACCACAGCGACCACGACTGCCAAGCACATGTCCATCAAGCCACAACCCGCCCGCTGAAGGCAGGAACCTCCCGGGGTACCGCCGGCCACGGCACCGCCTACCGGCCGACCCCAGGCTTCACGGCTTCCACGGCTCGCGTCGGCTGTGCATTCGCGCTGTGCGCGATGCCCCGGAACCCGTTTCCGAGGTAGCCGCCGATCACGATGACGGTCGCCGCCGTACCAATAGCGAGCGCCAGTCGTTCACCTCTCGACAGAGCGGTCGCGCCCTCCGACGGTTCGGTCCGGCGGTATACGAGCGCCCCGGTCGCGAAGGCCCCGGAAACGACAAGGGCAGTGATCAGGTCAAAGGTTATGTACAAGAAGCCCCTCGGGTTCGGAGCCCGCCGCCGAGACGGGACGCCTTGGCGGCGGGCAGCGGAGAAACGGACTGATACGACGCCCCCTGTCGGGAGCTGCCTGGGGCAGCGACTACTCGGCGTCCAGCTTCTGTCGCAGCTGATCCAACGTGGAACCGTCGGGCGTCCGCCAGAGGGTCCAGCCGTTGATGATGTTGCCGGTCACGGCCTCTGCGGCCTTCGACGGCGAGGGAAACGGGGAGGACTGCCCGTCGACGACGAGCTGACCGTCTGCGGTGACTACGGCGCGACCCGACCTGTTGGCGCGGCGCTGGCGGAATGTGAGGACCGTCCCCGGTTCGAGCAGGTCGGCGCGCATCAGCCCGGCCAGGGGCCCCTGGGGAATCACCGGAGCGGCCTGTGCGGATACGGCCCCTTCACCGAGGGACAGGGTGACGTGGACGGTGTCGTCACCGCTCGCACTCACGAGTCGGGCGATGACAGCGGGGTCGAAGTGGATGCTCAGGGTGGCCATGCGCGCTCCTGACGTAGACGGCCTCCCCCGACGGGACGCCTTTGATCGTCTTCGATATTAAGCAGTACAAGCTGCTTGAGTCAACTCCCATATCCAGCGACTCAGGAGAACTTCTGAGGCGCCGGACGACAACCGACTCGCCTGCGGACGCGGTGAGCGGTGAAGCGCCGACGGGGCACGGGCCCTGCAGGCGCCACAGCCGTTCGGGAGGCATCCGAAGCAGAGCCGCCTGCCCTTCATCTCGCCAGGAAGCTGCTCAGTGCCTTGCTGCGGATGTCCCGCGTCGTTGCCAGTTGGTCCAGCAACAGCCGCTCATGGGCGTCGAAGCTCGCCATGGCTTCGCCGATGGACCTCTGGGTATCGAGATCGGGAAGGGCGACGGGCAGCATCCCGAGCACTTCGAGCGAGATGGTCCGCAGAGCCAGGCTCCCGGTCGAATGGGCATCGAGCCACTCCCGAGCTCCAGGGCTTCGCAGGAACGCCGCCAAGTAGCGAGAGTCAACGGTGTCGGGAGGACTGATCACGAAACAGCCGGTGCCGCAGAGCCAGCCCTGCTGCTCTTCTCCGACCACGGCGCATCGTCCGAGATCGCCCCGGCGAGCGACCACGATGTCTCCGCGATCCAACCGAAAGCGGTGAAGTCGTTCGGCATGCTGCTCGGAGATGTACTTGATGCCGTCCTCGATGAAGCCTACGTCCGAGATGTCCTTCGGCATCACAACGGGAACGCCTCCAGTCCCCACATAGTCCTGGGCCCGGACCAGGCTTCCCGAAGGCCCTGCGAGCAGCCGCACGGAACGGCCACCAACCGTCGAGCTGACGCTCACCACATCCTTCAGCAGCAGGTTCTGGCATCGGATACCGTCCTGAGCCAACTGATCCTGTGCGCCGACGATCTGCGCCAGTTCCGCTCCGAGCTCCGATGTCTCGCGGTTGCGCCGCTCGAAATCGGTCAGCATGGCGCTCAGGTCTGCGGCCCCGTCCGGCCCGCTCTCCGTCCGGAGGTAGGTCCGCGGATCCAGGTTCCCTGCGTTCTCGATGAGTTCGGCGTAGGCAACCGATCGGGAGAGACCCGACTCGTCCACCTCGTCCGCGGTTCCGTGCCAGCGTCGGAAGCAATCCGCGATGCGCTCGATGTCCTCGCCCGACAGCACGCGGGGCTGTTCCGACGACCGCGTCCCCACGCTGCGAGCATCGACGAGGAGCACGGAGTCGCTTCGGTGCACCGGACGGGACCGACGGCCCCTGCCGAGCACCCAGACGTGCACCGCGATGTTGGTACCCGAGAAGAGCTGCGCCGGCAGTGCGATCACCGCGAGAACCGCGCCCAGCGCGACCATTTCGCGGCGGATCCGCGCCTCCGCTCCTCCCGCCCAGGCCGCCCGCGCAGGCATCACGATCGTCGCGATCCCGCCTTCCTTGAGCTGAGACCAGGCAAGCTGCAGCCAGGCGAAGTTGGCGCTCGACTCCGGTGGCGCGATGAACCGCCCCTGCCCCCACCCGTCGATCCGCTGATTGAACGGCGGGTTGCTCAGTACCCGGTCGGCACGGCCCAAGTTCCGGTCACGCAGCAGCGTCGCCGGATCCGCCAGTTCCACCTGCGGCATACTCACCCCGTGCAGGGCCAGGTTCAACATCGCCGGGCGCACGTTGCTCCGATCCACGGCGTACGCCTCGAACGAGTTGTCACCGCCCGGCCCCCGCTCGGCCAGGTGCCGAGCGGCAGCCGCGAGCACGCTGCCGACGCCACAGGCCGGATCCATGATCCGGTCTCCCGGACGAGGGTCGGCCAGATCCACGAGCAGATCAGCAACCCCACGCGGCGTGTAGAACTCCCCTCCCGGCAACGCCCCTTCCGCAGCGAGCCGTTGGAGCAGCAGCTCACAGATGTCCGCCACCGAGACCTCTCCGAGACCAGGGCCCCGGTCCAGCTCCGCGACGAACGCCGTCATCCAGGCGGCATCGTCCTGTCCGCTCCCGAGGTCAAGATCGGCCGACCAGAGCAGCGGAAAACCCGGATGCCGCGCTGCCTCCTGCAGAGCCCCCCGCAGGTCGGTCATCGGGGAGAAACCGGCGGCGGCCTCCGCCGAAGCGCGTTTCCACCGCTTCACGAAATCGACCTCAGGTCGGCCTTCCACCTCCGCGAAGGCGGCCAGCACCAGGACCGCCAACATCGCGTCGGGGTCACCGGCCGTACCACGGCCTCGTCGGTAGGGCGCGTATGCCCGCCACAACCGCTCGGCGAGCTCTGCTGCCGGGTCTGCCGCTTCTCCGATCATCGAACCCATCTTCCTCGAAGTCCTTCTCCTCCTACTTCACCTGGCTGATGAAGTACGCCCCGGCGGTAACCGTGATCAGCAGGCACAGCCGCAACGTCGCCCCCGTGCTCTGCATCGCCTTACCCAGCAGTTCGATGAACGCCCTCATCGTGCCCCACTTCTCGATGGCCTGATTGCGCAGGAACACTGCGCACTTCAGCCGACGCTGCTAGTCGCGAGCTGACGCCCCCGACAGGTCGGCACAGCGATCAGACTAGCGACCAACTGCCGCACGGAAGGACGCGACGCATCCCACGCAGGAGCCGAGCTACATCATGCGCAGTACTGCTGCGCACAATGCTTCAAGCAAGCATGCAGCTCGAGCCCCCGACCCACCCGACGAGACTTCGACCCCAACCCGCTAGCGAGAGCCGGAATGTGACTCAGATCACGCAGGGGTCGGGCCGGAGCGTGCGCGCCCGGCGGTCGGAACAGAGAGCGCGGACCGGGCCGAGAATGCGCCCACCCACCCCGACCGGGCAGGCCTCCCTCATGTAATAGAAAATCTCTTACACTGCGACCATGAAGCCGACCCGAGCCGGGACCACCGAGAACATTTCTGTGTCCATGCCCGCCGAGCTGGTCAGTGAGCTCCGCTCTCGGGCCGGCCGTCGTGGACTGTCCAGCTACATCACCGAGGCTGTCAGAGGGTGTTCGATAGGGGATTCCCCCCAACTGTCCGGCTTTGGTTCTTGCGGCACGGACTCGTTTTCAGGATCTCGTGGCGGCCGGGTCCGTGT
>NZ_JBIVJF010000018.1:0-173915 GCF_044750105.1 Kitasatospora sp. NPDC088861
CGCTCGGCTGGGAAACCCCAGCCGAGCGCCTGCATAAACTCATCGCGGCCTGATCAAACCGACCACGTGTTGCAACGACCCCTAGAAACCGCCCCCCGCTCCGGGGGCTCGCGCCTTTGCGCAGGTCGGGGCCGGGGTCTGTGACCCATGGCATACCGGGGTGCTTCATGGCATGAAAAGTCGAGGCGCTAGCGTTGACCTCAGCAGCCACCTGCTCCCCCGGGCGGCGTGGAGGGAGTACAGGCCTTGAACTTCGTGGCGGCGATCGGATCCTCGTGGATCTGCGCCCTGGCGCTCTTCGCCGTGCTCGGAGACGCCCTCCTCCCCTTCATCCCCAGCGGGACACTGGTCATCCTGGCGGTGCTCAAGACGGCGCGGATCGACGGCGCCCCGGTGCTGCTCGGCCTGGGCGTGGCAGTGGCCTCGTTCCTCGGCGACCTCCTCCTCCTGCACCTCGCCCGGCGCGGCGCCCCGCTGCTCCAGCGCCGGCTCGCCCAGCGCCCGGAACTGGCGGCCAGCGTGACCAGGGTCCAGCAGGCCCTGGTCGAACGCCCTCACGGGGCGGCCGCGGCCATGGTGGTGGTCGCCCGGTTCGTCCCGGCCGGGCGGACCGTCCTGGACGTGGCCATCGGCCACTCCCCCGCCCACCCGCACCGCTTCCTGCACTGGTCGGCACTGGCGGCGCTGGTCTGGGCCGCCTACATCGTGACGCTGGGCTGGCTGAACAGCCACTGGTTCGACACCGCCTGGCTGAGCCTCGCGGTGTCCTGCACCGCCGCCACCATCGTCAGCACCGCGATCGCGCGAATAGTGCGCCGCAACCGGCGGCTCGCCGCGCTCTGACCGCTGCGCCTCGGCCTGCACCCCCGGCCCCGGGCGCCCCGGCCGCCCCTCGCCGCGCCCCCGCGATCGGCGAGCTCTGCCCGGACGGGCGACGAGCCGTACCGAGCGATGACGAACTCTGACCCGCCCCGCCGGACCGGCGGTACCGTACTCCCCTGGCGGCGCGAGGAGCGAAGCGTCACAGGACGGCAACAGACCACGAATCCTTGCAGCCCAGCCCGGTCCTGCTGACGTGTTGACTCTCGTAGAGGGTCGACGGCCTTGGTGGCCGCTGCGGCCACATGGCATGCTAACGGCGGAAAATTCATCAATTGCCCGATTTGACCGGTGCGGCCCCGGGCCGCCCTCACCACCGGCATCGGCACCCAGGGGAGACCATGACCAGCATCTCGCGCAGGACGGTGCTCAGTGCGACCGCGGCGACCGCGGCCCTCGGCGCGGTCGCCGCCTGTTCCAGCAGCGGATCCGGTTCGAACCAGAACTCCTCCTCCCCCACGACCGGCGGCAGCCCCGGCACCACCCCGGCGGGCACGACCGACCCGACCAAGACGGGGGTGCCCAAGGGCACTCCGATCGGCGACGGCTCCAACGCCGACACCGGCCCGCAGCCGAACCAGCCGAAGCCCGAGAAGCTCAAGCCCGGCGAGCGGCCGCCGCAGTTCGTGGTGTTCTCCTGGGACGGCGCGGGTGGCACCGACGACGGCCAGTTCCCCCGCTTCCTCAAGCTGGCGGAACAGTACAAGGCCACGATGACCTTCTTCCTCTCCGGGATCTACGCCCTACCCAAGGGCAAGGCCGACCTGTACCACCCGCCGAAGCACTCGGTCGGCGCCTCCGACATCCCGTACCTGTCGGACGGCGCGGTCAAGAGCACGCTCAAGCTCGTCAGCCAGGCGTGGCTGGCCGGGCACGAGATCGGCACCCACTTCAACGGGCACTTCTGCTCCAGCCGCCCGGACAAGAACGGGGTCAACATGTGGACCCCGGAGGACTGGCAGAGCGAGATCGACCAGGCGATCGGCTTCGTGACCCAGTGGCGGACCAACACCGGCTTCACCGACGTCGACCCGCTGCCCTTCGACTACAAGAAGGAGCTCATCGGCGGCCGCACTCCCTGCCTGGAGGGCCAGAAGGCGCTCCTGCCGACGGTCGCGAAGCTGGGCTGGAAGTACGACGCCAGCTCCTCCGGCGGCCTGCAGATATGGCCGCAGAAGGTGCAGGACGGCAAGGTCTGGGACTTCCCGCTGCAGTCCATCCCGTTCCCCGGGCACACCTTCCAGGTGCTGTCGATGGACTACAACATCCTGGCCAACCAGTCCGCGGGCAGCACCAAGGGCGACCCGTCCAAGTACAACGACTGGCGCACCCAGGCCAAGGACTCCTACCTGGCCGGCTTCGACCGCGCCTACAACAGCAACCGTGCGCCGTTCTTCATCGGCAACCACTTCGAGCAGTGGAACGGCGGCATCTACATGGACGCCGTCGAGGAGACCCTCAAGACCATCGCGGGCAAGCCGGACGTCCGGCTGGTCTCCTTCAGGCAGCTGGTCGAGTGGCTGGAGGTGCAGGACCAGTCCACCCTGCGCAAGCTGCGCACGCTCAACGTCGGCCAGGCGCCGAGCGGCGGTTGGGAGACCTTCCTCGGCGCCGCGGGCTGAGACGGGCGGACCGAGCAGGGCAGAACGAGACAGGCGCGGCCGGCGGGGTGGACGGACCCCGCCGGCCGCCGTCGTCGGGGCCAGGCCCGTTACCCCGCGGCGGTGACGTCCGCGAGCAGGCCGCGGACGATGCGCTCGGCCCCCGGCTCTCCCCAGAGGATCGAGTAGTGGTTGGTGTCCGGCACGAGCGAGGCCGGCACCCGCTCCCGGTCCAGCCCGGCCAGTCCGATCCGCTGGTGGTCGTAGAGGCCCTGGGGCTCGTCGAGCAGGCCGCGCTCGGCCCAGAGCAGTTCGGCCGGGCAGGGCAGCCGGTGCACGGCGGTGGCCGCGTCCTGGTCCAGCAGGACCTGGGCACCGTCGGTCTGCACGGCCTCCAGCACGCAGGAGGAGCGCAGTTCGGGCTCGACGCCGACCAGGTCGCGCTGGGTGTAGGCGTCGATCTCCGCCGACCAGGCCGCCCCGAAGGCCGGGTGCCGCTGCCAGAACTCCCGGTACGCGTCCCGGTCCGGGAAGGTCATCGACAGCCGGGCCAGCGCGGGGCCGAGCACCGCGGCCAGCGCGTCCTCCTCACGGATGCCCTCCGGCAGCGGGAAGGTCAGCGCGCCGTCCACCAGCAGCACCCGGCGGACGAGTTCCGGGTGCCGGACGGCGGCCAGGGCGGTGACCCAGGCGCCCATCGAGTGGCCGACCACGGTGGTCGGGCCTGTGCCGAGGGCCGTGATCAGTGCGGCCACGTCGTCGGCGTGCCGGGCCAGCCCGTACGGCCCGGCGACCGCGCGGCTCCCGCCGCGCCCCCGCAGGTCGGGCGCGAGCAGGGTGACCCGCCCGGCGAGTTGGCGGGCGACCTCGTACCAGGCGAGGCCGTTGGCGGTGATGCCGTGCACCGCCACGACCGTCGGGACGTCCGGCTCGGCGGCGGGCCAGCGCAGGACCGCCAGCTCCCCTCCGGGCACGGCGACGGTCAACTCCTCGGGCTTCAGGGGCGACTGGCTCACGCGGGGGTACCTCCGGTGGGACGGGCGGTCCGGGCAGCGGCCGGGGTGCGGACCGCACGGGCGGATCGGGCGGCGCGGATGCGGGCAGGCAGTCTAGCCAGGCCACCGGGCAGCAGGTAGACCACCGCGACGAACAGGGTGCCCAGCAGGAACAGGGGTTGGGAGAGCGGCACCCGCAGGACCGCGGGCAGGTCCGCGATCGTCGTCGAGTTGGCGAGGTCGCCGAGCCGGTGGCCGGCCCAGGTGTAGAGGACACCGCCGAGCAGCGGACCCCAGCGAGTCCCCGAGCCGCCGAGCACCACCATCACCAGCAGGGCGAGCGTGGCGTCGGAGCCGGCGGCCTGCGGGGTGGCGCCGCCGGTCAGCAGCAGGTAGACCACCCCGCCCAACCCGGCGAGGCCGCCGGCGAGGACGAAGGCGACCAACTTGTAGCCGTAGGGCCGCAGTCCGAGCACCTCCACCCGGCGCTCGTTCTCCTTGATCCCCTCCCAGACCCGTCCGGCCGGCGAGTTGACGGCCCAGTGGACCACGGCGACCGTCAGCACCAGGTAGCCGACGGCGATCCAGTAGAGGTTGGCGGTGTTCTCGATCCCGAGCAGGCCGGAGGGCAGCAGGTCGGCCGGGGCGGAGCGGCCCTCCTCTCCGCCGGTGACGCCACCGGGGTTGCGCTGGACGAGGATCGAGCCGGCCTGGGCGAAGGCGAGGGTGACCATGGAGAAGCCGATGCCGGTGACGCGGAGGCTCACCGAGCCGAGCAGCAGGGCCAGCGCGACGGTGCAGGCGACGCCGAAGACCGCCGCGGCGGCGAACGGCAGTCGCAGTTCCAGCATGCCGAGGTCGGTGGCGTAGAGGCCGGTCGCGAAGTAGAGGGCGTGGCCGAAGGAGAGCAGTCCGGTACGGCCGAGCAGGAGGTCGTAGCCGGAGGCGAGGGCCCCGTAGAGCAGGCACAGGGCGAGCAGTTGCAGGCTGCCGGGGCTGCCGAGCGGGCCGTCGAGCAGTCCCGGGACGGGAAGCGCACTGTATGGGGCGACAAGGAGCGTGATCAGCAGGGCGATCGGCCACCAGCGTAGCGCTCTGTGCACCGGTGTCCAGCGATTAGTGACTGAATCACCTGTTCGAGGGATGGCGCCGAGGTCGGTCGTGTGTTCACAATGGGTCCCGGCAAGGCTGGTGTCAGTCCCCCTTGCCACAGTGACGGTGTTGGCGGAGCTGGTGTCAGTCCCCTCTGCCAGCATGGCGGTCATGGCAGGGCTGGTGTCAGTCCCCCCTGCCATGGTGGCGGCGCTGCGGTCGGCCGCGGGGCCACCGGTGCTCGTGATCGGAGTTTCGGCGCTCACGCGAGCCTCCCGGTGAGTCCACGGGGTCGGACGAGAAGCAGCACGGCGAGCAGGACGACGACCGAGAGGTCACCGAGCCCGGCGCCGGTGTAGTAGTTGGCGAACTGCTGGACGAGACCAACACCCACGGAGGCGACGGCGGCCCCGGTGACGGAGCCCATGCCGCCCATCACCACGACGACGAAGGCGAAGATGAGCAGCCCGGTCCCCTGGCCGGGATTGACCGAACCGAAGTAGAGGCCACCGAGGGCACCGCCGAGCGCAGCGGCCGCCCCGCCGATGGCGAAGACGAGGGTGAACGCCTTCCGGACGTCGATGCCGAGCGCCGTGACCATCGCCCGGTCCTCGACGCCGGCCCGGACGATCAGCCCGTAGCGGGTACGGGCGAGGAACAACCGAAGAGCGAGCAGCAGCAGCGCGGCCGCGGCCACGAGCACGAAGCGGTTGACCGGGACGGTCGCACCGAGCACGTGCCAGGTGCCGGAGAGCACGGCCGGCTGGGGGAAGGGGCGGGCGTCCGCGCCCCAGACCCCCATCAGGAGGGCGGGCACGGCGAGCCCGACCCCGACGGTGGCGAGGATCTGATCGCGCGGCCGGCTGTAGAGCGGGCGGATCAGGAAGAGCTCCAGCAGGACGGCGGCGGCCGTTCCGACCAGGGTGCCGAACGGCACCGCGAGCCAGAAGGAGAGGCCGGCCTCGGCGCCTGCCCACCAGGTGGCATAGGCGCCGATGGAGAGCAGGGCGCCGTGCGCGAAGTTGAGCACGTCCATCAGACCGAAGATCAACGACAGGCCGGAGGCGACCAGGAAGTACAGCGCACCAAGACCGAGTCCGGTACAGGAGAGGAGGACGACGGTGTCCATCAGGGCTTCACCTCCGCGGTGACGACAGGGGTGGCCGGAGAAGCGGCGGGCCGGGGTCCGCCGGCGAGCGGGTGACGGGAGCCGACGCCGAGCAGGCGGCGGGCGGCCTCCTCGTCGGCCAACAGCTCGGCGGTGTCGCCCCGGTGGGCGGTACGGCCGTCGGCCAGGACGGCGCAGGTGCCGGCCAGCCGTCGGACGAGGGCGAGGTTCTGCTCGACCAGGAGAACGGGCACGGCCTCGGCCGCTCGCGCCAGCACCTCGGCCACCTCCGCGACGATCTTCGGCGCCAGACCCTTGGTGGGCTCGTCGGCGATGATCAACCGGTTGCGGTTGAGCAGCGTCCGGCCTATCGCCACCATCTGCTGCTGGCCGCCGGAGAGCGTCCCGGCCAACTGGCCGGCCCGCTGCTTGAGTTCGGGGAAGAGCTCGTGGACGAGCGGATAGTTCGGCTCGTCCGCCTCGCCCCCGCCCCGGACGGCGCGCTCGGCGAGGCGGAGGTTCTCGGCAACCGTCAGGCCGGCGAAGATTCCCCGGTCCTCGGGCGCGTAGCCGATGCCATGACGGACCACCAGGTGTGTGGGAAGGGAGGCGAGTTCGACACCGGAGAAGCGGACGCTTCCGGTGCGCGGCACCAGGCCCATCACGGCCTTGACGGTGGTGGTCTTGCCGGCGCCGTTGCGGCCGAGGAGTGCGGTGACCCCGGCGGGGGCCACGTCGAGGTCGACACCGTGCAGGATGTGCAGCCCGCCGATGACCACCCGCAGATCGCGTACGGAGAGGAGAGGGACGGCAGGAGGCGTAGGCACGGCCGCAGAGGTGGAGGTGGAGGTGGAGACGGGCGAGGGGAGCGGAGAGGAGGTCACAGCGCCTCGCCCAGGTAGGCCTGTTGCACGGTCGGGTCGGCCATCACGGCCTCGGGGGTGTCCAGCGCGAGCAGCGTGCCGTGGTGCATCACCGCGAGGCGGTCGGCCAGCCCGAGCAGGACGTCCATGTGGTGCTCGACCATCAGGACGGTCCGGCCCAGGTCGCGGTGCACGGACCGGATCAGCTCGGTGAGGGCCGGTACCTCCTCGGCGCTGACCCCGGCCATCGGCTCGTCCAGCAGGATCAGCCGCGGATCGGAGACGAGGAGGACGGCCAGTTCCAGTTTGCGCTTCTCGCCGTGCGAGAGCGCGCCCGCCAAGGTGTCCGCACGGTGGGTGAGTTCGGTGCGGTGGAGGGTCTCGGCCAGCTGCTCCTGGTACCGGTCGGCACGGCGCCAGAGCCGGTACGAGGCGCGCGGTCCCGCCGCCGCCTGGGCGGCCAGTCGGACGTGGTCGGCGACCGTCATCCCCGGCCAGAGGGAGGAGGTCTGGAAGGTGCGGCCGAGGCCGCGGCGCGCCCGGGCGTGCACGGCCTCGACGGTGACGTCCACACCGTCGAGGTGGAGGCTGCCGTGGCTCGCCGGATAGATGCCGGAGATCAGGTTGAAGAGGGAGGTCTTGCCGGCGCCGTTGGGGCCGATGAAGGCGATGAACTCGCCTTCGCCGACCGAGAAGGAGACGTCCTCGACGATCGGCACCCCGCGGACGGACCAGCCGAGTCCGTCCAGCCGCAGCACCGGGGCGGGCGAGACCGTGGCCGAGGCCGGGGAACCGGCCGGGGAAGGAGTGGGGGCGGTGGGAGCGGGCATCGGGATCAGCCCGCCATCGGGGTGACCGGGGGCGCCACCTCGTCCGCGGTCAGGGCCTTCTCCACCGAGGGCTTGGCGGCGGCCCCGGTGCCGGTCAGCCGGGCCTGGAACATCGGCTGGAGGAGGGCGTGGTCCTCGGCACGCACCGTGGTACGCCCCTTCACCCCGTCGAAGCTCCAGCCCTCCAGCGCCTTGACCAGGTCCGACGTGTCGTCGGCGGAGCCGTGGTTGGCCTCGACGGCGTGCACGATCAGCTGGGCGGCGGTGAAGCCGTCGGGCGTGAAGATGTCGGTCTTCCCGCCGGCGGCGGTGACGGCTTCGTCCATGGCCTTCTCCACCGGGGTGCCGGCGGCTCCGCCGAAGTAGTGGTTCAGGAAGGAGATCTTCTCGGCCGCCGGGCCGAACAGCGGGTAGGAGGCGGCCAGGTCCAGGCCGGTGACGACCTTGGTGTCGGCGAACACGTCCTGCTGGTTGAGCGCCGTCCACAGCGCCGAGGAGGTGTCGCCGGCCCAGGCGACGAACAGCAGGTCGGGCTTGGCGGTCTTGGCCTGGGTGGCGAACGGGGTGAGGTCGGTGGCGCTCGGCGGGGCGAGCACCTGGTCGACCGTCGCACCCTGGGCGCCGAGCACGGCCTTGACGGCAGCCACGTTGGCCTGCCCGAAGGCGTTGTCCTGAGCAAGCACGGTGACCTTCTTGCCCTTGGCGTCACCGATGAACGAGGCCGCGGTGCGGATGTCCTGGAAGGACTGGCGGCCGGAACGGAAGGTGTACTTGTTCAAGCCGGTGACCTTGTCGGCGGCGGCAGGGCCGCTGATGAAGAGCACCTTGTTCTGGGCGGCGATCGGGCCGACCTGGAGGGCGACGCCCGAAGCGGTGGAACCGGCCAGGACCTTGTAGCCCTTGCCGATCAGGTCCTTGGCAGCGGACACCGCCTTGGCCGGGTCGCCCGCGTCGTCCTGCTCCTCGAACTCGACCTTGTGTCCGTCGACCGCGCCGGTGCCCTTGGTCGCGTAGCTCAGCCCCGCCTTGAAGCCCTCCAGGTACTGCTTGCCGTAGGCGGCCAGTGGTCCGGTCTTGGAGTACACCAGGCCGACCTTGACCGGGCTCTTCGCGCCACCGCCGTCCGCCGAGACCGTCCCGGCGGTGCCGGCCTTGGCGCAGCCCGCGGCGAGCAGGACGCACGCCGCGACGGCGGCGAGCTTCCGGGCCGGGCCGCCGGTCAGGGTCTCGCCCGGGCGGGCGCCGGAGGCGGGCCGAGTGGGGGCTGTCGAGCTGCGCATGGTGACCGACTCCTGAGGGTGCGGCGGGGTGGATGCCGGAACCGTAGGTGTGCGGTGGGACTGGCGACATGTGCCCGGGCGACGCATCGGCCCACCGTGATATGGCTCCGGCCGACATACCACCCGGGCGGCGCCGTTCCCCGGACGTTCGGGTGTGGCCAACCGACACGGGCTCGTACCCGCCCATGGCGGGAGCCGCCATGGCTGCGGCGGCCCGCGGCCGGTGACGGTGGAGGGGCTCGGCAGCCGTCCGGCGGCGGCCGCCGGGTCTTCCCGCCGAGCCATCCCGCCGGGCCTTCCCGCCGGGCCTTCCCGCCGGGCCCGGCCCGGGCGTGCTCTCTCCCGTATCCCACTCCTCACGAGGTGATCCCTTGGACAAGGTCCTGGACTCCCCCGCCGACGCGGTCGGGGACATCCCCGACGGCGCGGTGCTGGCCGTCGGCGGCTTCGGCCTCTGCGGCATCCCGAGCACCCTGATCGGCGCCCTGGCGGACACCGGCACCACCGGCCTCCAGGTGGTCTCGAACAACTGCGGGGTGGACGACTGGGGGCTCGGCCTGCTGCTGCGGGCGGGCCGGATCGCCCGGATGACGTCCTCGTACGTCGGCGAGAACAAGGAGTTCGCCCGGCAGTACCTCTCCGGCGAGCTGGAGGTGGAGCTCACCCCGCAGGGCACGCTGGCCGAGCGGCTGCGGGCCGGCGGCGCCGGCGTCCCCGCGTTCTACACCCCGGCCGGGGTCGGCACCCAGGTCGAGGAGGGCGGGCTGCCCTGGCGCTACGCGGCGGACGGCTCGGTGGCGCTGGCCTCACCGGCCAAGGAGGTCCGGGAGTTCGGCGGCCGCCGGTACCTGCTGGAGGAAGCCATCACGGCGGACTTCGCGCTGGTCCGGGCCGAGGTGGCGGACCGGCACGGGAACTGCGTGTTCCACGCCGCCGCCCGCAATTTCAACCCGCTCTGCGCGACGGCGGGCCGGATCACCCTGGTCGAGGCGGACCGGATCGTCGAGGCGGGCGAGCTCGCCCCGGACGCCGTGCACCTGCCCGGCGTGTACGTGGACCGGGTGGTGGCCGCCGATCCCGCGGACCGCCGCATCGAGCGCCGGACCGTCCGCCCCGCACTCCAGGAGGCCTGAACCGATGCCCACCCCGACCAGCACCCCGGCCCCCGCGCCCACCTCGCAGACCGCCCACCGACCGCAGGCCGTCCACCACCCGCACCCCGTCCACCGCCCGCAGCCCGGTCTCGACCCGCGCAACGCCCTGGCCGCCCGGGCCGCCCGCGAACTGCGCGACGGCCAGTACGTGAACCTGGGTATCGGCCTGCCCACCCTGATCCCCAGTCATCTCCCGCCGGGCGTCGAGGTGGTGCTGCACTCGGAGAACGGCATCCTGGGCGTGGGCCCCTACCCGGTCGAGGGCACGGAGCACGCCGATCTGATCAACGCCGGGAAGGAAACGGTGACGGTCGCCCCCGGGGCCTCGTACTTCGACTCGGCCTTCTCCTTCGGCATGATCCGGGCCGGCCGGATCGACGTCTCAGTGCTCGGCGCCATGCAGGTCTCGGCGGCCGGCGACCTCGCCAACTGGATGATTCCCGGCAAGATGGTCAAGGGCATGGGCGGCGCGATGGACCTCGTGCACGGGGCCCGCCGACTGATCGTGGTCATGGAGCACACCGCCCGGGACGGCTCCCCGAAGATCGTCGAGGAGCTCTCACTTCCCGCCACCGGCCGCGGAGTTGTCAACCGGATCGTGACTGATCTGGCCGTGATCGACGTGACGCCGGACGGGCTGCGGGTGGTGGAGACGGCCCCGGGCACGGGGTTCGCGGACGTCCAGGCCGCGACGGGCGCCGCCCTCCTTCCACGGCTCTGACCGGACCGGGTCGACCGGACCGGCCAGCACCAGCCGGACCGGACGCACCGGCCCCGCCCCGCGGCAGCGGCCGGACCTCCGTCGGGGAGGTCCGGCCGTTCGCTTTGCCTCCGAGGCGCCACTACCGCCGCCCCGCCCGCCGAATTCGCCGCATTAGCACCACCGCGGTGCGGATTGGCCGGGAACCGTGGGATCTTCACGCTTGCGCGGTGATCATTTCCCAGACAGGTTGCGATCACGGTTGCCCTCCGGGAGAGTTGGGGGCGCCGTGGATCCCGCGTGCCCGGAGGGGAAGCCGGGAGCGCACCGGGATCCGCATTCGAAGTCCCCGGCAGGCGCGCAATGAATTCCGCTCGCAAACGCCCACCGGCGCGAGCAGACGCATGACGCGAATGACGGCCCGAAAACCGCTTGGAAACAACGGCGGTCCACCGGGCGGTGTTTCACGGGGACGGCTTTCGAGGCAAGAGGCAAGGCGAAGCAAGGCTCCGGGGGGAGCGGACCAGCCCCGCCGAACGCGGCCGGCCAGGCGCGCCGCGGGACGGCGGATCGCATACCCCCGGTCTGAACACGCACCAACGGGCCCGCCGCCACGGCCGGGCCCCGGCCGGGGGGAGCAGACGATGACCATGCCGTTCGCGCGACAGAAGGACGCCGGGACGGCCCGCGGGCGAGGCGCCGGACGGCGGCTCGACGACGACCTGGCCGCCGTTCCCGTACCCGAAGCCCCGTACGACTACGGTCACTTCAGTCGGCTGGCCGGCCCGGCACACGACCCGGACGAGGAGGACGACCTCGGCGGCGGCGTCTACCGGCCCGAGCCCGCCCACCACGGAGCCCCGCCGACACCGTGGCACGCGCACCAGGCCGCACAGGAAACCATGCACCAGGCCACGCAGGAGGCCGCGCAAGAGGCCGACCCCACCGCCCCCTACCGCGTCCAGTACCGCAGCCTGCTGCGCCGCGAGCCGCACCGGATCCGCGCCGCCCTGCTGATGGTGGCGGCCCCACTGGTGGAGGTGGTGCTGCTGGTCTGGCTGCTGCTGCCGGAGCACTGGCCGGAGCGCCCCGGCGAGACGCACGCCCTGGTACTGCTGGGCGACAAGGTGATGATCGGGATCATCGCCGTGGTCGAGGTGTTCCGGCTGGTCAACGTCGTGTCCAACACCCACGCCACGCTCGTCGCCCGCGATCCGATACCGGTGACGCCGGAGTCCGGCACCCGGGTCGCGTTCGTCACCGCCTGCGTGCCGGGCAAGGAGCCGGCGGAGATGGTGCGGGCCACGCTGGTCGCGGCACGCGCCGTCCGGCACGACGGCCCGTACGACGTCTGGCTGTTGGACGAGGGAAACGATCCTGCGATGCGGGCGCTCTGCATCGAGCTGGGCGTCCGCCACTTCAGCCGCTTCGGCCGCCCGTACTGGAACCAGCCCAAGGGCCGGTTCCGCACCGGCACCAAGCACGGCAACTACAACGCCTGGTTGCAGGCGCACGGCGGCGACTACGACTTCTGGGTCTCGGTGGACACCGACCACGTCCCGCTGCCGGACTTCTGCGAGCGGATGCTCGGCTACTTCCGCGACCCCGACGTGGCATTCGTGGTCGGACCCCAGGTGTACGGGAACTACCGCAGCTCGGGATCGGCCGTCACCAAATTCTCCGAGAGCCAGCAGTACCTCTTCCACGCACTCATCCAGCGCGCCGGAAACCGTTACGGCGCGCCCATGTTCGTCGGCACCAACAACGCCGTCAGAATCCGTGCGCTCCAGTCGATCGGCGGGTTGTACGACTCCATCACGGAGGATATGGCGACCGGCCTGGAGTTCCACCGGAGCCGGAACGCCGAGACCGGTGAACGCTGGAAATCCGTGTACACCCCGGACGTGCTCGCGGTCGGCGAGGGCCCGTCCTCCTGGACCGACTTCTTCTCCCAGCAGCTGCGCTGGAGCCGCGGCACCTACGAGACCCTGCTCACCCAGTACTGGCGGGTGCTCTGGCGGCTGTCGCCCGGGCGGCTGCTCAACTACTCGCTGATGGTGGGCTTCTACCCGATGGCGGCGCTCACCTGGCTGCTCGGCGGCCTGTCCAGCGTGCTCTACCTGGTGTTCGGTGCCTCGGGGGTCCACGTGTCCTCCGAGATCTGGATGATGCTGTACAGCGACGCCGCCGCGCTCCAACTGCTGCTCTACACCTGGAACCGCAAGCACAACGTCAGCCCGCACGAGCCGGCCGGCTCCTCCGGGGTCGCGGGCATGCTGATGTCCGCGCTCTGCGGCCCGGTCTACGCGGCCTCGCTGGTGCAGGCGCTGCTGCGGCGGCGCAGCCGCTTCGTGGTGACGCCGAAGGGCCGTTCGGCCAGCGCGGACCGGGTGAGCACCTTCCGCTTCCACCTGTTCTGGACGCTGGTGTTCGGCGGCGCGATAGCGGCCTCCTTCTTCACCGGCTACGACCACGTCGCGATGCGCACCTGGGCCTGGATCGCCCTGGTCCTGACCGTGCTGCCGATCCTGGTGCTGGCCGGCGACGCTATCCGCCGCCGACGCGCCCGGCCCACGGCCACGCTCACCGTCACCGGCGGTCCGGCGGCGACCCCGAGGGTCGTCCTGGAGAAGCGCCGCCCCCGACACGCCCGCGATCCCCGGCGCGGCCCGACCGCACCGACCGCCCCGGCCGCGCCGCCGGGCGCCCCCGCAGTGCCCGACCGGGCGGAGCACACCACCACCCGCTGAAGCCGCCCGACCCGCCAGCACCCCCGAACCTCACGAGCTCCCGAACCTCACGAGGGGACCAACCACCGTGAAGATCCACAAGACCGGCCGGACCAAGCGCTTCGCCCTCGGCAGCACCGTCGCGCTGACCGTCGCCGGGATGAACGCGCCCGCCGTCCTCGGCTTCGCCGGCCAGCAGTACCACCAGTACGTGATCAACCGCCCCGATTACAAGGCGGAGTACGGCCACTGGCAGACCCTCACGCTCCCCGCCGAGTTCCGGGTCAACGCCGTCCACGCCACACTGCTGCGCACCGGCAAGGTCCTCATCGTGGCCGGCTCCGGCAACGACGAGAAGCGCTTCGACGCGGGCAGCTTCCGCAGCCTGCTCTGGGACCCGGCCGCGAACACCTACAAGCTGATACCCACCCCGGCCGACATGTTCTGCGGCGGCCACGCCTCGCTGCCGGACGGCCGCGTCCTGGTGGCCGGCGGCACCCAGCGGTACGAGAAGCTGGCGGGCGTGGTGAAGAGGGCGGCCGGCGTCATGCGGGTACGCAACGAGAGCCCCGAGCGCGCCAGGACGTTCCCCAAGGGCACCGTCTTCGTCGGCCCGAACGGGCGCGAGTACGCCTCCACCGTGCCGGTGACCGTCCCGGCCGCGGTGAAGACGGGCGCCGGCAAGCAGACCGTCGTCACCGCCGGCGAGCAGCACGTGTTCGTCGAGGCGGTCGGTGAGGGCGCCGGCTACGTCACCGACTCCCCCGCCCAGTACCGGATCAAGGGCCTGGCCGGGGTCGACGCCCACAACCTGTACGGGCAGAGCGCGAAGCTGACCCTGGACAAGCAGGAGTACCAGGGCATCCGCTCCGCGTTCGAGTTCAACCCGGACACCGAGCTGTACGAGCAGGTCACCGACATGGCGTACGCCCGCTGGTACCCGACGCTCACCGGGCTGGGAGACGGACGGGTGGTCACCGTCTCGGGCCTGGACGACACCGGGGAGATCCTCAACGGCAACGACAACGAGATCTACGACCCGAAGAACAAGACCTGGTCCAAGGGCCCGGACCGCTACTTCCCGACCTACCCGTCGATCTTCCTGACCGCCTCCGGCAAGCTCTTCTACTCGGGCTCGAACGCCGGCTACGGCCCGGCCGACAAGGGCCGGGACCCCGGGGTGTGGGACCTGTCGAACAACGGCTTCCAGCCCGTCCCCGGCCTGCGCGACCCCGCCCTCACCGAGACCTCGTCCTCGGTGCTGCTGCCGCCCGCGCAGGCGCAGAAGGTGATGGTGCTCGGCGGCGGGGGCGTCGGCGAGTCGCCGCTGTCCACCGCCCGCACCGACATCGTCGACCTCTCCGCCGCCGAGCCCGCCTTCACCCCGGGCCCGGACCTGCCGGCCGGCGGCACCCGCTACCTGAACAGCGTGATCCTCCCGGACGACACCGTGTTCACCACCGGCGGCTCCAGCGGCTACCGGGGCCGGGGCGCCAGCGACCTGCTCAAGGCGCAGGTGTACCACCCGGACACCAACAGCTTCAGCACCGCCGCCGAGCCCGCCGTCGGCCGCAACTACCACTCCGAGGCGCTGCTGCTGCCGGACGGCCGGGTGGCCGTGCTCGGTTCCAACCCGCTGTTCGCGGACAAGGCCGAGACCACACCGGGCGGCTTCGAGCAGCGCATCGAGATCTACACCCCGCCGTACCTGTTCCACGGCGACCGCCCGCAGGTGGCCGCCGCGCCGGGGGCCGCGAAGCTCGGCACCACCGTGCGGATCGGCACCGCCCGGCCGGACGCGGTCGCCACCGCCAAGCTGATCCGGCCGAGTTCGGTCACCCACGTGACCGACGTCGAACAGCGGTCGGTGGCCCTGGACATCAGCGGTCGCACGGCCGACGGGGTCTCGCTCACGCTCCCCGCCAACCCCAACCTGCTGCCGCCCGGCTGGTACATGCTGTTCCTGACCGACGCCGCCGGCACCCCGTCGGTCGCGCGCTGGATCCAGGTGACCGGCTGAGCGAACCGGTGCGTCACGGCCTGGCGCGGAGCCGCACTGGTGCGGACCGGCACTGGTGCGGAGCGGCCCCCTCAGCGGGCGGCCTGCGCCAGGCCGAGCGCGTACGGCAGCCAGAACTCGCCCGCCCGGGGCTCGCCGCGCCCGCACTCGCCGTCCGACTCCCCCGGGTTCTTGATCCACAGGTAGGCGTCGACACCGTCCCGGCCGGTGTCGGCGGTCGGCCGCTCGCCGAGCGCACGGCCGGGCGGGTTGCACCAGGCGTCGCCGCCCAGCGGTCCGTTGCCGTTGCGGCTGGTGTCGATGACGAAGTGCTTCCCGCCCAGGGCGGCGGAGAGCTGGCCGCCGTAGGCCGTGTTGCGGCCGGTGTCGTAGAAGTTGGCGACGTTCACCGCGAAGCCGTCCGCCGCCGCGATCCCCGACTTGCGCAGCGCGGTGGAGAGTTCGGCCGGGTCCTGCGACCAGCCGGGATTGCCCGCGTCCAGGTAGACCCGCACCTGCGGACGCTTCTTCAGCTCCTGCACGGCGAAGGCCAGCAGGCCGTACCGCTCAGCGGCCAGGTCACCCTTGATCCCGCAGCTGTCCAGGGTGTGCGCGACGGCGTCCGGCTCCAGCACCACCCAGGCCTTGCGGTCGCCGAGGGCCTCCGCGACACCGCTGATCCAGGCCCGGTAGGAGGCCGCGTCGGCGGCGCCGCCGGCCGAGTACAGGCCGCAGTCGCGGTGCGGGATGTTGTAGGCGACGAAGACCGCCGTCCGGTCCGCCTCGGCGGCCCGGCGGCTGACCTGTTCGGCGATCTCCTTGGCGCCCTGCTCGCCCAGCCACTGCGAGGAGGGCTGGGCGGCGATCCGCAGCAGCGTGTCGGCCTCCGCCGGCCGGCCCTGGCCGCGCAGAGCGGTCACCTGCCGGGCGGCGTTGGTCTGGTCGGAGACGTAGAAGGCCTGGCCGGGGAGCTGGGCGAGGCTCGCGGGGCCGGTGCCCGGGTTCGCGGCGGAGGCGGTGGGCGCGGCTGTGGGCCCGCCGGCCGCGGCACCGGCCGAGGCACCGCCGCCCGGGCCGCCGGGTGATCCCTTGGCCGATCCGGCGGTCGAACCGCTACAGCCCGCGGCCCCCGCCAACAGCACGACCAGGGCCACCCCCACGGCCCGTCGGATTGCCACTACCCGTCCCACCCGGCGCACGTACCGCCCCTCCCCCAGAGCCGGTCCGGCGACCGGTCGGCACCAGCTAAGCACACCGGCCACCGGCCGCCCGCGACGGGCGGTGAACGCCGGGTGGCCGTGAGCGGGCGGACGGGCGACCCCGCCCGCCCGGACCACCCCTCACCCAACCCCCGGACGCTCAGCCCCGGGTGCTCAGCCCTGCTTCAGGTTGGGCACCTGCCAGTCGATCGGCTCGCCGCCGAAGCCGTCCAGCGCCGTGTCGATCTGCGAGAACGGGCGGCTGCCGAAGAACAGCTTGGCCGACAGCGGCGACGGGTGCGCGCCCTGCACGACCACGTGCTTGGACGTGTCGATCAGCGGCAGCTTCTTCTTCGCGTAGTTGCCCCACAGCACGAAGACCACCGGCTCCTCGCGCTCGCTCACCGCCTTGATCACGGCGTCGGTGAACTTCTCCCAGCCCTTCGCCTTGTGCGAGTTGGCCTCGTGCGCACGCACCGTGAGCACCGCGTTGAGCAGCAGGACGCCCTGCTCGGCCCAGTGCATCAGGTAACCGTTGTCCGGGGCGGGGACGCCGAGGTCGGCGTCCAGCTCCTTGAAGATGTTGCGCAGCGAGGGCGGCGTCCTGGTGCCGGGCAGCACCGAGAAGCTCATGCCGTGGGCCTGGCCGTCGTCGTGGTACGGGTCCTGCCCGAGGACCAGCACCCGGACCTTCTCGTACGGCGTGGCCTCCAGCGCGGCGAACTCCTGGCCGCTCGGCGGGAACACCTGGTGCTGCGCACGCTCGGCCGCCACGAAGGCCGCCAGCTCGGCGAAGTACGGCTTCTCCGTCTCGGCGCCCAGCACCGGGCGCCAGGACTCGGGCAGCTCCAGCCCGCCGCCCTCGCCGGCCTCCACCACGCCCGCCTCGACCGTGTCCGTCACGACATCTACCTCCCACACCGCGGCTGTTGTGCCGCACGCCCTCTTTCACCCCGAACGCTACACAGCCCCACCGACAACTCACTCCGCCGAAGCCGCAGAAGCCGCCGGAGCCGCAGAAGGCAGCGGGGACCCAACAGGCAGCGCGGACCCGGCAGGCGGCACCGGCGCGGGGTCCGCACCGACCGCCCGCACCACCCGGACGTGCTCCACCACGTTGAGCGCCACCAGCAGCACCGCCAGTGCCACCAGCACCGCCAGCGCCGGCAGCCGCACCACCGCCGGCGCCAGCCCCAGCACCACCGCCGCCGCACCGACCCGGGTCGTCGCCACCTTGCGGAACATCATCCAGCGGGTGTACCCGAAGGTCAGCAGGTACAGCCCGCACCCGCCGTACAGCAGCGCCACCGACCCCGGGCCCAACGCCTGCCACGGGTCCGCGACGGTCTCCCCGAAGCCGACCGCCACCCCGATCACCCCGGCGGCCAGCGCCAGGTGCCCGTACTGGAAGATCCGCCGGACGACGTCCCGCCGGGAGTCGGCGACCTCCACGGCGTACCGCATGGCGTCCGCCGCGTACACGAAGTACTGCCACCACAGCCCCGCCGAGATGGTGAACGCGGTGGCCACGGCCGCGAGTTCGGCCACGTCGAGCCGGGCGCCGGCCGCCGTCCCGCCGATCCCGACGATCGACTCGCCGAGCGCCACCAGCAGGAACAGCGCGAACCGCTCCGGCATGTGCGAGGGGTGGTACGCCACCGCCGCCAGCCGCCGCCGGAACACCAGCGGCGCGGCCAGGTCGCAGAGCGCGGCCGCCGTCCACAGGGCCAGCCGCGGCCCGGCCGGCAGCAGCCCGCCCACGACCAGCAGCGGCCCGCTGACCAGCACGCCGACGCCGTACTGGCCGCGCCAGACGCCCGGCAGGCGGATCAGCAGGAGCAGCAGCACCAGCCGGGCCAGCCAGTACGCGGCGCCGAGCAGCACGCCCCGCCCGCCGTACGCGCCCGGGACGGCGAGCGCCATGAACAGGCCGGCCAGCCCGACCGCCAGGATGCCGAGGCGGTCCCGCAGGTTGTCCACGTCCCGGATGTTGGCCTGCACGGTGGTGCCCACCCAGCACCAGTACACCGGCACGAACACCACCAGCGCCCGGACCAGCCCGGTGGCGTCGTGGTGGTGGTGCAGCAGCCCGGAGACCTGGGTGATCGCGAAGACGAAGACCAGGTCGAAGTAGAGCTCGGCCCAGGTGACCCGCTTCTCGTCGGCCTCCCCGCCAACGCCCCCGGCATCCCGCCGCGCCTCCGGCGGCCCCGCATCCCCCGTCGCGCTCATTGCGCCGGCGCCTCCCCACAGGTACGAACCACAGGTACGAAACGGGCCCCGCTCCGGCGACCGGCCGGAACGGGGCCCACGACAGCACCGCAGAGGCTAGACCAGTTCGACCAGGTCCGCGATCGACTTGACCACCCGGGTCGGCCGGTACGGGAAGCGCTCGACGTCGGCGGCGGCGGTCAGGCCGGTGAGCACCAGGATGGTCTCCATGCCGGCCTCCATGCCCGCGACGATGTCGGTGTCCATCCGGTCGCCGATCATCACGGCGGTCTCGGAGTGGGCCCCGGCGGTGTTCAGCGCCTCGCGCATCATCAGCGGGTTGGGCTTGCCGACGAAGTACGGCTCGACGCCGGTCGCCTTGGTGATCAGGGCCGCGACCGAGCCGGTGGCCGGCAGCACGCCCTCGGGGGACGGGCCGGTCTCGTCGGGGTTGGTGCAGATGAACCGGGCGCCCTGGTTGATCAGGCGGATCGCCTTGGTGAGCGCCTCGAAGCTGTAGGTGCGGGTCTCGCCGAGGACGACGTAGTCCGGGTTGTTGTCGGTCAGCACGTAACCGGCCTGGTACAGCGCGGTGGTGAGCCCCGCCTCGCCGATCACGTAGGCGGTGCCGCCCGGGCGCTGGCCCTTGAGGAACTTGGCGGTGGCCAGGGCGGAGGTCCAGATGCACTCCTCCGGCACCTCCAGGCCCATCCCGGCCAGGCGGGCGCTGAGGTCGCGCGGGGTGTAGATGGAGTTGTTGGTGAGGACCAGGAACGGCTTGCCGGACTCCCGCAGTCTGCGCAGGAACTCCTTCGCACCGGGAATCGGCGTGCCCTCGTGGATGAGGACGCCGTCCATGTCGGTCAGCCAGGACTCGATGGGCTTGCGGTCTGCCACGTAGGTGTCTCCTTGGTCTTGCAACGGTTCTGAACGATTTCGCACATCGCTCCGGACCGGACACCCTCGGCCGGCCGGGCGCCACTGGCTGCCCCAACACGGACCAGCCTAGAGCCTGCCTCCTCGGGCCGACCCCGGCCCCGGACGGGAACGGCCACGACGTGCCGGCAGCAACATCATCCGCGTGCGCCACTTCCTCCCGGGCACGGCCGCGGTGCGAACGGAGGCAGTCGGCCGGTGGACGGGTTCGTCCACGCAAACGCGCTACGCCGATGAGGGGACCACCGGGCAGTTCGTACCGGACCTTCCCGCACGCTCCTGACCAGCGAAGTCGCACAGGAAGTCGGACAGTTCCGGTCCGGCTTTCGGCACGTCGGCGCGATGATCGAAGGGACAGGCGGGCCGCTCGGTGTTCTTGTTCTGGTGGGAGCCGGTTCGGCTCTCGTCACCGTGGCATCCGTGTTCGGCTGTGCTGCCGGGCACGTGAGCCCATCCTTCCCAGAACAGGGACCCATGAAGATCCATCGCATAGCCGTCGCAGCTCTTGCCATCGGCACCTTGCTGGCCGGAGGCACGGCTGCGGCCGAGGCCAACATCTCGACGAACACACCGAGTTCGGCGTCGACCGGTCAGGCCCGCAGGGACGCCGTGGCCTGCGCGGCCGCCACCGTCTCCTCGTCGGTCGCCGCCGCCAACGCCTCCACCGCGGCAGCCGCGGCGCAGGCCGACGCCGCGTCGGCCGCCGCCGCCCTCAAGACCTTCATCGCGGCGACCCAAGCCGTGCCACCCAACGCCGCCGCAGAGGCCGCAGCCGCCACCAGCGCCGCCGCCGCCGAGGCCGCCGCGGTCACCTCCTCCACCGCTGCCGCCACCGCGGCCGCCACCGCCGCCACCGCCAGCACCGCCGCCGTGAAGGCCTGCGCCGTTCCGCCGGTTCTCACCACCTGAGACGGACGCGCGGCATCGCTCGGCCGCCGGGCCAGGCCGTGGCGCGAAGCCTCCACGGCCTGGCCCGGCCCGGTCTGCTCGCGCGGGCCGATCCGGGCCCGCGCCCGCAGCAGCTGCTGCTGCTGCTGCTGGCACGGCACCACGAACACGGGGGTCTCCATCAACCCGAAGGGAGCGTCATGCGACGCATCCGCACCATTCCGGTCCTCGCCGGTTCCGTCGTCCTGACCGCCGTGCTGGCCGCACTGGCCCCCACCTCCGCACAGGCGGCCGTGGCCTGCAACGAGACGGCGCTGGTCGCGGCGATCAACGCCGCCAACAGCGCCGGCGGGGGCAACGTCGTGCTCGCGACCGACTGCGTCTACACCATCGCCTCGTCGCACAGCAGTGACACCGACGGCGCGAACGCGCTGCCGATCATCACCACCGCCATCACCCTGACCGGTGACAACGACACCATCACGCGCTCGACGACGGCCGGTACGGCCGGCTTCCGCATCGTCAAGGTGGCCGCGGGCGCCAGCCTCACCCTCAAGGGCAACGTCACCCTCAGCAACGGCTCCGCCGTCACCGACGGCGGCGGCATCCTCAACTACGGCGCGGTGACCCTCACGGCCAGCGCCCTGACCGGCAACACCGCCCAGGGCAGGGGCGGCGGCCTGGCCAACGAGGACATCGGCGCCCCCCAGAAGGGGGCGGTGGCGACCTTCACGAACAGCACCGTGGCCGGGAACAGCGCCACCGGCCAGGGCGGCGGGATCTACAACGGCCTGCGCGGCTCGCTCACCACCACCAGCAGTTTCATCGACGCGGGCAACAGTTCCGGGTCCCAGGGCGGCGGCATCGCCGCCATCGGCTCCACCTCCACCACGCTGACCAGCACCCAGATCAGCGCCAACCATGCCGTCATGACGGCCGGCGGCATCTACCGGCAGAACGGCACCATGACACTCACCACGACACCGGTCAGTGGAAACACCCCCGACAACTGCGTCGGCAGCTCCCCCTCGGTACCCGGCTGCGTCGGCTGACCCGTCAACTGCCCTGAGACGTCTCGCCCCCATGCCGTCCGACGAGCGAGGACGCGAACCGACGTCCGCCCCGCCTCCCGGCTCCGCCACTGCGAAACCGGGAGCAACCGGGCGCCTCGTGATTGAGTGGGCGCATGAGCGCCTCGACCCCCTCGTCCTCTCCGGACCGCCCGTTCCGCGTCGGCCTGATCGGCTACGGCCTGGCCGGCTCCGCCTTCCACGCCCCGCTCATCGCCACCACGCCGGGGCTGCGGTTGGACGCCGTGGTCACCGCCAACCCCGAGCGCCGCGAGCAGCTGCGCCGCGAACACCCCGGTGCCCGCGCCGTCGACACCCCCGAGCAGCTGCTCGCCGACCCGGACGCGCTCGACCTCGTCGTCGTCGCCTCTCCCAACCGCACCCACGCGCCGCTCGCCCGCGCCGCCCTGCGCGCCGGGCTGGCCACCGTCGTCGACAAGCCGCTGGCCGGCACCGCCGCCGAGGCGCTGGAGCTGTGCCAGCTCGCCGAGGCCGGGGGCACCCTGCTCTCCGTGTTCCAGAACCGGCGCTGGGACGGCGACTTCCTGACCGCCGCCCGGCTGGTCCGGGGCGGCGCGCTCGGCCGGGTGCACCGCTTCGAGTCCCGCTTCGAGCGGTTCCGCCCGAAGCCCAAGCCCGGCTGGCGCGAGCTCGCCGACCCGGCCGAGGTCGGCGGCACGCTGTACGACCTGGGCAGCCACCTGGTGGACCAGGCGCTGACCCTGTTCGGCCCGGTGGAGACGGTGTACGCGGAGGTCGACGTGCGCCGGGACGGCGCGGTCGTCGACGACGACGCCTTCCTCGCCCTCACCCACGCCTCCGGCACCCGCTCGCACCTGTGGACCAGCGCCATCACCCCGCTGATCGGCCCCCGGCTGCGGGTGCTCGGCGACGCCGCCGGGTACGTCAAGCCCGGCATGGACCCGCAGGAGGCGGAGCTGCGGGCCGGGCACCGACCGGACGGCGCCCGCCCGTGGGGTGCCGACCAGCCCTCGCAGTACGGCACCCTCGGCACCGACGAGTCCTCGATCGCCCTGCCCACCGAGCCGGGCGACTACCCCGCCTTCTACGCGGGCATCGCCGCCGCCCTGGCCTCCCCGGGCACCCCGCCCCCGGTCGACCCGCGCGACGCGGTGGCAACCCTGGCCGTCCTGGAGGCCGCCCGGGCCTCCGCCGCCACGGGCACCGCGGTCCGCCTGGGCTGAGCAGCTGCCGGGCCTGCCACCCCCCTCCATCCCCCAATTCCACTTCTAAGCTGCTTAGATGACCAGCCAGCGGGGCGGGGGCGGCAGGCCAGCGGCACGAAGAGCGAGAGCACCGCTCCACCGGCGAGCGGCGGCCGTCACACCCCGATGATCTCCACCGCCGAGCCCAGGCCCCGGAAGTCCGCGACGTTGCGGGTGTACAGCGGCAGTCCGTGGGCCGAGGCCACGGCCGCGATCATCAGGTCGATCCGGCGCGGGCGCGGCTGCCGCCCGGCGGCGATGGTGAGGGTCACCAGCGTGCCGTAGCGGGCGGCCGCCGCCGCGTCGAACGGCAGCGGGTCGAAGTCGGCCATCGCCGCGCCCAGCACCTCCAGCCGGGCCGCCCGGCTGACCGCGTCGCGGGCCATCGACACGCCCTGTTGCAGCTCCGCGAAGGTGATCGCGGTCAGCTCCGGCACGGCCGGCAGGTTCGCCGGGGAGAGCAGGGCCAGATCGATGTAGACACAGGTGTCGAGCACCCCGGCCGGCCGCCGCCGGGCTGCCCGCCTGCGCTCAGCCACGCCGCCGCTCGAACGGGTCGTCGCCGTCGTCGCCCACCAGCTCCTCCGGCCCGAAGTACTCCTCGGCCTCCTTGCGCATCTGCTGGTAGTCCACCCGCGGCAGCTTCACGTGCCGCGCCACCAGCTCCTCCGCCGTGAGCCGCCGCCGTCCGGACACCGGTCGCAGCTCCGCGACCTCAACCCCGTTCCTGGTGATGTGGAAGGTCTCCCCGGCCTCCACCGCGTCCATCACCGCGGCGGAGTTGTTCCGGAACTCCCGCTGGGTAATCGTCTTCATCCCTCCACGGTAGCCCCGTGTAGCACCTGCGGCTACGCCCCTGTACCGCCTCGCGAAGCACCTCGGCGCGGCGGGTACGCTACGGGGAATTCCGCGCCCGGGCGGGAACTCGGCGGGCTCGGCGATCGTCCTGAACGTCTGAAGTCCGGCCCTGAGTCCGTGGGGCCAGAAGCCCGTGGGCCCAAAGCCCGCAGGACCGAAGCCCGAGGGCCGCGAAGTCCGTGCAGCCCCGAGTCCGTCACGCCGAAGGAGGAGCAGCGCATGACCGTCGTCGCGATGCTGCTCGGGCTGCTCCGGGTGCTGACCGGGGAGCTGGTGACCGAGGGCGGGACGGTCGCGTCGGTGGCGGCGGTCGCCGCCGTGGCGCTGCTGGCCGGTGCGGTCGCGGGCACGCTGGCGGGGGCGCGGCTGCTGGGCGCGCGGGCGCCCACGGCGGTGCGCAGCGGGGTGTTGCGGCGGCGCGCGTTCCGTACGGCCTTCCTGCCGCAGCGCGATCCCGATGCCCGGGGCAGGCGACGCCCGAGGGCACCGGGTGCGGCCCCGGCGGCCGCGTAGCTTCGTCGTCTTCCGCCGTTCCACGCGGCCGTCCTCCGTCGACCACTCGTTTTCCGAGACCCCCGGAGGGCTCGCTCCACCATGTCCGTTCTCACTGTTCTCGACCCGGCCGTCGCCGTCGCCCATGCCGCCGTCGCCGCGCTGGCCCAGGTACTGCCGACCGCGCTGGCGATCGTCCTGTTCACCGTCGCCGTCCGGCTGGCGTTGCATCCCTTCGCGCGCGCGGCGGCGCGGGGGGAGAAGTCGCGGGCGCGGCTGGCGCCGAAGGTCGCCGAGGTGAACCGGCGGTTCAAGGACCGCCCGGAGAAGCTGCGGGAGGCGCTCGCCGAGCTGTACCGGGAGGAGCGGGCCTCGCCGTTCGCGGGGTGCCTGCCGATGCTGGTGCAGATTCCGTTCTTCTCGGTGATGTACCGCCTGTTCACCACCCCGAACGGCCTGCTGGACCACACCCTGTTCGGCGTGCCGCTCGGGCTGCACGTCGGGAGCGCGCACGGTGCCGGGCAGTTGGCGGTGTTCGGCCTGCTGTACGCCGGGCTGGCGGCGGTCGGGTACGTCAACTTCCGCCGGGCCAGGCGGGCGGCGGCCGCGCAGCCGACCCCTCAGCCGGGGGCGGGGCTGCTGCCTTACCTGTCCTTCGGGTCGGTGCTGTTCGCGATGCTGGTGCCGGTGGCCGCCGCGCTCCACCTGGTGACGACGAGCACGTGGACGGCCGCGGAGCGGGCCTGGTTGCACCGGGGCGGCGCACCGGCGCCGGCGACGGCGCTCGCGCTGTGAGCGCCGCCGCCGATCCCGCTGACCCCGGCGACCCCGGCGATCCTGCCGACCCCGCCGGTCCGTGTCAGAAGTGCCGCAGCAGCTCGGAGAAGGCCGCCAGTCGCAGGGTCGCCTCGTCGGGGCCGAGGTCCTGGTGTTCCAGGACCCAGGTGTGCTCGTGCGGGATGAAGACCGTGCGCAGGCCGGCCTGGCGGGCCGGGGCGATGTCGGACTTGGGCGAGTTGCCGATCATCCAGGTCCGGTCGGGGTCGAGGCCGAGCTCGGCGCTGAGCCGCCGGTAGGTGTCCGCCGACTTCTCGGCCACGATGTGGACGCCGCGGAAGTGGTGGTCGATCGTGGAGGCCGTCACCTTGCGCTGCTGCTCGTCGAGGTCGCCCTTGGTGAGCAGCAGCAGGTGGTGGCGTCCGGCGAGGTCGGCGAGGGTGTCGGCGACGCCGGGGATCAGCTCGATCTCGCGGCTGCTGAGCGGAGTGAGGAGGCCGTCGATCCGGGCTTCTTCGGCCGGGGTGGGGGTGCGGTCGCCGTTCAGCCGCCGCAGGCAGTCGGTGAGGCTCTGCCGGAACACGGCGGCACCGTAGCCGAGGGCGGCGGAGTTGGCGGCTTCGATCTCGTCGAGGACGGCCCTGGCGGGCTCGCGGTCGGCCGGGGTGGCGGCCCAGTCCAGGAAGCCGTCGATGACGCGCTCGAAGAGGACGTTGTTCTCCCAGAGCGTGTCGTCGGCGTCGAAGATGAGGGTCTGGTCGGTGTGCATCCGGGTGTGCTCCAGCGGGGTTCGAAAGGTCAGGCGGGGGCGTCGAGCAGGCGGCCGGCCCGGTCGAGCGTTTCGCGGAGGTTCTCCTCGGTGGTCCGCTGCCGGGCCTCGGCGATGGTGAGCCACTCCAGCGGGGCGGCGGGGTTCTCCGGCCGCGCCCGCTCCGGGGTGGCGGTGGCCAGCAGGAAGCGCAGGTCGGCGTGTTCGTGGGCCGGTTCGACGGGCGAGGCCGGGACGGGCACGACGGCGAGGTGGACGAGGGCGGCGTCGGGCCACGGGGTGAGGTCGGCGAGTCCGGTCTCCTCCAGGCCTTCGCGCAGCGCGATGTCCAGCGGCAGGGTCTCCCCCGGGTCGCCGTGGCCGCCGACCTGGAGCCAGGCCTGCTGGCGCACGTGCCAGCGCAGGAGGACGCGCCGGGTCGGCGGGTGGACGATCAGCGCGGAGGCGGTGAAGTGCAGCGGCGTCCCGCGGTCCCAGGCGTCGGCGGCCCCGGTGAGGTGGCGGACGCGCTCGTGGTCGGCGGTCTCCGTCGGGCCCTGCGGCCGGTGCTCGGCCAGCAGTTCGGCCAGGCCCGGGCTATGCGCCGCGCCGCCTGTGGTCGCCATGATCAGCACTCCTCGTTGCGCTCCGGACCACGTCAACCGGCTTGCGGGGGCGGGTGATCGGGGCCGGGGCTTCCGGTTCCGACGAACCCGCGAAGCCTAGCCCGGGGCCTTCCGGCGGCCCAGCGGTTTTCCTCCCGGAGCGGCCCGGCAGGCGGCTCCCCCGCCTCCGGACGGCGACGAGGGACCGGTCGGGGCGGGGTCCGGGAGGCCGTAGCCTGTGGTGATCGTTTCGGGACAGGTGGAGGGATGTCGTCATGGTGGCTGCTCCGGCGCTCGCGGACTTGCGCGAGGTGTGCCAGCCGCAGGCCAAGCTGCAGAGCCGCAACGGTGAGCACTGGGCGGGACGGCTGTACATGCGCCGCATCTCGCTGCGCACGACCCGGCAGTTGGTACGCACCTCGGTGTCGCCGAACACCCTCACCTGGGTGATGGTGGTCTGCGGGGTCGGCGGCGGGGCGGCCCTGCTGATCCCCGGCCTGACCGGCGCCGTGCTGGCGGCGGTGCTGTTCCAGCTGTTCCTGCTCTTCGACTGCGTCGACGGCGAAGTGGCGCGCTGGAAGCGCCAGTTCAGCATGGCCGGGGTCTACGTGGACCGGCTCGGCGCCTATCTGGCGGACGCGGCGCTGATGATCGGCGCGGGCGTGCGGGCGGCCCGGGGCGGGTCGGAGCTGTGGGTATCGGTGGGCCTGGCGGCCGCGCTGGGCGTGGTGCTGCTCAAGGCCTCGACGGACCTGGTGGACGTGGCCCGGGCCCGCAGCGGGCAGGCCCCGGCGGACGAGGAGTCCACCCAGCCGCGCTCGCAGGGCATCGCTACCGCGCGCCGGCTCGCCTCGGTGTTCAAGATCCACCGGGTGACGAACGGCATCGAGGCCTCCCTGGTGCTGCTGGCGGCGGCCGTGGCGGACGCGGCGCTCGGCAACCTGGACGCGACGCGGGCGGCGGTCGCGGGGATCGCGGTGATCACCTGGGGCATGGTGGTGGCGCACCTGGCGTCGATCCTGTCCTCCTCGCGCCTGCGCTGACGGGCTGCGCCACCGCGCGCGGGCGGCTGCCTACGCGCGGGCTTCGGCCCGCGCGTGGGGCTCGGCCTGCACGTCAGCTTCGGCCTGTGCGTCGGCTTCGGCCCGTGTGTGGGCGGCGAGGATGGTGTCGAGGAGGCCGGGGAAGCGCTGCTCCAGGTCGACGGCGCGCAGGGCGGAGAACTTGCGGTTGGCCTCCTCGCGCTGGCGGATCAGGCCGGACTCGCGCAGCACCTTGAAGTGGTGGCTGAGGGTGGAGGGGGCGACGTCCACCGGGAAGGTGCCGCAGGCCCGCTCGGGTTCGGCGCGCAGGATGCGCACGATGGTCATCCGGGTGGGGTCGGAGAGCGCGTGCAGGACGTCGAGCAGGTCGATCTCCCCGGTCGCGGGGTGGGCGAGCGCCGGTCGGCGCCGGGTACTGCGGGGCATGATCCGACCTCCCTGATCTGCGGTTGATTCAAGCGCTTAATCTGCGCTTGATCTGCAATGTTCGACAATCATCGAAACTACGTGGTACCACTACCCCACGTCAATTTCGCCGTTCGTCGAAAATCGTAGTCGAGGGGGACCGACATGCGCGCATTGGTGATGACCGCACCCGGTGGGGCCGAGCACACGGAGATCCGGGAGGTCGAGGCCCCGAACCCCGGCCCCGGCCAGGTGGCGGTCGACGTCGCCTACGCCGGGCTGAACTTCGTCGACGTGATGGGCCGCCGGGGCGACGCCGGCTACGTCACCGCCTGGCCGTACCGGCCGGGCAAGGAGGTGGCCGGCACCGTCCGGGCGGTCGGCGAGGGCGTCACCGGACTGGCGGTGGGCGACCGGGTGGCGGCCGCGCCCGTCGGCGGCGGCCTGGCCGAGGTGGTGCTCGCCGAGGCCGCGCTCACCGTGCCCGTCCCGGACGGGCTGGCGCTGCGCGAGGCCGCCGCCGCCCCGCTGGGCCTGGCCACCGCCGTGCTGCTGCTCACCGACGCCGGCCGGCTCACCGCCGGGGACACCGTCCTGGTGCACTCGGCCGGCGGCGGGATCGGCCACGCCGTCGCCCAACTGGTCCCGCTGATCGGGGGGGGCGGTCGGCTGATCGGCACGGTGGGCCGCCCGGAGAAGGCGGCGTCCGCCGTCGCCTCCGGCTACCACCACGCCTTCGCCCGCGACGAGGCACTGCCCGAGGCCGTCCGGGCCGCGACCGGGGGCCGGGGCGTCGACCTCGTGCTGGACCCGCTGGGCACCGAGGCCCTGGAGCTCGACCTCGAACTCACCGCACCCGGCGGCCGGATCGTCCTCTTCGGCAACGCGGGCGGCGGCGCCGTCGCCGACCTGCCGCCGCTCGGCCGCCTGATGGCCGGGAACCTCACCATCACCGGCTTCAGCCACCGCGCCCTGGCCGCCACCGCCCCCGAACGGCTCGCCCGCGCCATCCGCACGGTCCTCGACCTGCTCGCCGCCGGTGACCTCACGCTGCCGGTCACCGAAGTCCCCGGCCTGGCCTCCGTCCCCGCCGCCCACGACGCCATGGCGGAGGGGCGGGCCACCGGCAAGTACGTGGTGCGCGTGGCTGGTTGAGGCCTGCTCGGGGCGGCGCCCCTTGCGCAGGAAGTCGGGTGGGCCGACTTCCTGCGCGGAGCGCGGAGCATTGGAGGCCGGGCGGGTCAGGGGTTGTAGAGACCGCCGGCCTCGCCGGGGTCGCCGGCGTAGTTGTGGTTCTGAGGACGGCCCTGGTTCCGCGTCCCGGGCCTGTTGGTCTCGACGAAGCGGCAGGCCGCGAAGTGCACGTCGCCCATGCCGGGCCGCAGGATGTCGCTCAGCAGCACGTCGCCGTCGAAGACGATCGAGCGGCCCGCGAGTTGGGGGTCGATCAGCGTGGCGACGTTGATGACGGTTGCGGCCGGCGTCCCCGGATCGAGTTCGACGTCGTACCCGCCGCCAACCGGGCTGGCGATCGCCGGGTTTCCCCGGATGGTGAGGCCGCTGGGGTAGGAGATGGTGTAGTTCTGCAGGCTCCGCCCGCCCACCACGGTGCGCGCGGCGCCACGCTCTTGCCCCTGTTCCACGCTGCCGCCCCGGTTGGCGCCGTTCTCCACCTGCCCGCCCAGGTCGTCGGGGAGGACCATCCCGTGCTGCGTGTAGAAGTGCACCCGCGTCCCCGCGGGCACCCGGAAGCTGCCGTTCGCGGCCTCCCAGGCGCCGTGACCGCTGAGGACGAGACCGTCCGTACGCGCGGGCGCGGTGTTGTCGGCCTCCCAGTCGTCGTCCGGGTTCTGGTGATTGATCATGGGCCGGTTCTGGTCGGACGCGCGCTGGATCCCGGTCGCGCGGAGCATCTGCACGACGGCCGCGTTGCCGTGGGTGCTCTGGAGACCGAGCAGCGACTGGGCGGCGGCCTGCGCCCGGTTCGGGTTCCTGGTCGTCGGCTCCGAAGTACGGGCCGGCGTGCGGGCCTTGCCGGCGGCGGCAGCCTTGGTCCTGTCGTGGGCGTGCATCGTCCCCCTCTCGACTCGAAAGCTCACTCTCCTGGATATCGGTGACGTCGACCCGGGCGCCAGGTCCCTACGGGCAGTGCCCGCTGCCTGAAGGCGCACCGCGCGGTGCCCCGGCGGCGCGACACCCCGGGCGGAGGTCAGGCCGCCGGTATGCCCGCCGCGTAGAGGCCGGCCCGGCTGCCGCGGTAGGCGACGCCGCCGAAGGCCGTCAGCGAGAGCCCGGTGTACTCGGTGCCGAACTTGGCCGGATCGTCCTGCCATTGAAGCCGGCCGGTGGCGAGGTCGAGGGCGTGCAGCCGACCGTCGTTCAGCGCCACGTAGACCCGGCCGTCGGCGACGGCCATGGTGCTCATGCCCCGGCCCAGGCCGTCCGGCACCGAGGACGTCCACCGGCTGCGGCCCGTACCCGCCTCGACGGCGATGACCCGGTCGTTGTCGAGGAGGCAGAGCGTCCCGTCGGCGACCGGGGCGGGCTGGACAACGGGGTGGCCGAGGTCGTCACGCTGCCAGAGCACCCGACCGGTCGCCGCGTCCAGGGCGGAGACGGTCGAGGCCGAGACGGTCGAGGCGGCGCCGGCGGAAGCCGACAGGTAGAGGACGCCCTCGTGGACCACGGGCCGGTCGACGAGCTTGCCGACGGCGGGTTGCTCCCAGCGCCGCTCACAGGTCTTCGCGTCGAGGGCGGAGACCCCACCGGCGGGGGCGGCGAGGTACACGGTGCCGCCCGCGACCGCCGGTACGCAGGCGGCCTCCAGCGGGCTGCTCCACCGGGCTTCGCCGGTGGCCGCGTCGTAGGAGTGGACGCGGCCGTCGTAGCTCGCGAACACGTCCCCGCCGACGATGGGGCCGTCCGTCCATCCGGACAGGTAGCCCACCGGCGCGGGCACGGCCCACCGGACGGCCCCGGACGCGGCGTCCAGGGCGTGGACGTGGGAGTCGGTGGTCACGCAGACCAGTCCGTCACCTGCGGCGATCGGCCAGCCGAAGTTACTGTCGGCGGGGTTGCGCGAGGCGACCTCGGCACTCCAGCGCGGGGTGCCGGTCCGCACGTCGAGGGCCCTGACCGTGCCGTCGAAGTCCGCGACGTAGAGGTCGGGCTGCGGGGTGGCCGACAGGGCGACCCGGCTGCCGGTACCGGTCCTGCTCCAGACGCGGTGGCCGGTGTCGGCGTCCCGCCGCGCCCACCAGCCGACGCCCCCCACGGTGGCGGCGGCCGCCGCCACGCCGGCGACGCCCAGCAGCATGCGCCTACGGCTGACGTGGGGGCGGACGGGATCGGTCTGCGATTCGTTCGAGGTCACACCGAAGGTGACCGTCTGCGCCTGCCGCCGGTTCCACCGCGCGGGCGAGCTTCACAGAAGGCGCCGACAAGGGCGGCCAGGATGCGGCCGGGATTCTGAAGGCCCCGCGCAGGAAGTCGGCCGGGCCGACTTCCTGCGCGGGGGCTCAGGCCAGGTGCCCGAGGGTTCGCGGCTGGGTCATCCGATCAGGTTGCCGGGCTCGTCGAGCCACACGTGCTGTTCGCCGGTCGGCGTCATCGTCACGCCGAAGCGGGTGAGGTCCGGTTCGCCGTCGGCAAGCCATCGTCGGCGGGCGCGGACGATCTCGTCCCACAGGCGGCGGGGCCCGGCCTGCTGGACTGCGTCGGCGGCGCCCCAGTCGTGGTGGCGGACGGATGCCCAGGAGCCGGCGCCGTCGGAGAGTCGCATGCGATAGGTGCCGCCGGGGTCCGTGTCGTCCCAGGTGTGTTGATACCGAACGCCAGGCACCCGGAGGCCGATGGCGAACGCCACGTCCACGTTCTCCAGCGCCAGCTCCGGGTCGATCGGCGACGAGCCCCGGTGGATCGGCCGGTCGGTCGGTTCGGCCACCGGGTGGGGGCGCTGGCTGCGAACCCACATGAAGCTCACGTTGTCCACGAACCTGCCGTGGGAGGGCGCCCCCGGGTCACCGACCACCACGCGCAGGAGTCCCGCGTTGGCGTAGGGCGTGCCCCAGGGGGTGACGATCACGCCGCCGGGGCGGGTCTGTGCGAGCCAGGCACGCGGTAGCCGGCGAACCGCCGCCGTGGAATGGACGCGATCGTAAGGCGCCCGGAGGGACTGGCCTTCGAGGCCGTCGCCGGTCGAGCAACTGGGATGGAAGCCTGCTGCGGCGAGGCGTCGGGCCGCTGCGGCAGCGACCGCTCGATCGACCTCGACGGTGGTCACGTGGGCGTCGCCGAGCCTGGCGGAGAGGAGCGCGCTCGTCCATCCGGTGCCGGTGCCGATGTCGAGCACGGTGTTCCCATCGGTCACGTCCAGATGCCGGAGCATCCTCGCGACGAGGGACGGCATGGAGGCCGAGGAGGTGGCGATGCCCGGCCCGGTATCGAGGCCGTCATCGATCTGGGTGACCACCACCTCGTCGGCGTTCACCAGCGCCCACCAGGTGTCCGGGTGGTCGGCCCGGGTGATCCGGCCGTAGCCGGTCGGGCTGTCGCCGTCCGGCGCCCAGACGGAGTCCGGGACGAAGGAAGAGCGCGGGGCACGCTCGAACGCGCCCCGCCACCCCTCGCCCAGCGCCCCCGCCGATTCCAGCCGGGTCAGCAACTGTGCGTAGTCGTCCATCAGTTGGCGCTCACTTCTTCGGCGGCTTCACGGGCTTGGTCCACTGACCGTCGGACTCCTTCGGGGACTGCTTCTTGTCCCCGTCCTCGCCACCCTTGCCGTCTCCGTGCTCGCCCATTCCGGCTCCTCTCGATCGGTGCCGGTCATTCGGGTGCCGGCAAGGTCCTGTCCAGCACGGTAGAGGCCCAACCAAGCTGGCGTGAGTCGCATTTCTCCGCATTTCTCCTGTGCGCGGCGAGGCTTCCGCAGGTTTCTCAGGTGGCTGCCAGTGCCAGCGTCGAGCGCGCGCGGGCGATCAGCCGGTGTGCCGTAGGGCCGTACACCGCAGCATCGTGCAGCTTTCCCCAGACCTTCCGGTACAGCGCGATGTCGGCGGGTTCGTCGAGCCGCAGCTCAGCGTTCCACGTCTCGACGATCGCGAGCCTGTCGTCGTAGATCCAGAAACCGTGCTTGGGAATGACTGTCACCGGAGCCCCGAGCGGAACGATCCCCAACTCAACCGTGTCGAGCCCCAGCAGGCCGCCCAGCCGGTCGAGTTGAGCAGCCAGGATGTCAGGCGAACAGATCTGCACGTACAGTGCGGCCTCGGACATGATGAAGCGGAAGCGCTTCCCTCGCTGGTAGAGGGACTCCTGACGCTTCAGCCGGGCACACACTCCTTCCTCGATGTCACGTGGCCCGTCATCCAGATCGGTTGCGTGAGTCAGGACGTGGCGGGCGTATTCCGCGATCTGGAAAATGTCCGGGATGATGGCAGGTTCGTAGCCGATGGTCACCGCCGTCCCCCGGCCGTGCCTGACTCCGGCTTCCTCGCGCACCCGGTGCCCGCCGGCCAGCACCCGCTTCCATCCCCGATAGCGGGACTCCAGGCCTTGCAGCCTGCCTTTCAACTCGACAGCGGCCTCCGGACGCCCCAACGCTTCGGCCCACGCCTGAAGATCCGCGGGAGTGGCCGTCTGCTTGCCGTTCTCCAGCTTCGAAATCTTCGACGCCGACCAGCCCAGTCGTCCGGCGAGGTCGCGGCCGTTCACGCCCGCCTCGGTGCGCAACTCCCGTAGCCGAACACCGAGGGACAGCCGGGCCTGCTGAAAATCGGTACTCACCACCCGGAGGCTACCTGCCGACTGAACTCGCACATCGGAACCGCGAAGTGCCTTGCGGCATCGCAGGCTTGGCATGAGGAAAGCACTGCGCGGGTGTCCTCGCGGCCCTGGAGGTGACGGGCGCGGGTTTCGCAGAGGGTGCCGAGGAGGGAGGCCAGGAGGTTGAAGGTCAGGAGGCCTAGCATCGGCGGCGGTCCCGCTCGCGCTTGTACTCGCGGAGGAGGGCGAGGAGGTTGATGAGGGTGCTGGCCGGGATGTTGCCGAGGGAGACGAGGGCGCGGCCGTCGAGGTTGGTCTCGCCGGGCTGGGCGGAGGGCCAGAGGAGCCCGAATTCGCGACCCTCGATCCGGAGTTCGACGATGAGTCCGGTGATCTGGCGGGCCGTGAGGTGGCGCAGCGCCGGATCGGCCGGGTGGATGGGGTGGTGGGCGATCACGCGACACCGTCCAGCTCGAACCAAACGATTTTGCCCAGCTTCAGGGGGTCGACGCCCCACCGGTGGGTGAGGCCGGCGACCAGCTGGAGGCCCCGGCCGGACTCGGCGAGCGGGCACGGCGTTCGCTGCTCGGGGAGGGTGGAGGAGCGGTCCGCGACGGTGACGCGGAGAGTATTCGAGAGGAAGTGGATGAGGACGACGGGGGAGGTCGTCTCGCCGTGACGCCAGGCGTTGACGATCAGTTCGACGAGGGCGAGCTCGGCGTCCGCGATGGAGGAGGGCGACCAGCCGACGCGGGTCATGCCGTCGCGGAGGGTGTCGCGAGCGAGGGTGAGGGAGGGGGAGTTGAGGTTACGCACGATGTCTCCCAGTGACGGAGATGGGTGCTCTTCAGTGCCCGAGCGGCACTACCGACAATCCGCTCGGTGAGCGGTGCATCACAGACTGTAGGGCATGCGATAGCAAATTTGCTAGCGAAGCCAGGAAGATATGCCTATCTGCTCGCTGGACTCGTCACACACCGACGATGGATGCTGGGGAGATGCCACCTACCCCAACCGCACGCCGCAAGCGCGTCGGCATCGAGCTGCGAAAGATGCGAGAGGCCGCCGGACGCACGGCTGGCGACGCTGCCGCCGTTCTCGGACTGGACCGGAGCAAGGTCACGCTGATCGAGCAAGGCGCCTACCCGGTAAGCGCTGAACGGGTGCTTGCGCTCGCCGCCGAGTACGAGGAGGCCGACTCTGCGTACGTCGACGCCGTCGCTGAGATGGCCGCCGACCGCACCAAGGGGTGGTGGGAGGAGCACAGAGGGCTCGTCCCAGCAGGGATTCTTGAGATTTCCGAAGTTGAACACTATTCCAGCGCGTTGGTGACGTATCAGATCTGCCATGCGCCCGGTCTCATGCAGACCGAGGAGACAGCTCGCGCGATCTTCCGAGAGGTCTATCCTCCGCTGCGGCCACTGAACATCGAAGCGCGAGTCGAGAACCGGATGCGGCGAGCAGAGCTCCTGACACGCAGCGATCCGCTGGAATACGAAGCAATCGTGCACGAGGCCGCGCTGCGCATGGAGTTCGGGGGAACGACTGTCGCCAGAGAGCAGCTGAAGCAGTTGCTCGTGCTCTCGGAGGCCCCCAACGTGACGCTGCGCGTATTGGAGTTCAGGGCCAGCGGATTCAAGGGTGCGGGCCACGCCGTGCTGTATGCGAGCGGGCCGGCACCCCGCCTCGATACGGTCCAGCTTGACTCCGTAGGATCGCCAGCGTTCCTGACCGAGATGAACCAGCTGGAGAACTACCGGAACATCATCGGGGCGATGCGTGATCGCGCGCTCGATCCATCGGCCTCCCGTGACGTGATCTCCAGCATCATGAACAGCCTGTGAGGGATCCCGTGGAATGGCGAAAGCCCAGTGCCTGCGGCGACGGCAATAACTGCCCAGAGGTCGCCATCACCTCCGACGCCGTCTACGTCCGCAGCACTCTTCTACCCGACGCCATCGCCCAACTCACCCCCGCCGAATGGCGCGACCTCCTCTCCGCCATCCGCGCCGGCGAGTTCGACGTCTGATCCACAGCACCGGGCGGGCCGTTCGTCGAACGGCCCGCCCTCCGCACACCCAATCCTGGCCGTCCCCCTTGGGACCCTTCCGCCTCCACTGACCCAGCCGTCCGATAATCACAAGACGGCCTGATCCTGCCGCTCCCCAACCACCCCCGAACCGACGCCGGTTTGCCGCCGACGAGGGCCGGGGTAGTGCCGAGGAGTTCGCACTCCCACGGACTCCAAGTCCGGTGCGGGCACTGATGCTTAGACATTGCGAAGGGATCGATATCCATGAACAGGACCCTCCGGAACGCCCTCGTGGCAGTCGCCGCCGCCGGCGCCCTCGGCGCCGCCGCTGCCGCTCCCGCCATGGCCGCAGGCACCGCGCCGGCCCAGCCGACGGCCCGGGTGCAGGCCCAGCTCAGCAACCCGAAGACGGTCAAGGCCGACGACTTCAACAAGGCCCGCGACATCCTGATCAAGGCGGGCAGCAAGACGGCCGAGAAGACCCACCCGTCCCACGGTGTCAAGGACGTCCCCGTCTCCTACGGCACGAGCCTGCTCGCCGAGGCCCGCGACGAGTTCCGCGCGGCGGACAAGAACCTGCCCGAGAAGGACAAGCAGTCCGGCATGTCGCACGCCCACTACAAGGCCGTCCACGACGCGGCCAAGAAGATGGGCATCGACACCTGGTAACCCGGCCCGGGCCCTCGCACGGCCTCCCCGCCGTGCGAGGGCCTGCCGCCCCCCAGCTCTACCGGCCTCCCGGCCTACCGGGGCATCAGACCCTGCCTGATCGGCCGGCCGTCCGGGTCGAGGGTGAACACCGCGGTCTCGGTCCCCTTCACCCCGGTCACAGCGATCCGGTCCGGCCCGGACCAGTCGATCCTGCCGAACTCGCCGCCACGGATGTCCCATTCGCCCAGTTCCCAGTGGCGGGCGGACCAACCGCTGCCGGTCAACAGCTCGACCCGGTAGATCGGGTCGATCGAGAAGGCGACGTCGGTCACGGTCAGCACGCGGTCCGGGTGCTCCGGGTGGCTCTTCCGGCTGACGGGCTGCCCGTCGCGGTCGAGCAGCAACGACAGGAGCACGGCCACCCCAGCGAGGAAGACGAGCGACACCAGGGCGGCCGCGCAGCCGACCTGCGACCACCAGGTGCGGAACTCGAACTGGATCACCAGCGAGACCACGGCCAGCACGACGGTGGCGCCGAGCAGCGGCAGCGGATGGTTGAGCCAGCGCTCGACCTCCACCAGCCCGCCTGAGAACGAGGCCTGATAGCCCGGCAGATAGACCAGGAACGCCGCCAGCGCCACACCTCTGAGCCACCACACGATCCGCTTGCGACGTGCCGCCGTCATGCGCCCCTCCCCAGGGTGAGCCTTTGCCCGGACTTTACTACCGGATGTCCGGCGGTTGGGGCTCCGATCGGCTCCGGCCCAGGCCCTGGGCGTCCACCACCACCGGCCGCGACTCGGTACCGGCCAAGACTCAGGACCGGCCACGACGCCGGGAGGCCCGGGCGGACATCGCTGTCCTCCCGGGCCTCCCGCTACCGGCCGCACCCCCGTCACCGCCGGTAGAAGACGCTCCTCGACCAGAAGTAGCCGATCAGCGTCAGCCCGGTGCACCACGCCAGCGCGCTCCAGGCGCTGTTGCCGATCGGGGTGCCCATCAGCAGCCCCCGCAGGGTCTCGATGATCGGCGTGAACGGCTGGTACTCGGCGAACCACCGCAGGGCGGTCGGCATCGAGTCGGGCGGGACGATCGCGCTGCCGATGAAGGGCAGGAACTGTATCGGCATCGGCAGGTTGCTGGCGCTCTCCACCGTCTTGGCGACCAACCCGATGCCCGCCGATATCCAGGTCAGCGCGACAGTGACGAACAGCAGCAGTCCGACGGCCGCCAGCCATTCCACCAGCCCGGCGTTGGGCCGGAAGCCCATCGCGAGCGCCGCGCCGACCACCAGGACCAGGCCGAGCATGGTCTGTATCACGCTGCCGACCACGTGCCCGGCCAGGAAGGCCGAGCGTGAGATCGCCATCGTGCGGAAGCGGTTGACGATGCCTTCCGTCATGTCGACGCAGACCCCGATCGCCGTGACCAGCGACCCCGAGGCGGCCGCCATCAGCAGGATTCCGGGTGTCACGTAGTCGATGTAGCTGCCGCCGCCGATGCCCGCGCCGAGCGCGCCGCCGTAGGCGTAGTTGAACAGCAGCAGCATCATCACCGGCATGATCACGACCGCGAAGGTCAGCGACGGGTACCTCAGCGCGTGCTTGAGGTTGCGCCGCAGCATGGTCAGCGAGTCGCTGACCGCGTAGCTCACCGAAGCGCTCATCGGGCACCCTCCCCGGTCAGAGTGAGGAACACGTCGTCCAGATCGGCCGTCTCCACGACCAGCGACTCGGCCTGGACCGAGGCGTTGTCGAGCGCGTCCAGCACCGCCTTCACGGTGACCACGGAGTTGTCCCCCGGGATGTCCAGCCGCAGCGCCTCGGTGTCGACCGCCGCGTAGTCGAACAGCCCGGCGGCAGCCCCCAGTTGGGCGGCGTCCGCGAACTGGAGCCGGATCCGCCCGCCGGGGACGATCCGCTTCAGCTCGTCCGCCGTGCCCTCGGCGACGATCCGCCCACCGTCCAGGACGGCGATCCGGTCGGCGAGTTCGTCGGCCTCCTCCAGGTACTGGGTGGTGAGGAAGATCGTCACCCCGTGGTCGGCGACCAGCCCCCGGATGATCTCCCACATCGTCCGCCGGCTGCGCGGGTCCAGCCCGGTGGTCGGCTCGTCGAGGAAGATCACCCGCGGATCGCCGACCAGCGTCATCGCCAGGTCGAGCTTGCGCCGCATACCGCCGGAGAAGGTGACGACCGGCTTGCGCGCCGCCTCCGTGAGGTCGAACCGCCGCAGCAGATCCTCGGCCCGCCTCCGCCCCTCCCGACGGGGGAGGTGGTTGAGGTCCGCCATCAGCAGCAGGTTCTCCTCGGCGGTGAGCAGGTTGTCCACCGCCGAGAACTGGCCGGTGACACCGATCGCCGCCCGCACCCCGGAGGCCTGCTCGACCACGTCGTGCCCGGCCACCCGGGCCACCCCGCCGTCGGCCGGGATCAGGGTGGAGAGGATCTGCACGGTGGTGGTCTTGCCGGCGCCGTTCGGCCCGAGCAGAGCGAACACGCTGCCCGCCGGGATCTCCAGGTCGATGCCTTTCAGCACGGCCTTGTCGCCGTAGGACTTGGTCAGTCCGACTGCCGAGATCGCCGCCATCACGCCCTCCGGATCACGACGTCGCCGAGCTGGGTGCGGCCGCGGACCTCGACGGTCTCCCGGGCGTCGCCCGGGCCCTGCGCCGCGCCGAGGGCGTTGCGCACGGTGCCGACCTTGCTGTGCACGTCGAGCCAGGCCGCCGTGCCCTCCGCGATGCCGACCTCCAAGTCCCCCAGGGAGGTCTGCATGGTGACCTGGCCGCGCACCACCCGGCCGATCCGGATCGGGCCGTGCGCCGTCTTGGCGTCCACCCCGGCGTGGGCGGTGCCGACCTCGATCCGGCCGAAGGAGGAGCTGGCCTTGAGCGCCCCGTGGACCTCGCGGACCTCCGTGTCGCCGTTGCTGTTCTTGACCGTCAGCGCGCCCCCGACCGTGCCGACCGCGACCCGGCCGAGCCCGGAGACCTCCGCGTCCCCGTCGACCGAGTCGACCCGGACCTCCCCGTGGTCGGTCTTGAGCCGCGCGCTCGCGGCCTGCTCGACCTGGATCCGGCCGAGCGAGGTCTTCAGCCGGCAGTCGCCGAGCGGGCCCTCGGCGACGAAGGTGGCCATCGGGGCGTCGGCGTTGATCTCCGAGCCCGCCGGCAGCTCGATCAGGATGTCGATCGAGCCGATCCGGCCGAACGGCGAGCGCTTCTTCGGGCCTTTGAGGGTGAACCGGCCGCCGGCGTAGTCGACCTGGGTCTGCTGGGCGGCCTTGACGTCCGCCTCCTCGGCGGGGTTGGCGGGCTTGACCTCGACCACGGTGTCGGTGCGCTTGCTCGCGCTGATCCGCACCGAGCCGATCTCGAATTCGAGGGTGGCGGAGATCGGTCCGTCGGTCTCGTACGTAGGCATGGCTGTCCCGTCCTCTTGACTCTGATGGGTGTTCCCGCTGGTCGGAGCGGGGGTGACGTCGTTGCGGATGGAGCGCGGATGGAGCGGATGGAGCGGGTCTAGCAGGCGGAGCGGGTCGAGCGGGCGGAACGGATGGAGCGGGTCTAGCGGGCGGAAGCGTCAGTGGACCCAGCCGGTGAAGCCCTGGCCTCCGCGGCGCGGGCGGACCGCGGGCTGGGGGGCCGGTGTGGCGGCCGGGCGGGCGGCCGGCTCGCCGGCCTCCAGCGCGCCGGCGACGGCCCGGACCAGCCAGGCGTTGAGGGAGAGGCCCTCCTGCCCGGCGGCCTCCTCAGCCCGGGCCTTGAGGTGAGCGGGCAGGCGCAGGTTGATCCGGGCCGTGCCCGTCTCGTCCGACTCCGGCACCACGGGCGGCGCCACTGGTGCCACCGACGCCACCATCGGCGCCATCGGTGGTACCACGGGCAGCGCATCGCCGTGGAAGGTGTCGGCGCCGGGCGGTACGGTGACGACGAACTCGGGATCGAGCCCGCGCAGCCGCACGTCCACCGAGCCGGGGGCGAGCTCGCGGGTCACTTCGCCCATCGCGGCCGAGAGCGCGTTGAGCAGGGTGAGCCGCACGGCCGAATCCAGCGGCAGCGTCAGCCGCTCGGCCAGCGCGCGGGCTTCGTCCCCGCCCGCGCCCGCGGCCACCGCGAGCTCGTTCCGAAGGTTTTCGACGTACGGCGTGAGGTCCATGGCTTCAGCATGGCACAGCAGTGGTGCCATGTCGAGCCATTAATGGCGCCACTTTGGCACCACCTCCGGACGGAAACAGCGAACCGCCCCGCCGACAGCTGCCGGCGGGGCGGTTCAGGGGCGCTTCACAGGGCACTTCGGGGGGCACCCCGCGGGGCGTCCACCAGGGCGGACGCCGGGAATCAGGCCTTCCAGCCCGCCAGGTACGCGTCGATCTCGCCGGCCAGCCGCGCCTTGCCCGCCACGTCCAGGAAGGACGCCTCGACCGCGTTGCGCGCCAGCGCCGCCACCCCGGACTCGTCCAGGCCCAGCAGCCGCGCCGCGACGGCGTACTCGGTGTTGAGGTCGGTGCCGAACATCGGCGGGTCGTCGCTGTTGATCGTGACCAGCAGCCCGGCGTCCACCATCCGCTTGATCGGGTGCTCCTCGATCCGCTCCACCGCCCGGGTGGCGATGTTGGAGGTCGGGCAGACCTCCAACGGGATCCGGTGCTCACCCAGGTGGTCCAGCAGCGCCGGGTCCTTCACCGACTGCGTGCCGTGCCCGATGCGCTCGGCGCCGAGCACCCGGATCGCGTCCCAGACCGTCTCCGGCCCGGTGGTCTCGCCCGCGTGCGGGACGCTGCGCAGGCCGGCCGCCCGCGCCCGGTCGAAGTAGGGCTTGAACTGCGGGCGCGGCACACCGATCTCCGGGCCGCCGAGGCCGAAGCTGACCAGGCCCTCGGGGGCCAGGTCGACGGCGAGCCGGGCGGTCTCCTCGGCGGCCTCCAGACCGGCCTCGCCGGGGATGTCGAAGCACCAGCGCAGTACGACCCCGAGCTCCTTCTCGGCGCGCAGCCGGGCGTCCTCGATCGCCTCCATGAAGGCGACGTCCGGGATGCCCCGCTTGACCGAGGAGTACGGGGTGATGGTCAGTTCGGCGTACCGGATGTTCTGGCGCGCCATGTCCTCGGCCACGCCGTAGGTGAGCGCGCGGACGTCCTCGGCGTCGCGGATCAGGTCCACGACGCTCAGGTAGACGTCGATGAAGTGCGCGAAGTCGGTGAAGGTGAAGTACTCGGCGAGCGCCGCCGGGTCGACCGGCACCTTCGACCGGCCGCGGTGGCGGGCCGCCAGCTCGGCGACGACGCGCGGCGAGGCCGAACCCACGTGGTGGACGTGCAGCTCCGCCTTGGGCATCCCGGCGATGAACGCCTCGATGCCCCCCTGGCCACTGGGGTTTCCGATCCGACTTCCGTCCGGCTGGACCACGGTGGTTCCCTACTTCCTCTACGCGCGTACCGACAGGTGCTGGCAAGGATAGGCCGCCCCGGGGTCAGCCTCCGAGGGCGGTCGCGACGGTGTGGATGAGCAGCCCGGCCATGGCGCCGACCACGGTGCCGTTGATCCGGATGAACTGCAGGTCGCGGCCCACGTTGGCCTCGATCTTGCGGGAGGCGTCGTCGGCGTCCCAGCCCGCCACCGTCTCGGAGATCAGCGAGGTGATCTCGGCGCGGTAGGTGTCGACCAGGTACTGGGCGGCGTCCTGGAGCCAGCCGTCCACCTTGGCCTGGAGCTTGGCGTCGGTGGCCAGGCGTGCACCGAAGCTGCCCACGCCCTCGCGGATGCGCCGGCGCAGTTCGCTGTCCTCGTCTCCGGCCGCGTTCACCACCAGGGTGCGGACGGCCGCCCAGGTGGAGGCGATCAGGTCCTGCACCTCGGGCCGGGCCAGCAGTTCCACCTTGGCCCGCTCCACCCGGGCGATGGTCTCCGGGTCGGTCTGCAGTTCGGTCGCGAAGTCGGCGAGGAAGTTGTCGATGGCACCGCGGGCCGGGTGGTCCGGGTCGTCCCGGATGTCGGTGACGAACCGCATCAGCTCCTTGTAGACCCGCTCGCCGACCTGGTGGTCGAGGAACTTGGGCGTCCAGCCCGGGGTCTTCTGGGTGACCCGCTGGACCACCTCCTCGTGGTTGGCGGTCAGCCAGCCGTGCGCCCGGACGGCCACCAGGTCGACCACGCCGTGGTGCCCGCCGTCCGCGACCACCTTGCCCAGCATCCGGCCCATCGGCTCGGCCACCGAGGTGGCCGCCGCACGCCTGGTCACCGCCTCGGCGACGACCGCCTGCACGTCGTCGTCCCGGAGCACCGCGAGCACCCCGCGCAGCGCCGCCGAGGCCTCCTTGGTGACCCGCTCGGCGCTGCCCGGCGCGGCCAGCCACTCCCCCAGCCGCCGGGCGATGCCCAGCGCCGCGAGGCGCCCGCGCACCACGTGGCCGGAGAGGAAGTTGTCGCCGACGAAGTCGCCGAGCGAGCGCCCGAAGGCGTCCTTCTTGGTCGGGATGATCGCGGTGTGCGGGATCGGCAGGCCGAACGGGCGGCGGAACAGCGCCGTCACCGCGAACCAGTCGGCCAGCGCGCCGACCATGCCCGCCTCGGCGGCCGCCGCCACGTACCCGGCCCAGGCGCCGGCGCCGGCCGCCTTGGCCCAGGTGGCGAGGGCGAAGACCAGGCTCGCGAAGGCCAGCAGGCCGGTCGCGATGGTCTTCATCCGGCGGACGCCATGTCTCTTCTGCTCGTCGGCGGCGGTGAACCGGACCCCGGGGCCCGTACCGCTGAAGGCTTCGTCACTCACCCCGCCAGTCTGCCCGCTGCCCGGCGCGGGCGAGGGCGCGCCCCGCGATCACGCGCCTGGTTGCGCGCCCGGGCACGCCTCGCGCGCAGCTGGGCGCACGCCCCGTACCCGCCCCCTCACGCCGTGTGCGGTCCACCGTGCCCGCCGACGCGGCGCCCGCACGCCCGTCAGAGCCTGAAACCGCACCCCCTCGGGCTCCGCCCAGCACGATCACGCCCCGCCCAGCACGATCCGCCGCACCCCCTCGACCGCCCACGCCGCCGGATCCGTGCACCGCCGCCCGTCCAGCAGCACCCGCACCCCCGGCAGGTCCTCCGGCGCCAGCTCCCGGTACTCCGGGTGGTCCGCCTGGAGCACCGCCGCCACCACCGGCTCCCCGTCGTACGGGGGCAGCCCGAGCGCCGCCAGTTCCCCGCCCCGGTACAGCGGATCGCTGACGTACGGCCGCGCCCCCGCCGCCCGCACCGCCTCGACCAGCGGGAACACCCCGGAGTACGCCGTCTCCTTGACCCCGCCCCGGTACGCCGCCCCGAGCACCAGCACGCCCTGCCCGGCGATCCCGCCCGCCAGCGCGCCGTCCAGCACCCCGACCGCGTACCCGGGCATCTCCAGGTTGGCCTCCCGGGCGGCCCGCACGACCGTCGCGCCCGGGTCGTTCCACAGGTACAGCCGCGGGTACACCGGGATGCAGTGCCCGCCGACCGCGATGCCGGGCCGGTGCAGGTGGCTGTACGGCTGCGAGTTGCACGCGTCGGCGATCTCCGCGAAGTCCACCCCGACCCGGTCGGCGTACCGGGCGAACTGGTTGGCCAGCGCGATGTTGACGTCCCGGTAGGTGGTCTCGGCGAGCTTGGCGAACTCCGCCGCCTCCACCGAGGCCAGCTCCCAGACGCCGTTGGGCCGGGGCAGGTCGGGACGCGGGTCGAAGTCCAGCGCGGCCCGGTAGAACTCGGCGCCGCGCCGGGTCGAGGCCGCGTCCACGCCGCCGACCAGCTTGGGGTAGCGCCGCAGGTCGGCGAAGACCCGCCCGGTGCGGACCCGCTCCGGGCTGAACACCAGCGCGAAGTCCGCCCCGGCGGCCAGCCCGGAGCCGGCCGCCAGCCGGGGCGCCCAGCGGCCCCGGGTGACGCCGACCGGCAGGGTGGTCTCGTAGCTGACCAGGGTGCCCCGGCGCAGCCCGGCGGCGACGGCGTCGGTGGCCGCGTCGAGCAGGCCGAAGTCCGGGGTGCCGTCGGCGGCGGTGACCAGCGGGACGACCAGCACCACGGCCTCGGCGGCGGCGACGGCGGCCGTGGTGTCGGTGGTGGCCCGCAGCCGCCCCTCGGCGACCACCTGCTTCAGGGCCTCGTCCAAACCCGCCTCCCGGGGGAACGGCGGCACGCCCTGGTTGACGCTGCGGACGACCCCGGGAGCGATGTCCGCCCCCGTCACCCGGTGACCCTTCAGCGCGAACTGCACGGCCAGCGGCAGGCCCAGCTTGCCCAGCCCGACCACGCACACGTCCATCGTCCGGCTCATCCCCGCACCCCGTTCATCCCCGCACCCCGTTCATCCTCGTGTCCCCTTTCCTCCGGGGCCCCCAGCCTCCGGCGGCCCCGGCCTCCGGGGCCCCCGCTCACCCCCGGCCCCCGTTCACCGTGTTGGCGAGCCGGCGCCACACCGGGTAGCGCCGCAGCCCGCGCCGCAGCTGGGCCGGCACGGCGCCGCGCCACAGCTGCTGGGCCAGGTTGAGCGGCGGGACCTCCGGTGGCAGCCGCACCGGCTCCTCGCCCAGCAGGAACAGCTCGTCCGGCAGCCCCAGCCGGGCGTCCCGGAACGCCGGGTAGCCCGCGTAGTGCCGCCGCCCGTCGACGACCACCGGCGGGTCGCCGTGCGCGGCCTCGTACCGGATCAGGTCCCGCAGCGCCTCCGGCCGGACGGCGGCGGCGAGTTCGAGCCGCAGCCGCTCGGCGACGGGCAGCCGCGGGTAGACCGCGCGGGCGTCGAAGCGCTCGATCAGCCGGCCGACCTCGGCGCAGACCTGCTCCTGGACGGCGTCGTCGAGCAGCAGGAAGTCGTCCTGGAGCAGCCGCGGCACGTCCCAGGCGAAGCTGCGGGCCCGGATCGCGTCCAACTCCCCTCCGGGCGCGGCCAGATCGGCGGCGACCTGCTGCAACGCCGCGATCCCGCGCAGCCGGTCCAGCACCCCGGCCCGCTGGGTGACGTTGCCCAAGTCCTCGCGCAGCACCAGGAAGTAGCAGTCGTAGTCGGCGAGGACGGACACCCGGGCCGCCCGCAGGCAGGCCTCCAGGGTGAACGGCTGGTCCGAGAAGACCTTCAGCTCCTCGTCGCGGCGCAGCCCGTGGCGCCGGACGAGGTCCATCCGGAACAGCTTGGTGTCGGACAGCGCCCAGGCCAGCGCCGAGTCGGTGAAACCGACGGACTCGGCGTTGGCGTGGAAGATCCCCTGCGGCACCAGCCGCCCGTTCACCCCGACCTGCTTGGGCACCAGCACGTCCGAACCCCAGGCGTCGGCCGCCGTGACCAGCCGCTCCAGCGCCTCGGCGCCGAGCCAGTCGTCCGCGCCGAGGAACAGCACGTAGCGGCCGCGGGCCAGCGCCAGGCCCCGGTTCGTGGGGGCCGCCGGGCCGCCCGAGTTGGGCTGGTGCACCACCCGGAACAGCCCGGGGTGGCGGGCGGCGTAGTCGTCCAGGACGGCCTCGCCGCCGTCCGTGGAGCCGTCGTCGACGACCACCACCTCCAGCCGCCCGGGCGCCAGGGTCTGCCCGACCAGCGAGTCCAGGCAGGCGGTGAGGTAGGGCATGGTGTTGTAGACCGCGACCACCACGGTCACATCGGGTCCGGTCATCGAGAAGCGCTGCCCTCCGGTGTGCTGTTCGCCGAGCGATGCAACGTCAACTCGGCTGCCCGCCGGGGAGTCACGTGCCCTCCCCGGACGGGTGACAGCGCCCGAACGGACGTTTCAGGGCGTCCAAGGCGTCCAAGGCGTCCAGGCCGTCCCGGCCGTCCAGGAGGCTCAGCCGATCGCCGCCTCCGTGTACATCCGCGCGATCACGTCCTCGATCGCCGGCTCGCGCACCGACAGGTCCACCAGCGGATAGCGCGCGGCCACCGCCGCCACGATCGGCGCGGCGCTCTGCTGCGCCGGGAAGGCCAGCCACTGCCGGGGCCCCTCGACCTTCACCACCCGGGCCCCGTCCACCTCGATCTCGGGCCTGGCCTCGGCCAGGTCGACCACCAGGGTGCGCTCGCTGCGCCCGGTGGCGTGCAGGCCGTCCAGCCCGCCGTCGTAGACGACCCGGCCGTGGTCGATCACCATCACCCGGCCGCAGAGCTGCTCGATGTCGGTCAGGTCGTGCGTGGTGAGCAGCACGGTGGTGCCCCGGTCCCGGTTCACCTCGCGCAGGAACTCGCGCACCTTCCCCTTGCTGACCACGTCCAGGCCGATGGTCGGCTCGTCCAGGTAGAGCACCTGCGGGTCGTGCAGCAGCGCCGCCGCGAGGTCGCCGCGCATCCGCTGGCCGAGCGAGAGCTGGCGGACGGGGGTGTCCAGCAGTCCTTCCAGGTCGAGCAGTTCGACGCAGCGGGCGAGGTTCTCGCGATATCGGCGGTCGGGGATGCGGTAGATCCGGCGGGCGAGTTCGAAGGAGTCGCGGAGCGGGAGGTCCCACCAGAGCGTGGTGCGCTGGCCGAAGACGACGCCGATCCGGCGGGCCAGCGCGACGCGTTCGCGGGCCGGGTCCGCTCCGGCGACGCGCAGCCGCCCGCCGCTGGGCACGAGGATGCCGGTGAGCATCTTGATGGTGGTCGACTTGCCGGCGCCGTTGGGGCCGATGTAGCCGACGCACTCGCCGGCCTCGACGGTGAAGCTCAGCCCGTCCACCGCGCGCACCTCGCGCCTGACCCGGCTGAAGCGGCCGGTGCGGACCCGCACGGTGAAGGTGCGGCGGACGTCCTCGAGTTCGATCAGTGCCATGGGGGTTCCTTGCGTAGGAGGGGGGTTCGGCTGCCGGTGCCTCGGTAGCTTCAGCTGCCGGTGCCGCGGTAGGCGCGCAGCCCGGCCCGCCAGGCGAGCCCGGCGGCGGCGACGCAGAGCGCGGCGGCGAGCGGGGAGGCGTACTGGAAGGCGGTGGGCAGGCCGAGCGGGTCGGGCCGGCCGAGGACGTGCAGGGCGGGCAGCCAGTTGACGAAGGCCAGCGGGACGCCGAAGACGACGCCGGCCACCAGTTCCTTGGCGAAGATGGTCGGCGGGTAGTGCAGCAGGGTCGCGCCGCCGTAGGTGAAGGAGTTCTGGATCTCCTTGGACTCGCCCCACCAGAACTGCACGGTCGCGCCGCCGACGTAGATCGCACCGAAGATGACGCTGCCGCAGACCAGCAGGGCGGGCACCAGCAGCACGCGGTCCCAGGTCCAGTGGACGTCCAGGGTGGCCAGTGACCAGGCGAGCACCGCCAGGGCCTGGATGGGGCGGCCGAGCCGGCGCAGCGAGAAGCGTTCGGCGCACAGTTGGGCGAGCGCGGGCGCGGGCCGGATCAGCATGGTGTCCAGCGACCCGTTGACGATCCGCACGCCGAGGCCCTCGACCGAGCCGACCAGCAGGTTGGCCACGCCGAGGGCGAAGGTCGCGGTGCCGTAGAGGAAGGCGATCTCCGGCAGTCGCCAGCCGCCCAGCTGGTCGGTGTGCCGGAACATCAGCACCAGGACGACGAAGTCCAGCGAGTGCGTGGCCAGGCTGGCCACCAGGTTCAGGGCGAAGGAGGCCCGGTAGGCCATCATCGAGCGCATCCACATCCGGGCGCACAGCCACCAGGAGCGGACCGCCCACGCGGTGCGGGGCACGATCGGCTCAGCCACCCTGCACCACCACCTTGCGGGTCGCCAGCCACTGGGCGCCCCGGCCCGCGGCGAGCAGGGCGACGGCCCAGGCGAGCTGGAAGCCGAGCGCGCCGAGCAGGCCGGTGCCGGTCGAGCGCTCCAGGAAGACGTCGGTCGGCACCTTCACCAGCGCCGCCCAGGGCAGCACCGCGGCGAGGTCGCCGAGCAGGCCGGGGAAGAGCACGATCGGCAGCAGCATCCCGGAGAAGAACATCGAGACCACCAGCATCACCGAGCGCACCCCGTCCGAGTCGTGCAGCCAGAAGCCGGTGATCGAGACCAGGAAGCGCAGCCCGAAGCTGACCACCAGCGCGAGCAGCACCGAGAGCAGGAAGACCGCCCAGGTCAGCGGCTGCTCGGGCATCCGGGTGCGGAACACCAGGGCGCCGACCAGCAGCGGCACGGTGCCGCGGACCAGCAGTTGGAAGGCGGCCCGGCCGAGGTCGGTGGCCAGCCACCAGCCCTGGAAGTCGACCGGTCGGTAGAGGTCGACGGCGATGTCCCCGCTGCGGAAGCGGTCCTGGAGGTCGTCCTGGAAGCCGCCGCCCCACACCGCGACGGTGACCAGCAGGGCCTGGCTGACCCAGATGTAGGTGACGGCCTGGCTCTGGTCGTAGCCGCCGAGGCTGGGGCGGGCCTGCCAGAGGGCGAGGAAGGAGGAGGCCAGGATGATGCCGAAGACGGTGTTGGTGAAGGTGCCGGCCACGGTGGCGGCCCGGTAGGTGGAGTAGCGGCGGAAGGCGCCGCGGGCGACGGCCGCGTAGAGCCCGAGGACGGGGAGCGGCCCGGTGGGATCAGGAGGGCGTGCGGTCCGCGTCTCCGGGGGCGCGAGATTCAGCATATTGTCTCCTTGTCGACAAATACGGGCAGGTGGATGCCCGCCGACGTCCGCGCACACCCCAGCGGCTCCGACCGGCCGCACCCGGGGGTACCGGGCCGAACGCGCGGAGCTGACGGAACTGGGTGCGCTATGCGAGTGCGCCACGTGAGGCGCTACCTGGTTTGCACCTTTCACCGTAGCGCCGAGGACCAGCCGCCGCACCCGGTTTCCCCGAGCACGCCAACCCCCCGACCAACCCCTGATCGGCCATCAAATAGCACATAATCGCGGCATGACCTTGAGCACCCGACGCCAGGCCAAACGAGCCGCCCGCCGCGCGGCCCGCCGAGCCCTCCCCCGCTGGCGCCGGCTCCTGCCCACCTGGCGCATCACGCTCGGCGCCCTCACCGCCGCGCTCCTGCTCACCGTCGGCGCCTTCGCCGTGCTCTACGTCATCGTCCCGGTGCCCGATCCCAACGCCCACGCCGTCGCCCAGAACAACATCTACCTCTACGCCGACGACACCACCGAGATCGCCCGCACCGGCGCCGTCAACCGCACCGACGTCACCATCGACCAGATCCCCCCGCAGACCCAGCACGCCGTCGTCTCCGCCGAGGACCGCACCTTCTACCGCAACCGCGGCATCGACCTCAAAGGCATGCTCCGGGCCGGCTGGAACACCCTCACCGGCAAGGGCACGCAGGGCGGCTCCACCATCACCCAGCAGTACGTCAAGAACTACTACCTGACGCAGGACAAGACCATCGAACGCAAGGGCCGCGAACTCTTCATCGCCCTCAAGGTCGACCAACAGCGCGACAAGCCCGAGATCCTCGCCGGCTACCTCAACAGCAGCTACTTCGGCCGCGGCGCCTACGGCATCCAGAGCGCCGCCCACGCCTACTACGGCGTCGACGTCTCCGCCCTCACCCTCGCCCAGGGCGCCTACCTCGCCTCCCTCCTCCAGGCGCCCAGCAGCTACGACGTCAAGACCGCCACCCCCGCCAACCGCGAGAAGGCCATCGCCCGCTGGCACTACACCCTCGACGGCATGGTCCAACTCGGCTTCCTCACCGATGCCGAACGCACCGCCACCACCTTCCCCGAACCGATCGACCCCCAGCCCGCCACCGGCCTCTCCGGCCAGGCCGGCTACCTCGTCGGCGTCGCCGACGACTACCTCGTCTCCGCCGGCATCATCGACACCGCCACCCTCAAGGCCGGCGGCTGGCGCATCACCACCACCTTCGACAAGCCCAAGCAGGACGCCTTCCACAAGGCCGTCCAGGACGAACTCACCGACGAACTCGACCCCCAGCGCCGCCCCGCCACCGACACCGACGTCCGGGTCGCCGGCGCCTCCGTCGAAGCCGCCACCGGCCGCGTCGTCGCCGTCTACGGCGGCCCCGACTACGCCAAACAGCCCTACAACGACGCCCTGCGCCAGGACAACCAGATCGGCTCCACCTTCAAACCCGTCGACCTCGCCGCCGGCCTCATCGCCCAGCACACCCTCGACGGCCGGCAGATCACCCCCGACACCCGCTACGACGGCACCAGCGAACGCCCCGTCACCGGCGGCCCCACCCCCTACGCGCCACCCAACGAGGACGACGTCGACTACGGCAACATCACCCTGCGCTACGCCATGGTGAAGTCCGTCAACTCCGTGTACGCGCAGGAGGGCGTCGACGCCGGCCTCGCCCGCGTCCGCGACACCGCCGTCAAACTCGGCATTCCCGACAGCGTCCGCGGCATGGACCCGGCCAACACCTCGATGACCCTCGGCACCGCCACCCCCAGCGCCCTCGACCTGGCCGGCGCCTACGCCACCCTCGCCAACCACGGCCAGGCGAACGCCCCGTGGTCCGTCCTCAAACTCGCACGCGTCCACACCGGCGGCGCCGTCGACGCCCCCAAGATGCCCGACCACACCCCCGTCGACGCCATCGACCGGCCCTACGCCGACACCGTCACCGACGTCCTGCGCGACGTCATCGGCCCCCGCGGCACCGGCGCCGCCGCCCTCGACCTCGGCCGCCCCGCCGCCGGCAAGACCGGCACCACCGACTCCAACCTCTCCGCCTGGTTCGCCGGCTACACCCCCGAACTCGCCACCACCGTCGGCCTGTTCCGCGAGAACCCGAAGACCCACGCCAAGGAACCACTGGCCGGCACCGCGGGACTCGCCCGGATCAACGGCGGCACCTTCCCCACCCGGATCTGGACCGCCTACATGAGCGCCGCCCTCGACGGCACCGCCACCCAGCAGTTCGACCTCCAGACCGGCCGCGACACCCCCGCCCCCGGATTCAGCCCCAGCAGCAGCGCCACCACCACCCCCAGCCCCACCGCCACCGCCCCCACCACCGGCGGCGGCAGCAGCGAGGAACCCCCCAGCAGCACCCCCGTGCCCGACACCCCCACCCACGCCCCCAGCGCGCCCGCCCCGCAGCCCACCACCACCCAGGAACAGCCCAGCCCGCAGGCACCCCAGCCCACCGCCACCCAGGAGCAGTCCAGCCCCACCCCCCGACCCACCCAGACCCGGCCCACCCACCCGACCACGCCACCCAGCACCACCGGCGCCGCCACCAACCCGGCGACGAGCGCGACACCACCGGCCCAGCGAGCCACCCCGCCCGCCCAGTGAGCAACCCCCTGAGCGGTGCCCCCCCCCCCCGAGCGGTGAACCACCCCGCCGGCCGGTGAACTACCCCGCCACCAACTCCCGCTCCAACGGCGACCGGAACCGCGGCGTCACCCGCACCTCCCCCAACCAGCCCGCCAGGCGCGCCGCCTCCGCCGCGATCGCCGCCCCGGCCTCCGCCCCCACATCACCGAACAGCCGCCACACCACCTCACCGTCCGGCCGCTGCGCCCAGCCGCCCACCACCCGGCCGCACCACCACACCGTCGGCCCGGCGTTGCCCGCCCGGTCGAACAGCGCCGGCACGTCCTCCGGCCGCAGGTACCAGTCCCGCCCCCGCCAACCCATCACCGTCGGATCCAGCCCCGGCAGCAGCGCCGCCCACGGCTCCGGCTCCGCCACCGGCCCGGCGTCCCCCGGCAGCACCAGCGCCGCCGCCCCGCCCGCCAGCTCCACGTCCTCGGCGCCCACGTCCGCCAGCGCCCGGCGGGTGTCCCCCAGCGTCCAGCCCGTCCACCACTTCACGTCCTCGACGGTCGCCGGGCCGTACCCGGCCAGCCAGCGCCGCACCACCTCCGCCTTCGCCTCCCGCACCGGCGCCTCCGGCCACTGCGGCACCGGCGCCCACGGATAGACGTTGCTCAGCCACGACCCGCGCGGGCGGCCCCGCCGCACGTGCCCGTCCGCGGCCAGCAGCCGCAGCAGCCGACTGCCCACGCTCTGCCGGTTCTCGTACGGCTTGCCCGCCGACATCAGCATCGTCTCGCGCAACTCCGGCACGTCGTCGCCGAGTTCCTTCGTCGTCGCCTCGCCGCGCCGGGCCACGGCGGCCAGCACCGCGCGCTCCGCCCCGGCCAGCCGCGCCTCGTCCCAGCCGTCCGCGTGGTCCCGCAGGTGCTTGAGCAGCGTCGCCCGCTCCCTCGCCGCGATCGCCCGCGCCGTCGACGAACTCACGTGCGGCGCGAAGCCCTCCGTCACCGCGAACAGCGTCCGCCGCATCGACAGCAGCTTCACCAGCGTGACGTCCTCGTACAGCGCCCGGTCCACCTCCGCCACCGACGGCTCCACCAGCCGCGCGCACGCCGACAGGTACACCGTCGCCGGGTCCGACGCGTGCAGCCCCACCAGCGCGTCCGCCACCTGCTCCACCCGCGCCACCCGCACCGACGGCGCCAGCAACTGCCGCCGCCCCACCCGGGCCCGCCGCTCACCCTCGCCGATCACCGGCACACGCCTCGTCATGCCCGGACCCTAGCCCCCACCACCGACAGGCCCGGACGCAAGGAGCCGGCCGGGGCACCGCCCCGACCGGCTCACGCCACGTCCGTGCTCAGAGGTTCAGAGGTAGAGCCCGGTCGAGCCCTCCGTGTCGCCGAAGCGGGTCGCCGCCACCGCGTGCAGGTCACGCTCGCGCAGCAGCACGTAGGTGGCGCCGCGGACCTCGACCTCCAGCTTGTCCTCCGGGTCGTACAGCACCCGGTCGCCCGGCTCCACCGAGCGGACGCTCTGGCCCACCGCGACGGCCTCCGCCCAGGTGCAGCGCTTGGACAGCTCCGCGGTCGCGGGGATCAGGATGCCGCCGGTCGAGCGGCGCTCGCCCTCGCTGCCCTCGATCCGCACCAGCACGCGGTCGTGCAGCATCCGGATCGGCAGCTTCTCGCCCAGCCGGTCGTGCCGCGCCGCCTCGTACTCGGGTGCGGCGGAGGAGGCCTGCGGGGTCGGTTCGTCGTTCGTACTCACGATCCCGAAGGTACCGCCCCCGGGCGCGCGGCGTGACGCTGGCCCGGCATGCGGGAAGCCGCGGCGCCCGCGGGGCCGGACACGCACCCGGGCCCGGGCACACCCCCCAGAGCCGGGCGCACCTCCCGGGCCCGGGCACACCGAAGGCCGGACGCCTCCCGCGCCCGGCCCTCACCCCGTGCCCGTTCAGCCCTTGCGGCGCTTCCGGGCGGAAGCCACCAGCAGCAGCACGCCCACGCCGACCAGCGCGGCCGGGACGATCCGCTCCGTGCGCGGCTGCCCCTTCTCGTCCACGAACTGCGCCCGCACCTTCTCCACCACGCCGTTGGCGGCCACGTACGCCCGGCCGGCCTTCTCCTCGACGGCGGCCACGGCCTTCGCCTTCACCTGGGCGCTGATCGTGCTCGGGTGGACGCGCACGGCCAGCTCGTCCAGGGTGGCCGCCAGCTGGGTGCGGGTCCGGGAGATGTCCGCCTCGATCTGGGCGGTCGTCCGCGCCGACTTGTCCTTCGTGCTCGCCTCGCCCACTCGGGCCACCCCATTCACTTGCTGATGTTGTCCTGTGCGACTGACCCAGTCTGTCAGTTGCCGAGCAGGGCCGCGCGACCCCACCCACCATCGGGGGTAAGTTTGCCGTGCTATGACCGCCCGCCCCAGCAACAGGAGATTTACCCGTGAGTGAGCGTCTCCAGCCCGGCGACACCGCGCCCGCCTTCAGCCTGTCCGACGCCGACGGCAACCAGGTGTCCCTCGCCGACCACCTGGGCCGCAAGGTCATCGTCTACTTCTACCCAGCCGCGCTCACCCCCGGCTGCACCAAGCAGGCCTGCGACTTCACCGACAACCTGGAGGTCCTCGCCGGCGCCGGCTACGACGTCATCGGCGTCTCCCCGGACAAGCCGGAGAAGCTCGGCAAGTTCCGCGAGGCCGAGAACCTCAAGGTCACCCTGGTGTCCGACCCGGACCACCAGGTGCTGGAGGCCTACGGCGCCTACGGCGAGAAGCAGAACTACGGCCGCACCTACGTCGGCGTGATCCGCTCCACCGTGATCGTGGACGAGCAGGGCAAGGTCGAGCGCGCACTGTACAACGTGAAGGCCACCGGGCACGTCGCCAAGCTGCTGCGCGACCTCAAGGTCGAGACGGCCTGATGCTCGAAGGCCTGGCGCTCGACGGCCCGGTGCCTCGCTCTCCCGGCACCTCGCTCTCCCGGCACCTCGCTGAACGAAGCGGTGGCGGCACACCCCCCGACCGGGTGCACCGCCACCGCCGTCTCTCACCTCAGGGCGCCGTCAGCAGGCCCCGAGGTCGCTCCAGACGCCCCACGAGCCGCTGGCCGCGGGGTCGTCGCCCTTGGTCCACCACTTGTTCTGGTAGTAGTGGCCCTTCCACGACACCTTGGTGGTGGCCGCGTAGGTGGTGCCCGCGTCCCAGCTCGGGGCGGCCGTGCAGGCCCCCGTCGTCGGGGTGGCGGTCGCGGTGGCCGTCGCGGTCGGCGAGGCCGTGGCGGTGGGCGAGGCGGTCGCCGTCGGGGAGGCGGTCGCGGTCGGCGAAGCGGTGACGGTCGCGGTCGGCGTCGGGGTCGGGGTCGGCGTGCCGCCGTCCACCGTGCCCCGGGTCAGGTCGCCCTTGAGCCCGTACAGCGTGCCGTTCACGTTGACCGTCCAGTTCGACGGGGTCGAGACCGGCAGGTAGTAGACGAAGTCCAGGTCCACCGAGGCGCCCGGAGCCAGCGACTGCCAGCCCGGCAGCTTGACCGACACCCGGTTGTAGGTGCCCTTCAGGCCGCCCACGTTGCCCGGACCGGGGTTGTCCTGCCGGATGACCTGGAGGCCGAAACCTGACTGGTCCTTGGCGTTGCCCGGAGCCGAGTTGCTGTAGTCGAACTGGAACTCGGTGCCGCCCGGCAGGGTCGTCGTCGAGTTGTTGACGATGTGGATCTTCGGGTTGATCGGGTAGTTCGAGTCACCCAGCGCGAAGTTGGTGAACGACACGTCGATCGGCAGGGTCTGCTGCGGCAGCGGGACCGTCGAACGGGTCGCGCCGTACGGCGTGGCCGCCTTGAACTTGTCGTACATCAGCGAGGTCAGCGTCGAACCCGGCACGTACTCGCCCTTGCCGCCGTTGGCGCTCGCGTCCCACTTGTAGTCGCCCGCGAGCTCCCAGATCATCGCGCCGCCGGCGCCCTGGTTGACGATGTAGTCCGCCTTGGCACCCACCGACTGCTCGTCCTCGGTGGAGAGGAACACCTTCTTGGCGTCGTTCCACAGCCACGGCGCCACCAGGCTGCTGCTGTAGTTGCGGGCGTAGGTGCCCTGCAGCGCGGTGTCCTTCACGCCGTACTTGGCCAGGTAGTCGGGCAGGATGCCCTTCTCCAGGTTCTTCGCGTGCCACATCGGGTTCGACCCGGCCGGGGACTCCTTGCCCGCGTCGTCCTTGTCGTTCCAGATGTTGTCGATGCCGACCGCGCCGTCACCGCAGGAGGTCAGGCCGGAGCCGACCGGGCAGGTGGTCGCCGCCGCGGCGCCCCACAGGCCGTTGGTGCCGCCCGTGACGTTCTTGAAGCCCCGGGTGTAGTACGGCAGGCCGACGTTGATCCGGCCGCCCGGCATCGCACCGCGGAAGTAGTGGTACGACCAGTCGGCGTTCAGGTAGCCGATGCCGCCGTACTGGCCGGTGCCGTACACGTTGGCCGCCGCCAGCTCGCCGTCCTTGCCGTCGTCGAACAGCGAGGCGTTCGGGCCGACGTACTTGTTCCAGGCGCCGTGCAGGTCGTACGACATGATGTTGACGTAGTCCAGGTACTGCGCCACCTGGAAGGTCTCCATGCCGCGCAGCAGGTAGCCGGACGACGGGGCCGCGACCGACAGCAGGTAGTGCCTGCCGTCGGCGGCGCCGGCCCGGTCCAGGTTCTCGCGCAGCGTCTTCATCAGCGCCGCGTAGCCCTTCGCCAGCGAGCCGCGCTTGGAGTTGGCGAGCTGCCAGTCCAGCGGGTTGCCGGCGTCCTTCATCGAGGTCGGGTACTCGTAGTCGACGTCGACGCCGTTGAAACCGTACTTGCGGATGAAGTCGACGGACGAGGCGGCGAAGGTGTCGATGCCGGCCTGGTTGACGCTGCCGTCCGGGTTGACGGTCATCGAGTAGAAGCCGCCGGAGTTGACGCGCTTGCCGTCGTCCCCGAAGTATCCGCCGGTCTCGGTCCAACCGCCCACCGAGATCAGGGTCTTGACGTTCGGGTACTGCTTCTTGAACTTCGTCAGCAGATTGAAGTGGCCCTTGTAGGGCAGCGTCGGGTCCAACTCGGCGCCGGGCACGCCCGGGAAGGAGATCCCGGTGGCCTCGTTGGTCGGGCCGTCGGTGCCGACGGAGAGCTTGTTGTCACCGCCGACGTGGCCGAACGCGTAGTTGAGGTGGGTGACCTTGTCCCAGGGGATGTCGTTCACCAGGTAGGGCTGGTCGCCGTTCTTGCCGGTGCGCCAGCCGGTGAAGTAGCCGATGATGCGGCGCTGGTGGTCCGCGCCCATCTTCTCGCGGCCGCCGGTGTCGTAGACCGAGCAGTACGGGACGTCCACCCCGGGCGTCTGGTACAGGCCGTCGGGGCGACAGGCCCCGTTGTCGACGGTCGCGGACGCCTGCGAGGGCACCGCGCCCAGCGTCGACAGCAGCAGACCGGCCAGACCGGCCGCCGCCAGCGCGACCGCGCCCGCCCGGGCAGCCGGGCTCTTGCGGCGGAGTGCGGCGGTGGGACGCCGCTCCGCCGTGTTTCGGATCAACACTCGGTCCTCCGGGAGAGAGTGTCGGCGCGTGCCTGTGGGGGAGCACGCACGTGGGGGGATTGCAATTGGCGCCGAAGCTATGTGGTCTGAACCACATAGGTCAATAGGTCTGTACCAATTGGTAATCAAATCCCCAACCCCGCCGGTCACCCCACCGACGGCAACAAGTCACCCCTTGGCCGAAACCCCGTCACCCCGCGACCGAACGCCCCCACTGAACCCGCCGCCGAACCCGCCGCCGAACCCCTCGACACCACCGCCCGCCCGCATCCGGGACGGTGCCGCACCGGAAAGGACGGTGCCCCGGCACGGGCGAAGCCCTAGACTAGAGGCCATGCGGCCTTGGCGGAATCGGCAGACGCCCGGGTTTTAGGTGCCCGTGGGAGAAATCCCGTGAGGGTTCAAGTCCCTCAGGCCGCACTAGCCTTAGATTCGAAGGCCCGCCCCGGAATGATCCGCGGCGGGCCTTCGGCGCTCTCCGACCGGCCGTCAGCCCAGGAGGTCCTTGACGACCGGGGCGAGGCCGCGGAAGGCCAGGCCGCGATGGCTGATGGCGTTCTTCTCGGCGGGGGTGAGTTCGGCGCAGGTGCGGGTCTCGCCGAGGGGCTGGAGGATCGGGTCGTAGCCGAAGCCGCCGTCGCCGGAGGGGGCGGTGCGCAGGGTGCCGAGGAGGCGGCCCTCGACGACGCGCTCGGTGCCGTCGGGGAGGGCGAGGGCGGCGGCGCAGAAGAAGTGGGCGCCGCGGTGCGGGTCGGAGATGTCGGAGAGCTGGGCGAGCAGCAGGTCGAGGTTGGCGCGGTCGTCGCCGTGCTTGCCGACCCAGCGGGCGGAGAAGATGCCGGGGGCGCCGTTCAGGACGTCGACGCAGAGGCCGGAGTCGTCGGCGACGGCGGGCAGGCCGGTGGCGCGGGCGAGGGCGTGAGCCTTGAGGAGCGCGTTCTCGGCGAAGGTGACGCCGGTCTCCGGGACGTCCGGGATCTCGGGGTAGGCGTCGGCGCCGACGAGTTCGACGTCCAGGCCGGCCTCGCCGAGGATGGCGCGGAGTTCGGCGACCTTGTGCTGGTTACGGGTGGCGAGGATCAATCGGGTGGACATATCGCCCACCCTATCGGCAGCCGTCCCGGCGTCAGCCGGTGCAGACCGAGGTGAGGTTGCCGGCCGCGTCGCCGAGCGGCTTGAGGTCGGGGACTTCCTTCTTGTCGACGGCCTGCTGGACCTTGTCGGCCTGCTTCTGCAGGTCGGCGACGACCTTGGCGACGTCGGTGTTCTTGGAGTTCTTGCCGACCTGGTTGAGGTCGGTCCTGAGCTTCTCCAGCGCCTTCCCGGCGGCCGCCGAGTCGTTGCTCGCGTTGCCGTAGGCGCTGGTGACGTCGGCGAGGTCACCGGTGATCCTGACCGCCGTGCTGCCGCAGTCGATCGCCTTCTGGGCCGCAGAGCAACTGACCATGCTGAGCGGGAGGATGGCGATCAGGCCGGCCACGGCGAGGGCGGCGGGGCGGGCGATGCTGGACGGCATCCGGTCCTCCTGTGGGGCGCGCGGGTTCCGTGGGACGGGACGCGCGCCGGGGGGTGCGCGGTTCCCGCAGCAGGGGTGCTGCGGGAACCGTACGGGCTTCGGGCCCGGCGTGTACAGCGGCCCGTACGGCTGCGGGTACATCCGGGTCCACGGCGCCGTGGGCCGAACCGGTTCAGGCCTCCAGGGCCTTGCGCTGGATCTCGTCGAGCTCGGCGCAGCCCAGGGTGCCGAGGTCGAGCAGGCGGTCGAGCAGGGCGCGGTCGAAGGGGGCGCCCTCGGCGGTGCCCTGGACCTCGACGAAGCGGCCGTCGGAGGTGCAGACGATGTTCATGTCGGTCTCGGCGCGGACGTCCTCCTCGTACTGGAGGTCGAGCATCGGGACGCCGTCGATGATGCCGACGCTGACGGCGCTGACGCCGCCGGTGATGGGCTGGCCCTTGGCGCGCAGGAGCTTGCGGTCGCGGGCCCAGGCGACCGCGTCGGCGAGGGCGACGTAGGCGCCGGTGATGGCGGCGGTGCGGGTGCCGCCGTCGGCCTGGAGGACGTCGCAGTCGAGGACGATGGTGTTCTCGGCGAGGGCGCGGTGGTCGACGACGGCGCGCAGCGAGCGGCCGATGAGCCGGCTGATCTCGTGGGTGCGGCCGCCGATGCGGCCCTTGACGGCCTCGCGGTCGCCGCGGGTGTTGGTGGCGCGCGGGAGCATGGAGTACTCGGCGGTGACCCAGCCTTCGCCGCTGCCCTTGCGCCAGCGGGGGACGCCCTCGGTGACGCTGGCGGTGCACAGCACCTTGGTGTCGCCGTAGGAGATGAGGACGGATCCTTCGGCGTGCTTGCTCCAGCCCCGTTCGATGGTGATGGGGCGGAGCTGGTCGGGGGTGCGGCCGTCGATGCGTGACATAGGCACTGAGCGTAGTCGCTCGGAGCGGGTGTTCCGGGTGCGCCTCGGCCCGCCAGGGTGCGGCTGGGCGCCGCTCCCCGGCTGCGCTCGGCGCCGTCCCCGGGTGCGCCTCGGCCCGCCGTTCCCGGGTGGGGCGGCGGGCCGGGGGTGGGGTGAGCCCGGTGGCTCAGCTCACATCATGTCCTCGATGTCAGCGGCGATCGGGTCGGCGTCGGTGCCGATGACGACCTGGATGGCGGTGCCCATCTTGACGACGCCGTGGGCGCCGGCGGCCTTGAGGGCGGCCTCGTTGACCAGGGAGGCGTCCTTGACCTCGGTGCGAAGGCGGGTGATGCAGCCCTCGACCTCTTCGATGTTGTCGATGCCGCCCAGACCGGCGACGATCTTCTCAGCCTTGCTGGCCATCTGATTTCTCCCTCTGTCTCGGCCCGCCGGCCGCTCTGCCGGGTGCCGTCCTGCGCTGTACTGGGGTGTCCGCCGACCGGTGGCCGGCGTGGTCGGTACCGGTGCTGACGCGGGTTCAGCCGCGGTCGCGCCGCCGGGCAGCGCGACCAGCATCACCTGCTCCGGTCCGATCTGCCACGTTAGTCCACTTTTGGCCCATTCCGGCGCGCACGGTCCCGACCGCCACCAGAGGATGACGAGCAGCGGGCTCGTGCCCGGAGTGCGGCCTGCGTCCCAAAGTGGTCTACACCAATATATGTGTACTCCGATGAACGCAGAAAGGACCCCGGGTGTTCCGGATCCCCGCCCGGGGGTCCCGCCGGGGGCCACCGGCCGGCAACTGCTCTCGGAGGGCGAAGGATGAGTTCGGCAGGCGCCACGGCCCCGCAGCGCGTGTGGTGGCACACCTTCTACGGCGGCCTCCAGAAGATGGGCCGCTCCCTGCAGCTCCCGGTGGCGGTGCTCCCCGCGGCCGGCATCCTCAACCGGCTCGGCCAGCCCGACGTCTTCGGCAAGGACGGCCTCGGCTGGACCGACGTCGCCAAGGTCTTCGCCTCGGCCGGCGGCGCCCTGCTGGACTCCTCGTTCGGCCTGCCGATGCTGTTCTGCGTCGGTGTGGCGATCGGCATGGCGAAGAAGGCGGACGGTTCCACCGCGCTGGCCGCCGTGGTGGGCTTCCTCGTCTACTACAAGGTCCTGCACGCGTTCCCGGAGAGCTGCAAGAACGGGACGGTCCTGGTCACCGACGCCTGGACCGGCCAGTGCGTGGACTACAGCTCGGCCAAGGCGGCGGCCGCGACGTACCAGAACCCGGGCGTCCTGGGCGGCATCCTGATCGGCCTGATGTCGGCCTGGCTCTGGGTCCGCTTCCACCGCACCAGGCTGGTCGACTGGCTGGGCTTCTTCAACGGCCGCCGCCTGGTGCCGATGATCACCGCGGTGGTGGGCCTGGCCACCGCCTGCGTGGCGCTCTGGGTCTGGCCGCCGATCGGCCGCGGGCTCAACGACTTCAGCCAGACCCTGGCCGACCTGGGCGCGGGCGGCGCCGGCATCTTCGGCCTGTTCAACCGCGCGCTGCTGCTGATCGGCATGCACCAGCTGCTGAACACATTCGTCTGGTTCCAGTTCGGCGAGTTCATCAAGCCGGACGGCACCATCGCGCACGGCGACATCCCGCGCTTCCTGGCGGGTGACCCGACGGCCGGCCAGTTCCAGTCCGGATTCTTCCCGATCATGATGTTCGCGCTGCCCGCCGCCGCACTGGCGATCGCGCACTCGGCGAAACCGCACCGCCGCAAGGAGATCTACGGCCTGATGCTCTCGGTCGGCCTGACCTCCTTCGTGACGGGCGTCACCGAACCGCTCGAGTACTCCTTCGCCTACGTCGCCCCGGCCCTGTACGGCGTGCACGCGCTGCTGACCGGCGCCTCGATGGCCGTCACCTGGGGGCTCGGGGTGCACGACGGCTTCAGCTTCTCGGCCGGCCTGATCGACTACGTCATCAACTGGGGGCTGGCCACCAAGCCGTGGCTGATCATCCCGATCGGGCTCTGCTTCGCCGCCGTGTACTACGCGCTCTTCCGGTTCATCATCGTCAAATTCAATCTGAAAACACCCGGGCGGGAGGACGAGAGCGAGGTCGAGGACGTCACCAAGGTCTGAAACCGAGCGTCACCGGGCGGCACCCGCAATGGCCTCCGGACCCGACGGTCCGGAGGCCTTCGACATTTCCGGAAAGGACCAAATGCCCGGGCGGTAAAACAATTCCGATATGCGCCCCGGGGATTCCCCGGCGGGCCGTCAGCCGTGCCGGGCGGGGCCGGGGCGACCCGCACCGCCCGGCCGCCGGGCCACCGGCCGGGGGCACCGCGGGGGTGGGGAAAGTCCGCCGCCGCCCGGCCCGGGCGGTGGCCGGCAATCGGCCGCCACCGTTTCCCCGCCGGCCCCGACCATGCGCCGAGGGGGTCGGAAAGCCGCGGATTGGCCGAAGCCGGACGGGGTGGGGCCCGGACTTCTCCCGACCGCCGGCCGTCCGTGATGTCCGACACCCCGGTGGGCCCCTTCGCCGCCGCCCACCGCACCCGGCCCGGACCCCGGCAGCGGGCACCGGAGCTCCGGAGGCCGCCTCCGCCCGGACACCGTCGCGTCCGCCGGTGAACCCCGCCGACCCGACCCCCGTCCGCGCACCGCCGGGCCCGCGGCGGACCCCTGACGAGGCCTCGGCGGGGCCTCCGGACGGGGCCGGGTCTTTTTGTTGCGCAAATAGCCAAAATCCCAATCACGGCGGGTAATCATGATCGTCGTTCCGCAACTAGGTTTCGATTTCATAGCGCTTCCCGGCAGGGGCGCTTTCCGGGGTTCCCCCCCTTCTCCACCCGTGCTACAAAACTGGTCTACACCACACGTGGTGTAGACCAGTTCGCGGTTCGGCCCCCTGTGCCCCTCCCCCGACCGCCATGCCGTTAGGAACCCACCCCAATGAGTCAGTCAGCGCAGGCACCGGCGCCCGCCACGGCTCCGGCCACGCCCAGCCCCGCCAAGAAATTCGGCCAGAACCTGCTCCAGGGCCTGCAGAAGATCGGCCGCAGCCTCCAGCTGCCCATCGCCGTGCTCCCCGCCGCCGGTCTGCTGATGCGCCTCGGCCAGGACGACGTGTTCGGCAAGGACGGCCTCGGCTGGGACAAGGTCGCCGCGGTGTTCAACACCGCCGGTAGCGGGGTCTTCGACAACCTGCCGCTGCTGTTCGCGGTGGGTATCGCGATCGGCTTCGCCAAGAAGGCGGACGGCTCCACCGCCCTCGCCGCCCTGGTCGGCTTCCTGGTCTACAAGAACGTGCTGACCGCGTTCCCGATCACCAAGGGCCACATCGCCGACGGCAAGTGGGTCGACCCGACCTACCAGAACCCGGGTGTGCTCGGCGGCATCGTGATCGGCCTGCTGGCCGCCGTGCTGTGGCAGAAGTACCACCGCACCAAGCTGGTCGACTGGCTCGGCTTCTTCAACGGCCGCCGTCTGGTGCCGATCCTGATGGCCTTCGTCGGCACCGGCATCGGTGTCCTGTTCGCCCTGACCTGGGGCCCGGTCGGCGACGCCATCAAGAGCCTGAACGACACCCTGATCGGTGCCGGCGCGCTCGGCGCGGGCGCCTTCGGCCTGGTCAACCGCGGTCTGCTGCCGGTCGGCATGCACCAGTTCGTGAACTCCTACGCCTGGTTCCAGACCGGTGACTTCACCAAGGCCGACGGCACCATCGTGCACGGCGACATCCCGCGCTTCTTCGCCGGCGACCCGACCGCCGGCCAGTTCATGTCCGGCTTCTTCCCGATCATGATGTTCGCGCTGCCCGCCGCCGCACTGGCCATCGCCCACGCCGCCAAGCCGCACCGCCGCAAGGCCATCACCGGCATGATGGTCTCGCTGGCGCTGACCTCCTTCGTCACCGGTGTCACCGAGCCGATCGAGTTCGCCTTCGTCTTCATCGCCCCGGCCCTGTACGTCATCCACGCGGTGCTCACCGCCGTCTCGATGACCGTCACCTGGGCGCTCGGCGTGCACGACGGCTTCACCTTCTCCGGCGGCCTGATCGACTACGCGCTGGCCTGGAGCAAGGCCACCGACCCGTGGCTGATCATCCCGATCGGCCTGGTCTTCGCCGCGCTGTACTACTTCCTCTTCCGCTTCGCGATCACCAAGTTCGACCTCAAGACCCCCGGTCGCGAGGACGACGACGAGATCGAGGACGTGACCAAGGCCTGAGGCCCCGCCCGTCCGCACTCCACGACCCCGCCCCGCCGCTGCTCCCCCAGCGGCGGGGCGGGGTCGTCGCGCGTCCCACCCCGGGGCGGCGGGAACGGCGGTTGACGAACCGGCGGAGGCACTGGTCAACTGAAGCCGTGAACGCGTCCTGCCCGCTGGTGACCCGCAGCCACATCGACTTCGGTCGCGTGTGGTCCGCGGCGTGTCGCGGCTGAGCCGACCGTTCCCCCCGCCGCCCGGCTGACCTCCCGCCCGGCGCCGTTCCTCCCCTCCCGCCCGCACGGGCCCCGCCCGCCTCCGGGCCGCCACCGCGCACCCGCGCGCGGCCGTACGCACCCGCACACACCCTGTGCGCGTTCGCCGGCGTCGCCCGCACGCGTCCGCACGAGGAAAGTCAGGCCTCAGCATGCCCCGCCAACTGCACCTCTCCGCCGCCCTGGACAGCCCCGGCCACGTCGACGCCGGGCACTACGCCGCCCTCGCCCGCCTCGCCGAGCGGGCCACCCTCGACTTCGTCACCCTCGACGACTCCTTCACCCCCGAACCGCGCCGCCCCGACGCCCTCGCCACCCTCGCCCGGATCGCCCCGCTGACCGAGCGGGTCGGACTGGTGCCCACCGTCACCACCACCCACACCGAGCCGTTCCACACCTCGATCGCGGTCAACACCCTGGACTGGGTGAGCCGGGGCCGGGCCGGCTGGCTGGTCGGCGTCTCCGCCACCGAGGCCGAGGCCAAGGCCTTCGGCCGCCGCCCGACCGCCCCCGCGGACGCGCTCTGGGCCGAAGCCGCCGACGCCGTCGAGGTCGCCGCCCGGCTCTGGGACAGCTGGGAGGACGACGCGGAGATCCGCGACACCGCCACCGGGCGGTTCATCGACCGCGACAAGCTGCACTACGTCGACTTCGAGGGCCCGCACTTCTCCGTCCGCGGGCCGTCGATCACCCCGCGCCCACCGCAGGGCCGCCCGGTCGTCGCCGTCCCGGTGTCCGCCGTCGACCTCGCCCCGTACGCCTCCCCCGGCGGTCGCGCCCGGGTCGCGGCGGCGATCCGGTACGCCGACGTCGTCCTGCTGGACGCCCCCGACCACGCCGCCCGGCTGGCCGCCGCCACCGAACTGCGGCTGCGCGCCGGCGAGCACCTGCGCATCCTCGCCCGGACCGACGCCTCCCTGCCCGACGACGCCGCGGCCGACCGCCTGCTCGCCGACCTCGCCGCGATCGGCACCGGCGTCGACGGCTTCCACCTCGTCCCCGCCGAGCCCGAACGGGACCTGGCCGCCCTCGCCGAACGGGTCGTCCCGGTGCTGCGCGCCCAGGGGCTGTTCCGCGCCGGGTACGCGGCCGGCCGCACCCTGCGCGACCACCTCGGCCTGGCCCGCCCGGCCAGCCGCTACGCCACCGACGCCGCCACCAACACCGCCGCCACCGCCGCCCCGTCCGCCGCCGCTCTCGCCGAGGTGACCCGATGACGGACCGCCCGCTCAAGCAGATCCACCTCGCCGCGCACTTCCCCGGCGTCAACAACACCACGGTGTGGAGCGACCCGGACTCCGGCAGCCACATCGAGTTCGACTCCTTCCGCCACCTCGCCGAGACCGCCGAGCGCGGGAAGTTCGACTTCTTCTTCCTCGCCGAGGGCCTGCGGCTGCGCGAGAACAAGGGCCGCATCCACGACCTGGACGTGGTCGGCCGCCCCGAGTCGATCACCGTGTTGAACGCGCTGGCCGCCGTCACCACCCGTCTCGGGCTGGCCGGCACCGTCAACGCCACCTTCAACGAACCGTACGAACTGGCCCGTCGGTTCGCCTCGTTGGACCACCTCTCCGGCGGGCGCGCGGCCTGGAACGTGGTCACCTCCTCGGACGCCTTCACCGGGGAGAACTTCCGCCGCGGCGGCTACCTCGACCGCGCCGACCGCTACACCCGGGCCGCCGAATTCGTGCAGCTCGCCCGGGAGTTCTGGGACGGCGGAGCGGAGACCGTCCGGCACAGCGGCCCGCAGTTCGAGGTCGAGGGCCGGCTCTCGCTGCCCCGCCCGCCGCAGGGCCACCCGGTGGTCATCCAGGCCGGGGACTCCGACGAGGGCCGGGAGTTCGCCGCCGCGACCGCCGACGTCGTCTTCAGCCGGCACTCCACCCTCGCCGACGGCCAGGCCTTCCACGCGGACGTCAAGCGCCGGCTCGCCGCGTACGGCCGCAAGCCGGACGAGCTGAAGATCATGCCCGGCGTCACCTTCGCCCTCGGCGACACCGACGCCGAGGCCGCCGAACTCGCTGCCGAGGTCCGCCGGGCCCAGGTCGGGCCGCAGACCACGATCGCCTTCCTGGAACAGGTCTGGGGCATCGACCTGTCCGACCACGACCCGGACGGTCCGCTGCCCGCCGTCGACCCCGACCCGGACAGCGCCCTGGCCCAGGGCCGGGTCCGGATCGGCGACCCGTCGGCCGTCGCCGCCCGCTGGCGGGCGCTGGCCGCCGAGAAGAAGCTCACCAGCCGCGAGCTGGTGATCGAGGTGACCGGCCGGCAGTCCTTCATCGGCTCCCCCGCGACGGTCGCCGAGCGGATCGACTTCTTCGTGCAGAACGACGCGGCCGACGGCTTCATCCTCGTCCCCCACCTGACCCCGGGCGGCCTGGACGCGTTCGTCGACCGCGTGGTGCCGCTGCTCCAGGAGCGCGGGGTGTTCCGCACCGACTACAGCGGGACGACCCTGCGCGACCACCTCGGCCTGCCGCTCCCCGGCCGACGCTGAGACGGCCGACGCCGAGCCGACCGGCCCGCCCGCCCGCTCAGATCCGGTACACCGCACCCGCCCGGGCGACCTCGACGGGGCCCGGGTACGCGGCGGCGGCATCGCGGCGGTTGTGCTCGGCGTCGGTCCACGGGGGGATGTGGGTGAGGACGAGCCGGCGGACGTGGGCGGCGGCGGCGTGCTCGCCGGCCTCCCGGCCGTTGAGGTGGACGGCCTGGTAGGTGTCCCGGCCGTCGATGTAGGCGGCCTCGCAGAGGAAGAGGTCGGCGTCGCGGGCGAGTTCGACGAGTTCGGCGCTCTCGCCGGTGTCGCCGGAGTAGACGAGCGCGCGGCCGTCGTGTTCGAGGCGGAAGGCGAAGGCGTCGACGGGGTGGTTGACCTGGGCGACCTCGATCCGGAACGGGCCGAGGTCGAAGGCCCCGGGGGTGAGGGTGTGGAAGTCGAAGACCTCCTTCATCCCCGGGTTCTCCGGCATGTCGTAGGCGCGGGCGAGCCGTTCGGCGGTGCCGGCCGGGCCGTAGACGGGCATCGGGTCGGGGCAGCCCTCGGCGCGGTAGTTGCGGGCGACCCAGTAGGCGCACAGGTCGACGCAGTGGTCGGCGTGCAGGTGGCTGAGCAGGACGGCGTCGACCTCGTAGATGTCCACGTACTTCTGCAGGGCGCCGAGGGCACCGTTGCCGAGGTCGAGCACGACGCGGTAGCCGTCGGCCTCGACGAGGTAGCTGGAGCAGGGCGATTCGGCGGACGGGAAGCTCCCCGAGCACCCCACCACGGTCAGTTTCATCCGAGCCCCTCCGCCCCGACACGTCCTGGCTGCTGCTGGAAAACGGCAGGCCGGGCCGGTGGAACCGGCCGGTAGCACTGCTTCGCGTGTCGAGAGTAAGGGCGGAGCGACACTTTGCCCCCGTCCCCGTGCCGGGCTGTGGCTGGAATCACCAGAACGCCGGGGCGGGGGCGGTGCCGTCCGTTCGGGTGCCGTCGGGTCAGCGGTGGCGGGGGCGGTTGCGGGCCCAGGCCTTGATCGTGTCGGGGTACCAGCGGGGGTGGCCGCCGGCGTCGAGGACGTCCGGGTCGGGCAGCAGCCCGTGCCGCCGGTAGTTGCGGACGCTCTCGGCCTGCACGTTGATGTGGCGGGCGATCTCGGCGTAGGACCACAGCTCGGAGCTTCTCCCCACGAGGCACCTCCGGAGGGGCGGGGCGGGCGTACGTGAGGCAGCCTGTCCGGGCGTCGGCGACTCTTCACCACGGAACGGGCACCGTGGTCATTCCGTGACGAACCGGGTGCGTGGTGCGGACAAATGCCCGGCCGTCCGGGCACTCACGGTGGTGGGGGCCGCCATGGGCCCGGTACGGTTCGCGCCATGAACAGTTCGACCGGGGTCTGGGTGGTCCTGGCGGTGGCGGGCGTCGCGCTCCTGGCCGCCGTCGTGGGGGCGCTGGTCCGGCGCACCCGCCCGGCGCCGCGACCGGCCGGTCCGACGGCTCCGCGCCCGCGCCAGGCGGCCAAGGGCCGTCCGGGGCCGCAGCCGCAGGAGATCTGGTGGGCGGAGGTCCCGTTCGAGGACGGCCCGGGGTCGAAGGACCGCCCGTGCCTGGTGCTGCGGGTGCACGGCCGCACCGCGACCGTCGCGAAGATCACCAGCAAGCACCACGCCGAACGCCCGGGCGTGCTGCCGCTGCCGCCCGCCTCGGTGGGCGACCGGCAGGGCCGCACCAGCTGGCTGGAGACCGACGAGCTGCGCGAGGTGCCGCTGTCGGCCTTCCGCCGCCGGGCCGGCACGGTGGACCGGCAGGTCTGGTCGCGCGCGCAGCAGGCCCTGCAACGCGGCTAGGCCCGGAGCTGGCCCTCCAGCACCGCTGGGGCTCTCAGGCCCAGAGCTGCCCCTGCAGCGCCTCGACGGCCGCCTCGGTGGTCTCCGCGGTGTAGATGCCGGTGGACAGGTACTTCCAGCCGCCGTCGGCGACCACGAACACGATGTCGGCGCGCTCCCCGGCCGCCGCGGCCTTGCGGCCGACGCCGATCGCGGCGTGCAGGATCGCGCCGGTCGAGACGCCCGCGAAGATGCCCTCCTGCTGGAGGAGTTCGCGGGTGCGGCGGACGGCGTCCGCGGAGCCGACCGAGAAACGGGTGGTGAGCACCGCGGCGTCGTACAGCTCGGGGACGAAGCCCTCGTCGAGGTTGCGCAGCCCGTACACCAGGTCGTCGTAGCGGGGTTCGGCGGCGACGATCCGCACGCCGGGGACCTTCTCGCGCAGGTAGCGCCCGACGCCCATCAGGGTGCCGGTGGTGCCGAGGCCGGCCACGAAGTGGGTGACGGTCGGCAGGTCGGCGAGGATCTCGGGGCCGGTGGTGGCGTAGTGGGCGCCCGCGTTGTCGGGGTTGCCGTACTGGTAGAGCATGACCCAGTCCGGGTGCTCGGCGGCGATCTCCTTGGCGATCCGGACGGCGGTGTTGGAGCCGCCGGCGGCCGGCGAGGGGATGATCTCGGCGCCCCACATGCGGAGCAGTTCGCGCCGTTCCTCGCTGGTGTTCTCGGGCATCACGCAGACCATCCGGTAGCCCTTGAGCTTGGCGGCCATGGCGAGCGAGATGCCGGTGTTGCCGCTGGTGGGTTCCAGGATGGTGCAGCCGGGGGTGAGCCGGCCGGCGGCCTCGGCGCGCTCGATCATGTGCAGCGCCGGGCGGTCCTTGATCGAGCCGGTGGGGTTGCGGTCCTCCAGCTTGGCCCAGAGCGTCACCTGCCCGTCGGTGTTGCCGGGGACGGCGGCGGACAGCCGCGGCAGGCGGACCAGCGGGGTGTTGCCGACGGCTTCGAGCGGGCTGTCGTAACGCAAGGGAGGCCTCCGGCCACGGCGGTGGGGGTGCGGAAGGGCGCCCTCCCGCCCGCCGCTGGGCGGACGGGAGGGCGGGAGGTCAGCGGGCTCCGCCGGCCACGGCGGGCAGGATGGTGACGCTGTCACCGTCGGCGAGGGCGGTGGAGATGCCCTCCAGGAAGCGGACGTCCTCGTCGTTCAGGTAGACGTTGACGAAGCGGCGCAGCTCACCGCCCTCGACCAGGCGGGCGGCGATGCCCGGGTGGCGGGCGTCGAGGTCGGCGAAGAGCTCCCCGAGGTTGCTGCCGGTGCCCTCGACGGCCTTGGCGCCGTCGGTGTAGGTGCGGAGGATGGTCGGGATGCGGACCTCGATGGCCATGGGTGCGCTCCTGTGCGAGTCGTGAGGTGGGTGGGCCGCGGCGGGCACGGCGGGGAGGGTGGTCCCGGGGCTCGGCGTCGCCGGCAGGCGGTGGGCACCGGGTGGGGCGGGCGGCTCAGCGCGAACGCGCGGGCGTGCCGGGACAGATCGCACTGGCGAGCCGGCACAGGTCGACGTGCAGGCGTGCCACGAGGCGGGTGCCCGGGGCCTGGTTGCTCACATCGACGGAACGCATGGGCTCATCGTATAGATTCCCCGGCCCGCTCCTCCATGCCCGTCTCGGGATCCGGATGTTCCCGTTTCTCGGGCTGAGACGACACGGGCCCGCCGACCGCTCGCGGGCGGTCGGCGGGCCGCGCCCAGGTGGGTGCTGGTCAGGCCGGGTGGGCCTCGACGACCTGGACGTCTTCCTCTGTGATCTCGCCGTCCACGATGCGGAACGAGCGGAACTGGAACGGGTCGTCCTCGCCATTGCCGTCGGCGGTGGAGACCAGGACGTAGTGGGCGAACGGCTCGGAGGCGTAGCTCACGTCGGTGCGCGAGGGGTAGGCCTCGGTGGCGGTGTGCGAGTGGTAGACGATCACCGGCTCCTCGTCGCGGTCGTCCATCTCGCGGTAGAGCTTGAGCAGGTCGCCCGAGTCGAACTCGTAGAAGGTGGGCGAGCGAGCCGCGTTGAGCATCGGGACGAACCGCTCGGGCCGTCCGCTGCCGGCCGGTCCGGCGACCACGCCGCAGGCCTCGTCCGGGTGGTCGGCGCGGGCGTGGGCCACGATCCGGTCGCGGAGTTCTCGGGTGATGGTCAGCATGCGGTCAGGATAGCCACGCCCCGGCGGGTGTCCGCCGGGGCGTCCGGAGCGCGGTCACCGGGTGTCCGCCACCTGGGCGCGGCGGCCAGGTCCCGGCGGTTCAGCCGCCGTTGCGCACGTGCAGGTGGTCGTGGGCGACGCCGTGGGCGGCCCTCGGGTTGCGGCGCTTGAGCACCTGGTAGCCGATCACCAGCAGGACGGCCCAGCCCGGGAAGACGTACAGCGAGATCCGGTTGTCCGCGTCGAACGCGATCAGCACCACGACCAGGGCGAGGAAGGCGAGCGCGGTCCAGCTGGTCCAGGCGCCGCCGGGCGCCTTGAAGGTGGGCGGCGGCAGGTGGCCGGCCCGCCAGGCCTTGCGGTAGCGGATCTGGCAGATCAGGATCATCGCCCAGGTCCACAGGCCGCAGACGGTGGCGACGGAGGTGATGTACTCGAACGCCTTGGCCGGGACGAGGTAGTTGAGCACCACGCCGACGCCCATCAGCAGGCAGGAGAGGGTGATCGCGAAGGCCGGGGTGCGGTGGGTGTTGAGCTTGGTGAGCTGCCCCGGGGCCTGGCCGCGCAGGGCGAGGTCGCGCAGCATCCGGCCGGTGGAGTACATGCCGGAGTTGCAGGAGGAGAGCGCGGCGGTGAGCACCACGAAGTTGATGATGCCGGCCGCGGCCGGGATGCCGATCTTGCCGAAGGCGGCCACGAACGGGCTGACGCCGGGCTGGAACTCGGTCCACGGCACGAGCGAGAGGATGATCACCAGCGCGCCGATGTAGAACAGCATGATGCGCCAGGGCAGGGTGTTGATGGCGCGCGGCAGGGTCTTCTCGGGGTTCTCGCTCTCCCCGGCGGTGACGCCGACGAGTTCGACGCCCAGGTAGGCGAACATGACGATCTGCAGCGTCATCACGGTGGCGCCGATGCCCTTGGGGAAGAAGCCGCCGTCCTGCCACAGGTGGGTGATCGACGCGGTGTCACCGGCCTTGCTGAAGCCGAGGGTGAGCACCCCGATGCCGATCAGGATCATGCCGATGATGGCGGTGACCTTGACCATCGAGAACCAGAACTCGATCTCGCCGAACAGCTTCACCGAGATCAGGTTGGCCGCGTAGAGGATCACCAGGAAGGTCAGTGCACTGGCCCACTGCGGGATGTCGGGCGCCCAGAACCTCACGTACACGGCGGCGGCGGTGGTCTCCGCCATGCCGGTGACCACCCAGAACAGCCAGTACGTCCAGCCGGTCACGTAGCCGGCGAAGGGGCCGAGGAACTCGCGTGCGTACTCGGCGAAGCTGCCGGAGACCGGGCGGTAGGTGAGGAGTTCGCCGAGGGCGCGCATGATCACGAAGATCGCCACGCCGGCGACGGCGTAGGAGAGGATCAGGCTCGGGCCGGACCGGGAGATCGCGGTGCCCGCGCCGAGGAAGAGTCCGGTGCCGATGGCACCGCCGATCGCGATCATCTGGATCTGGCGGCTTCCCAGCCCCCGGTGATAGCCCTCCTCGTCCGGTTTCGCGTCGACCACGTCGTCGTACAGCTGCTCGGCCATGGTGCACCGTCCTGGGTGGGTCTCGTGGGGTGGAGAAGTCGTACCACGCAGGGTTCGGATAGCGGTGTTCATCTGAGCGTTATTTGAGCATGACCTGCTATGTTTTGCCCGATTTAAAGAGAAATGCCCCGGCCGTCCGTCCACATATTGGACGAATCGACCGGGGCCTGCCCGGAAGCGGGCACGATCAGTCCGCGATCGCCTCCAGGAGCGTCTCCTGGAGCGCCCCCAGCCAGACGTACGCCATCACCAGCGGCTTGCGGTCGTCCTCGTCCGGCAGCTCGTAGAGCTCCTCGTCGTCCTCGCTGACCTCCAGCTGGACGCCCAGGGTCAGCCGCAGGTCGTTGAGCGCGCCCAGCCAGCGCAGGCCGTCGGCGGGGTCCAGCTTGACCACCCCGCCCTCACCGCCGAGCCGGTCGAGCATCCGGACGACGTGCAGGGCGTCCTCGCGCTTGCGGGTCCGCAGGTCCACCTCGGTGTAGCGGCGGAACTCGCCCGAGGCGGCCCGGCTCTCCTCGTTCTCCGGCCCGGCCGGGTCGCCGTAGGCGTCCGGGAAGAGCCGGGCGAGCATCGGGTTGGCCGGCGCCTCGGTCGGGCCCTCGGCGAACAGCGCGGCCAGCGGATCGCCGCCGTCCCCGCCCGGGCCGGGCCCGATCAGCTGCAGGATCCCCACCTCCAGGGAGCGCAGGATGGAGGCCTCCACCTCGTCCAGCGCGATCGCCGCGCTCCCGCCGCCGGCACTCTCGAACAACCCAGCCATGTCTATCGGTCAGCCCGTCTTCGTCGTCTCGGGTGGGGTACCGGCTCCGCGGCCGGTCGCGCCGCGGTCCGCACTGCGCCGGTCGCACTGCGGTCAGTCGTGCTGCGGTCAGTCGTGTTGCAGCGTCGCCCAGAGGCCGTAGCCGTGCATCGCCTGGACGTCGCGCTCCATCTCCTCGCGGGAGCCGCTGGAGACCACCGTCCGGCCCTTGGTGTGCACCTCCATCATCAGCTTCCTGGCCTTGTCCTTCGGGTAGCCGAAGTAGGCCTGGAAGACGTACTGGACGTAGCTCATCAGGTTCACCGGGTCGTTGTGCACGATGGTCACCCAGGGCGTGTCCGGCTCCACCACCGGTAGTCCTTCGACCTCCGGGCGCTCGATCTCCACGGGCGCGACACTCACCGCCGGATCCTCCTCGCTGCGCAGTCCGTCCACGCCTCTTCAGCCCCATGCTGCCATCCGGGGGACCCCCGGGCGATTCCGGCCCGGCTCGCAGCACGAGAAATCGTCACTCTGACGCTAAGTGGTAGTAGCATCATCCGCATGGACGCCACTTCAGTGCGCGCGGCCGGTTCGACCGCGCTCCTCACCGACCGCTACGAGCTCACCATGCTGCAGGCCGCCCTGCGCAGCGGGGCCGCGCACCGCCGCTCCGTGTTCGAGGTGTTCACCCGCCGCCTGCCCAGCGGCCGCCGCTACGGCGTCATGGCCGGCACCGGCCGGGTGCTCGACGCCATCGAGGACTTCCGCTTCACCACCCCGCAGCTCGACTGGCTGGCCGGCCAGGGCGTGGTCGACGACGACACCCTGCGCTACCTCGCCGACTACCGCTTCGCCAGCGACATCCACGGCTACCCCGAGGGCGAGGTCTACTTCCCCGGCTCGCCGCTGCTCACCGTCGAGGGCAGCTTCGCCGAGGCGGTGATCCTGGAGACGGTGATCCTCTCGATCCTCAACCACGACTCCGCGATCGCGGCCGCCGCCTCCCGGATGACCGCCTCGGCCGGCGGCCGCCCGGTGATCGAGATGGGCGCCCGGCGCGCCCACGAGCAGGCCGCCGTCGCCGCCGCCCGGGCCGCGTACGTCGCCGGCTTCGCCGCCACCTCCGACCTGGAGGCCGGCTTCACCCACGGCATCCCGACCACCGGCACCGCCGCCCACGCCTTCACCCTCGTCCACGACAGCGAGCGGGACGCCTTCCGCGCGCAGATCGCCTCCATGGGCAAGGGCACCACGCTCCTGGTCGACACCTTCGACCTGCGCGAGGCCGTCCGCACCGCCGTCGAGGTGGCCGGCCCCGAACTGGGCGCCGTCCGGATCGACTCCGGCGACCTCACCCTGCTGGCCCACCGGGTCCGCCGCCAGCTGGACGACCTCGGCGCCACGAAGACCCGGATCATCGTCACCTCCGACCTCGACGAGTACGCCATCGCCGCGCTCGCCGCCGCCCCGGTGGACGGCTACGGCGTCGGCACCAGCCTGGTCACCGGCAGCGGCCACCCGACCTGCGCGATGGTCTACAAGCTGGTCGCCCGCGCCGAGAGCGCGGACGGGCCGCTGGTGCCGGTGGCCAAGCGCGCGGCCGGCGGCAAGACCAGCATCGGCGGCCGCAAGTGGGCCGCCCGCCGGCCCGACGCCGACGGCGTCGCCGAGGCCGAGGTGGTCGGCACCGGAGCGGTCCCCGCCGACCTGGAGCCGCACCTGATGCAGGTGCCGCTGGTGCGGGCCGGCCGGGCCGTCGGCCGCGAACCGCTCACCGCCGCGCGCGAACGGCACATCCGGGCCCGGGCCGCACTGCCGCTGTCGGCCACCCAGCTCTCCAAGGGCGACCCGGTGCTGCCGACCGAACTCGTGCTCTGACCCCGCCCCGGCCGACCCGCGCGGACCGGCGGACGACCCCGGGGCCGTCCGCCGGTTCCGGGCCGCCGGTCCGCCGCGGATCGCCGGTTCGCCGGTCCGCCGTGGTTCACCGGTTCGCCGCGGTTCGCCGGTTCGCGCCGGGCGCCGGCCCGGGGTCCGCCCCAGGCCTTCCGCCCCCGCACGCCACTCCCTAGAGTCAGCCGTAGAGTTCCCCCGGAGCTCCCCGAGAACCCCCGAGCCCCGCCGCGGGCCGAGTACTCCCGAGGGCTCCCCCCACCAGGGCGCCACCACGGCCGCCCCCCCACATCCGAGGATGCGAGCCATGCACCGGGCACTGATCGTCGTCGACGTGCAGAACGACTTCTGCGAGGGCGGCAGTCTGGCCGTCGCCGGCGGCGCCGAGGTGGCCGCCGCCATCACCGACCTGATCGCCGAGTCCTCCCCCGGCTACCAGCACATCCTCGCCACCCGCGACCACCACATCGACCCGGGCGACCACTTCTCCACCGAGCCCGACTACGTCACCAGCTGGCCGGTGCACTGCGTGGCCGGCACCGAAGGCGTGGGCTTCCACCCCAACTTCGCCCCGTCCGTCACCTCCGGTGCGGTCGAGGCGGTCTTCGACAAGGGCGCCTACTCGGCGGCGTACAGCGGTTTCGAGGGGCTGGACGAGAACAACCGCGGTCTGGTGGAGTGGCTGAGCGAACGGCAGGTCGACGAGATCGACGTGGTCGGCATCGCCACCGACCACTGCGTCCGGGCCACCGCCCTGGACGCCGCCCGGGCCGGCTTCACCACCCGCGTCCTGCTCGACCTCACCGCCGGGGTCGCGCCGGCGACCACCACCGCCGCGCTCGCCGAACTGCGGGCCGCCGGGGTCGAGTTGGTCGGCGCCCCGGTGGTTCGGGCGTAGCACCGGCTCCGGTTCGGGAGCGGCCCCGGGCGCGGCTCGGGCGCGGCCCCGGATCCGGGGGCGGACGGATCCGGCCCGGAGCTAACCGACCATCAACTCCACCACGTCCGAACCGCCCACCCGGTGGGCCTCGCGCAGTTCGGCGCCGACCGCGTCCCGGTCGGCCGCGAGCCGGGCGCCGGAGACGTACACCACCCGGATCCCCAGGTACTCCATCCGGTGCTGGCCGCCGCGCACCCAGGCGGCCTCGCCCTCGCTGACGCAGCGCAGGTCCGAGTCCACCTCCACGGCGACGCCCTGCTCCGGCCAGTAGAGGTCCGGGACGGCGATGTACGTGCCGCCGCGCATCCGCAGCTCGGGGCCGACCAGCGGGACGGGCAGCAGGCACTCGTCCACCAGTTCGCCGACCCGCTCCAGGACGAAGTCCCGCTCACCGGCCAGCAGTTCGTCCAGGGCCGCGCGCACCCGGGGCTCGCCGGTCAGCCCGGAATCGGTCAGCTCGGACGCCAACTCCCGTACGGTGCACGGGCCGTCGGGCCGCGAGACGGCCTCGCGCAGCAGCGCCCGCACCGGCACCGGGGCGCCGCCCTCCTCCGCGGTCCACTCGCACAGCGCGTCCGCGACCGCCCGGGCGACCGGCGCGCAGGCCAGGCCGTGCACCGAGCGGGCCACCAACTCCCTTTCGGTGCGCCGGATCCGCACCTCCCCGGCGTCCTTCAGCCGACGCTGGCGGGGCACCAGGACGTCCACCCCGGTCACCGCCGGCAGCCGGGGCACCGCGGCGAATCCGTACAACGCGAGCGCGGCCGCACCGGTGATCACCGCGCCCTCGCGGCGGCCCTCCTCACGACCGTTCTGCGCCGCGTACAGCAGGGCGGCCCACATCCGCTGCTCCGGGGTCGGCCCGTCGGACTGCAGCAGGTACACCCGGGGCAGCAGCCGCCGCCAGGGCCCGCCGCGACGACAGTGCTCGGTGATGACCCGGGCCGGCACGCCCCGGGCGCGCAACTGGCTCGCGGTGACGACGTTCTGTTGACGCTTCGCCAGCTCCTCCAGGGACGGCGGCGGCGTGGGAATCCGGTAGCTCATGCGGACACCATCCCCAACCGCTCCGACCCGCCACCGGCCACCTGACGCACTGTTACCCAACCGTCGCGAAACCGGGATCAGCTCGCACTAAAGTCCCCATACCCTCACTCAATCGGAGTAATTGACGGTCGTCAGGTTGTCATATCTGATCGAACCCGATCGCCCACCAGGCCGCCTGACCCAGAGTGACCAAAGGCATACGCCGGGAGACCCTTCAGGCGTCAAACCCGCCCCGGGAATTGCCTAGGCTTGCGTCATGTCACGTGACGAGACCGCCGGCCTCCGCGCGGCCCAGCTCCGCCTTGGCCGTCTGCCCGGATACGTCCGCCGCCCGGACCCGGCCCGCCGCAGCGGCGAACAGGGCCATACGTACAAGAAGGGCTGGGAGGTCCGCTTCACCGCCCGCAGCGAGGCCGAGATAGCCGAGATCCGCGACCTCGTGGTCGCCGCCGGGTTCGCCCCGGCCAGACCCTTCTTCAAAGGCCACCAGCTCATCCAGCCGGTCTACGGCATGGCCGCCGTCCAGGCCTACCTGGCCGCGAGACAGGCGGCCGAGGAACACGCCGCCCGCACCGCGCTCGGCCGCCGCCGACGAACCGCCGGCGGACACCCCGCCACCGGACACCCCACCGGCACCGCACACCCTGCCACCGCCGGGCACCCCAGCGGCGCCGCGCACCGGTGCGAACGCGAGGAGGCTGCCACCGAGGCCGCTGCGGCGACTGCGGTCGCAGCCGCCACCGCCGCCCAACTCGCCCGGCGGCTGGCCATCGAGTCCTTCCCCGCCCAGGTCGAACGGAGCAGCGCCGTCGACGACCGCCTCTCCCCGACGGAGGCCCGACCGCAGTCCTGACGGCAGACCACCCCACCCGCGCCTCGACCCCCGGGCCGGACGGCCCCAGGCCGCCGAGGCGTGGCCGACGTGCACGGTGGCGGCCAGCAGGCGCGGGACCGTCCGGATCAGCGCCTGCTCCGCCCCCTCGGCCACCCGGTGCGCCGCCGCCACGGCGAGCGCACCGCCCACCCACCACCCCTGCCGCCACGCCCGCCTCGGCGCGCAGCGCGGCCACCTCGCATCCACCGCGCGCATCCACCGTCCGTACCCACCGCCCGCACCCGGGCTGCGCGCCCCCGGTGGAGACATGCACGTCGGAGTCCACCCGGCCCGTCACGCCACGCCGGAACGGGCGCGACCGAAGGTGTGGTTGCGCGGACGGTTGTGCGGCCGCAGCTTCGCGCCGTGGGCGTGGACGCCAGCCTCCATAAGCCCTACGGTGGCACATCAACCGTCCTGCAACCACGGCCCTTCTGCACCCCCTGACCAGCCGCGACGCGCTCGCAACTACACCCCCCGCACCACTGCGCCACCCTCCCCCACCGATCCCCCGCCCGGCCGCCCCACCACCGCCGCACCACCACGCCCCACCGGTCGACACCGGAACCGGCCGAGCGGCGGCGGGTTCCGGGCATTCAATCCGATTGGTAACCCAGCGCACCGAGGGCATATCGTAGAGTGAGCGCAGATGATCGACCGTCAGCCACCCATCTCCCTTTCCGAGAAGCCGAGATGACCAACCGTCACGCGAGTTCCGCCGAGCCGCCCCCGAGGCCCGGTGAACCGGAGGACGTACCACTGGAGTTCGCCGCCTTCTGCGAACTCCACCGCCCCCGGTACCTCAGCTACGCCCGGGTGTGGCTGACCGAGCACAGCAGCGCGGCCACCGCCGTCCAACAGGCGTTCGCCGAAATCGCCGTCCAATGGCGCGAGTTGCTGGGCAGCTCCAACCCCACCGCGAACGCCTGGCAGATCCTGCGCAGCACCGTCGCCGACCACACCCGGCACGTGCCCGCCGCACCGGACCGCCACCCCGCCGACGACGACCTGGCGATCCTGCACTACGTCGTCGGCCTCGCCGCCCCCGAGATCGCCGACGTCATCGGCACCGACACCGCCAGCGTCGCCGGCCGGCTCCGGCGCACCATGCTGTGGGAGGCCTCCGGCTGGTGAGCCCCCTCAGACCCGCTCACCCGTCACGTCGAACAAGTGATGCACCGGGTCGTGGATCAGATAACGGGCGAACGACTCCACCGTGAACCGTGCCCCGTCACTACGGCCCCCGGTCCGCCCCCACTGCTCGCCCGCCACCCGCCCGAACGCCGCCGCCAGCGCCTCCGCGGCCGCCGCCAGCTCCCCGGCCACCACCGCCGGCACCTGCTCCCCGTACCGCTCGGCGACCGCCGTCTCGTCCTGGTCCCAGTTCGGGAACAGCGGGTCGTCCTCGGCCAGCATCAGGTCCAACCGGACCCGGAACAGCCGGAACACGTCCCGGACATGGCACGCGTACTCCAGCCCCGACCACACCCCCGGCCGCGGCCGCCGACGCAAACCCTCCTCGGCCCCGGCCAACAACGCCACCCAGGCCTCCGCATTGGCCCGGACCATCCCCGCGACGTCCTCCCGCACCACCGCCGGAACGTCCAGCCCACAATCCGGACACGGGCGTTCCAACACCCACGTCCAGTCCTTGCCGTCCGGCACGACCACACCCACCGGATCCACGCCACGCTCAGAAGCACTCATGACCCCAGCATGGCCACCCCACCACCCGCCCCACCAGCGGCAAGGACGCCAACCGCCACCAAAATGCTGCCACCCCGCCCGCAGCCCTCAGCCACCCGCACCCCTGCGCCGCCGCACCCGCACCACCCACACCACGACCGCCACCACCCCGCCGACCAGCACCCCCCACAACGCCACCCCCACCGCAACCCCGACCCCGAACCAGCCGCCCCCGCCGGCCCCACCGGCCCCAGCCGCAGGCACCACGGCCTCGCCACCCGGCGGCTCCGTCACCCCGTCCCCCGCAGCCCCCCGCGACTCCGCCCGCCCCACCAACGGATTCTCCCGAGACTCGCCGTCCACCCCCGGATCGGCCTCCAACGCCTTCGCCGGCGCCAGCACCCCGAAGCCGTACCTGCTCCCCGGCACCGCCGACCCGTCCTGCGGCGGCGTGGCAGTCCTGATCATCCGATTGATCACCTGCCCCGCCGAAAGCTCCGGATACTTCGCCCGGATCAACGCGGCGGTGGCGGAGACGTAGGCGGTGGCATCCGAGGTGCCGTTGCCCACGCCGTAGCTCGACGAGGACTTGGCCGTGGCCTGGTAGATCTCCACACCGGGCGCGGCGAGTGTCGTCTCGGCACCCGGCGTCGAGCGGTCCCAAACTCTGCCCGTGGAGTCCACAGCCGCCACCGCCACCACTCCGGGAAAGGCCGCCGGGTACTGGACACCGCTCAGGCTGTCGCCGTTGTTCCCAGTGGCGGCGACCAGCACGACGTCCTTGGAGACCGCGTAGTTGACGGCTTCACGTGCCGAGGAGTCGAACCTCGACGTCCCCCCGACCGACATGTTGACGACCTTCGCACCGTGGTCCACGGCAAAGCGGATCGCCTCGGCGAGGCCGTTCTGCTGGACATCCTGATTCTCGCCGTCGGTCCGCACCTTCACCGGCAGGATCTTCGCCTTCGGCGCCAAGCCCATGACCCCCGCCTGTGCACCGTGCCCGTGCCCTGCGATCAGGCTCGCCATCCCGGTGCCATGGCCGTCGCCGTCGGTACGACCGTCCGTGTTAGTACCGGAGAAGTCACCCCCCGCAAGCACCTGTCCGGTGAGGTCCTGGTGGTCCGGGTTGACCCCACTGTCGACCACTCCGACGATCACGCCCTCGCCCTGGTTGACAGTCCAGACTTTCGTCTCGGCCTCGAAGGCCTTCAGGGCCCACTGCTTGTCTCTGATCTGATCCGCCGATGCCGTCGGTGTCGCGACACTCCAGATCAATGCCCCGGCGGCAAGGGCCGCTGTACCACGCGCCAACCGGCGGCTCGTCAAGCCTGGTCACCCCACTCAGCGAGGCGTCCCGCAGATCACCGATCCGCGGGACGCGATCAGATCACCCGTCCGCTTCAGGACCGGGCTCATTCCACCACGTTCGGATTGGCCGGCTTGTCCGACGCCCAGGTCTCCTCGTCCTCAACGAGGTAGTCGGGCCTCCGACGGCCCTTCTCCCGGCCCTTATCGTGCCGTTGCGCGCCGGTGGGCGGCAGGCCGGGGGCCATACCGCCAGGGCCGCCAGCACCGGGTTCGCCCCTGGGCCGGTTCCGGACTCCCAGGCCGGAACCGCCTTCCGTGAACGCCTGCTTGCCGCGCATTCCCTCGACCGGCCCTGCGGTCCCACCGACGATCCCACCAGGTCGGCCTGTAGACCCACCCATCGGCCGGGCACCGGAGCCACCTCGACCTCCGATGCCCCCACCCGGTCCACGGCCGCCCGCCGGATTGTCACCGCCCGGGAGTTCCCGACCGCCGAATCCGACCTTGGCCTGGCCGATGCCGGGGCCGACCGGTAGACCAGCCGCCGGGCCTGCGGGATTGGAGATCCCCTGCCCGCCGTTGCTTCCCGGGAGGCCGCCCGCAGCGCCACCAGGCGGCACAACACCCGCCCCGGACACCTGAGTTACCGGGAGGGCGGTGGTGGCCACAGTCCTGTTGGGGGCGACCGTCGGCGTGTCGGCGATGCCTGCACCCGGGCCGTGGTTCACCGAGCCCAGGGGCTTCGGCGGAGTCTGCGCCGCGCCGCCCTTGATCCCCGAATCGGTCGGAACAGACGCACTCCTCGACGTGGAGCGGGCTGGCATCGCCGGTCCGGAGGACTTCGGACCCTGTGGTGGTGGGCTGGTCGTCACCCGCCCTGATGTACCCACGACGCCGATCGAGGTTCCTGACATCATCGCGCTCGCCACCGCCGCCGCCCCGGCCGGATCGTCCTGTGGTGTCACGTCGCGCGTCTCACCCGACTTCTGCAGCGTTGGCAGGTTCGGTGGCGGCTTCAGGGTGGGGGTGGCGATGCGGTAGTGCATGGCGAGGGTTTGCATGACGGTGGCGGCTTCGGCTTTTCGGCGGTCGGCGACGGGGATGTGTTCGTCGTCGCCGCCGAAGACGGAGGAGACGCCGTCGCCGACGGTGTCCTTGACCTTTTCCCAGGTGCTGGGTTCCTCGGGCATGTCGCGCTTGGCCTTGGCGATGGCCTCGGACATGTTGTGGAGGGTGTTGGCCGCGTCGTTGGCGTAGGAGGCGGCGTTGTTGATGCTGTCGGCGAGGTGGAGCATGCGGGTGTGGAAGGCGTCGCTGGTGGTGCCTTCCCAGGTGACGGCGGCTTCGGTGCTGGCGCGGGTGAGGGTGGTGCGGATGGCCTTGAGGGTGTCGGCGGCGTGGCGCCAGGGGTCGCCGGCGGCCATGACTTCGCCGGGGTTGAGGGCCTGGGCCATGGTGCGGAGTTGGGCGTGGCTGTAGGTGGTGAAGTCGGTGTAGGCCATGGGGGGTCGCCTCCGTTCGGGCTCGGCCGGTGGTGGCCGGGGGTCAGGGGGCGGGTGGGGCGACGGTGTGCTCGTAGGCGGCCTTGCTGCTGGCGGAGGGGTTGGCGACGGACCAGCCGTCGTCGCCGAGTTTGAGTTTCTTCGCGGTGTGCTGGTCGTGTTCTTCGTAGGTGGTGGCGGTGAGTTCGGCGTTCTTCTGGGCTTCGTCGACGGCTTGTTGGAGTTGGTTGAGGACGTCGCGCAGGCCGTCGCGCATGGTGTTGTAGCGGTTGTGGATCTCGGTGGCTTCGGCGAAGGTGCCGAAGGCGGTCCTGCCGATGCCGCTGCGCCCGTGGGTGCCGGTGCCGTCGGCGTGGTGCTGGAATTCGCCGAGGAGGAGCCGGACTTGGGCGGCGAAGGCGCGGAGTTGTTCGACCTCGACGCGGTAGCCCCGGCCGGCGCCTCCGGTCGTACCGGTTCCTGTTGCCATTTCGGCGCCTCCCCCGTGCGTCCGTGGGTCGCTGCCGGGGTTGGGCCCCGGTGTCTCATGTCTAACACACGGGGCCCGAATTCCGCCTGGTACCTGGTCAGTTCGCAGGCGTCCTCGCGTGGAGGGCGTCGGCGAGAGCGCGGCGGCAGAGGGAGTCGGCGTGCCGGGTGGTTTCGGGGAGCCGGTAGTGGGGGGCGAGTTGGAGGGTGGTGCGGACGGCGGTGTCGAGGCTGATGCGGTGGCCGACGGAGACGTAGACGGGTTTGACGCCGGGCCGGGTGCGGAGGGCGCGCCCGACTTCTTCGCCGGTGGCGGGGTCGGTGAGCGGGGTGGTGGAGCCGCGGGGGGTGTCGGGGTCGTGGTGGTGGAAGGTGAAGGGGGTTTTGGCGACGCCGAGGGTGCGCAGGCCGGTGAGGACGCCGAGGTGGCTGGCGAGGCCGAGGCGGCGGGGGTGGGCGAGGCCGTAGCCGTCGCAGACGACGGTGTCGGGGGTGCGGGTGAGGGCGGCGAGGGCGTCGAGGACGGCGGGGAGTTCGCGGAAGGCGAGCAGTCCGGGGGTGTAGGGGAAGGGGATGCGGCCGACGGCGGTGGACTGTTCGACGACGGCGAGGGTGTCGTGGTCGAGGAGGACGGCTGCGGCGGCGACGAGGTCGTGTTCGTCGTCGTAGGCGACGTCGACGCCGGCGATGAGCCGCCCGACCCCGCCACCGCCGGAGCCGGAACCGGAACCTGAGCCGGAACCGTCGGGGTCGTCGGAGTCGTGGGTCTGGACGAGGGGGCGCAGGCGTTCCTGTTCGGCGAGTGCCTGGGCTTCGGTGGTGGGCCAGTCGGCGGGGATGGGCACGGGTGTTCCCCCGGGTGGGTGGGGCGGGCGCGGTCGGGTTCACCGTACCGAGGGGCGGACGACCCCGGGGTGAGCCTGTGCGCCCCCCGTGCTCCCGGTCCGGCGGGTTAGCCTGGACTTACCGAACTCCCTTGCCGGGCAGTACTTCTGGGACCGGCGCCATTCCCGCTCGTTCCCCCCGACGCGCGAAGGACCCCCCGCCATGCCTCGTCCGTCCGCCGCCCAGTACTGCCTCGGCTCGTTCACCGTCGTCGCCGCCACTGTGGCGCTGCTGGCCGTTTCGGGCGCCTCGGGCGTCCTGGAGGTCGCGGTGCTGGAGGGGTTCGCCCTGGCGCTCGGCACCGTGGTGACGGTGTTGTCGCTCGCCGTGTCCGGCCGGTCGGCGGCGAGGGCGGGAGCGGCCTCCCCGGCCCCGGCCGGACACGAGTACGCCCGGCAGCGCTAGCAACGCCAGTCCGCCGCCGGGCGTCGCAGCCCGCTCGGCCGGTCAGTCGGTGGTGACCACCACGGTCTTCGCGGCCTTGTCGTGGATGCACTGCCGGTAGGGCTTGTCGAAGACGCCGAACATCCCGTCGATGATCCACCAGAAGGCGGCGCAGCAGATCACGGCCGGGAGGATGTAGACGGCCGCGCGGGTCCAGGCGGCGCCCTGGGTGGGCTTGTTGCCGTCGATCAGCATGGCGACGCGGACGTGCATCGCCTTCTTGCCGAGGGTCTGGCCGTCCCGGCCGAGCATCAGGCCCTCGTAGAGGAGGTAGATGCCGCAGCCGAGCCAGAACGCGCCGACCTCGCCGGAGCGGTTGCCGAAGTCGGCGAAGGGGGCCACCACGATCACGGCGACGGCCTGGACGAGGAGGTAGTCGATCAGGCGGGCGAGGATGCGCCTGGGCCAGCTGCCGATCGGCGGCATGCCGGGGACGGGCCCGGCGCCGGGGGTTCCGTAGCCGGTGGGGCCGTAGCCGGGCGGGGGCTGGTCGTAGGGGTTCCGGCCGTAGGGGCTGCCGCCGGGCGGGCTCTGGCCGGCGGTCGGGCCGCCGTAGGTGCCGCCGTACGCGCCGGGGCCGTCGGACGGGGTGCCGGAGGTGCCGTCGGACGGGCCTTCGGCGGGCGGCGGGGCGGGCGGTGGGTTCGGGTCCGACGGCCGGTCTTCCGGCGTGCCGCCGCCCGGCTGCGGGGACTGCTTGTCGAAGGAGGGCTGGCCGCCCCCCTCCGGCTGGGAGCCTGAGGGGTCGTGAGTGCTCATCCGTCGAGTAGAACATCACACATTCTCGCCGTTTGGGACATTCTATCCGTTTTGCCGCCAGGGCCGGACGACGCCTCCGCTCCGGATGATGCCTCCGCGCCGGGAGCCGACCGCCACGCCGGGAGGCCTCAGTCGCGGACCACCCGGGTGCGGGCGGCCCGGTCCTGCCAGCCGCGCCGGGCCGGGCGGTCGAACACGGGCCAGACCAGGCCGACGAGCAGCAGCAGGCCGAGCTGCCTCACTGCCCACCGGAGCAGCGAGCGGCCGAGGCTCAACCTGGTCCGGGCGCCGGGGGCGGCGGCGTCCGCCACCCGGATCCGGGCCAGCCGTTTGCCGAAGGTCTGGCCGGTGCGGGCGGTCGGCAGCACCTCGTAGAGCAGGCTGACGAAGAGCAGGATGCCGAGCAGGACCGCGACCTTCCCCAGCACCACGTCGTCCACCAGCCAGACCTGGACCTGGCGCCGGGTGAGGGAACTGGCCATCCTGGCCTGATCGAGCTTCTGCTGGAGGTGCTCGGACGCCGAGCGGCCGAGCGGGATTCCGGCGGCGACGGCGACCACGAGGAGTACGACGGTGTCCACGGCGCGCGCGGCCAGCCGACGTCCGAGTCCGGCGGGCGTCACGGAGGCGGGCACGGTGGGGGCAGGCGCGGCCGGGGCGGGTCGGCGCCGCGCGACGGCCTCCCGGGCCGGGCGCACGACCGGCAGCGACCCGGCGGGCGCGGCAGGCGCGGGGGGTCGGCCCTGAGCCCGGACCGGAACCGCTCCGGCGGCGGCCGGGGCCGGGGCCGGTACGGCGGGCTCGGGCTCGGACGCGGACTCGGACTCGACGGCACGCCCGGCCCCGCGCGCAGCCGCCGGAACGGACGCCGCGACGGGCGACGCAACGGGCGACGGCGCCTCCCGCACCGCCACCGCCGCCGGGACGGTCGCGGGCGCTCCGGAGGCGGCGGCCACCTCCACCCCGACCGAAGCGGCGGCCGGCCTTCCGGCCGAAGCCCCGGCCGGAACAGCAACCGAAGCGCGGACCTCCCTCACGCGCCCCTCCTCCCCGTCGGGCGCCCCCGAAAGCACCCCCCAGGAGACCCGGTGCGGCTCGCCACCCGTCTCCATCAGCCCCCGCTGCGCCTGCGGAACGGCCTGCCAGCCGAGCTCCTCCACCTCGCCCTGGCCTGCCGCACCCCCGACCGCCGAAACCTCGACCACCGGCTCGCCCAGGACCGCTTCGCCCAGGACCGCCTCGCCGAAGACCGGCACCTCGACCGCCGCCATCTCCGGCCCGGACGCCCCAGCCACCCCGGACGCCCCAGCCACCCCGGACACCTCAGGGTTCTCGGACGCCTCCGGCTCCCCGACCGTCCGGAACACCGGCCCGCCGATCACCTCCGCCACCCGCGACCCGAGGACGAACTTCGCCCCGCCCGCGGTCTGGTCGAAGTACACCGGCCCGGTGTCCCCGCCCCCACCCCCGCCGTGCGCGGTCCCGCCCCAGGACGGCTCCGGGGACGCCGCCTCCGGAACGGCCGCCTCCGGCACCGCCGGTGGCGGCACCGCCCGCGCCGTCCCCGCCGCGCCGGCGGCGGGCCGCCGGGACGCGAACCGGGGCGGATCCAGCACCTCGCCCTCGGCGGGTGCGAGCCGGCTGGTGCCCGGCACCCAGGCCGAGCCGCCCCAGTACCGGACGAAGCCGGGGATGGAGGGGTCGGGGTAGTAGCCCGGCTCGGGTCCGACGGCCGAGTCGCCGGCGCCGGCGAAGGGGCGGTCCGTCATGGGGTCTTCTCTCCTGGCGGGTCCTGGCGGGGCCGACACGGCACGCCCGCCCGGCGCACCCGCGAGCCGTCCGGCGCGCGTGGGTGGGGGGCACCGCCGGTAGGCGGACAGTCGCCGGACAGTAACAAAGGGTAGTGCCTCGTCGAGGTGCCGACGGAAAGTTGGTCAATCACCGGACAGCGGAGGGCCCTCCGGGGTAAGGGCGGCCGAACCGTCCCGGCGCGCGGCGGGCGTCCGCGCGCCGCGGTCCCCACCGGTCACCACCCCGCGTCTCACCACCCGTCGCCTCACCACCCCGCGCCTCACCACCCGTCGCCTCACCACACCCCTCGTCGAACTTCCCGAAGAAATCCCGGAAACGTGTGTAAGAGCCGGCGTGGACCGCCCTCTCAAAGGTCACCGGGCCCGGAACCGGGCAGGAACCCAAGGCCGAGAGGAAAACGATCATGGAGCGCCCCACCAGCGTGGTCGAGCACGAACTGGAGCTGAACCTGGTGCTCTCCCCCGAGCACAGCGTCCCCGTCCCGGCCCGGCTGTCCTACGGCAGCCACGACCCGTACGCGGTGCACATCACCTTCCACCTGGACACCGGCTCCCCGGTGACCTGGGTGTTCGCCCGCGAGCTGCTGGTCGAGGGCACCTTCCGGCCGTGCGGCCAGGGCGACGTACGGATCTGGCCGACCCGCTCGGGCCGGCGCAGCGTGCTCTGCCTGGCGCTGAGCTCCCCGGCCGGCGACGCCCTGCTGGAGGCACCGCTGCCGGTCGTCGCGGCCTGGCTGGAGCGGGCCCACCGGCTGGTCCCGCCGGGCAGCGAGATGGCCGCGCTGGACATGGACGGCTCGCTCGCGGACCTGCTTGCGTGAGCACGCGCACGACCACCAGCACGCGCACGACCGCGAACGCACCGGCCGGCCACAGCACGCACCCGGCCGGGACCGCGCGACGCGACGGGAGCCGCGCCCCCGCCGGCTCAGCGGGCCGCGGGGGCCTGCTGACGGCCGCGGGTGGCATCCGGGCCACCGCCGTCGCGCTGTCCGGGCAGCCGGACCAGCGGTGCCCCGGCGGAGCGTCGCCTGGCCCTTATCCGGATGGCGGCGGCGAGCAGGAAGCAGAGCCCGACCCACGGGTAGACCGAGGTCGGCAGCTGGCGCAGCGGCGCCATGTGGAGGACGGCCGGCCCGAGCGGCTTGGCGGCCCACATCGCGAAGGAGAGGAACGCGAGCAGTGTCGCCCAGAAGGCGGCCCGCCAGCGCAACCGGCGGACGCCGACCGGACGGGCGTGCTCGACGGAGGCCTCGGTGGCGAGCAGGACGAGCACCGGCACGCACCAGACCCAGTGGTGGGTCCAGCTGATCGGCGAGATCAGCACGGCGGTGACGGCGGCGCAGCAGACGCCCCAGGCCTCGGCCCGGGGCAGCCAGCGGGCGCTGCGGTGGGCCCAGGCGGCGACGGCGAGGCCGGCCACCGCGACCAGGCCGGCCGCGAGGGTGGCGAGGGTGCCGGGGTCGGCGGTGTGCAGCAGCCGGGCGAGGGCGCCGCGCAGCGACTGGTTGTCGACGATCTCGGTCTTGCCGACCCGGGAGGAGTCGTAGAGGTACTTGGTCCAGAAGCCCCAGGTGGCGTCGGGCAGGACGACGGCGCCGATCAGGAAGGTGCCGAGGAAGGTGAGGCCGGCCACGAAGGCGGCCCGGACCCGGCCGGTGATCAGCAGGTAGACGGCGAACAGGCCAGGGGTGAGCTTGAGGCCGGCGGCGATGCCGATCGCCATGCCCTTGCTGCGGCGGGCGTCCGAACGGGTGAGGTCCCAGAGGATCAGGCAGGCGAGCGCGAGGTTGATCTGGCCGTACCGGAGCGTGGTGAAGACGGGTTCGAGCCAGACGCCGAGGCCGGTCACCAGGATGACGCCGATCGGCCGCAGTTCGCGGCGCGGCCAGCCGACCAGCTTGAAGGACAGGTGGGTCAGCAGGGCGAGCAGCCCGAGGTTGCCGAGAGTGATCGCCACCCGGAGGAACGGGACCGGGAACCAGGTGGTGGGCACGAACAGCATGGCCGCGAACGGAGGGTAGGTCGCGGGCAGGTTCCACTCGGTGACGCGCAGTGCGTACAGGTCGGTGCCGTTGGCCACGGCGGCACCCTCGGCCCGGTAGACGATCATGTCGACCATCGAGGTGTTGACGAAGTGGCGGACCACCGCATACACGACCAGGGAGAGGAGCGCCAGGGCCGAGGCGGCCAGCAGCGGTCGACGGGGGGCCTCGCGCAGCGCGCGGACGGGGGCGCCGAGCACGGTCCGCAGCCGGTCCGACAGGGGGGCGGGCGCGGGGTCGGGTGCGGTCCGCACCGGGCTGCGCTCGTCTTGCACCGCTGTCACCAGTCCACTCCGTCCACCGCTCGACCAATCGCCGACGATACCGGATGCGGGCCGACCGGGCCTGGGCACAGGCAGTCACGCAGGGTGACGAATGGGCCCCGACCGGCCGTACTCCGTTGCGGGCGGAGCACGGACGGCCGAGGCCACCGGGGGGAGGCTCAGGGCCTCAGCGGCCTCAGCGGCCCCAGGGGCTCAGGGCCTCAGTGCCTCAGGGGCTCAGCGGCCCCGTGCCTCAGCGGCCCCGTGCCTCAGCCCGTGTAGGCGCCGAGGGCCCGGGTGAAGTCCAGCGGCTGCTGGACGACGCTGCTGCAGCTGGCATCGGCGTAGGCCTTGGCCCCGCCGTCGCAGGCCTTGTCTCGGGTGCCGGACCACACGGCCAGCCACGCGAGGTGCCTGGACGTCGCGAAGTCGGCGAGCTGCTTGGCGTCGGCGACGGTGAAGACCTCGCTGGCGACGTCGTTGACGCCGATCATCGGGGTGACGGCGACCCTGCGCCAGGCGGCCGCGTCGTCCAGTCCGAGCACGCTCTTGACCTGGGCCTGGGTGGCGGTGGCCGCGGCGATCGCGTACTTGCCCATCTGGCCCTGCGGGTTCGGGGCGACGCCGTCGCCGAAGTCCATGGCCATGATGTTGACCGCACCGATCGCGACGCCGTTGTTCTTGGCGTCGGCGACCAGGTTGACGCCCTCCTGGGTCAGGCCGGAGGGCAGCGCGGGCAGTGTGAAGGAGACGTCGAGCGCCTTGCCCTTGGCGGCGGCGTTCTTCTGCAGCTGGGCGATGGCCTGGGCGCGGCGGGTGTTGGCGGCGGTGTTGGCGATCGCGCCGCCCTCGACGTCGAAGTCGAGCCTGGTCAGGCCGTAGGCGTCGACGGCCTTCTGGTAGACGGCGGCCAGGTCTGCGGTGGAGCCGCAGGCGAGGGCCAGCTCGCTGCCGTTGGCGCCGCCGAAGGAGACCCGGACGTCGCCGCCGATCGCCCGCAGGGCGCCGATCTGGGCGGCCACCGCGTCGGCGGACAGGTCGCTGACGCCGCCCCACTTGGGCTGGCAGCCACCGCCGGACACCACGAAGGCGAGGGTGTAGTTCTTGACCCCGGTGGCCTTGGCGGTGGCGACCAGGTCGTACGGCGGGTAGAGCGAGGTGTCGACGTACGGGGCGAAGCCGGCCCCGGCGCCGGCCGGGGGTACGGGCACACCGGTCGCCGTGGGGGTGGCGGTCGGGGTGGGGGTCGGCGCCGGGGTGGTCGGCTTCGCCGAGGGAGTGGCACTCGCGGTCCCCGTGGGGGAGGGGGCCTCGGTGGGGGTGCCGGTCCCGGTCGGCTTGGGAGCGGTCGACACCGGAGTGGTCGGCACGGGACCGGTCGACACCGGACTGGTCGGCGCGGTGGTGGTGGGGCGGCCCGAGGGGGTGGGCGCGGTGCCGTCACCGGCCTTGCAGGAGGTGTTGTCGATCAGGCAGTTGCCGGGTTCGGCCTGCGCGGCGCCGGCGCCCTGGGCGACGAAGCCGACCACCACGCTCTTGCCCGGCTCCAGCCGCTTGCTCCACGCCTCCGGCTTGACGGTGACGTGCTGGCCGGCGGCGGTGAAGGTGGCGTTCCAGAGCGAGTCGATCTTCGCCCCGGCCGGGAGGTCGAAGCTGAGCGTCCAGTCCTCGATCGGGCCGCTGTCCGGGTTGGTGACCAGGTACTGGCCGGTGTAGCCGGAGTCCCAGCTGCTGGTCCGGCTGTAGACGGCGCCGAGCGAGGCGGCGCTGGCCGAGGAGGCGAGGACGACGACACCGCCCGCGACCAGGGCGGCGGCGACCGCCGAGGCCCCGACGATCGCGCCCTTGCGGCTGCGCCTGCGGCGGCCTGGGCGGCGGTTGGGCTGGGTGGTCATGGCGCGTTACCTCCGGGGTGCCGTCGGTCGGCCGCGGTCCGGGCGCGGGTGCGTGCGGACGTCCGGGCGGCCGGCCCGGCTCGGTCGGGTGACCGGCGCGACCGACGCTAGCGGCGGCCGGGGGGCCGAACCGGCGGGCTGAGCGAGGGGAAGAACTCCCTTAGGCCGCGCTTAAGGAAGATCCCGAAGCCGACAGGGCGTCAGGCGCGCACGAAGACCGGCCACCACGGTTCCCCGGGCCTCGGCCGAGGTCGAGGGAGCGATCGAGGAAGCGGTCGAGGAAGTGGCTGAGGGAGCGATCGAGGAAGCGGCCGAGGCAACAGCCGAGGAAGCGGTCACTTCTGGAACAGCGCGCCCCGGCCGCGCCGCCGCCCCGCCCGCGCGGGGGTGCCGTCCGGGCGGGTCCGCAGCCGCAGCCGGACCTCGGCGCCGCCGAGCACGGCGGAGCGGCCGAGCCCCAGGTCGCCGCCGGTGGACTCGGCGAGTTTGCGGACGATGTCGAGACCGAGGCCGGTGGAGCCCTCGCCGCCGTGGCCCTCGCCGCGCTTGAGGGCGGCGGCCGGGTCGCTGAAGCCGGGGCCGGCGTCGCCGACCAGGACGATCACCGAGGTCTCGGTGGCGAGCACGTCCACCGAGAAGGCGGTGCCGACGGCGGTGTGCCGGAAGACGTTGCCGAGCAGCGCGTCGACGGTGGCGGCCAGGTCGGCGCGCTGGACCGGGACGGGCGTCGCCCGGTCGGCGCCGGCCAGTTGCCAGCAGCGGCCCTCGTCCTCGGCCAGCGCGGACCAGAAGCCGACCCGTTCGCGGACCACCTCGGCGACGTCGCAGCCGACCGCGACGGCGGGCGCGTCCTCGGGGTCGCGGCGGGCCGAGCGGATGATCTGGTCGACCTCGCGCTCCAGTTGGGAGACCGCGTGCCGGGTGGCGTCGGCGGCGTCGCCCTCGCCGAGCGAGGCGGCGTTGAGCCGCAGCACGGTCAGCGGGGTGCGCAGCCGGTGGGACAGGTCGGCGGCCAGTTCCCGTTCGGCGGCGAGGAGTTGGACCACCCGGTCGGCCATGGTGTTGAACGCGTGGGCGGCCTCGCGCAGTTCCTCGGGGCTGCCGGCGGCCTGCTTGCCGTCCACCGGGACCCGTACGGCGAGGTTGCCGGCGCCGAGCGAGCGGGCGGCGCCGGCGAGCCGCCGGGCGGAGGCCACGATCCGGCCGCCCATCCGGTCGGCGACCAGGACCGAGATGGCGACCAGGCCGAGCGCGACGCCCGAGAGCACCAGCCAGGCGGTGGAGACGCCCCGGGTGAGGTCGCCGTCGGCGACGAACACCTCGACCACGGCGGTGCGTCCGGTGTCCACCGCGACCGGCTGGAGCAGCGCGTAGCCGCCGGGCACCTCGACGGTGAAGGAGCGGCCCTGGCCTCCGGCGGTGGACACGTCGCCGGCGGCGGCCCGGGCCTCGCCGATGGTGGGCCCGCCGGGGCCGCCGGGGCCGGGGAGCGCGTCCGGGGCGGCCGGGGCGGGCAGGTGGACCGCCATCCTGCCCTGCCCGCCGGCGTCGGTGCTGGCCAGGGCTCGGTCGATGGCGATCTGGTCGGTGGTGATGGCGAGGGCCGGGCCGAGCGCGGCGGCCTGCCGCTCGGCGGCGGTGAAGGCGTGGTCCCGGGCGGTCTGCTGGACCATCAGGCCGAGCGGGATGAGGAAGGCCAGCGCGACCATGGTGGTCCCGGCGACGGCGGCCTTGATCAGGGCCCAGCGCAGCGAGCGCCCGAACCTCCTCATGTCCGGTGCTCCGCCAGTCCCCCGGCGGCCTCCAGCCGGACCCCGACTCCCCGGACGGTGTGCAGGTAGCGGGGGCTGGAGGCGGTCTCACCGAGCTTGCGGCGCAGCCAGGACAGGTGGACGTCGATGGTCTGGTCGCCGCCGTAGGTCTGCTGCCAGACCTCGGCCAGGATCTCCTTGCGCGGCACCACCACGCCGGGGCGTCCGGCCAGGAAGGCCAGCAGGTCGAACTCACGGCGGGTCAGGTCGAGCAGCCGCCCGTCCAGCGAGGCCTCGCGGCGCTGGAGGTCGATGGCGAGGCCGCCGACCCGCAGCACCTGGGCGACGGGGGCGGCGCCGCCGCCGAGCCGGCGCAGCACGGCGGCCATCCGGGCGCTGAGGTGTTCCCCGGAGAAAGGTTTCACCAGATAGTCGTCGGCGCCGTCGTTGAGCAGCCGGACGATCTCGGCCTCGTCGTCGCGGGCGGTCGAGATGATCACCGGCACATTGGTCAGGCCCCGGATCATCTTGAGTGCCTCGCTGCCGTCCAGGTCCGGCAGTCCCAGGTCGAGGATCACCAGGTCACAGCCGACCTGGGCAACCTCCCGCAGCGCCTCAAGTGCCGTGCCCACGCTGCGGACCGCATGACCGGTGTCGGTCAGGTGCCGGATGAGGGCGGAGCGTACGAAAGGGTCGTCCTCGACCACGAGCACTGTTGCCATGGCCCTGCACGGTACGCCATCGACGGACAGTGGTCTGTACCTCGGGGTGGCCTCCGGACATTGTGCAACTCCCCTGACTAATAACGGGGCTGCCCGGCTGCGCAGGCCCGGAATACGGCAGGATGAGCGGACGATGCGGAACGGACTGGTACAGCTCGGCGCCTGGGCGGCGGCCACCGGGGCGGCGGTGGCGCTGTCCTGGCTCGGCGTGCACGCGGTGCTGACCGGTGCCGCGTTCGAGCAGCCCACGGCCCTGCCGCTGCCCTCGCCGAGGGCCGACGGCACGCCGCACACCGCGACCGTCACCCCCGACCAGGCGCGGTCGGCCACCCAGACCGGGACCCCGACCCCACCACCGGCCTCCCCGACCGCCGCCACGACGACGCGCGGGCCGGCCCCCGCCACCACCCTCGCCGCCGCCTCTTCGCCGGCCACCCGCCGCCCCGCTCCCGCCACCGCCACGGCGGTGTCCTCTGTGAAGAGCTACCCGGTGCCGGGCGGCAAGGTCGCCCTGGACATCCGCCCCGACAAGGCCTCGCTGGTCTCCGCCACTCCCGACCCCGGCTGGCAGATGCAGGTGTGGAACGGCGACCAGTGGATGCGGGTGGACTTCACCAAGGGCGAGCAGGCCAACTCGGTCTTCGTCTACTGGAACGGCCACCCGCCGGTGGTCGAGACGGCCATCCGCTGAGCCCCCCTCACCAGGTCTCGAACGGCAGGTACCCCGGCAGGTACGGCCCGGCGTAGCCGGACCGGTCGACCAGGGTGTGCCTGGTCCCGCCCGGCACCCCGATCGTCGCGAGCACCGCCGTGCCGAAGCGGTCCCGCGCCTCGTACGGCTCGGCCAGCGACAGGGCGCCCCGGTCCACCGCGTAGTCGTAGGCGTAGAAGACGTCCGGCACGCTCACCGCGAGGTCCAGCACCCCGTCCCCGTGCCGGGCCAGGTGCGCGGCCAGCTCCCGGCCGCGCGGGCCGATCACCTGGACCAGCGAGGTGAGCACGATCCTGGTCCCGGGCGCGTCCAGCACGTACGAGACCGTCTCCGGCTCCCCGGTCTCCGGCCCGGCGTACGCGGTACAGCGCAGTCCGAGCGCGGCGGTGTAGCGGCGGGCGGCCCGCTCGGCGTCGCCGACCGCGAAGACCACCGCGTCGGCGCGGCCCATCGGGAGGGGGTCGGACTGTCCGGGTCCTGCGGCGAGCAGGACGGGTTCGGCGGCGGTGTCGGTCATGACGGCCCTCCCGGTAGGCGTGCGGACCACGGCGGGTGCGACCGTGCGCCGGCGTGGGGCCCGGCGCACGGCGTTGTGGCTGGAGGGTGGCGCCGAGCCGACCGGCGCGCAACTGTTCCGTTTCCTCCTGGTCAAGCTGTGCGTCGGGGCGGGAGAATCGGCGGCGCCGCTGTACAGAATGCCCACCGGAGGACGGAGCCGCGATGCCCCCCGCCCAGTCCCCGAGCTCCCCCGGCTCGCCCAACTCCCCCGCCCCGCCGGGCGCTTCGGCCGCCCCCGGGACGGGCGGCGGGAACGACTCGATCGACGCGCTGGACGGCCGGCTGATCCGGCTGCTCGCCGAGGAGCCCCGGATCGGGGTGCTGGAGTGCTCGCGCCGGCTCCAGGTCGCCCGGGGCACCGTGCAGGCCCGGCTGGACCGGTTGCAGGCCAAGGGGGTGATCGGCGGCTTCGGCCCGGAGGTCGACCCGGCGGCGCTCGGCTACCCGGTGACGGCCTTCGCCACCCTGGAGATCTCCCAGGGCCAGGGCGCCGACGTCCGGACGCACCTGGCGAACGTGCCGGAGGTGCTGGAACTGCACACCATCACCGGGGCCGGGGACATGATGGTGCGGATCGTGGCCCGCTCCAACGCCGATCTGCAACGGGTGATCGACCGGGTGGTGGGCTTCGACGGGATCGTCCGCTCGGCGACCGCGATCGCGCTGGAGAACCCGGTGCCGTACCGCATCCTGCCGCTGGTGGACCAGGCCGCTGCCGAGTAGGGCCCGCGCGACGGCAGAGGCCTCCGCCCCCGTCAGCAGCTGGGGACGCCGCCGCCGCTCTTCAGCGCCTCCAGCGCCGAGACCGCCTCGCCGAGCGTGCCGACCGGCACCAGGCGCAGCGTCTTGGGCGTGTTGACCTTGGCGTCCGTGCACTCGTCCTTGGGCAGCAGGAACACCGTCGCGCCGTCCCGGGCGGCCGCCTGGGTCTTGAGCGGGACGCCGCCGACCGCGCCGACGACGCCCTGGTCGTCGATGGTGCCGGTGCCCGCGATCGTGAGCCCGCCGGTGAGGTCGCCGCCCTTGCCGTCGCCGGCGAGCTTGTCGATGATGCCCAGCGCCAGCATCTGCCCGGCGCTCGGGCCGCCGACGTCACCCAGGTCGACCTTCACCTTGACCTGGTCCGGCGAGAGGTGGAGGTAGCCGAGCGCGGCGGCGGTGGCGCTGTTCTGCGACTCGGCCATCTGCTGGGCGGTCTGCTCCTCGGCCTTGGCCGGGTTGCCCGGCGGGTAGACCGTGTCGGTCGGGCGCACCGCCTCGTCCTGGTCGAACCAGGCCTGGAGTGCGCGCCAGAAGGTGGTCTTCTCCCCCGGGTTGGTGGCCGAGATGGTGACCATCCGCAGCTCACCCTCGGTGGTGCGCAGCGGCGCCCCGGTCACGGTGAGGACCGGCTTGTCCTTGTACGTGCCGAGGGTGTCCGCGGTCAGGCCCGGCCAGGTCAGCGTGTACGGCAGCGGGACGAAGGCGGCCACGCCGAACAGCGCGGCGACCAGCACCCCGCAGAGCGTGAGCGCGCGGGTCCGCGGGGAGGTGAGGGCCTTGGGCAGCTTGGTGTCGGACACAAGGGGAATCCAAACACACCGGGGCCCGTGCCGGCCTACCGCAGCGCGTCGGCCACCTCGGTCGCCGCCTCCACCACCCGGGGGCCGACCCGCTCGGGGACCAGCCCGTTCAGCATCACCACACCGACGCTGCCCTCGATGCCGCTCAGTCCGATCAGCGCGGCGGCCGCGCCGCAGGCCCCGGACTGCTCCTCCGCACGGGTGATGACGAACCCCTGCTCCGGCCGGCGCTGGCTGGGGAAGGTGCGCGCCTCCAGGATGGCCCGGCCGGCCGCGCTCTCCCCGAGCGGGTGGCGCAGCCCGGTGCGGTAGGCGACGTGGAAGTCGGTCCAGCTCGGCTCGACCACGGCGACGGCCAGCGCCTCGTTGCCGTCCACCAGGGTGAGGTGGGCGGTGGCGCCGAGGTCCTCGGCCAGGCTGCGCAGGGCCGGCAGCGCGGCCTCGCGCAGCAGCGGGTGCACCCGGTGGGCCAGGCGCAGGACGCCCAGGCCGACCCGGGCGCGGCCGCCGATGTCCCGGCGGACCAGGCCGTGCTGTTCCAGGGTGGCCAGCAGCCGGTAGACGACGGTGCGGTTGACGGCCAGTCGGGCGGCCAGCTCGGTGACGGTGAGCCCGCGCTCGGAGTCGGCGAGGAGTTTGAGGACCCGGACTCCACGGTCCAGGGTCTGGGAGGTCTCGGCAGTCACGACGGGCATCCTTTCCGCGGCGCTCGCGGGGCAGGCGGCGCCGGACCGGGTTCGGTGTCGCGCGCAGGTGGGGTGGCCGCGCTCGGACCGCTCGCGGTGTCGTCCTTGACGTGCGTGCGGTCCTGCGGCGCCCGTCCTGTGGGGGTTGCCCGGTGGAAGAGCGTGGGGGAAAGGTAGTGAAGGAAATGTCGCGACGGAAGTGGTTGTCCAAAATTCGGGCGTGATCGACTTCAACAGCGCGACGGAACCGGGACAAATGCCCGCATTTCTCCGGGCCCGCCGGCGCGCGGGTCCGGCCGCGCTCCGGAGTCCGGACACGCGGGAACGGAGCGGCCGGCCCGCGGCCGCGCGCCGTGCCGTTCCCGCGCCTGATTCCGCGGCTGACTCCAAGCCCGTTTCCGAGCCCGTTCCCGAACCCGCCTGCCCGGCCCGCCTGCCCGCCTGCCCGCCTGCCCGCCGCGGCTACTTCGCCCACTCGCGGATCTTGGCGATCCGCGCCTTCAGCTGGTTGGCCGTGGCCTGCGCGGTCAGCGGGCCGCCGCACTGGCGGCGCAGCTCGTTGTGGACGGTGCCGTGCGGCTGGTCGGTGCGGTGGTGCCAGGCGGCCACCAGCGCGTTCAGCTCCTTGCGCAGCTCCCGGAGTTCCTGGTGGGTGACGACCGGCCGCTGCTCGGCCGGCAGCTCCAGCAGGTCGGCCTCCTCGGCGGGCTTGCCCTTGCTGCGCTGGATCTGCCGGTGCTGGCGCTTCTGCAGCAGCATCTGCACCTGGTCCGGCTCCAGCAGGCCCGGGATGCCGAGGTAGTCGTCCTCCTCCTCGCTCCCCGGGTGGGCCTGCATGCCGAACTCCATGGAGTTGTACAGCACCCGGTCGAAGACCGCGTCGGAGCCGATCGCCTCGTAGGAGAACTCGTCGCCGCCCGCGCCGTCCGGCCCGTCGTTGGCCCGCTCGGCCTCGGCGAGCAGCCGGTCCTCCTCGTCGAAGAGGCCCTCGCCCTCCTTCTTCGGCCGGTCCAGCACGTGGTCGCGCTGGACCTCCATCTCGTTGGCGAAGCCGAGCAGCGTCGGGATGGTGGGCAGGAACACCGAGGCGGTCTCGCCGCGCTTGCGGGCTCGCACGAAGCGGCCGACGGCCTGGGCGAAGAACAGCGGGGTGGAGATCGAGGTGGCGTACACCCCGACGCACAGCCGGGGCACGTCGACGCCTTCGGACACCATCCGGACCGCGACCATCCAGCGCGAGTCCCCGGCCGCGTAGTCGGAGATCCGCTGGGAGGCCTCGGTCTCGTCGGAGAGCACCACGGTGGCCTTCTCGCCGGAGATCTCGCGCAGGATCTTGGCGTAGGCGCGCGCGGTGTTCTGGTCGGTGGCGATGACCAGCCCGCCGGCGTCCGGGATCGCCTTGCGGACCTCGGACAGCCGCCGGTCGGCAGCCTGCAGCACGGACGGGATCCACTCGCCCTGCGGGGCCAGCGCGGTGCGCCAGGCCTGGGCGATCAGGTCCTTGGTCATCGGCTCGCCGAGCCGGGCCTCCAGCTCGTCACCGGACTTGGTGCGCCAGCGCATGTTGCCGCTGTAGCTGAGGAAGATCACCGGGCGGACGACGTGGTCGGCGAGCGCGTGCCCGTAGCCGTAGGTGTAGTCGGCGACGGACTTGCGGATGCCGTCGCCGCCGGCCTCGTACTGGACGAACGGGATCGGGTTGGTGTCGGAGCGGAACGGCGTCCCGGTCAGCGCCAGCCGGCGGGTGGCCGGCTCGAAGGCCTCGAAGCAGGCCTCGCCCCAGGACTTGGAGTCGCCGGCGTGGTGGATCTCGTCCATGATCACGAGGGTCTTGCGCGCCTCGGTCCGGTTGCGGTGCAGCATCGGGTTGACCCCGACGCCCGCGTAGGTGACCACGATGCCGTGGTAGTCCCGGGAGAGCGGGCCGGAGGAGTAGGCCGGGTCGAGCCGGATGCCTATCCGCGCGGCGGCCTCGGCCCACTGCTTCTTCAGGTGCTCGGTCGGCGCGATGACGGTCACCTGCTGCACCAGGTGGTTGTGCAGCAGGTACGAGGCCAGGGTGAGCGCGAAGGTGGTCTTACCGGCGCCCGGGGTGGCGACCGCGAGGAAGTCGCGCGGCTGCGTCTCGATGTACCTGTCCAGCGCGCCCTGCTGCCAGGCCCGCAGCTTGCCCGCGGTGCCCCAGGGGGCGCGGCCGGGGAAGGCCGGCGAGAGGTGGTGCGAGGCGGCGGACGCGGCGGGTCCGGCGCCCCGGGCGGGCGCCTGCGGCTCCGGCACGTCGGAGAACAGCGGCATCGAGGAGGCGGCGGCAGTACTCACGGTCTCCGAGGGGGGATCATCGCAGGTCAGGGGCGGTTTCTCAGCCCCGCCCCGCGGAAGGGCGGCGATCGGACAACCCGCCCAGCGTACCGGCCCGGCGCCGTCGGGGCGGCCAGGCGAGGCTCCGCGCCGGGCCCGGGCGGCCGGAAATCGACGTGACCCGGATCACATCCGATCGATTCCGAAACCGAGTAATCACGGCCGGTCCCGGGACTCTCACCAGGGTGAGGCCGCCCCAACCCTCCCCCTTGTCGACCGGCCTCACACCGACCCGAAGGGACTCGCCGTGCACACCGCCGCCGAAGAGACCGTCCAGGCCCGTCTGATCCTCTCGCTCCACCGCTCCGTCCGGCTGCGGGTGCTCCTGAGCTACCTGCCGGAGGACCCGCTCGCCGTCCGGATGGCCTTTCCCGCCGAGTTCTCGCTGGACGAACCGGCGGACGGCGGCGCGGGCTCGGACGGCGCCGACGACATCGTCTGGGTCTTCGCCCGCCAGCTGCTCTCGGCCGGCCTGGAGCTGCCGGCCGGCGTCGGCGACGTCCACGTCCGGCCCGCGGTCGGCCGGCGCACCATGGTCGAGCTGCGGGCGCCGGAGGGCACCGCGCTGCTCCAGTTCGACACCACCGACCTGCGCCGCTTCCTGTGGCGCAGCCGGCTGCTCGTCCCCGAGGGCGAGGAGCACCTGCACCTGGACGCCGACCGCGCGCTCGCCGAGCTGCTCGGCTGAGCGGCGCGCGGGGCCGGCGTCCGGGGGCGTCAGCGCGCTTCCGGCCGTCACCCGGGTCCGGGGCCCGGGGCGCCTCAGCCCGACAGCCTGCGCATCAGCCGGACGCCCTGCGCCGGCGTCAGGTGCGGCAGGTACGCCTTGCCGATCGCCCTGGTGATGCTCGGCAGCGCGGCGGGGTCGGGGTAGGCCATGTACATCGGCCGGTACTCCGGCTGGAACTTCGCCTTGAACGCGAGCAGCGAGCGGAAGCCGTACACCGGCTCCAGCACCCGTCCCATCCAGTCCAGCATCCGCTGCAGGCCGGAGGGCTCCTCGTCCTGCCCGGAGCGGGCCAGCGGCGCGCCGGACAGCGACAGGAAGCGCGCGCCCTCCTCCTTGAAGCCCAGCGCGGCCGAGGCGATCAGGAACTCGTTGACGCCGCGGAAGCCGTCCGAGCGCCGGCGCATGAAGTCCAGTGTCCAGCCGACCGGCACGCCGTTCTCGTACACCGGCATCCAGCTGGTCAGCCCGTGCACGACACGCTGCTCGTCCACCGCGATCAGCACCCGCACGTCCGGGTCGTCCAGCTCCTCCAGTCCGCCGAGCGTGAAGCCCATCTCGGGCAGGCCCTTCTCGGAGACCCACTCCTCGGAGATCGCCCGGATCTGGTCCCGCAGCGCGCGCGGCGCCTCGTGGTGGGACCACCACTCGGCGGTGATGCCCTGCTTGCCGGCCTTGTTCAGCGCGGTCCGGATGTCCTGCCACTTGCGGCCGGTGAAGGCCAGCTCGGGCAGCGCCACCACGGTGTCCTCGGCGACCTGCACCGAGCGCCAGCCGAGCTGCGCGGCGGCCTCCCGGGTCTGCGGGGAGACGCTGTAGAAGCACGGGGTCCAGCCGCGCTGGTCGCAGAACCGGGCGAACCCGGCCACCGCCCGGGCCCGGGCCTCCGGCGCGCCGAACGGGTCGCCGGTGGTCAGCGCCACCGTGTTGTGCACCCGGTAGGCGACGGCCGCCCGGCCCTCCTCGTCGAACCAGTAGTGGTTGCCGTCCCAGGTGGTGATGAAGGACAGCGTCCCGCCGCCGTACGCGGTGAGCAGCGCCCTGGCCCGGGCGGCCGCCTCCGCGTCGGTGTGCAGCACCGGCCGGCGGAAGGCCAGCAGCAGCGCGGTCAGCGCGACCACCCAGAAGGCCAGCCCGCAGTACGTCTCCAGGAACAGCGCCACCGGGCCGACCGCGATCGGGTAGTCCGGCAGCAGGTCGTTGTAGGCGGGCGGCAGGAACTGCGCGGGCAGCCCGTGCAGTAGCCGGCGGATGTTCGCCCCCGGCTCGAACTGGTCGGCCGCGAGGCGCCCGAGCCCCACGTACGCGGCCGAGGCCGCCAGGGCGGCGCCGCCGAGCAGCGCGCCCAGCCGCAGCACCGCCCGGCCGGCCAGCCGCAGCCGGAAGCGCTGCCGGGTGGCCAGCAGCAGGCCGAGGGTGAGCAGCGGCAGCAGCAGCGCCTCGACGAAGTACTGGACCACGTCGCCGCTGACCGGGCCGGAGTCGAGGTACAGCCAGCCCAGCAGCGCCGCCCAGAGCAGCTCGGTGGCGACGGTGATCCGCCAGGCGAGCCGCAGCCCCCGGCGCAGCCCCTCGGCCAGGACCAGCAGCAGCGCCGGGAACAGCGCGGCCATCAGTCGGCCCGGGGTGTCGAAGATCCGCTCGACGGCGTGCGCGCGGGCGCAGTCGTGCGCCGACAGCGCGCAGAAGTCGGCCACCTCCTCCGGGCTGAGCCGGTGCGAGAAGTACAGCTCGGAGAAGGTGTTGAACGGCCCGCTGGCGTTGTCGTACAGCGAGGCGATCAGCGGGCCGAGGGCGGCGGCGACCAGGCAGAGCGCCACCAGCACCCGGGTCTCGGAGTGCGAGGAGCGGTGGGTGCGCAGGTGCAGCCCGCCCCGGGCGAGCAGCGCGCCGGCGCCCAGCCCGACGAACGCGGCGGCGCACCGCTGGACGCTCTGCAGGTGGCCCACGTACAGCGTCATGACCAGCGGGGCGAGCAGCACCAGCAGGTGCAGCCGGCGGCGCCAGAGCACGGTGAGCCGGTAGCCGAGCACCCCGGCCAGCGCGAACAGGCCGACACCGGGGCCGACCGAGGTCTGGTCGGCCACCGAGACGGTCCACTGCTCGCCGACCCGGGAGCCGACCGCGATCAGCCCGGTGCCGAGCAGGGTGCCCGCCAGCTGCCCGCCGACCAGCACCGCGAGCGTGCGCAGCCACCCGAGCCGGTGCTCGGCGGCCGGGCCGACCAGGACCAGCAGCAGGCTGGTGAACACGTACGAGCCCAGGCCGGAGCACCAGAACAGCGAGGTGAACGGCGTCCACCAGTGGCCCTCGGCGAGCGTGGGCACGCCGGCCCCGACCCGGTCGAGCAGCCGCTCGGACGGCCCGTGGGCCAGGCTGCCGGTGGCCGCGCCGAGCGCCCAGAGCCCGGCCAGCAGCACCAGGGTGAGCGGCGCCGAGCGCAGCCACACGCCGAACGTCCGGGTCGCCCGCCAGGCCCGCTGCGGGCGCGGCTCCGGCGTCCCGGCGACCGGCGCGCGGTCCGACGGCCACTCCTGCTCCTTGGCCGGCGCGGGGGCCGCGGGGAGCCGGATCACCGGATCAGCCCGGTCTGCTGGGAGAGCCAGGCCAGGTTCTGTTCGAAGGCCTGGCGGAACACGACCCAGCTGTGCCAGCCGGGGATGGTCTGGTAGCCGACCTTCATTCCGGCCGCCTGTGCCGCCGCATAGGCCTTCTCCTGCATGGGTCGGAAGTCCGGGTCGTTGGCGCCGACCACGAACATGCCTGCGGTGTCGGGGAACTTCTGCCGGGCCATGACGTGCACCGGGTCGACGGCGTCGAACGCGGCCTCGTCGCCGCCGAAGGCCTTGTCGACGGTCTCGCCGCGGTCGCCCAGGGTCGGCTCGTCCTGGCCGGAGATGTCCAGGAAGGTGCCGTAGACCCCCGGCGCGTTGACGGCCAGCTGGAGCGAGCAGGTGCCGCCGAGCGAGAGCCCGCCGATGGCGAAGGCGCCCCGGCCGGTGGCGGTCTGCAGGTTGTGGTGGATCCAGTCCGGGACGTCGGTGGCCAGGTAGGTGTGCGCCTTGGCGATCCGGGAGTCCATGCAGAGCGTGTTGGTGAACGGGCTGCCGGTGGGGTCGGCGACCACCACGATCGGGGCGAGGCCCTGGTGGTCGGCGGCGAAGGCGTCCAGGGTCTCCTGGATGGCCCCGGAGGTGATCCAGTCCACCGGGGCGCCGGGCTGGCCGGGCAGCAGCACCACGACGGGCAGCAGCGGCCGGGGGTTGGCCTGGTAGGCGGGCGGCAGGTAGACGTACCCGTCGCGGGCCGTGAAGCCGGACTTGGTGCCGGGGATGGTCACCGTGGAGAGGGTGCCCTTCGCGGGCAGGCCGGGCGGCGCGTGCCAGAGCTCCTCGACGGGCTTGCCGGGCGTGGCGGCGACGGTGCTGGCCACCTTGCCCGTGGTCAGCGCCTGGACCCCGGGCACCAGCATGGCCCGGGCGGTCGGGTACTGGTCGAAGCCCCGGTTGACCTGCGAGGCGGCCATCAGCAGCACCAGGACGGCGGCGCCGGTCGCCAGCAGCCGGCGGCGGACGGCGAGCAGCGGCGCGCGGAAGCAGACCAGGGATATCGCGAACAGCGCGACGGCTATCCAGCGCAGGACGAAGTCCGGGGTTCCCTCCGGGAAGGGGTGCCACCAGCCGTCGACGCCGAGCTTCACCAGGGCGGTGAGCGTTCCGGCCAGCATCAGGGCGCCGAAGAGGCGCGGGGCCCGCCAGCGTTCGTGGCGGGAGAACGCGAGCAGGACCAGCGACCCCCAGCCCGCGGCGAGCACGGCGTACGGGATCGGGCCGTGGGTGAGCGGCCAGTCGATCGGGTTCCAACGGGTGGCGAGGGTCAGCGTGGTCATGCGGCTTTGCCCGGCCGGGTGGTGTCGGCCAGGAAGCCGTAGGCGACGACGTTGCCCTCGTAGCCGTGCTCGGCGCTGTACGCGCCGCCGCAGGTGATGACCCGCAGCTGAGCGTCGGCGGCCTGGCGGTAGACCCGGTCGTCCGGGAAGTCCTTTCGGTCGTGCACTTCGATGGCGTACAGCTGGTAGACGGCGACGGCGCCGTCCGCGCGGGCGATCTCGATCCGGTCTCCGCGCCGGAGCGCCCCCAGGTTGTAGAAGACGGCCGGGCCGGCCTTGTTGTCGACGTGCCCGGCCAGGATGGCGGTGCCGCGCTGCCCGGGGCTGGCTCCGCCGCGGTACCAGCCCGCCAGGTTGCGGTCCGCCTCGGGCGGGGCCTGGAGGTGGCCGTCGGGGTCGAGCCCGAGCGCGGTGACCGGGGCGTCCAGCCGGACGGCCGGGATGCGGATGCGGATGGGGTCGGAGGGGCCCAGCGGCGGGACGACGGAGACCGGGGCGAAGCCGGACAGCGTCTGCGTGCTGCCGGGGGCGGGCGGCAGCGCGCCCTGCCCGCCGTCGTGCAGCAGCCAGGCACCGAGCACCAGCGCGGCACCGGCCGCCAGGGTGCCCGGCCACGGGCTCCTGCTCTGCTGGACGCCCACGGGCGCTCCCCTCTACCGACGGATTCCCGATCCTGGGAGTTTCCTGGGAAACAATTCAATCGGATCGGACCTTAAAGCACGTCCACACGATGGGCGTAATGACACCCCCCGATCGGCAGGGCAACCGCCCGAATCCGTGCGCCCAGTGGGCATCCGGTGACGGAACGCGACGGCCGTTTCCCAGGTGACGGCGCCACCGGAACGCCTCGGTACGAGCTTCGACGGCGCGGGGGGTCGGTCCGGTTGCGTCAATCGGGCGATCGATGACGACCGCCAGTGGCGCCTGGCCGACCGATCGAGCCCAGCTGCCATGCTGACCCGGTCACGGGTTCTATCACCCCACTTGTCCGACCGGATTTCCGCACGCCTGTACGCCTGCCGAACGCCTCATGAACGGAGTGACCATGGCCGCTCTCTCCCGCCGCACCCTGCTGGCCGCCGGTGCGGCCTCCGCCGCCACCCTGGCGACCGGCTGCGGAAGCAACAGCGCCGACAAGCCGATGATCGGTTCGGCCGTTCCCCCCACCGGCGCGGCCGTCGACCAGAGTTCGGACCCCACCGACGCCACCGAGCAGCAGGCCGTCCTGATCGGCGACGGCTCCACCTCCGACACCGGGGCCCAGCCCCACCAGCCCACCCCCGAGCGGCTCAAGGCCGGCGAACGGCCGCCGCAGTTCGTGGTCTTCTCCTGGGACGGCGCCGGCGAACTCGACAACGGACTGTTCGCCCGCTTCCGCCGGCTGGCGCAGGAGCACAACGCCTCGATGACCTTCTTCCTCAGCGGCCTCTACCTGCTGCCCGAGTCCAAGAAGGACCTCTACCGCCCCCCGCAGCACAAGGTCGGCGCCTCCGAGATCGGCTACCTCACCGACCAGCACATCCACGACACCCTGGAGAACGTGCACGCGGCCTGGCTGGAGGGCCACGAGATCGGCACCCACTTCAACGGCCACTTCTGCGGCGCCACCGGCGTCGGCAAGTGGTCCCCGGAGGAGTGGGACAGCGAGATCCAGCAGGCCATGGACTTCGTGACGAACTGGCGCACCAACACCGGCTTCACCGACCTGCCGGCCCTGCCCTTCGACTACCGCAGGGAGCTGATCGGCAGCCGCACCCCCTGCCTGGAGGGCCAGCGCAACCTGCTGCCCACCGCGGTCAAGCGCGGCTGGCGCTACGACAGCAGCGGCAACGGCACCCAGGTGTGGCCGCAGAAGATCCAGGGCGGTGCGCTCTGGGACCTCCCGCTGCAGTCCATCCCCTTCCCCGGGCACACCTTCCAGGTGCTGTCGATGGACTACAACATCATGTACAACCAGTGCGGCCCCAACACCAAGGCCGACCCGGCGCTCTACCCGGGCTTCCAGGCCCAGGCCCGCGACTCCTACCTGCTGGGATTCGACCGCACCTACAACGGCAACCGGGCGCCGTACGTCATCGGCAACCACTTCGAGGAGTGGAACGGCGGCATCTACATGAACGCCGTCGAGGACGTGCTCCGGACGATCGCGGACAAGCCGGAGGTCCGGCTGGTCTCGTTCCGCCAACTGGTGGACTGGCTGGACGCCCAGGACCCGGCGGTGCTGCGCAAGCTCCAGGGCCTCGCCCCGGGCCAGGCGCCGACCGGCGGCTGGGAGGCCTTCCTCGGCACCCCCGGGGCACCGCCGGTGCCCTCCGCCGCCGCTGCCGGCTGACCCTCAGGACCTGGCCCGGACCCGGCCGGCGAGCAGCGCCCCCAGCAGCGCCACGCCGGCCATGGCCAGCAGGATCACCGCGAAGGCCCCGGGCGAGCCGGCGGCCCCGGACGAGGCGGTGGCCCCGGCGCCCTCGTGGGCGGCGGCGAGCGAGCCGCCGCCCAGCACCGCGAACATCACCCCCGCCAGGCCCGTCAGCAGGACGTTGCCCAGCGCGTCGCTCATCTGCAGGGCCGCCGAGTTCACCCCGGCGTCCTCCGGCGCGGAGAGCTTCATCATCAGCACGCTGACGCTCGCGACCGTCAGTCCCATCCCGATGCCGCCGACGCCCCAGGCCACCGCCGCCACCCAGGCCGGCACCGCCGGGACCAGCACCAGCGCGGCGCCCGCGATCGCCACCGCGGTCAGCACGAACCCGCCCCGGATCATCGCCTCGCGGTAGCGCTCGGCTCCCGGCCGCCCCTGTAGCCAGGAGCCCAGCGCCCAGGTGAGCCCGCCGCTGGTCAGGGTGAGCCCCGACATCGTCGGCGAGAGGCCGCGCTCGGTGGTCATCATCAGCGGAACGAAGGCCTCGGCCCCGAGGAACGCCCCGGCCGCCAGTCCGCGCAGCAGGATCACCGCCGGCAGCCCCCGCCCTGCCCGCAGGGTCCGCTCGGGCAACAGCCCCAGGACGGCCGGCACCAGCAGCGCCGCCCCGACGATCCCGGGGAGCAGCCCGATCAGGTCGTGCCGCCCGCCCGCGTACTGCAGCAGGCCGGCACCGAGCGCCGCCATCGCGGCCAGCAGGGTGCGCCGGCGGTCGAAGTCCGAGCCCCTGGCCACCGGGTGCTCCCGCTCGGAGCGGGTCAGCGCGGGGCCCATCACGGCCAGCGGCAGCAGGATCAGCACCGGCACGGCCAGGAACACCCAGCGCCAGCCGAGGTGCTGGGTGATCGCGCCGGAGACCAGCGGCCCGATGATCGAGGGCAGCACCCAGGCCGAGGAGAAGGCCGCGAACACCGCCGGCCGCAGCCGCTCCGGGTAGGCCCGGCCGACCACCACGTACAGCGCGACGATCACCAGCCCGCCGCCCAGGCCCTGGATCGCCCGCCCGGCCACGAACACCCACATGCCCGGCGCCGTCCCGGCCACCACCAGGCCCACACCGAACACCGCGATGCCGGTGAACAGCGGCTGCATCGGCCCGCGCCGGTCGCACCACTGCCCGGAGACGACCAGCGCGAACAGCGTGGTGGTGAAGTAGCCGGAGAAGGCGAAGGCGTACAGCCCGATGCCGTTCAGCTGGCGGGCCGCGGTCGGCATCGCGGTGTTGACGGCGGTCGCCTCGAAGGCGATCACCAGGACCACCGACACGATCCCCAGCGTCAGAGCGCGGTAGCGGCCGCTGAGGACCCCGCCACCTGGGTCGAGTTCGGAGGGTATCGAGGCGGAGTCGACCGAGGTGGGGGAGGCAGTGGTCATACGTAACATCGTAAGGGCCGTCTGCCTTCATGACCCCTGACCCGAGTCGGTGACCAGCTAGGTCGCTGGGCCTAGGACCGGGGTCGGGGGAAGGGCGGGCGAAGCTCAGGCGGCGGTCAGTGGAGCACCTTCAGGCCGACCACGCCGGAGACGATGAGCAGCAGGCAGCCGATCCGGGCCGCCGTCACCGCGTCCCCCAGGACGGCCATGCCGTAGAGCGCGGTGCCGACCGCACCGATGCCGACCCAGACCGCGTAGCCGGTGCCGATCGGAATGGTGCGCATCGCGTACGCCAGCCCGCCCATGCTCAGCAGCAGGGCCACACCGAAGACGAGGCTGGGGGTGAGCCGGGAAAAGCCCTTGGACGACTCCAGGGCCACCGCCCACACGGTCTCCAGGACACCCGAGATGATCAGAACGAGCCATGCCATGACGGCCTACCTCCGCAGTCCACAGCGGCCGGATTGCCGCTGAACTGCGCCGTCTTGTCGTCACCGGGTACGACGCGCTCGTCCGGGGCGGCCGGGCAACCGACCACCTGGTTCCGACCGTAGCACAAGCCGCCATACAGAATTTACATTCCGCCGTTGACGGCCCCCCGCGCATTCCGCCACTATGAATTCACTGGCCGTGTGCCCGAGTGGCTTAGGGAACCGTCTGCAAAGCGGTGTACACGGGTTCGATTCCCGTCATGGCCTCGCCGGAAATGGAATTGCCGGTCGACATTCCGTCGACCGGCAATTCCTGTTTCCGGTATTTCCGGGGCGGTCGGCCGAAGCCGCCGCCCCCGCCCGTCAGACCGCGACCGCGTCCTCCGGCCGGATCGGCAGCCGGCCGACCGGCAGGCCGGTGGCCGCCCGGACGGCGGCGGCCACGGCCGCCGGGGCGACCACCGCGGGGGCGGCGCTGACCGCCTTGGCCCCGAAGGTGGCGACCACGTCCCGCTCCTCCAGCAGGGCGGCGATGCGCACCTGCGGGGTGTCCAGCGCGGTGGGCAGCCGGTAGCCGGTGAGCGAGGGGTTCAGCAGCACGCCGCCCTCGGTGCGCAGGTCCTCCAGCAGCGCCAGGCCGACGCCCTGGGCCACGCCCGCCTCGATCCGGTCCTCGATCTGCCGCGGGTTCAGCGCCCGGCCGACGTCCTGGGCGACCGTCATCTCGACCACCCGGACGGCGCCCAGCTCGATGTCCACGTCCACCACCGCGCGCATCGCGCAGAACGCGATCGACACGAAGGCGTCGCCCTGCCCGGACTCGTCCAGCGGCTCGGTGGGGTGCGGGCGGCACTGGGCCGTCGCCCAGAGCTCCTTGCCCTCCAGCGCCTCGGCGACCGGCATGCCGAGCACCCCGTCGTACGAGGTGATCTTGCCGTCGGCGATCTGCAGCAGTTCCACCGACATCCCGAAGTTGGCGGCGATCGGCTGGAGCAGCTGGTGGCGGACCATCAGCGCGGCGCGCTCGACGGCGCCGCCGGAGACCCAGGTGTGCCGGCCACGGGCGGAGGGACCGGCGATGGACTGGTCGCTGTCGGCCGGCGCGATGTACACCTCGCTGACGCCCAGCACGGTCTGCACGATCTGCCGGGCCAGCGTGGCGAAGCCCTGTCCGGAGTCGACGGCCGCGCAGATCACCGTGGCGTGGTCGCCGCTGACCCGCACGGTGGCGGTGGAGACCTCGTCCTCGCCCTCCGCGCCGAGCATGTGCACCATGCCGACGGCGTAGCCGATCCCGCGCCGCACCGCCGCCGGGTCGCCGGCCCCACCGGGCCCGCCCGGCAGCAGCCACTCGGCGTCCGGGTCGTCCACCGGCAGGGCCGGCAGCGGCTCGGCCGCGACGGCCTCCAGCAGCGCGCCGACCGGCGCCGGGCAGGTGACGGCCTGTCCGGTAGGCATCGCGTCGCCGGTGGCCATCGCGTTGCGGCGGCGGATCTCCACCGGGTCCACGCCGATCCGGGCGGCCAGCTGGTCCAGCTGCGACTCGTAGGCGAAGCAGGCCTGCAACGCGCCCTCGCCGCGCATCCGCCCGGCCGGCGGGTTGTTGGTGCGCACCGCCCAGGCGTCCACGAAGACGTTCGGGCAGACGTACGGGCCGACCGAGAACGCGGTGGCGGCGGCCAGCGCCTCGGCGGAGACGTCCGCGTACGCGCCGCCGTCCAGCAGGATCTGCGCCTCGACCTTCACCAGGGTGCCCTCGGCGTCGGCGTGGTGGCGGTAGCGCAGCAGCGCGGGGTGGCGCGAGGGGTGGGTGTGGAAGGACTCCTCGCGGGTGAGGGTCATCTTCACCGGGCGGCCGGTGCGCAGCGCCAGCAACGCCAGGGTGACCTGGAAGGAGAGGTCCTCGCGGTCCGTGGTGGCCCCGGGCACGCCGGTGACCACCAGCCGGACCCGGTCGGGCTCCAGGCCGAGGCAGGCGGCGGTGCGGTCGCGGTCGCCGTGCGGGTCGGTGGAGGACAGGTGCAGTTCGACGCCGCCGTCCGGGCGCGGCACGGCCAGCCCGGCCTCGGCCCCGAGCGGGGCCGGGTCCTGACGGCCGACCTGGTAGAGGCCCTCGATGATGATCTCGCCGGCCGCGTCCGGGTCCCCGGTGCGCAGCGGCAGGTGGCGGAACAGGTTGCCGTCCGGGTGCAGCGACGGGGCGGTGAAGGCCTGCTCGGGGTCGGTGACGGCCTCCAGCGGCTCGTAGTCGACCGCGATCAGACCGACCGCCAGCCGGGCGGTGTCCGGGTGGTCGGCGGCCACCGCGGCGATCGGCTCGCCGTGGTGGCGCACCACGCCCGCGGCCAGCACCGGCCGGTCGGCGACGATCGGCCCGGCCGGGGCGCCGTCCGGGGTTCCGTCCGGGCCGGGCGGCAGGTCGGCGGCGGTGACCACGGCGTGCACGCCGGGCAGCGCGAGCGCGGCCGCGGTGTCGATACCCCTGATCCGGGCGTGCGGGTGCGGCGAGCGCAGCACCGCGCCCCAGAGCAGCCCCTCGGCCCACAGGTCGGCCGCGTACGGGTAGATGCCGAGCGCCTTGGGCAGTGCGTCGCTGCGCAGCGGTGAGCTGCCCAGGCCGAACGGCTCCGGTGCGCCGCCCTCGCCGCCGTCCTGCTGGAGTGCTGCGCCGATGTCGGTAGGCGACGTCATGATGCGTGGTCGTCCTCGGGGAGCCGGATGCCGTGGGCGGGGGTGGCGCCGTACGGGACGCCGGCCGGGGCGGTGCCGCCGGCCGGAGCGCCGTGCGGGGGCGTGGCGACGTACGGCGTGCCGTGCGGGGGCGTGCCGTCGAAGGCGGCCCCGGGCAGCGGCGTGCCGTGCGCGGGGGTGGGTTCGTAGACCGGGGCGTCGTACCCGGCGTCGTAGCCGTTCTGCTGCGGGTAGCCGCCGGGCACGTAGGTGCCGTGGGCGGGGGTGCCCTGGTACGGCTGCTCGGGGTAGCCCTGGGGCGGGTAGTACACCTGGTCGTCGGCGGTCTGGGCGGGGATGCCCTGGACCGGCGTCAGGACGGCGGTGTCGTACACGCCGGTGTCGTAGCCGCCCTGGCCGTCGCCGTACGGCTGGTCGGTGCCGGCCGGGGGCTGCTCGGCGGGCGGCTGCGGGACGTGCTCGATCCAGGCGTCGGCGTCGGCGTAGACCGGCGGTTCGGCGGCCGGCTCCGGTCCGGCGGCCGCTTCCCCGGCGGGCTGTTCGGCGGGCTGTCCCGCGACCGGGGCGGCGGCCTGGGCGGCGACCGGAGAGGCCGCTTCCTCCGTCTCCTCGGCGTCCTCGGCGCGCGCGTCGGCGATGCTCTGGACGGCGGCCAGCACGCCGCGGTAGCCGGTGCAGCGGCAGAGGTTGCCGCAGAGCGCCTGGCGGGCCTCGACCTCGGTCGGGCGGTGGTTGCGCTGGAGCAGGTCGTGCACCGCCATCGCCATGCCGGGGGTGCAGTAGCCGCACTGCACCGCGCCGGACTCGGCCAGCGCCTGCTGGACGTCGCTCGCGCCGCCGGCGGCCGACAGGCCCTCGACGGTGTTGATCTCGCTGTCGGCGGCCAGCGCGGCGGGCACCAGGCAGCCGGCCACCAGCTGGCCGTCCACCTGCACCGAGCAGGCCCCGCACTCGCCCTGCTCGCAGCCGTCCTTGGCACCGGCCAGGCCGAGCCGCTCGCGCAGCACGTAGAGCAGGCTCTCGCCGATCCAGGCGTCGGTGACGGGCCGTTCGAAACCGTTGACCCGCAAGGTGTACGAGGCGCACGGGCGCAGCTCGCGACTGACCTGCGGGGTGAGGCCGAGCGGGTCGGCGTCGAGGGTCTCAATGGGGTCTGTGGTCACTTCAGCGCCCTTCCCAGTGCCCGTCGGGCCAGCACCGATACGGTACGCCGCAGCCGAACGGCGGCCGCGCTCGGCCCCTCGGTCACGGCCTCCCAGGCGCCTTCGGCGCCGTAGCTGTCGGGGACGCAGGCGGTGGCCACGTACTCGCCGAAGGCGGCGGTCGCGGCCGGGTCGATCTCCCGGCTGCCGTCCCAGTCGATGCAGCCGGCGACCCAGGCCTCGGCCTCCAGCGGGCGCAGCGGCACCGGTGCGACGGCGCCGACCGCGCAGCGCACGGCGCGCCGGGCGGGGTCGAGGACCAGCGCGACGGAGGCGGTGGCGCGGGCCGGGCCGCTGCGGCCGGTGGCCTTGAGGAAGACCTGCGGGGCGTGCAGCAGCGGGACGCGCACCCAGGTGAGGAGTTCGCCGGGGCGCACCGGGTCGAGGCCGGTGAGCAGGTGACTGACCGGCACCTCGCGGCTGGCGCCGGCCCGGGCGAGGGTGACGCTGGCCTCCAGGGCGGTGAGCACCGGGAGGGTGTCGCCGGCCGGGGCGGCGGTGACGATGTTGCCGCCGAGGGTGCCGACGTTGCGGACCTGCGGCGGGCCGGCGGTGCGGGCGGCGTCCGCGAGCGCGGGGATGAGCGCGGCGAAGTCGGGGCGGTCCATCCGGGCGTGGGTGAGTCCGGCGCCGAGGACGGCGGTGCCGCCGTCCTCGTAGCGCCAGCCGCGCAGTTCGGTGATCCGGCCGAGGCCGACCAGGGCGGCGGGGCGTAGCCGTCCGGCGTTGACGGCTTCCATCAGGTCGGTGGCTCCGGCCACCGGTACCGCGGCCGGGGTGGCGGCCAGCGCGTCGACGGCCTCGTCGAGGGAGGCCGGCAGCATGATCGTCCGGTTCACCTGGGTCCCACCGTGCTCCACTTGCTCATCGATCGGCTGCCGCCCGCGGCCTTCGGCCGTGGTGTCCGCGTCAGCAGCCCGGCCTGGCCCGTAGGGTACGGGCGATCGGGCCGGGTTGGGCAACTCTGGCACACAATGCTCGATGATCATTTCGGGGCAGGTGAACGGGACTGCCCGATTGGGACGGATACCGGGCGGTATCTGCCCCGGCCCGAACCGGACCAGGGCAGATGTTCATCTGTTCTTGACGTCAGATGACCACTCAGAAGTTCCCGCCGGAACGAGTCCGTCGCGCTCAGCGCACCGGCGGCGGGCCCTCGATCGGCCGGCCGGCCACCCCGGGCCAGCGCTGCCAGGGATGCGGGCCGTCCGCCGGGCGGTACTCCACGCCGAGCGCGTCCAGCACCTTCAGGTGCGCCTCCAGCCGGTGCTGGAAGCCGGCGTAGTCGCGCTCGGCCGGATCGGTGGGCAGGTCGGACCAGGCGACCTCGGCGAAGGCCACCAACCGGGGGAAGGCCCGGTAGTCGATGTCCCGGGCGCTGTCCATGAACTCGCTCCACAGGTTGGCCTGGGTGCCGATCACGTGCCGGGCCGCGGTCTCGTCCAGCTGCCCGGGCACCGGCTCGAAGCGGTACACGTCCTCCAGCGTGCGCACGAAGCCGACCGGGATCGGCTCGTCCGGGCCGTCGGCCTGCCGGTGGTCGAAGTAGACGTGCTGCTCGGGGCACATCACCACGTCGTGCCCGGCCTTGGCCGCGGCGATCCCGCCACCGAACCCGCGCCAGGAGGAGACGGCGGCGCCCGGGGCGAGCCCGCCCTCCAGGATCTCGTCCCAGCCGATCAGCCGGCGGCCGCGCTCGGCCAGCCAGCGGTCGAAGTGCCGGATCACGAAGCTCTGCAGCTCGTCCTCGTTGGCCAGGCCGAGCTCGCGGATCCGCGCCTGGGCGGCCGCGCTGTCCTTCCACTGCTCCTTGGGGCACTCGTCGCCGCCGAGGTGGATGAACTCGGACGGGAAGAGTTCCAGGACCTCCTCCAGCACGCCCTCGAAGAAGCGCAGGGTGTCCTCGGAGGCGTTGAGCACGTTGTGGCTGACGCCCCAGTCCGTCCAGACGCCGAGCGCCGCGGTGTCCACCACGTCGGTGTTGCCCAGCTCGGGGTAGGCCGCGACGGCGGCCTGGGTGTGCCCGGGCAGGTCGACCTCCGGGACGACGGTGACCCCGCGCGCGGCCGCGTAGGCGACGATCTCGCGCAGGTCGTCCTGGGTGTAGTAGCCGCCGTGCGGGCGGTCGTCGCGGCGCTGGCCGGCCCGGTAGCCGACCATCGAGCGGTCCCGCCAGGCGCCGCGCTCGGTCAGGCCGGGGTAGCGCTTGATCTCCACCCGCCAGCCCTGGTCGTCGGTCAGGTGCAGGTGCAACACGTTGAGCTTGTGCGCGGCCAGCAGGTCGACGAAGCGCAGCACGTCCGACTTGGGCAGGAAGTGCCGGGCGACGTCGAGCAGCGCACCGCGCCAGCCGAACCGCGGGGCGTCCTCGATGTCCGCGCCGGGCAGCACCCAGCCGGTGCCGCGCAGCGGGGAACGGCGGAAGGCGTCCGGGCCGAGCAGCTGCCGCAGGGTCTGCGCCCCCCACAGCGCACCGGCCGGCCCGCCCGCGGCTATCAGGGCGTGGCCGCGGCGCACCGTGATCCGGTACGCCTCGGCGGCCAGCGCGTCGTCCTGGACCAGTTCGATGCCCGCGCCCGGCCGGCCCGGGCCGAGCGGCAGCCCGGTGGCCGCGGACAGCGCGGTGCGCAGCCACCGCTCGGCGTCGGCCAGCCCGGGCGGCGCGGTCAGCGTGGTGGCGTCGTCGAGGGGGAAGTCCTCGTCCGGGCGGCGGACGGCACTCGAAGGCACGGGAATGAGGTCCATTCCGACATCCTGCCCCCGCCCCGGACGACTGGCATAGACCACTTCGGAAACGCGGCACTATGCAAAACGGCGCTGTGCACAACCACACCCTGCGCAACGGCGCCGGGCACCGGCCCGCGGCGGTCGGTGCTACTTGCCGCCGTTGTTGTCGTCGCCGCCCTGCGGCTTGCCGATGCCGTCGTAGATCTCCTTGCACATCGGGCAGACCGGGTACTTCTTCGGGTCGCGCCCGGGCACCCAGACCTTGCCGCAGAGCGCCACCACGGGCGAGCCGGAGAGCGCGCTCTCCATGATCTTGTCCTTCTGGACGTAGTGCGCGAAGCGCTCGTGGTCGCCGTCCCCGTGGGACACCTGGGGGACTGGCTCGACCAGGGTGCCGGTGCCGAGGCCGCGCTCGGGCTCAAGAGTGCTCATAGGTGCCAAGTCTATGGGCGCCCCGCGAAACCCGGCCAGTATCGCGACGGCGGCCCGTACGTCAGTTCAGCGTCGGGTCGTCCGGATAGGTCGCGAGCAGCGCCAGCGGGCCGCGCTGGCGGCGCAGCACCGAGCGCCACAGCCGCTCCGGTTCCGGGCTGGAGATGTCCCCCGGCTCGCAGTCCACCAGGTACCAGGCGCCGCTCCCCAGCTCCGTCTCCAGCTGGCCCGGCGACCAGCCGGCGTACCCGGCGAAGATCCGCAGCGCGCCCAGCTCGCCGGCCAGCACCTCGGGCGGCGCCTCCAGGTCCACCAGGCCGATCGCGCCGTGCACCCGCCGCCAGCCGAGCGGCTCGCCGGTGCCCGGCTCCCCTGGCGCCACGGCGAGGCCGAGCGCCGAGTCCAGCGCCACCGGTCCGCCCTGGAACACCACGGCGGGCTGCCCGACCAGCCGCCCCCAGCCGTCCAGCACGCTGCCCACCTCGACCGGCGTCGGCCGGTTGAGGACCACGCCGAGCGCCCCCTCGACGTCGTGGTCGAGGAGCAGCACCACCGCCCGGGCGAAGTTCGGGTCGGTGAGCAGGGGCGTCGCGACGAGCAGACGGCCGGTGTGGGACCGTCCTGCGTGCGAGTGGGCCGCCGTCATGCCCACATGATCCCGCAGAACGGCCGGGGTCGGACACCTCAACGATCGAAACCCCGCCACGCCGGACAAACACCCGAACGGCCCCTCCGGCGGGCGGGAGCGAGCCCGGAGAGAGGACCATCACGGGAGAGGCTCACGGGAACCATCGGCACGCCCACTACCATCTACGGATGGTGGACGCCCTTCTACGGTGCCGACTCGGTTTTGCCGGGGGCCCGAGCGCGCCCGTACCAACCGGTCCACCACCGGCTCTCTACCGGAGCCTTCCCACTCCTCTGGCACCCCGGATTGCGAGAACGATGACCGACGACGTCCTGCTGGTCCACGGCGGAAACCCGCTCGAAGGCGAGATCCGCGTCCGCGGTGCGAAGAACCTGGTGCCCAAGGCCATGGTCGCCGCCCTCCTCGGCCAGGGCCCCAGCAGACTGCGCAACGTCCCGGACATCCGCGACGTCAAGGTGGTCCGCGGACTGCTCCAGCTGCACGGGGTCACCGTGCGGACCGGCGACGAGGACGGCGAGCTGATCCTCGACCCGTCGCACGTGGAGAGTGCGAACGTCACCGACATCGACGCGCACGCGGGCTCCTCGCGGATCCCGATCCTGTTCTGCGGCCCGCTGCTGCACCGCCTCGGCCACGCCTTCATCCCGGGCCTGGGCGGCTGCGACATCGGCGGCCGTCCGGTCGACTTCCACTTCGAGGTGCTGCGCCAGTTCGGCGCCACCATCGAGAAGCACCCGCAGGGCACCTACCTGGTCGCCCAGCAGCGCCTGCGCGGCACCAAGATCGAGCTGCCCTACCCCTCGGTCGGCGCGACCGAGCAGGTGCTGCTCACCGCCGTCCTCGCCGAGGGCGTCACCGAGCTGCGCAACGCGGCCATCGAGCCGGAGATCGTCGACCTGATCTGCGTGCTGCAGAAGATGGGCGCGATCATCACCCTGGGCACCGACCGGACCATCCTGATCACCGGCGTCGACGAGCTGGGCGGCTACACCCACCGCGCGCTGCCGGACCGCCTGGAGGCCGCTTCCTGGGCCTGCGCGGCGCTGGCCACCAGGGGCGACATCTACGTCCGCGGCGCCCGCCAGCTGGAGATGATGACCTTCCTGAACACCTTCCGGAAGGTCGGCGGCGCCTTCGAGGTGGAGGACGAGGGCATCCGTTTCTGGCACCCGGGCGGCGAGCTCAAGGCGATCGCCCTGGAGACCGACGTGCACCCGGGCTTCCAGACCGACTGGCAGCAGCCGCTGGTCGTCGCCCTGACCCAGGCCACCGGCCTGTCCATCGTCCACGAGACGGTGTACGAGTCGCGGCTCGGATTCACCGGCGCGCTCAACCAGATGGGTGCACACATCCAGCTGTACCGCGAGTGCCTGGGCGCCACCCCGTGCCGCTTCGGCGCGCGCAACTTCCTGCACTCGGCGGTCGTCTCCGGCCCGTCCAAGCTGATGGGCGCCGAGCTGGTCATCCCCGACCTGCGCGGCGGCTTCTCGTACCTGATCGCGGCGCTGGCGGCCGAGGGCACCTCGACCGTGCACGGCATCGACCTGATCAACCGCGGCTACGAGAACTTCATGGACAAGCTGCGCGACCTGGGCGCCCACGTCGAGCTGCCGTCCGAGCAGCTGGTCGACGCCTGATCCGCAGGGCCCACCGGGCCACGGGCCCACGGGCCCACGGGCCCACGGGCCCACGGGCCCACGGGCCCACGACGAGAGGCCGGGCTCCCCAGAAGGGGAGCCCGGCCTCTCGGGCGTTCAAGGGGTGGTTCAGGCGCCCTTGGCGGCTTCCTTCAGCTTGGAGCCGGCGCTCACCTTGGCGCTGTAGCCGGCCGCGATCTGGATCGGCTCACCGGTCTGCGGGTTGCGGGCGGTGCGGGCGGCGCGGTGGGTGCGCTCGAAGGTCAGGAAACCGGGGATGGTGACCTTCTCGTCGCCCTTGGCGACGACCTCGCCGACGATCTCGGCGAAGGCGGCCAGAACGGCGTCGGCGTCCTTGCGGGTCACCTCGGCGCGCTCGGACAGCGCGGCCACCAGCTCACTGCGGTTCATGTGTACTCCTGTGGTCTGTTCGCTTGCGGTGTGCGGGGGCCCATCGGTACTCCCACCGGGGGGCACCCGGATAGGCCGCAGGTCCGCACACTGTGCTCATGCAGGCAATGCGTGGTCGCAGGCCGGGTCCGTACCCGATGCCGCGCGCCGGTGCCGTCGAAGGCCCGTCCGCCTGCCTGGATACGAATCCTGCCCCGACCAGCCCCGAGAAAGCCAATCGGGCCCCGGCCACGACACCCGAACGAACCCCACCCGTTGGAGGTGTGACGCTCCGTCGGCTCCGGCGGACCGGGCCCGGGCGGCGGTCGGGATGACGCGCCGGAAGACCAGGGGGACGTTCCGTACTTGTCGGACACGCCTGCCCCGTGCAGGGCTACCGTACGCCCTAGGCACGACAAGCCCAAACACGCCCCTCGCCCTTGTGTCGCAAGGGTTCGGGGCGGGCTCGGGCGGGTAAGGCCGCTATTCGGACATTTGACCGATCAGCGACACGTCGGCCGCCTCGCCGGTCAGAGCTTGACGGTGGGGAAGGAGGAGGCGTCGAGCGTGCCGACGATTCCCGGGGTCGGACGGGCCGGCTCCGTGCTCTCCTGGACGCCCGCCAGCGCCGCCTCGCGCACCGCCGAGGCGACCGTCTTGGCGACGTCCTTGTGGAAGACGCTCGGGATGATGTAGTTGGCGTTCAGCTCGTCGTCGGCGACGGTGGTGGCCAGCGCCCGGGCGGCGGCGATCATCATCTCGGTGTTGACGGTGCGGCTCTGGGCGTCCAGGAGGCCGCGGAAGACACCCGGGAAGACCAGCACGTTGTTGATCTGGTTGGGGAAGTCGCTGCGGCCGGTGGCGACCACGGCGGCGGTCTGCCGGGCGATGGCCGGGTCGACCTCCGGGTCCGGGTTGGCCAGCGCGAAGACGATCGAGTCCTCGGCCATGGTGGCCAGGTCGTCGCCGTCCAGGACGTTCGGGGCCGAGACGCCGATGAAGACGTCGGCGTCCGCCACGGCCTCCTTGAGGCTGCCCGTGCGGCCCGAGCGGTTGGTGTGCTCGGCGATCCAGCGCAGGCTGTCGTTGAGGTCCTCCCGGCCCTGGTGGACCACACCGCGCACGTCCGCCACGGTGGCGTGCTCGACGCCGGCCGCCAGCAGCAGCTTGAGGATCGCGGTACCGGCGGCGCCGGCGCCCGACATCACCACCCGGATGTCGCTGATCTCCTTGCCGACCACCTTCAGCGCGTTGGTGAGGGCGGCCAGCACCACGATCGCGGTGCCGTGCTGGTCGTCGTGGAAGACCGGGATGTCCAGGGCCTCGCGCAGCCGGGCCTCGATCTCGAAGCAGCGCGGCGCGGAGATGTCCTCCAGGTTGATGCCCGCGAAGCCGGGGGCGATCGCCTTGACGATGGCCACGATCTCGTCGGTGTCCTGGGTGTCCAGGCAGATCGGCCAGGCGTCGATCCCGGCGAAGCGCTTGAACAGGGCCGCCTTGCCCTCCATGACCGGCAGCGCGGCGGCCGGGCCGATGTTGCCCAGGCCCAGCACCGCCGAGCCGTCGGTGACCACGGCGACGCTGTTGCGCTTGATGGTGAGGCGGCGGGCGTCCTCGGGGTTCTCGGCGATCGCCATGCAGACCCGGGCGACGCCCGGGGTGTAGATCATGCTGAGGTCGTCACGGTTGCGGATCGGGAGCTTGGACGACATCTCGATCTTGCCGCCGAGGTGCATCAGGAAGGTGCGGTCCGAGACCTTGCCGATCGACACGCCGTCGATCGCCCGCAGCTTCTCGACGATCTCCTCGCCGTGCGCGACCGAGGAGGCCGCCACCGTCACGTCGATCCGCAGCGCCTCCAGGCCGGAGGCGGTGACGTCGAGACCGGTCACCGAACCGCCGGAGGACTCCACGGCCGTGGTGATCGCACTGACGGCGTTGCCCCGGGCCGGGACCTCCAGCCGCACCGTGATCGAGTTGGAGACACTGGGCACCGTCGCCATCGACGCTTCCTTCTTCCGTCCGTGCGGCAGGTTCAACATTTTGTTGAAGGCATCGCCTGCGCATGCTAGACCTCGATCGTCGCACCTTCCAAGGGATAGCCAGAAATAACGTTCATTGAGTGTGCGGACCCGACAACTTCTTGCCTCTCCGGGCCGATGCGTTACATTGGACGGGACACCGGCTCGATCCAAGCCCCCGGGCCCAACCTTCGTCCCTTCGAGGGACCACTTGCCGCGAGGCGAGCATGGCGGGTCGGTGTCACTAACGTCTGAAGGCCCCTCACCATCCGGTGAGGGGCCTTCTTCGTCCGGCGAACCGGCCGTCAGCCGTGCAGCAGCGCGGGCACGCCGGCCGCGTCCGGCAGGTCGTCCGGACCGGACAGCACGGTCAGCCGCTGGGTCGCCCGGGTGAGCGCCACGTACAGCACCCGCAGGCCGGCCTCCGACTCGCCGGCGATGCCGGTCGGGTCGGCCACCACGGTCGCGTCGTACTCCAGGCCCTTCGCCTCCAGGCTGCCCAGCACCACCGCCCGCTCGCCCAGGCCCTCGGCCCAGCCGGCCGCCTCGGCCCGGCGGTCCATCGGCACCACGATCGCCACGGTGCCGTCCACCTCGCCCAGCAGCCGCTCCAGCTCCGCCCGGGCCGCCGCGCCGAAGGCCTCCGGGGCGGGGTCCACGACGGCCGCGAAGCGCGGCTCGACGCCGACCCGGCGCACCGCGGTCGGCGACGGGGTGCCCGGCGCGGCCAGCGCCAGCACCTTGGCCGCGACCTCGGCGATCTCCGCCGGGTTGCGGTAGTTGACGGTCAGCGTGAAGCGGCGGCGCGGCTTGCCGGACAGCACCTCGTCCAGCGCGGCCTGCGCCTCCTGCGGGAACGGCCAGGAGGACTGCGCCGGGTCGCCGACGATCGTCCAGGTCGCCATCCGGGCCCGGCGGCCGATCATCCGCCACTGCATCGGGGTGAGGTCCTGCGCCTCGTCCACGATCACGTGCGCGTACTCGGTGCGCTCGACGGGGACGCGCTCGCGCTGGCGGGAGCTGCGGTCGGCGAAGGTGGTGACCTCCTCCAGCCCGCTCAGCAGGTCCACCGCGTCCACCTCGCGCACCTTCGGCCGGGCCGCCTCGCCGAGCAGCACCTGGAGCTCGTCCACCAGCGCGACGTCGTGCGCGGACAGCGCGCCCTCGCCGTTCGGGGACAGCCGGCGCCAGGACGCCGCCAGCAGCCTCGCCTCGTCCGGGGAGACGGCGCGGCGGGCGATCCGGTTGATGTGCCGGTGCTGCTTGAGCGTGCCGAGCACCCGGCGCGGGGTCACGGCGGGCCACCAGGCATCCAGGAAGTCCAGGAACGACGCCTCGTCCGAGACGTACTCGTCGAAGGACTCCTTCTCCTCCTGGCGCTGCTCGCGGGCGTAGTGGTCGGTCGGCTTCGGCAGGTGCCGGGTGACCTCCTGCCACAGGGCGTCCAGCAGCAGGCGGCGGGCGCGCGGGCGCAGCAGGTTCAGCGGGGTGCCGCCGGAGCCGATCACGTTGCCGCGCACGGCCTTGAGTCGGCCCGCGTCCAGCTTGAGCACCTCGCCGCGGGCGACCACCTTCAGCTCCTGCGGCGCGCCCAGCTCCAGCGCGGCCCGGGCCGCCCGGCGCAGCAGCTGGACCATCCGGCCCGAGCCCTTGACCCGGGCCGCCTCCGGACTGTCGTAGGTGCCCGCCTCGATGCCGTCCACCAGCGAGCCGACCGCGCGGATGGCGACCTGCCCCTCCTCGCCGAGCGAGGGCAGCACGCCCTCGGTGTAGGAGACCAGCAGCGGGGTCGGCGAGACCACCAGGATGCCCCCGGCGTAGCGGCGGCGGTCCTGGTACAGCAGGTACGCGGCGCGGTGCAGGGCCACGGCGGTCTTGCCGGTGCCCGGGCCGCCGGTGACGAGCGTGGCGCCGGCGGCGGCCGCCCGGATCACCTCGTCCTGCTCCTTCTGGATGGAGGAGACGATGTCGCGCATCGAGTGGCTGCGGGCGCGGCCGAGCGAGGCCATCAGCGCGCCGTCGCCGACCACCGCCAGCTCCCGGCCGTTCAGGGTCGGGGTGAGGTCGGGACGCAGCAGGTCGTCCTCGACGCCGATCACCCGGCGCCCCTTGGACCGGATCACCCGGCGGCGGACCACCCGGCCCGGCTCGACCGGGGTGGCGCGGTAGAACGGCGCGGCGGCGGGCGCCCGCCAGTCGATCACCAGCGGACCGTACTCGGCATCCAGCACGCCCAGACGGCCGATGTGCAGGGTCTCGGCGACGGCCGGGTCGGCCGGGTCGAGCGGCGTGTCGGAGGGGATGCCGTGTTCCTCCGGGGCGTCCGCCCGCTGGAGGTCGATCCGGCCGAACAGGAAGTCCTCGAACTCGTTGTTCAGGCGCTGGAGGTGGGCGCCGGCCCGGTAGACCTGGGCGTCGCGCTCGGCGAGCGCGCCGGGGGTGCCGACGTGGACCCGCTTGGCGGCGTCCTCCAGGATGTACTCGGCCTCGGCGAGTTTCTCCTCCAGCCGGCGGTAGACGGTGTCGAGGTGCTGCTGCTCACCGGCGATCTCGCGCTCGCGCGCGGTCTCGCGGTCGGTGGCGGCGGTGGTGTCCGTGTTGCTCTGCATGGCCTCGGTGGTAGCGGCGGAATCCGGCTCCGGAAAACGAGCGGACGGATGATCCTACGCCCCAACCGGGGTAAACGTGAAGGCCGCCCACCGCAAAGCGGTGGACGGCCTTCACTGTCAACATGGGGTGGTGGAGATGCCGGGAATCGAACCCGGGTCCAGTGGAGTTAATTCAGGGCTTCTCCGAGCGCAGTCCGCTGTGATTTTCTCGGCCCTGGCAGTCACACGGACAAGCCGCCAACAGGCCCAGCTGCTGTTTGATTTCCCATCCACCCTCGCAGCCCGGGTGAACGGTTGAGTTCCCTAGATTATGCCAGGGTCCGGGTCGGGAACTCCCCGGTCTGACACCCAAGCGCTATCGGTGCTTATTAGGCAGCGAGAGCGAACTGCTGGGAATCGCGCTTAGAGTTGGCGATTATTTTTTTGCGACACGTGGTTAACGAGATCATTGCCGCGTTCCTCGGCTCGCTTCCCCTGTTTCAACATCCCCTGTCGAAACCGATCATCCCCATGTTTTGTTGAGAAACAGCCGGACGGTGACCGTCCGTGTTGCTGCCGCCATAGTACGCGAGGCAGCGGGTGAGGGTCCAGCGGATTAACGCTGGCGCCGCCGGGCGGCCGCCACCGCACGGGCCGTCTCGCGGGTGTCCTGCTTCTCGCGCAGCGTCTGCCGCTTGTCGTACAGCTTCTTGCCGACCGCGAGCGCCAGTTCGAGCTTCACCCGGCCGTCCTTGAAGTACAGCGAGAGCGGGACGAGCGTGTGGCCCGCGTCGCGGACCGTGCTCTCGATCTTGCGGATCTCCAGCCGGTGCAGCAGCAGCTTGCGCTTGCGCCGGGCCGCGTGGTTGGTCCACGTCCCCTGGGTGTACTCGGGGATGAACACGTTGTCGATCCAGGCCTCGTGGTTCTGGATGTAGGCGTAGCCGTCGACCAGGTTGGCCCGCCCCTCGCGCAGTGACTTCACCTCCGTACCGGTGAGCACGAGGCCGCACTCGTAGGTGTCGAGGATCGTGTACTCGTGTCGCGCCTTCTTGTTCTGCGCGATCAGCTTCTGTCCGGTTTCCTTTGCCATAGCGCGGCCATTCTCGCACTTCGGCCGGTTCGGGGCAGCCCCTTTAGGCCCGGGTACCGAGCCCGGCCAGCACCCGCAGGGCGAGCGCGTCGGCGTCCTCGCCGGCCGCCGCCGGGACGTCCGGGGTCAGGCCGGTGCCCTCCGGGGAGCGGCCGGCCGGGGTGTAGTAGCGGCCGACGGTCAGCTCCAGCACGGCGCCGTCGGCGAGCCGGCTGGGCTGCTGGACGGTGCCCTTGCCGAAGGTCCGGGAGCCGACCACCACGGCGCGGCTGCGGTCCTGGAGCGCGCCGGTGAGCAGTTCGGCGGCGCTCATCGTGCCGCCGTCGACCAGCACCACCAGCGGGGTGCGCTGGTCGCCCCCGGGCGGGGCGGTCAACTCCCGGGTCTCGCCGCGCTCCTGGTACGAGCCGACCGCTCCGCCGTCCAGGAAGATCCCGGCAGTGCCGGCGGCCTCCTCGACCAACCCGCCCGAGTTGCCGCGCAGATCGAGCACCACACCGGCGTGCGGGGCGCGCAGCGCGGCGCGCACCTGATCGGTCACGCCGCTGGTGAAGGCCCGCACGGCGATCCGCAGCACGCCCTTCTCCAACTGCTCGGCGGTGACCTGCTGGCTGTCCAACAGGGCCCGCCGCAGCCGCAGTTCGCGGACCTCGCCGACACCGCGCCGCACGGCGAGGGTGACCTCGGAGCCCACCCCGCGCTCGCCGTCGCGCCCGCGCAGCCGGGCCACCACCTCGGTGACCGGCAGGTGGTCGGCCTGGTCCTGGTCGATCCGCAGCAGCCGGTCGCCGGCCTCGATCCCGGCCGTGGCGGCGGGCCCTGCGGGCGCCACCTGGGAGATCGCGGTGACGCCGTCCTGGCCGCGGCCGACCGAGAGCCCGACGCCCAGGTAGCGGCCGTCCAGTCCCTGGCTGAACGCGGCATACTCCTGGGCGCTGTAGTAGGCGCCCCAGCGGTCGCCGTTGGCCCCGAGCAGGTGCTCGGCCTGCTGCTCGGACAGGGCGGTGCCGGCCGGGTCCGCCGGGAGGCCCGGGGCGGCGCCCGCGACCGGGGCGGCACCGGCGGCCGGGCGCCGCGGCGGGTCGCCCCAGGCGCCGGTGGCGGCCCCGGCGATCAGCACGACGCCGAACACCAGGCTGAGGGTGGCCACCTGACGTGCCCTGCGCGGAGTTTCCAGCATGGCACCGGAGTGTAGACACCGCGTCGGGCGCGACGGGCCGCAACGACGGGCGAAACGGCGGCGGCCCCGGACGGCGCAGTGCCGTCCGGGGCCGCCGGGGCCGGGGATGGTCAGACCTTGAGGTACTTGCGCAGGGTGAAGAACGCCGCCACGCCGGCCATGCCCATACCGACCACGATCAGCAGCGGTATCACCGCGAGCACCGAGCCGAGGCCGATGAAGTGGATGAACTGCACCCGGTCGGCCAGCCAGTTCTGGACGAAGAAGTGCCCGCCGACCAGCAGCCCGGAGGCCATGGCCGCGCCGAGCAGCGCGGAGAACGCGGCCTCGGCGATGAACGGCATCTGGACGTAGAAGTTCGAGGCACCGACCAGGCGCATGATGCCGGTTTCGCGCCGCCTGCTGTACGCCGACACCCGGACGGTGTTGACGATCAGCAGCAGGGCGACGAACAGCATCAGCACCATGATCACGAAGGCCGCCGTCTGGAGGCCGTTGAGCAGGCCGAACAGGTTCTCCAGGATCTTCCGCTGGTCCTCCACCGACTTGACGCCGGGTTTGCCGGCGAAGGCGCTCTGGATGACGTCGTACTTGGTCGGGTCGTTCAGCTTGACCCGCCAGGACTGCGGCATCGCGTCCGGGCCCAGGACGGAGATGAGCGGGTTGTCCGGGTTCATCTCCTTCCAGTGCTTGTACGCCTCGGCGGAGCTCTCGAAGGTCGACGACTGGACCACCGAGTCCATCTTGTCCAGCTGGGCCTTGATGTCCTGCACCTGCTGGTCGGTGGCCGCACCCTTGTCGCACTGCGGCGAGTTGCGCGCGTCCGACTTGGTGCAGAAGTAGATGCTCACCTCGACCTTGTCGTACCAGTACCCCTTCATGGAGTTCACCTGGTCACGGACCAGGAGCGAGGAACCGGCCAGGGCGAGGGAGAGCGCGACACTGACCACGACCGCGATGGTCATCGTCAGGTTGCGGCGGAGACCCACACCGATCTCCGACAGGACGAACTGGGCACGCATGCGGGTAACAACTCCAGGGTCGGTACTGCTGGTCTGGCGACGCGGGCGGACGGCCCTACGGGTTCAGCGCCGGCTGCGCCGGTCGGTCAGTGCTGGTATCCGTAGACGCCGCGGGCCTGGTCGCGGACGAGCAGCCCCTTGTCGAGCTCGATGACGCGCTTGCGCATCTGGTCGACGATGGCCTGGTCGTGGGTGGCCATCAGCACCGTGGTGCCGGTGCGGTTGATGCGGTCGAGCAGCTTCATGATGCCGACCGAGTTCTGCGGGTCGAGGTTGCCGGTGGGCTCGTCCGCGATCAGCAGCATCGGACGGTTCACGAACGCGCGGGCGATCGCCACGCGCTGCTGCTCACCGCCGGAGAGCTCGCCCGGCATGCGGTCCTCCTTGCCGCCGAGGCCGACCAGCTCCAGCACCTCGGGCACCACCTTGTTGATGGCGCTCTTGGGCTTGCCGATCACTTCGAGGGCGAAGGCGACGTTCTGCGCGACCGTCTTGTTGGGCAGCAGGCGGAAGTCCTGGAAGACGGTGCCCAGCTGGCGGCGCATGTGCGGCACCTTCCAGTTGGACAGCTTGCCGAGGTCCTTGCCCAGCACGTGCACCTCGCCCGTGGAGGGGCGCTCCTCGCGCAGGCACAGGCGCAGGAAGGTGGACTTGCCCGAGCCGGACGAGCCGACCAGGAAGACGAACTCACCCTTCTCGATCTCCAGCGAGACGTTGTCCAGGGCGGGACGGTTCTGCTTGGGATAGGTCTTGGAGACGTTGTCGAATCTGATCACGGCTGCATCACGGAGGCCATCCTAGGCGGCGCCAGTCCTCGGTCGGTCCACCCCGGGCGCCCGGCCCTGGGGCGGGTGGCGGGAGCGGAAAGGGCCGCTCCCGGTCTGGGACCATACGCGAATCGGCGGTCGGCGCGCAGGGCCCGCCCAGGACAGCCGTCGAAATCTGGGGGAGAATGTCTGGTTATGCCCCGAAAATTGGGAGGCATCTCACAGCCCGGGAGCCGGAACGGTCAGAACCTGGCAGAGTGGAGGTGGCGTCCCCGTGTTCGGGCGCTCCCCCGCACAGGGCAAGAAGAGGAACCAAAGCCCCGTCCGGTGCGTTGGCTGTAGCAGCGAGGAGGAGATCGCATGACCTGCGACCATCTGGTGTGCGCCAACTGCAACGGCCGCGTGAGTGACGGGCGCTGCGCGGTCTGCCGCGCCAACCGGGCCCGGCTGCAGGAGCAGCAGGGTCCGTTCGCGGCGCTCTCCCCCGCGATGCTGCTGGCCCTGCTGGCCGGTCTGCTCGCGGTGGCGCTGATCGCCCGGCAGGCACTGGCCTGAACCCACCGAGGCACACGAAAGGGCCCCCGACCACTGCGGTCGGGGGCCCTGTTTCGTCCGTCGGCGCCTACTGCGCGGCGGTCTCGCGCTGCTTGCGCCAGCGGATGCCGGCCTCGATGAAGCCGTCGATGTCGCCGTCCAGCACGCCCTGCGGGTTGCCGACCTCGTACTCGGTCCGGACGTCCTTGACCATCTGGTACGGGTGCAGCACGTAGGAGCGCATCTGGTTGCCCCAGGAGCTGCCGCTGTCCTTGAGCGCGTCCATCGCCGCCCGCTCCTCCTGGCGGCGCCGCTCCAGCAGCTTCGCCTGGAGGACGTTCATCGCGGACGCCTTGTTCTGGATCTGCGAGCGCTCGTTCTGGCAGGAGACCACGACACCGGTCGGGAGGTGCGTGATGCGCACCGCCGAGTCGGTGGTGTTGACGCCCTGGCCGCCGGGACCGGAGGCGCGGTAGACGTCGATCCGCAGGTCGCCCTCGTCGATGTCGACGTGGTCGGACTGCTCGACGACCGGGAGCACCTCGACACCGGCGAAGGAGGTCTGCCGGCGGCCCTGGTTGTCGAAGGGCGAGATGCGGACCAGGCGGTGGGTGCCCTGCTCGACCGACAGGGTGCCGTAGGCGTACGGCGCCTTGACCGTGAAGGTCGCGGACTTGATGCCGGCCTCTTCGGCGTACGAGGTGTCGTACACCTCGGTGGGGTACCCGTGCCGCTCGGCCCAGCGCAGGTACATGCGCATCAGCTGCTCGGCGAAGTCGGCGGCGTCGACGCCACCGGCCTCGGCACGGATGTTGATCAGCGCCTCGCGGGCGTCGTACTCGCCGGACAGGAGGGTGCGGACCTCCAGCTCCTCGACCGCCTTCTGGAGGGAGACGAGCTCGGACTCGGCCTCGACCCGGGTGTCCGCGTCGTCCTCGGCCTCGGCCAGCTCGAACAGCACGCCCAGGTCGTCGATACGGCTGCGCAGGCCCTCGACCTTGCGCAGTTCGCCCTGGAGGAAGGAGAGCCGGCTGGTCACCTTCTGCGCGTTCGCGATGTCGTCCCACAGGTTGGGGGCGCCTGCCGCCTCCTCCAGGACAGCGATGTCGGCCCGGATCTTGTCCAGGTCGAGGACGGCCTCGATCGACCCCATGGTCGATTCGAGGTTCTTGAGCTCTTCGGAAGGATCGACGGCTGCCACGCCCCCAGGGTAATGGTTCCGGGGGTGGTCATGACGACACCGGGGTCCTCCGGCTCTCGCGGTACCCGCCCGACGGCCCTCTACGGCGCCCGCGGGGCCGTGCCGGACACCGTCGGGCGGGCCGGGTGGCCGGCGTCCGGGGCGGTGGCCGCGAAGGCCGTCCAGGCCGCGGCGGCACCCGCCAGCAGCAGGACGGTGGCCAGCAGGACGGCCAGCAGCCGGCGGCGGCGCAGCAGCGCCTGCCGGTCCCGGCGGTGCCCGGTGCCCGGGGCGGTGCGCTGGGCGCGGGACTCCGCGGCGTACGCGGCCAGCTCGTCCGCGGAGGGGCGGCGCAGGCTGGTGTGGGTGTCCCGGGTGGAGTCGGGGGCGACGCCGGGCACCAGCGGGACGGCCGGGCCCCGGCGGCGCTTGTGGATGCCCGGGCCGGCGTCCACCTCGGCGTACACGGCCTCACCGGGGGTCAGCGCCTCCTCCGCCGGGGCACGGCCCTGGGAGGGGACGGCCAGCACCGGCAGGCCGGCCAGCGAGGGCAGCTGCTCGCGCAGCCGGGCGGCCAGCTCGGCGGCCCGCAGCCGGGAGGCCGGGGCCTTGGCCAGGCACTCGGAGATGATCCGCCACAGCCCGTCCGGCAGGCCCGGGATCGGCGGCACCTGCTCGGTGACGTGCCGGCGCAGCACCGCGCCGGTGTGGCCGCCGCCGAACGGGGTGAACCCGGCCAGCAGCTCGTACAGCACGGTGGCGAGGGCGTAGATGTCGACGGCGGCGCGCGGCTCCAGGCCCTCGATGATCTCCGGGGCGAGGTAGTCGGGGGTGCCGATGATCCGGGTGGCCCGGGTGCGGCGCGGGGCGTCGACCAGGCGGGCCACGCCGAAGTCGGTGAGCTTGGCGCGCGGGGCGCCGCCGGGGCCCGGGGCGGCGGCGAGGTCGAGCAGGACGTTCTCCGGCTTGACGTCGCGGTGGACGATGCCGGCGGCGTGCGCGGCGGCCAGGCCGTCGGCGACGTCCGCGATGACCGAGGCGGCGGTCTGCGGCGGGAGCGCGCCGTCGCGCTCCAGCCGGGAGCGCAGGTCGGTGCCCTGGACCAGCTCCATCACCAGGGCGAGGTCGCTGCCGTCCACGACCATGTCGCGCACGCCGACCACCCGGGGGTGGTCGAGGCTGGTCAGCGCGGCGCGCTCCTGGACGAAGCGGCCGACCAGCACCTGGTCGGCGGCCAGGTCCTCGCGCAGCAGCTTGACCGCCACCGGGCCGTCGGGCCCCTCACCGAGCCAGACCGTCCCGGCCGAACCCCGGCCGATCACCTGGTGGACGGTGTACCGGCTGCCGATCTTGCGTGCCAATGCTGCTCCGTGGGCGGCGCGGGAGCGCGCCCGGGGGTCCGGTGCGCTCGATGGGGCGGGACAACAGCGACCAACCTACGCGCCCCGGCGCCCCGCGCGGGCCGCCCGAGGGCCCTGGGCGGGCAGTCTCGGGCGAGAAATCTTATGAATTGTCGACAAAGCGTCAATCCCGCCGCGCGGGCCCGGTCCTGGACCGGGCGGCCCCGCGCGGCGGGGCCTGGCCCGGCGTCAGTTCTTCGAGCTGCCGAACAGGGCGTCCGCCCAGTCGCGCACGGTGTTGAACCAGCCCTGGACGTTGTCCCAGTAGTGCGGCAGCGACGTGAAGTTCCACAGCGCCACCCCGGCCACCACCAGCACCACCAGCACCATCAGGCACCCCTTGAGGCAGCCGAGCCCGGGGATGTACATCCGGTTGCGGCTGCGCGGGCGCCGCTCGCGCGGCGGGGCGGGCTCGCGGCGGTCCTGCTCGCGCGGCTCCTCCCGACGCTGCGGGGGCTCGCGGTGCTGCGGCGGCTCGCGGTGCTGCGGGGATTCGCGGTGCTGCGGCGGCTCGGCCCGGCGCGGGACCGGGGTGGGCGGGGGCGGCGGCGGGTAGCCGCCCTGCGACTGCCCGTACGCGGCCGGAGCCGGCCGGTAGCCGCCGGGCGGCTGCGGACGTCCACCGGGCCCGGGCTGCGGCTGGCCGCCGTGACCGGTCTGCCCGGCCTGGTAGCCCTGGCCGCCCTGACCGCCCTGGTACGGCGGCGGGGCCACCGGCGGCCGCTGGGCGTACCCGGGCGGCGGCGGGCCCTGGCGCCGCTGGTCGGGGTGGTAGCCGGCCGGCGGCTGCGGTTGCTGGTAGCCCGGGCGGCCGCCCGGCCCGGCCTGGAAGGGCCGCGGGGCGACCTGCGGGTCCTCGAAGTCCTCCGGGCCGAAGTAGCCGACCTGGGTCTGCTGGTTGCGGTCCCGGGCCGCCCGTAGCTGCGTCTGCCACGGGTGCGGCGTCTCCTCCCCCGGAGCGCCCGGAGTGCCCGGAGCGCCCGGCGGGAGCGGCGGCACGACGGTGGGCGGCATCACCTGGGTGCGGTCCGGGGCCCCGAACGGCGGGGCGGGCGGCGGCTGGGTGCCCATCACCCGGGTCGCCGCGGCCGGGTCGTACTGCGCGGCCGGGTCGTACTGCGGGGCCGGCGGGGCGGCCGGAGCCGCCGGCGACAGGCCGGGGACGCCCACGCCTGCGCTCGGGACGGAGGTCGGGCGCGGGTCCGGCAGCAGCAGCGAGCCGACCGCGAGCGCCTCGTCCACCGCCGCCGGGGAGGCGTGCACCCCGACGCCGGCCGCCACCACCCGCAGCGCGCCGGCCAGCGAGGTCGCGGACGGCCGCTGCGCCGGGTCCTTGCGCAGGCAGCGCTCGATCACCGTCCACAGCGGCTCGGGCATGGTGCTGGGCCGCTGCGGCTCCTGCGCCAGGTGGGCGTGGAGGAGCGCGATCGCGCTGTCGCCCTGGAACGGCTGGCGGCCGGTGACCAGCTCGTACAGCATGATCCCGGCGCCGTAGACGTCCACCGCGGAAGTCTGCGGGCGGCCCTCGGCGGACTCCGGCGCGATGTAGGCGGGGGTGCCGACGAACTCGTGGGTGCGGGTGATGCCCGGGGAGTCGGCGAGGCGGGCGATGCCGAAGTCGGTCAGCATCGGGTGCATCTGCTCGGTGCCGTCCAGCACCGTGGAGGCGAGCAGCACGTTGGCCGGCTTGAGGTCGCGGTGGACGATCCCGTCCTCGTGGCTGGCCGCCAGCGCGTCCGCGACCTGAGCCATCAGCAGGGCGCCGGCGATCGGGCTGAACGGGCCGTTGGAACGCAGGTAGCGGGCCAGGTCGGGGCCGTCGATCAGGTCCATCACCAGGGCCAGCAGCTCGCCCTCGACCACCAGGTCGCGGACCCGGACGATGTTCGGATGGGTCAGTCGCAGCAGCAGCGAGCGCTCGCGCAGGAAGCGCATCACGACGTCCGGGTCGGCCGCCAGTTCCTCGCGCAGCACCTTGATCGCCACCAGCTGCCCGGGCTCGCTGCCGGGCACCTGGACGTCGGGGCGCACCCGGCCGCGCCAGACCGTCCCGGTGGCACCCCGTCCGAGGGTCTCCTCAAGCAGATACTTGCTGCCGACTGGCCGCACCTGTCGCACTCCTCGTCGTGCCGCCCGCGCGGGGCGCTCCTCCGCCGGTGCGGTGAGCCTGCCGGGCCCGTGTCTGCGGCCACTCTAACGGTGTCCGTTCAGGTTTTTGGGGCGACCGGCAGGCCATCCCGGAGGGGTTGGGGGACATCCCCTAGGGGAGTTCCCGGACCGGTTCGGCGGGCCCGCCGACAGGGCCCCCGCCGCACCGGTTGACCTGACCCTCCGTCGCCTCCACCATGGCGATGATCGCAAGATCGTCAAATCCGGTACGGTGCGCGGACTGTCCGTGACGGATGGCAGGATGGACACTCGCCACTCGTGTGGCCCAAAGGGTCGCCGCGGCCGCCCCGCGCGCCCGCGACGACACCGGGCAGCGGTACCAGGCTCCACACCAGCAGAAGGGACCCGCGGGCGAGATGCAGATCCGGCTGACCGTCCTCCGACCGCGCAGCGGCCCGACCGCCGCCGGCTCCGCCATCCCCTACGTGGACGTGCTGGTCACCGCACCCGTCGGCACCGCGCTCGGCTCCCTCGCGGGCGCCCTCGCGGGCGCCGTCGGCGTGCGCGGGCCCCGGGCCGCCACCCACGTGCACCTGTACGCCGGGGCGCACCGGGTCGACGAGCACACGCTGCTCGGCCACCCCCCGCTCCTCGACGGGGCCGTCCTCAGCCTCAACGAGGCCGACCCGACCGCCGACGACCCCGACGACACCCCCGCCGCCGCCGAACTGCGCGTGGTCGGCGGCCCGGACGCCGGCGGAGTGCACCGGCTGCACGGCCGGGAGATCCGGATCGGCCGCTCCGGCGAAGCCGACGTCCCGCTCGACGACCCCGACGTCTCCCGGCTGCACCTGGCCCTGCACCTCGCCGACGACGGCAGGATCACCGTCCGCGACCTCGGCTCCACCAACGGCACCACCCTGGACGGTCGGCTCGTCCCGCCCGGAGCCCCCGAGGAAGCCGTCCCGCTGGAAGCCGGCGCCCTGCTGCGCATCGGCGAATCCACCCTGCACGTGGCCGCCCCCGACCCGGCCGACGGCACCGGCCGCGCCGCCCTGCCCGACGGCCACGGCCACCTCCAGCTCGCCGCCCCCGGCCCGGTCCGCCCCACCCCGCCGGTGGCCGAACCGCCAGCGGCCCCCGAACCCGCCCCCGGCCGCGGCCGCGGCCTGCTCTCGCTGCGGCTCGGCCGCACCGCCGAACCGCCCGGCCAGGAGAGCGCCGAACGCCACCACACCGCCGTACGGCTGCGCCAGGCCGCCGCCCAGCGCGAACGATGGCCGGATCTCGCCACCCTGCTGCTCAACGCCGTCGGCCCCGGCCCCCGGCTCTGGGAGCGCGGCCCCGGCCACCCCGACGCGCTCACCCTGCGCCTGGGCACCGCCGACCGCCCCGGCGGCCCCGGCACCGCGCCCGGCACCATGCTGCCCGCCGTCCCCGTCACCCTCGACCTGCAGACCGCCGGCAGCCTCGGCCTCAGCGGCCCGCGCGAACGCCTGGACGCGCTCACCCGCGCCGTCGTCGCCCAGCTCGCCGCCCTGCACCCGCCGACCGGCCTGAGCCTGGTCGTCGTCGACGCCGACCAGGCCCGCACCCCCGAAGAACGCGCGGACACCTGGGCCTGGGCCCTCTGGCTGCCCCACCTGCGCCCCGCCGACGGCCAGGACTGCCGCCTGCTGCTCGGCCTCGACGACGAACAGGCCACCGCCCGGCTGACCGAACTCACCGCCCGGCTCAGCGGCCCGGCCGGCCTCGGCGGCCACCCCGCCACCGTCGTCGTGGTGGACGGCCGCCCGACCACCGAGACCGCCCGGCAGGCCGTCGACCTGCTGCTGCGCCAGGGCCCGGCCGTCGGCATCTTCCCGGTCTGCCTCGCCGAGCAGCCCGAACTGCTCCCCCGCGGCCTCGGCGCCACCGCCCTGATCACCGGCGAGGTCGGCACCCAGCTCTCCCTCGACCGCCCCGTCGCCCGCGGCCGGGAGACCTTGCACGAGGTCTCCCTGGACGCCGTCTCCGACGCCTGGGCCGAACGGCTCGCCCGCGTGCTCGCCCCGCTGCGCGAGGCCGCCCCGGCCGCCCGCGGCCCGCTGCCCGACGCGCTGCGGCTGCTCGACCTGCTCCAGCTCGACACCGTCACCCCGGCCAAGCTGTCCGCCCGCTGGGCGGCGCACGCCGGCGGCATCGGAGCCGCCACCGCGCTGCTCGGCACCACCCGGGACGAGCTCTGCACGCTCGACCTGGCCGACCCCGAACTCGCCCTCCCCTCCCCCGACCCGGGCGGCCCGCACCTGCTCATCGGCGGCGCCCGCGGCTCCGGCAAGACCGAGCTGCTGCGCACCCTGGTCGCCTCGCTCGCCGTCTCCGAACGCCCCGAGCGCCTCACCGTCACCCTCATCGAGGGCCGGTCCACCGAGGACGGCCTGGACGGCTGCACCGAACTGCCGCACGTCACCGGTCTGGTGAACGCCGCCGACGACCCGCGGGCCGCGCTGCTCGCCGCGGAGGCCCTGGAGGACGAACTCGCCCTGCGCGAGCGGCTGTTCGACGGACTGGACTTCGCCTCCTGGCACGCCGCCCGCATCCTGGACGGGCAGAGCCTGGACGCACAGAGCCTGGACGGGCAGGGCCTGGCCGGACAGAGCCTCGTCGGACACCCGGCCGTCCCGGTGCCCGCCGTCGTCGGCGCGGCCTCCGCCGCCACCCCGAAGATCATCCACCCGCGCAGCGGCGACGGCGCCCGGCCGGTCACCTCCCCCGCCGCCGTCCCCTGCCCCGCCCGCCTGGTCGTCGTCGTGGACGACTACGACGCCCTGCTCTCCCCCACCTCCCCGGCCGGCCGCCCGCTCGCCCGCGCCCTCGCCGCCGTCGCCCGCCACGGCGGCCCGCTCGGCGTCCACCTCGCGGTCACCACCGGCCACCCGGAGGAGAGCGCCGGCACCGAGGTCGACGAGGCCGCCCTGCTCCGCATCGCGCTGCGCACCGAGGACCCGGCCGACTCCGACCTGCTGATCCACCTCGGCGACGCGGCCGCCCTGCCCGAGGACACCCCCGGCCGCGGCTACCTGCGCCTGCCGGACGGCGGCGTCACCGCCTTCCAGACCGCCCGGATCAGCGGCCGCATCCCGCGCACCGCCACCCTGCGCCCCACCGTCGTCGCGATCGACCCGCTCCAACTCGGCGCCCCACCCGCCCGCCGCCCGGTCCGCGAACTCGGCAACGGCCCCACCGACCTCGCCCTCCTCGCCAGCGCCCTCCAACGCGCGGCCGCCCACTGACCGGGCAGAACGACCTCCACCGCCCCTGCCGCGATCACCATCGCGGCAGGGGCGGTGCGCGTACGGACCTCCCCGAGACACCCGGGAGCCGGCGGGCCCACATCCGAGGACGCGGGCCCGCCCGACCGGCCTCGTACGCCGAATGCGGGCGCTGCCACGACCCGGTGCCCCGCCCGGGGTTCTGCCGCGCCCGTGCGGGCCTCGGCGGCAGGGCCGTCGCCGTCGACGCGGAGCACCGTCGCCCCCCCCGGCGGCGTCACCCGGGCCCGTGCGGCCCTGCGCGGACGGCCCGGGCTTCCCGTGGTGGCGTTCGACGGCTGATCACCACGGGCGGCCCTTCATCCAACCGTCAGGCGGTCAGGCGCACTTGATCTCGCGGTTCACCACGGCCATCCCGGCGACCTTGTCGCCGTCCACGGTGAACTCGTACTGCCAGCCCTGCTGCCCCTCGACCGGCATCACGTACTTGCCGCCCTTGGCGAGCTGGAGGCCCTTGGCGCCGTACGCCTGCTGGAGCGCCTCCACGGTGGAGCCGGCCCCGAGGCCCTCGGCCGTCTTCGCCTCGGCCGGGGCAACCAGTTCGCGCAGGCCCGTCGCCGCGAAGGAGACCCGGCCGGTGGCCAGGTACGCCTTGTCCTTGGCCTCCTGGGCGAACCGCAGGTCGACCAGGGCCATCGTCGCGTCCGCGATCGCCTTGGCGGCGTCGGCCAAGCCCTTGGCCCCGGCGGCGGAGCCCGCGGCGGCGGCGGCCGCGTCCTTGGCGGAGGCGTTCGGCGGCAGGGTGCCCCCCGGGGCGGGCGCCTTGCCCGAGGCCGCGTCGGCCTTGGCGTTCAGGTCCTTGTAGCGGGCCTCGGTGGCCGCCTCGGCGGTCATCCGGGCCTGGTCCGGCGCCGGGCCGCCCTTGTAGACGAAGTCCGTGCAGCCGTCGAGCAGCGAGACCGGCACGCTCTCCAGAGCGCCGGTGGCCAGCCCGGCGTCCTTGGCCATCCCCGGCTTCAACCCCCGGTACCCGGCCGCCGCGAAGGCCTCCGGACCCTTCGACGTGGACGCGGGCGCGGGCGTCGCCGCGGGCGCCCCGGTGGTGGCCGGAGCCTTCGCGGTGTCCTTCTCGTCCTTCTTGACATCGGACGTACAGGCCGCCGCACCGGCGACCAGCAGTGCCACCGAGATGCCCACGCCCACTGCGCGGACCAAGGCTCGGTTCTTCCTCATGCCACAACCTTCACTTGATCATTCGATGGTCGCCGCATCGAGAGTGCGACCACGGTCTACAGACGGTTTCTCAGGAGCAGTACGTGTTGTGCTTGACCAGGGCGAGGCCGGCGACCTTGCCCTCGGCCATGGTGAACTCGTAGAACCAGTCCGGGCCGCCGTTGCCGCCCTCGGCCGGGAGTTCGTACTTGCCGTCCTCGGTCGGCTTGAGGGCCTTGCCCTCGTAGGCTCGCTCGAGCTCGTCCTCCGCCGAACCGGCGCCGACTCCCTCGGCGGTGCGGGCGTCCGCCGGGGCGACCAACTGGCGCAGGCCCTCGGTGCCGAAGTTGACCCGGCCGGTGGCCAGGAAGGCCTGGTCCCGGTTCTTACGGGCGGTCACGATGACGTCCGCCTCCTTGAACAGCGCGTCGGACTCCTGCCGTTCGGCGGCCTCCTGCTTCAGCCGCTCCTGGAGGCGCTCGCTGTGCTTCACCATCTCCTCCGGCGAGGCCCCGGGCGCCAGGGTCTCGAACGGCTTCCGGTTCGCCCGCATCTCGTCGATCCTGGCAATCGCCTTGTCGGACTTCGCGCGGGCCTCCGTCTCGGCCGCCATCCGAACCGGGTCCGGCGCCGGGCCGCCCTTGTACGCGTAGTCGGTGCAGCCGTTGAGCAGCGAGACCGGCGACGGCTCCAGGGCTCCGGAGGCGAGCGCCTCGTCCTTGGTCATCGACAGCCGCAGTCCGCGGTAGCCACCGGTGCCGAACGGCTGCGGCGGCGTGCTGGCCGCCGAGGTCGCGCCGGTCTTCCGCCCCGCGTCCTTGCCGCCCTCGCAGGCCGCCGCTCCGGCCACGACCAGAGCCACCGTCAGTACGGCCCCCGCCGTGCGCGCGCTGCGCGTCATCCCCACGGTGATCCCCTCCCCTGTGTCGATCACACACGGTAGCGAATATGCGGGCATGATCCACAATCGGTTTCCACACCAGCGGAAGGGCCGTCGCCGTGAACGGCCGACGACTGGCCACCCCGCCGTCCGCCGTCTTCCGTAGGCGGCGGACGGCAGCTGCCGGTCAGTGGGCCGGGGGCTGCACGGCGAGGCCGCGGGTGTAGTGGGCGGCGGCGAGGACCGAGGCCATCAACTCGGCGTCGAGCACGGAGGCGTCGGCCAGCCGGGTGGCCGCCGCGTGGGAGGCGAGCAGCGTCTTGGTGACCCTCAGTGCGGCCTCGGGGCGGCGGGTGACGGGCCTGACCCACTCGGCCACCGCCCCGTCCAGGTCCTGCTCGGGGACGACGCGTTGCAGGATGGCGAGCTCCCGCGCCTCCACCGCGCCGACCGGGCGGCTGGTGAGGATGATCTCGCGGACCCTGGCCGCGCCGACCTCGTGGAGCAGCCGGGGCAGCAGGCCTCCCCAGGCGACGGGCAGGCCCAGGGCCAGCTCGGGCAGCCGGAAGACGGCGTTGTCGGCGCCGACCCGCAGGTCGCAGGCGAGCGCCAGGGCGAAGCCGGCACCGGTGGCCCGGCCCTGGACCCGCGCGACGGTCACGGCGGAGCTGTTGGTGAGGGCATCGCAGACCCTGCGGGCCTTCTCCCCGTAGTTCCGTATGCCGCCGCCGGTCGGGTCCTGGTCCAGACCCGCGAAGAGTTCGTCCCGGTCGCCGCCGAGGCAGAAGTCCCGGCCGGCCCCGGACAGCACGATCACGCGCACGGCCGGATCGGGTACGGCCAGCACGGCGAGGAGTTCGTCCAGCATGGCCGAGGTGACGGCGTTCCCGGTCGCCGGGCTGTCCAGCTCGATGTGGAGCACGGGGCCCTGGCGCTCGGTACGGACCGTACGGGCCACCGCGGGCGCGGGGACGGGCTCCGGGGCGGGCGACGCGACGGGCTCGGGGTACGGGTACGGGAGGTACGACGGCTGCGCCGCGTACGGCGGGTACTGGGGAACCTGGGGAACCTGGGGAACCTGCGGGGACACGTTCATGCGGCCACTCTCAGGGACGTCACCCGGTGGAAGACCATCCGGGGTGCGTACTCGGGCGGGCTCACCGCCCGCAGGGTAGGGAAGCGCCGCAACAGCTGGCCGAGCAGGGCACGTGCCTCCAGCCTGGCCAGGCCCGCGCCGAGGCAGTAGTGGGCGCCGCCGCCGAAGGTGAGGTGGGTGCCCCGGCGGAGCACGTCGAAGGCGTGCGGGTCCGGGTTGCGGCGCGGATCGCGGTTCGCCGCGCCGTACATCACGTGGACCATGGTGTCCTTGGGCAGGAACACCCCGGCCAGCTCGGTGTCCTCGCCCGCGACGCGGCTGTTGACGCGGATCGGCGGGTCGTAGCGCAGCGCCTCGTCGATCGCGTCGTCGATGTGCTCCGGCCGCTCCCGCAGCCACTCCCACCGGCCGGGCGACCGCAGCAGCGACCACACCAGCGAGGAGAGTAGCGTCGCCGTGGTCTCCAGCGAGGCGATGGTGACGAACATGGTGAGCTGGTAGACCATCCGGTCGGTGGCCTCGCGGTCGGACTCCAGCGCGTCCCAGGTGCGGATCCAGCCGGCGATCACGTCGTCGCCGTCGTTGTCGCGGCGCTCCCGGACGAGGCGGGTGAAGTACTCGCGCAGGTCCATGGTGGCCTGCTCCGAAACCGCCAGCTGGCTCTTGGTGGGCAGGAGTTCCTGGGCGTGCACCTGGTTGTGGGTCATCGTCAGGATGTGCGGGTAGTCCGCCGGGGCGATGTCCAGCCAGCGCCCGACGGTGCCGATCGGCAGCTGCTCGCTGACCAGGGACGAGAGGTCCGCCTCGCCGTCCGCCCGTATTCGCTCGGCCAGGCGGTCGAGCAGCCCGGTGACGTCGGCCTCGATCTCCGGCTGCATGTCCCGCAGGGTGGCGTGGTTGAAGAGGTTTCCGAGGCTGCGCCGCTGCCGGGTGTGCTCGGGGGCGTTGAGCCGGGAGAGCGTCCGGCTCATCTCCTGGGTGGCGACGGCCTCCCAGCGCTCCGTCCCGGTCTGCCGTTCCTGCCAGGCGAAATCGGGGACGAGCCAGGTCCTGCCGCGCAGGACCTGGTCGCACGCGTCGTACCCGGTGACCAGGTAGCCGCCCCAGGGCGCCGGGACGAGGTCTCCCAGCGCCCGCAGCCCGTCGTAGACCGGGCTCGGGTCGGCGAGTCCCTCGGCCGACCGCAGCCTGCGCAGGAGCGGCACGGCGGCGCGGCGGTCGACCACCCTTCCGTCCGGGCGCTCCGGGTCTGCGGGGCGGGCTTCCAACGTGGCGGTCACACGGGGCTCCTTACGCGCGGGCGGGCAGTACGGCGGCGATCTACCCAGCAACAGCGCGCTCAAGCGTCGATCCGTGTTGCCCCCGTCACGTACCCGCACCGCCGTCGGACTCCGTTCACGCCGCGGTGGCGGAACGGCTTCCGACGGCGCGTCGGATCGGAGCCCGGGGTGTGTCAGACCCGGAAGACGTCCAGGAAGGAGCTCCACCACCCCTTCTTCTGCCCGGCCCGGCCCGGCGCGGGGGCGGTGGCCTGCGGGTACGCCTGCGTCGCCTCGGGGCCGACCGGCGATCCGCCCGGCGCGGTGTCCGCACCCGCGGCCGGCCGCGTGGTGCGGGCGGGCGCCGGGCTGAACCGCACCGGCAGCGAGACCAGGCCGCGCTGGAACGGGCCCGGCCGCCACTCCACGCTCTCCGCGGGCACCGCGAGCGTGACGTCCGGGAGGGCGTTGAGCAGGCACTCGATCGCGCTCAGGGCGATCAGCTGGGCCGGGGACTTGGCCGGGCACGCGTGCGGGCCGGCGCCCCAGGCCAGGTGGGCCCCCTTGCTGAGGGTCAGCCGGGCGTCCGTCAGCGCGGGGTCGCTGTTGGCGGCGGCGAAGCTGATCACCACCGGGCTGCCCGTGTCCATCGGGACCCCGCCCACGTCGAGGTCCTGCATCGGGTAGTGCGTGGCGTAGTTGGCGATCGGCGGGTTGTTCCACAGCACGTCGTCGAGGGCGTCCTCGATGCGCAGTCCGGAGCGGCCCTCGCCGGACAGCAGCAGGAGCAGCGCGTTGCCGATCAGGTTGCGCTCGGGCTCGACGCCGGCGCCCATCAGCATGACCAGCTGGTCCTTGAGCTCCTCGTCCCGCAGGCCGGCCGGGTGCTGGATGAGCCACGAGGTGATGTCGTCGCCGGGCTGGCGGCGCTTCAGCGCGACCAGGTCCATCAGACAGGCGGTCAGCTCCTCGTTGGCCTGGATCACGTCGAGGCCGTCGAAGAGCGCGGACATGCTGCGGGTCAGCCGGTCGCCGATGTCGGCCGGGCAGCCGAACAGCTGGTTGAACAGCAGCAGCGGCAGCAGCTTGGCGTAGTCGTTGAGCAGGTCGGCCCGGCCCAGCGGACTGAACTGGTCGATCAGGTAGCCGGCTATCCGTTCGACGTGCCGGTTGAGCCGGTTGTCGTTGAGCCGGCCCAGGCTCTCGGTGACGGCCTTGCGCAGCCGCAGGTGCTCGGCACCGTCCGTGAAGAGGCAGTTGGGCCGGTAGAACATCATCGGCAGGACGGGGCTGTCCAGCGGCACCCGTCCTTCGTTGAGCGCCGCCCAGCGCCGCGAGTCCCGGGCGAACATCCCCGGGTTCTGCAGCACCCGCAGAGCGGCCTCGTGCGAGGTGACCAGGGTGGCCTCGACCCCCGGGGCCAACTCCACCGGAGCGGCGGGACCGTTGGCGCGCAGCTTGTCGTAGACCGCGCCGGGGTCGGACGAGAACATCTCCCCGTAGAGCGGTGTGCTCACGCCGACGTGCATCGGGCAGCCCTGCGGAGGCGACTGCGGGGCGGGTCGCTGCGGAGATTCCATGGGTCGTTCCTTGGAGGTGGCCCCGGGCGGGTGCGGACCCGGGAGGCGTGAGGGGAGGGAGGCGTGGGGGAGGTCAGGAGTCGCGGGGGAGGTCAGGAGCCGCGGTCGAGGTCAGGAGGCGCGGTCGAGCAGGTGCCGGACGAGCGTCAGCAGGGCGTTGGCCGAGGAACGCTGGTCCCGCGCGTCGCAGAACACCACCGGTGTGTGCGGCAGCAGGTCGAGCGCCTCGCGCAGCTGGTCCTCTGTGTACTCGTCCTGCCGGTCGAAGCTGTTGACCGCCACGGCGTACTCCAGGCCGTACTGCTCGATCAGGTCGATGACGGGGAAGGTGTCCGCGAGGCGGGTCGGGTCGGCCAGCAGCAGCGCCCCCAGCGCGCCCCGCGCCATGTCCTCCCAGAGCTGCATGAACCGTTGCTGCCCCGGCGTGCCGAACAGGTACAGCACCAGGTCGTCGCCGAGTGTCAGCCGGCCGAAGTCCAGGGCGACGGTCGTGGTCTTCTTGTCCGGTACGCCGCGGAGGTCGTCGACGCGGATGGACGCCTGCGTCATGCTCTCCTCGGTGCTCAGCGGGGCGATCTCCGACAAGGCCCCGATGAGCGTGGTCTTGCCGACCGCGAAGTGCCCCACGACCAGGATCTTGACCGCGGTCGTCACCGCGCCCGGGACGTAGATGTCCTCAGGCGAACCGGCGTTGAAGTCCATGCAGTACCTTCTCTAGAAGTCTCGGATCCGGGGCCTGGGCCGGGGGCGGGGCCGACCGGCACAGCAACCGTCCCTCATGGATCAGGTCCGTCAGCAGCAGCCTCACGACCCCCACCGGCAGCTCCAGCCGGGCCGCGACCTCGGCCACCGAGAGGTAGCCGCCGGAGCACAGCTCCCAGATCGCCCGGGTCTCCGGGCTCGGCAGGGCAGGGAGGTCCTGCTCGGGCGCGACGGTGACCAAGGTGATCAGAGACAGGGCTTCCGCACTCGGTAACTCGCGCCCACCGGTGATCACGTAGGAGCGGATGAAGCCGCCGGTGACCCGCTGTTCCTCGCCGCCGGCCGTCATGAGCCGCTGAGCGTGCTCTGGCGCGGCGCCGCCGACATCGCCCGTCCGAGCGCGCCCACCTGCTGCTGCATCCGGAAGGACATCGCCTCCATGTCGACGTCGGGGGCGGTGGAGGCGGCCAGGTACGCGCCGCTGCCGGCCGCGATCAGGAAGATCCAGCCGTGGTCGTACTCCAGCAGGGTCTGGCGCCAGACCCCGGCGCCTGCGCCGTCTCCGCCGACGAACGGGGCGACCGCGCGGCTCAGCGACTGCATCGAGCTCATCGCGGCGGCGTTGGTCTCCGCCTCGTCACGGCCTATCTCGCTGGACCGTTCGAGCAGGAGGCCGTCGGCGGAGACGAGGATGGCGTGCCGGGCGCCGGGTACCTGGAGTACGTCGTTGAGCACCCAGGAAAGATCGCGGCTCACTGGATCTCGGTTCCTTCCGTGTTCGTGGTGTTACGCCCGGACAGCGTGCCGCGCTGGAACGCGCCGAGGCGGGACGGCGTGTTCTGGCCGGGGCTCCGCGCCGGCGCCTCGGCCCGGCCGGGGTCCTGCGGGGAGGGGAGGACCGACACCGGGCGGTGGCGGCGGCGGCGGGGCAGCTGTCCGTCCGCGGTCATCTCCGGTTCCGTCACCGCCGCCGGCGGCACCGGGGCCAGGGGCGCCGCCGGTTCGGGCAGCGACACGAGTCGCTGACCGGGGGCCTGCGCCCAGGCCGGCGCGGGCTGCTCCGCCGGCGGGGCCTGGTAGTCGCCGCGCGCGCCCTGGTGGTCACCGTGCGCGGCCTGGTGCTCGCCGTGCACGGCGGTGGCCGGGGCCGCGACCTCGCTGCTGAGCAGCTCGGCCGGCAGCAGCACCACGGCCCGCACGCCCCCGTACGGGGAGACCGAGTCGACGGAGACCCGGAAGCCGTAGCGGGCGGCCAGCATGCCGGAGACGGCGAAGCCGAACTTCGGGGGGTTGCCCAGGCTGGTGAGGCCGATCGGCGCGCCCGGGTTCAGGAGCACCGCCGCGCGGTCCTTCTCCTCCTGGCCCATGCCGAGGCCGGCGTCGTCGACGATCAGGCAGACGCCGGTGGGGACGGCCTGGACGCTGACCTCCACCGGGGTGTCCGGGGCGGAGTAGTTGGTCGCGTTGGCGAGCAGCTCGGACAGCACGACGGCGACCGGCTCGACGACCTTGCTGACGAGCGCGACGCTGACCTGGGAGTGGATCCGCACCCGGTCGAAGTGCCGGATCCGGCCCTGGGCGCTGCGGACCACGTCGTAGACCGAGGCGACGCTCTCACGGCGGCCCAGCCAGCCGCCGCAGAGCACCGCGATGCCCTGGGCACGCCGGCCGAACTGGCTGTTCGTGTGGTCGATCGTCATCAGGTCGGCCAGGATCTGCGGGCTGTCGCCGTACTTCCGCTGCACCTTGTCGATGACGACCTGCTGCTCGTCGGCCAAGCCCTGCAGCGTCCGCATCGCCGCCTTGAGGACGGCCTTGGTGTCCTCCTCGGCGTCGCGGCGGACGTCCGTCAGCTCGGACGCGTGCTGGCTCCGCAGGTGGTCGTGCAGCACGGCGAACTCGTCGCGCTGCCGCTGCGCCAGGGCGCCGGCCTCCTCCAGGGAAACGTTTCGCCGCCGCAGGGCGAGGTTCGTCCTGCGGGCCTGGAGGGCCGCTCCGACGGCTACGAGCATCACCACGATGAAGACCCAGAAAAAGGGTTCCTGCACAAATGACGTCATGAAACTCTCTTCAGGTGGCACCGCGTGGAGCCGGTCCGGGCCCCAAGGCGCGAATGGGACTGGCGGCCTGAACCCCTCCGAAAGACACCTGATGTCACATCACATCGCGGTGCTTTCCGGCACGGGACCTGCGGCGACGCCTATCGCGGAGTCAGCCTACTGCAACTCCTGGTAGGTCAGAACAGCTACCAAAAAGGGCAGTTGGGGCGAAGTTCCGCGACCGGCCGGGAACTCCGGTGGGACTTGGCGGACTTCGTAGCGCGACGTTAATCGCAAGGACATATCCCGACCACGCCCCGGCTCGTGCGCAGCGTGACGACTCCGTCACCATCCGGAATCCGCCGCCCGTCGGCCGGTCGCGAAAAGCGGCGGGCCCGCGTCCGTGGACGCGGGCCCGCCGCCTGGCTGTACCGCCGGCCGTCAGCGCATGGAGCCCGTGCGCAGGAGGGTGCGGATGACCCGCATCGCGACCGAGAGGCTGGACAGCTCGTAGTTGTCCGAACCCCTTATGTCGTCGAGGGTGCTCTTGGCGCGGTTCAGCAGGGTGGCGTTGAGGTCCGCCCAGGCGCTGTAGCGCTCCTCCGGGGTGGCGCCCTCGGGGCCGCAGGCGAGGATGTCGGCGGTCAGCGCCGCGTGCGCCGCGAAGAGGTCCTCGCGGATCGCGGCCCGGGCCATCGACGACCAGCGGTCGGTGCGGGGCAGCTCGATGATGCGGTCGAGCAGGTGGGTGATCTGGAGGCGGTCGGCGAGGTCGTAGTAGAGCTCGGCGACCTCGGCGACGTCCTTGTCGGAGCGGTCCGCGACCTCGCTGATGTCCAGGGTCGGGAAGGTCGAGGAGAGGCCGGCGATCCGGGTGGCCAGTTCCTCCGGCACCCCGGCCGAGGCGAGCTCGTTGTAGACGGCCTCGAACCAGACCAGGTCGTCGCCGCGCAGCGGCTTGGGCAGCGAGCCCCAGACCTGGTCGACCCGGTCGTGGAAGAACTCGATGGTGCCGGCGATGTCGAGCGGCTGGCGGCGGTTGTTGAGCATCCACCGGGTGGCACGCTCGACCAGGCGCCGCGAGTGCAGCCGCATCTTGGTCTGGACCCGGGCCGTGACCTCGTTGTCCAGGCCCTCGATCTCGGCCCAGATGTCCTCCAGGTCGAACACGGCCCTGGCGGCGGTGTGGGTCCGGGCGATCTCCTCGTAGGTCGCGCCGGTCTCCTCCTTCAGCCGGAAGGCGAAGGTGCAGCCGCCGCGGTTGATCGTGTCGTTGACGATCAGGGTGGTGATGATCTCGCGGCGCAGCGCGTGGTTGTCGATCGCGTCGGCGAACCGGGCCCGCAGCGCGCTCGGGAAGTAGTCGTGCAGCGCGGTGCGGAAGTACGGGTCGTCGGGCAGCGCGGTGGCGAGCAGCTCCTCGGCCAGCGTGATCTTGGTGTACGCGAGCAGGACGGACATCTCGGGCTGCGAGAGGCCGCGGCCGTTCTGCTGGCGCTCGCGGATCTGGCGCTCGGTGGGCAGGAACTCCAGGCCCCGGTCGAGCTGGCCGGCCGACTCCAGCCGGTTGATCATCCGGGAGTGGACGTTGACCATGCTGTGCGCCTGGGCGACGGCGTTGGCCAGCACCACGTTCTGCGCGTAGTTGTTGCGCAGCACCAGGTGGCCGACCTCGTCGGTCATCTCGGCCAGCAGGACGTTGCGCTGCTTGACCGTCATGTCGCCGTCGGAGACGACCTGGTTGAGCAGGATCTTGATGTTGACCTCGTGGTCCGAGGTGTCCACACCGGCCGAGTTGTCGATGGCGTCGGTGTTGATCCAGCCGCCGGTGCTCTCGGGGCCGCCGACCGCGGCGTACTCGATGCGGCCGAGCTGGGTGCAGCCGAGGTTGCCGCCCTCGCCGATGACGCGGGCCCGGACCTGGTCGCCGTTGACGCGGATGGCGTCGTTGGCCTTGTCGCCGACCTCGGCGTTGGTCTCGGTGGAGGCCTTGACGTAGGTGCCGATGCCGCCGTTCCAGAACAGGTCGACCGGCGCCTGGAGGATCGCCTTCATCAGCTCGGCCGGGGTGAGCCGGGTGTCCTGGACGCCGAGGGCGGCCCGGACCTGCGTGCTGAGCTGGATCGACTTGGCGGTGCGCGGGAAGACGCCGCCGCCGGCCGAGATCAGCGACTTGTCGTAGTCGTCCCAGGAGCTGCGGGGCAGTTCGAAGAGCCGGCGCCGCTCGGCGTAGGAGGCGGCGGCGTCCGGGTTCGGGTCGAGGAAGATGTGGCGGTGGTCGAAGGCGGCGACCAAGCGGATGTGCTCGCTGAGCAGCATGCCGTTGCCGAAGACGTCGCCGGACATGTCGCCGATGCCGATGACCTTGAAGTCCTCGGTCTGGGTGTCGACGCCGAGCTCGCGGAAGTTGCGCTTGACCGACTCCCAGGCGCCGCGGGCCGTGATGCCCATGCCCTTGTGGTCGTAGCCGGCCGAACCGCCGGAGGCGAACGCGTCGCCCAGCCAGAAGCCGTAGGACTCGGCGACGCCGTTGGCGATGTCGGAGAAGGTCGCGGTGCCCTTGTCGGCGGCGACGACGAGGTAGGTGTCGTCCTCGTCGTGGCGGACGACGTCGGCCGGGTGGACGACCTCGCCGGCGACCAGGTTGTCGGTGATGTCGAGCAGCGCGGAGATGAACGTCTTGTACGAGGAGATGCCCTCGGCCAGCCAGGCGTCCCGGTCGACCGACGGGTCCGGCAGCTGCTTGGCGACGAAGCCGCCCTTGGCGCCGACCGGCACGATGACGGTGTTCTTGACCATCTGCGCCTTGACCAGGCCGAGGATCTCGGTGCGGAAGTCCTCGCGCCGGTCGGACCAGCGCAGACCGCCGCGGGCGACCTTGCCGAAGCGCAGGTGCACGCCCTCGACCTGCGGCGAGTACACCCAGATCTCGAACGCGGGGCGCGGGGCCGGCAGGTCCGGGATGGCCTTCGGGTCGAACTTCATCGACACGTAGGAGTGCCAGTCACCGGAGCCGTCGTGCTGGAAGAAGTTGGTCCGCAGGGTGGCCGTGATGAGGTGCAGGAAGGAACGCAGGATGCGGTCCTCGTCCAGCGAGACGACCTCGTCGAGCGCGCCGGACAGCTCCTCCAGGATGCCCTCGGTCAGCTCGGCGGCGCCCTGCTGGTGGCTGGGGCTCAGCCGGGCCTCGAACAGGTTGACCAGCAGCCGGGTGGTGTGGGTGTTGTTGCGGAGCGCGTCCTCCATGTAGTCCTGGGAGAACGTGGAGCCCGCCTGGCGCAGGTACTTGGCGTACGCGCGCAGCACCGTCGCCTGGCGCCAGGTCAGCCCGGCGGTGAGGACCAGCTCGTTGAAGCCGTCGTTCTCGGCCTTGCCGGTCCAGGTGGCGGCGAAGGTCTCCTGGAAGCGCTCGCGGGCCTCGTCGGTGAGCTCGGTGGCCTCGCGCAGCCTCAGGCCGAAGTCGTACACCCACGCGGTGGTGTCGTCGGAGCGGCGCAGCGCGTACGGGTGCTCGTCCAGCACCTCGACGCCCAGGCGCTGGAGCACCGGCAGGACCTCGGTGAGCGAGATCGGGCCGCCGACCCGGTAGACCTTGAAGCGGCGCTCGTCGTCGCCCGCGCCGACCGGCTGGTACAGGTTGAGGCGGAAGTCGCCCTCGCCGTGCAGCGACTCGATCTGCTTGATGTCGGCGACGGCGGTGCGCGGCGGGAAGTCGGCGCGGTAGCCGTCGGGGAAGGCGTTGGCGTACTTGTGGCCGAGCTCGGCGGCCTTCTCCTCGCCCAGTTCGGTGTGCAGCTGGTCGTGGAAGCCGTCCATCCAGAACCGGGCGGCCTCGGCGAGGCGGTTCTCGATCCGCTCGATGTCGGAGTCGGTGAGCCGCGGCAGTTCGGTGCCGGGGGCGACGCGGACCACGAAGTGCAGACGGGTCAGCACCGACTCGGTGGCGTACACCGTGTAGTCGATGGTGGCGCCGTTCAGCTCCTCCTTGAGGATCTCGGTGAGCAGCAGCCGGATCCGGGTGGTGTAGCGGTCGCGCGGCAGGTAGATGAACGCGGAGAAGTAGCGCCCGTACTCGTCCTGGCGCAGGAAGAGCCGCAGCTTACGGCGCTCCTGGAGGTACAGCACGCTGGTGGCGATGGAGATCAGCTCGGAGGCCGCGGTCTGGAACATCTCGTCCCGCGGGAAGGTCTCCATGATCTGCAGCAGGTCACGGCCGTCGTGGCTCTCGCTGGAGAAGCCGGAGCCTTCGAGCACCTCCTGCACCTTGCGGCGCACGACCGGGATGCGGGTGACCGACTCGGTGTAGGCGGCGGAGGAGAACAGGCCGAGGAAGCGGCGCTCGCCGATCGGCTCGCCGGCGGCGTTGAACTTCTTGACGCCGACGTAGTCCAGGTAGGACGGGCGGTGCACGGTGGAGCGGCTGTTGGCCTTGGTGAGGACGAGCAGCTTCTTCTCGTGGGCCTTGGCGCGGACCGGCGCGGAGAGGCGGCCGAAGGCCTCGCTGGCCGGGTGGTGGTGGTCGTCGTGGCCGCGCGGGTCGGAGCGCAGGATGCCGAGGCCGGTCCCGGCGACGGCCTTCAGGACCTCCTCGCCCTCGTGCTCGACCAGGTCGTACTCGCGGTAGCCGAGGAAGGTGAAGTGGTCGTCGGCGAGCCAGCGCATCAGCTCCCAGGCCTCGCCGACCTCCTGCTCGGGCAGGCCGGTCGGGGGCTCCTCGGCGAGCTCGTCGGCCAGGCGCAGCGCGCTCTCGCGCATCTTGCTCCAGTCCTCGACGACCTCACGGACGTCGCCGAGCACCCGGCGCAGGTCGGTCTCGATCGCGCGCAGGTCGTCGCGGTCGGTCTCGCGGTCGATCTCGATGTGCATCCACGACTCGACGGTCGCGTCGGCGGGCCACTCGGTGCCGGCGGCCTGGCTGCGGGAGCAGGCGTCGACGTCCAGGATCTCCAGCAGCTTGCCGGTGATGTCACGGCGGACGACCAGCTGGGGGTGGATCACGACGTGGATGGCGCGGTCCTGGCGGGACAGCTCGTTGGTGACGGAGTCGACCAGGAAGGGCATGTCGTCGGTGACGACCTCGACCACGGTGTGGCCGCAGGACCAGCCGTTCTCCTCGACCGAGGGGGTGTACACCCGCACCTCGGCGGTGCCCTGCGGGCGCTTGAGGCCCAGCCGGTAGTGGGAGGCCGCCGCGCCGTAGACGTCGACCGGGTCGCGGTCGACCAGGTCCTCGGGCGCGGTGTGGAGGTAGTAGTGGTGCAGGTACGCGGTCAGAGCGCCGTTGCTCAGGCCTTCCCCCGGCGCCGCTCCCCCCACCTGGCTGTTCTCAGCGGCTGTGGCTGCCTTCTTGAGCAGGTCGGCCTTGGCTGCGTCCAGCTTGGTCTGCATGACTTCTTGGCTCCTGTCGCGCGCCGTTGCGTGACTCGGTGGTGTGTGGGTGTACACCGACGGGTCACTCGCAATCCTGCCGCACCTTCCAACTGAAAGGGCTTCATGGCACGCATGAAATACCTTCGCAGTGGGTAGGACGATTCGTCCTGCGGAGCCACCCGACGACGCCAGCCAGCCTAACCGGATCAATCGAAGGTGGACAGGGACAGGGAGGCGCAAACCCGCAGGATGATCGGTCCGTCCTGGACACCATGTCCAAACCGGAGCCTCCCGTTCACTCTCAGCCCATGTGCGGGTACCGCAGGTCCGTGGGGGGAACGAAGGTCTCCTTGATCGCGCGGGCCGAGGTCCAGCGCAGGAGGTTCTGGGCGGCGCCCGCCTTGTCGTTGGTCCCGGAGGCCCGGCCGCCGCCGAAGGGCTGCTGGCCGACGACCGCACCGGTCGGCTTGTCGTTGATGTAGAAGTTCCCGGCGGTGAACCGCAGCGCCTCGACCGCCTGGGCGATGGCGTAACGATCCTGCGCGATCACCGAGCCGGTCAGGCCGTACGGGGCGCCGGAGTCGACCCGGCGCAGCACGTCCTCCCAGCGGGCGTCCTCGTAGACGTGGACGGCCAGGATCGGACCGAAGTACTCCGTCCGGAAGATCTCGTTGCGGTAGTCGGAGGAGACCAGGACGGTCGGCCGGACGAACCAGCCGATCGCGTCGTCGTACTGGCCGCCCGCCGCCAGCTCGATCGTCGGATCGGCCTTGGCCCGCTCGATGGCGTCCCGGTTCTTCTCGAACGCGCGCCGGTCGATGAGCGCGCCCATGAAGTTGGAGAGGTCGGTGACGTCGCCCACCGTGAGCGCGTCCACCTCGGCCACCAGCTCGTCCTTGATCTTCTGCCAGAGGCTGCGCGGCAGGTAGGCCCGGGAGAGCGCCGAGCACTTCTGGCCCTGGTACTCGAACGCGCCGCGGACCAGCGCCGCCTTCAGGATCGCCGGATCGGCCGAGCGGTGGGCCAGCAGGAAGTCCTTGCCGCCGGTCTCGCCGACGATCCGCGGGTACGTCCGGTAGCCGCCGATGTTGGCGCCGATGGTCTGCCAGAGCGACTGGAAGGTGGCGGTGGAGCCGGTGAAGTGCAGCCCGGCGAGCGCCGGGTCGGCGAGGGCGACCGCGGACAGCTGGACGCCGTCGCCGGTGACCAGGTTGACCACCCCGGGCGGCAGACCGGCCGCCTCCAGCAGCCGCATCAGGTAGTACGCGGCCAGGGTCTGGGTCGGCGCGGGCTTCCAGACCACGGTGTTGCCCATCAGCGCGGGCGCGGTCGGCAGGTTGCCGGCGATCGCGGTGAAGTTGAACGGGGTGATCGCGTAGACGAAACCCTCCAGCGGGCGGTGGTCCACCCGGTTCCAGACGCCCGGTGCGGAGATCGGCTGCTCGGCCAGGATCCGCCGGGCGAACTGGACGTTGAACCGCCAGAAGTCGATCAGCTCGCAGGCGGAGTCGATCTCGGCCTGCTGCGCGGTCTTGGACTGGCCGAGCATGGTGGCCGCGTTGAGGGTCTCCCGCCAGGGCCCGGCCAGCAGGTCGGCGGCCCGCAGGAAGACCGCCGCCCGGTCGTCGAAGGACAGCGACCGCCACTGCCGGCCCGCCGCGAGCGCCGAGTCCACCGCCGCGCGGGCGTCCTCCCGGGTGGCGTTGCCGAGCACCCCCAGCTTGGCGGCGTGGTGGTGCGGCTGGACGACGTCGATCCGCTCACCGCCGCCGAACCGCTGCTCGCCGCCGATGGTCATCGGCAACGGGATCTGCTCGGCCGCCAGCTCGTCCAGCCGCCGGACCAGCCGGTCCCGCTCCGGGCTGCCGGGCGCGTACCCCAGCACCGGCTCGTTGACCGGGAGGGGCACCTCGGTGACTGCGTCGATCGGCATGGCGGCTCCGTCCTGCTGACTGCTCCGGTGGGAAGGCCCGATCCACCGGACAGGCCCTGGTCCAGCCTGACCAGCGGCCGCGCGATCCGCCCGCTCAGACACGCGGACGGCGGACGTGGCGCCCGCCACGCCCGCCGCGGACGGTCAGCCCCGCCCCAGCCGCCCGGCCAGCTCGACCGCCTCCGCCAGGCTGTCCACCACCGGCACCCCGAGCGGCTCCAGCTTCTCCCGGGTGTGCGAGCCGCCGGTGTAGAGCACCGCGTGCGCACCCGCGCCCAGCGCCGCCCGGGCGTCGTCCGCGGCGTCGCCGATCAGCACCGTACGGGCCGGGTCCACCCGCTCGCCGAGCGCGGCCAGGTGCCGGGCCAGCTGCTCCGCCTTCTGGCCGCCGGACGGGCCGCTGCGGCCGTCCACCCGCAGGAACCGGCCGGTCAGGCCGAAGGCGTCGACCAGCGGCAGCAGCTTCTCGTGCTCGTACATCGACAGCAGCGACTGGCTGTGCCCGGCCTCCCGCCAGCCGTCCATCAGCTCGTGCACGCCGTCCGTCAGCCCGCAGGCCGGGCTCAGCTCCCGGTAGCGGTCGTGGAAGGCCTCGTCCAGCCGGAGCCACTCCTCCTGGGACGGCATCCGGCCGAGCAGCCGCTCGTAGAACCGGGGGATCGGGATCTCGTACTGCTCGCGGTACTCCCGCATGGTCATCGGCCCGACGCCGATGGTCGCGAACGCGGCGTTGCTCGCGCCGAGCACCGCCTCCATGTCGTGGAAGAGCGTGCCGTTCCAGTCCCAAACGATGTGTGTAGCCACGCGCGAAACGGTAGCCCCGACCACCGACACGCCGGTAGGACGGGGCTCACGCACCCTGCTGCTCCGCTCCGGCGCGACCGGCCGTTCAGGCCAGCAGCGCGGAGATCTCCTGGGTGGCGAACCAGAGCAGGTCGTGGTCCTCGGCCCCGTCCACGGTGAACTGGGCGTCCTGGTCGCCCGCGTCGGCCGCGGCCACCGCCGCCACCGCCGCCGCGACGTCCTCGACCACCTCGCCGTCGGCGACGTCCGCGTGCACCGCCGCCGCCTTCTCCAGCGGCAGCGGGCCGGCCAGCACCACCCGGCCGAGCGAGGCCTGGTCCTGGTACTCGTCGCCGGGGAACGGCCGGACGGCCGAGTCGGCCACGTCCAGGGCCACCACGACCCGGCGGCGCGGGGCGTCCGGGTCGGCGGCCAGCAGCCGCAGGGAGGACTGCGCGGCCCGGTTCAGCGCCGCGTACTCCAGTTCCTCCAGGTCGTCACTGACGTACCACTCGCGCAGCGCGGGCGTCACGGCGTAGGCCGCGGACTGGTCCAGGGCACCACCCGGGTGCGCCGCCGCCAGGCCGTTCAGGGTGGTGGGCACGTACACGCGCATCGGTGGCACTCTCCGGTTCGTCCAGCGGCACAGCTTCCAGCGCCCCAAGAATAAGCGCCGCCGGGCCGGGCGTGATCACCTCGGCCCGACTCAGCGGGCGGCCCGCAGGGCCTCACCGCACGTGCGCAGGGCGCTCTCCAGCACCGCGTCGCGGCGGGCCGGGTCCATCATGTTCGGGCCCATCACGGCCAGGTCGGCCGGCGTCGGCGCGAGCAGCCGCACCCGTACGCCCTCGGCCCGCAGCAGCACGGCCTCGCGCAGCAGCTGCCGGGTGACGGCGCGGCGGTAGCGACTGACCAGCTGGGCCAGCACGCCGCGCGGGCGGTCCCGGGCGCGCCACTCGCGCAGCGCGGCGAGGGAGCCCGCGAGCCCGCTGGTGCCGGCGACCCCGCCGGCGTCGGCGTCGGCGTCGGCGCGGTCGGCGCGGTCGGCACGGGGGCGCAGCCGCAGGGCCATCGGGGCGAGCACGTACACCTCGTCCAGGCCGCGGCCGAGCAGCAGGTCGGCGTTGGTGGCGGACCAGCAGCCGCCGTCCACGTACGCCGAGCCGTTCAGCCGCACCGGCGCGAACCAGCCGGGGATCGAGCAGGAGGCCATCACCGCGTCGGCGACCGCGACCGCCGGGGCGTCCGGGTCCCCGAAGACCACCCGGCGGCCGCTGCGGTAGTCCACGGCCGCCACCCGCAGCGCCGCGGCCCCGGCGCCGGCCTCGCCGTCGGCGCCCGGCGGCGGCCAGCCGCCCGGGCCGAGCAGGCCGCGCACCAGCTCGCCGACCGGGGCCAGCGAACCGCGGCCGGGCGGCGCCATCGCCGACACCATGGTCAGCAGCGGGTACTCGCGCGGGTGCCGGACGGCGTCCCGCAGCAGGCCGGGCGAGCCGATGCCCGCCCCGGGGCGGGGCGGCAGCGCGCCGCCGGCGGCCGTGTCGTAGTCGAAGTCCACCCCGGCCAGCGGGCCGTCGGTGATCGGCAGGCCGCGCTGGTGGTCACGCAGTTGCTCGGTGCGGACCCCGCCGGCCAGCATCGCGCCGAGGATCGAGCCCGCCGAGGTGCCGAGCAGCACGTCCGCGCGGCCCGGCCGCCAGCCGGTGGCCTCCTCGACGGCGCAGAGCGCGCCGACCGTCCAGGCCGCACCGAGCATCCCGCCGCCGCCCAGCACCAGGCCGCGCCGGGGTGCGTCCCCGGTCGGCGGGGCGGTGCCCGCGACTGCCGGAGCCGGAACCGCCGCTACCCGTGTCGTCATCGCGGCCGCCCGTCGTCGTGGGTGCGGTCGTGGCCGCCCGGCCCCGTCCCGCTCCGCGCGGTTCCCGATCAGGCTCCGATGGTGCGCGCCGACGGCCGGGCACCGCAACGGGGGCGGCGATTCGGGCCACCCGGTCCGGCGCATCGAACCGTCCTCTTTCGGACCGTACGGCCCGCCCACGCACGTCAATCGGGCACCGTGCGACCGCGCGCCGGGCCCGGCACCGCACTGATCGATTCACTCGGATAGGTGAACTTGCCGGTCACTCCGGGGGCAGCGGCAAAAGCCCTTGCCGCCCGACACGGCCCACCGCTAGCAAGGACCCGTCCGCACCCGCACCACCGTGTCGAGGAGCCCACCGTGACCGCACCGCTCACCGCCCGCCCGCACCGCCGGCCGCGCACGACCGCCGCCCACGACCCGGCCGGGCGCCGCCCGCGCCACCCCCGCGCCGCCTGCACCGGCCCGGGCGGCCACGACCCCCGGGCGCTAGCCTCCCGCTTCGCCCACCAGCTGGTCGAGGTGCTCACCGGCGCCCGGCCCTCCGGCCAGCTGATGCGGCACACCAGCCTGGACGGCTACGGGCAGCTCGCCTCCCTGGTCCGGGCCGGCGCGCTGCGCCGCGGCGGCGCCGCCGACCGGCCCCGGCTGGGCCCGGTGCACGACCGGTCGCCCTCGCCCGACGCGGTCGAGGCCTGCGTCCGGGTCGACCTCGGCCGGCGGCACCACATGGTGGCCTTCCGGCTGGAGCAGCGCGGCCAGGCCGGGCAGTGGCAGTGCACCGCCGTGGAGGCCCGATGACCACGGCCGTCACGGCGACCACGGTCGTCACAGCGGCCAGGGCGGCCACAGCGGCCCCCACGACCGCGTGCCGGCCCGGGACGGCACAGGGCGCCGCCCCCGTCCGGGAGCGGCGCCCTGTGCGGCGTCCTGCGGCCTGCTCAGCCCTTGCGGCGGCGGCCCTTGGCCGACTTCGCGGCCTTGCGGCGCTCGGCGCGGGTCAGCCCGTCGCCCTCGTCCTCCGGCGCGAGGTCCTCGAAGTCGCCCTCGATGACACCGCCGCCGACCTCGTCCGAGGGGGCCGTGTAGTGCAGCCGCTGCGGCTTCGGGGCCTCCAGGCCCTTGGCCTTGATCTCCGGGCGGGCGGCGTCCTTCTCCAGCTTGTCGAGCAGCACCTCGGCGTCCGCGACCGGGACCTCCTCGACCTGCTGCTCGACCTGGACCTCCAGGTTGAACAGGTAGCCGACGGACTCCTCCTTGATGCCCTCCATCATCGCGGTGAACATGTCGAAGCCCTCGCGCTGGTACTCGATCAGCGGGTCGCGCTGCGCCATGGCCCGCAGGCCGATGCCCTCCTGGAGGTAGTCCATCTCGTAGAGGTGCTCGCGCCAGCGGCGGTCCAGCACCGACAGCACGACCCGGCGCTCCAGCTCACGCATGATCTCGGCGCCGAGCTGGTCCTCGCGGGCGCCGTACTGCGCCTGGATGTCCTCCTGGACGACCTTGACCAGGAACTCGGAGGTCATCCCGGCGGAGCCGCCGGCCTCCTCCTCCAGCTCCTCCAGGTCAAGGGTGAGCGGGTAGAGCTGCTTGAGCGCGGTCCAGAGCTTCTCCAGGTCCCAGTCGTCCTCGAAGCCCTCGCCGGTGGCCGCCTTGACGTAGGCCTCGACGGTGTCGTCCATGAAGTGGCCGACCTGCTCCTGCAGGTCCTCGCCCTCCAGCACGCGGCGGCGCTCGCCGTAGATGACCTCGCGCTGGCGGTTCAGCACCTCGTCGTACTTGAGGACGTTCTTGCGGATCTCGAAGTTCTGCTGCTCGACCTGGGTCTGCGCGGAGGCGATCGCCCGGGTGACCATCTTGGACTCGATCGGCACGTCCTCGGGCACGTTGGCCATCGACAGCACGCGCTCGACCATGCCGGCCTTGAACAGGCGCATCAGGTCGTCGCCCAGCGACAGGTAGAAGCGGGACTCGCCCGGGTCGCCCTGACGGCCGGAGCGGCCGCGCAGCTGGTTGTCGATCCGGCGGGACTCGTGCCGCTCGGTGCCCAGCACGTAGAGGCCGCCGGCCTCCTTGACCTCGTCCTGCTCCGCCTTGACCGAGGCCTTGGCCTTCTCCAGGGCGGCGGGGAACGCGGCCTCGTACTCCTCCGGGGTCTCGGTCGGGGTGAGCCCGCGCTGCGCCAGCTCGGCCGCCGCGAGGTGGTCGGAGTTGCCGCCGAGCATGATGTCGGTACCGCGGCCGGCCATGTTGGTGGCGACAGTCACGGCGCCCTTGCGGCCCGCCTGCGCGACGATCTGCGCCTCGCGCTCGTGGTGCTTGGCGTTCAGCACCTCGTGCGGGATGCCGCGCTTGCGCAGCTCCTGCGAGAGGTACTCGGACTTCTCCACCGACACGGTGCCGACCAGCACCGGCTGGCCCTTCTCGTGCTTCTCGGCGATGTCCTCGACCACGGCGGCGAACTTGGCCGGCTCCGACTTGTAGATCAGGTCGGGCTGGTCGATGCGCAGCGGGTTCTTGTTGGTCGGGATCGGCACCACGCCGAGCTTGTAGATCTGGTGGAACTCGGCGGCCTCGGTGGTGCCGGTACCGGTCATGCCGGCGAGCTTGTCGTACAGGCGGAAGAAGTTCTGCAGGGTGATGGTGGCCAGCGTCTGGTTCTCGTTCTGGACCTCCACCCCCTCCTTCGCCTCGATCGCCTGGTGCATGCCCTCGTTGTAGCGGCGGCCGGCCAGGATGCGGCCGGTGTGCTCGTCGACGATCATGACCTCGCCGTTCATGACGACGTAGTCCTTGTCCGCCCGGTACAGCTCCTTCGCCTTGATGGCGTTGTTCAGGAAGCCGACCAGCGGGGTGTTCACCGACTCGTAGAGGTTGTCGATGCCGAGGTAGTCCTCGACCCGGGTGACGCCCTCCTCCAGGATGCCGACGGTGCGCTTCTTCTCGTCGACCTCGTAGTCGCGGTCGATCTTCAGGCGCAGCACCAGCTTGGCGAAGTCGGCGTACCACTTGGTCGCCTGGTCGGCCGGGCCGGAGATGATCAGCGGGGTGCGGGCCTCGTCGATGAGGATCGAGTCGACCTCGTCGACGACCGCGAAGTTGTGGCCGCGCTGGACGAGTTCGTCCTTCGACCAGGCCATGTTGTCGCGCAGGTAGTCGAAGCCGAACTCGTTGTTCGTGCCGTACGTGATGTCCATCGAGTACTGGTGCTTGCGCTCGGCGGGCGTCATGTTGCCGAGGATCACGCCGACTTCGAGGCCGAGGAAGCGGTGCACCCGGCCCATCCACTCCGAGTCGCGCTCGGCGAGGTAGTCGTTGACGGTGATCAGGTGGACGCCCTTGCCGGTGAGCGCGTTCAGGTATGCGGGCAGGGTGCCGACGAGGGTCTTGCCCTCACCGGTGCGCATCTCCGCGACGTACCCGTGGTGCAGGGCCGCGCCACCCATGAGCTGAACGTCGTAGTGCCGCTGACCGAGCACCCGCTTGGCGGCCTCGCGCACCGTGGCGAACGCCTCGGGGAGGATGTCGTCCAGGGTCTCGCCGTCCGCGAGCCGCTGCTTGTACTCGTCGGTCAGCGCGCGCAGCTCGGCGTCGGTGAGGTTGACGAAGTCCTCTTCGATGGAGTTGACCTGGGCAGCAATCCGCTGCAGCTTGCGAAGGATCTTGCCTTCGCCGGCGCGCAGGATCTTGTCGAAGACGGACACTTGGGCGGGCTCCTTGCCTGTATTGGCACTGGACGACTGCACGGCGGGTTCACCCCACCGCACGGGCCATCGTATGCGAGGAGTCCAATGCCCCGGGAGGTGCGTCAGCACGGTATTCCCGTGTCACCCGCGCGAGCACTTGATCCGATAGCACCGCCCACCGGGACAAACCGGTCAGCGGATCGAGGGGTCGGCTCGATATTCGGATGCCCGAATTCCTCTCTCCACGGAATAATCCGCCCATGGAAGAGCCCCGCACCGTCACCCTCACCACGGACCGCCTCGTCCTGCGGGCCCCGCAGGAGTCGGACATCGACGCCGTCTTCGCCGCCTGCCAGGACGCCGAGATCCAGCGCTGGACGGTCGTCCCGAGCCCGTACCGGCGCGAGGACGCCGAGTACTTCGTCCGCGACCTCGCCGCGCAGGGCTGGCGCACCGGCGAGAACCGGATCTGGTGCGTGTTCGAGCGCGGCTCCGACGCCCTGGTCGGCACCCAGGGCCTCGTGCTGCGCCACGGCGACCCGGGCTCCGCCGAGGTCGGCTGGTGGGCGACGAAGGAGTTCCGCGGCCGCGGCTACACGGTCGAGGCCGCCCGCGCGGTCGCCCGCCACGGCCTGGTCGAGCTCGGTCTGCGCCGCCTGGAGTGGCAGGCCTACGTGGGTAACGAGGGCTCCCGCGCGGTGGCCGAGAAGGTCGGCTACCGCTTCGAGGGCACCCTGCGCTCGTACGCCGAGCAGCGCGGCACCTTCCACGACGCCTGGGTCTCCTCGCTGCTCGCCTCGGACCTCCCGGACCTCCCGGGCCTCCGCCCCTGACGTCCGCGCCGGCGCCCCCCGACCGGCTGTCGGTGCCCCGGACTACCCTCGCCGACATGACCGCCCTGCCTGCCGCCGGCTCCCCCGCCGGCCCGCCGCCCGTCACCGTCCTGAGCGCCGACGAAGCCCGCCGGATCGCCCTTCGCGCCCAGGGCCTGCTCGGCGCGCCGGACCGCCGGGCCGGGGTGCGCGGGGTGCTGCGGCACCTGGGCGCCGTCCAGCTGGACACCATCTCGGTGCTGGCCCGCTCGCACGAACTGGTGCCGTACGCCCGGCTCGGCGCGGTCGGCCGTCCGGCCGTCGAGGCGGCGTACTGGGGCGCGGGCACGAGCTTCGAGTACTGGTCGCACGCGGCCTGCATCCTGCCGGTCGAGGAGTGGCCGCTGTTCGCGTTCCGGCGCCGCCGCTACCGCGAGCGCGGCCACCTCTGGGGCCACCAGGTGACGCCCGAGACGTACCGGCACGTGCTCGACAAGCTGCGCGCCGAGGGCCCGTTGACCTCCACGGAGCTGGGCGGCGCCAAGAAGACCGCCGAGTGGTGGGACTGGTCGGACACCAAGATCGCGGTGGAGCGGGCGCTGGCCTTCGGCGACGTGGTCTGCACCGAGCGCCGGAGCTGGAAGCGCGTCTACGCGCTGGCCGAACAGGCCATCCCCGAGGCGCTGTTCGGGCAGGACCGCACCGACCGGGAGTGCGTGCGCACCCTGGTCGCCCAGGCCGGGGCCGCGCTCGGCGTGGCCACCCGGGCCGACCTGCTGGACTACCACCGGCTGCGCGCCGAGGAGCTGGACCCGGTCCTCGCGGACTGCGGGCTCGTCCCGGTCGAGGTGGCCGGCTGGGGCCCGGGCGGCGGCGCGGCGGCGGCCTGGGCCGACCCGGCCGCGCTGGCCACCACCCCGCGCGGGCGCCACCGCACCACGCTGCTCTCGCCGTTCGACTCGCTGATCTGGGACCGCGCACGCACCGAGCGGATCTTCGGCATGACGCACCGACTGGAGGCCTACACGCCCAAGCACAAGCGGGTGCACGGCTACTTCGCGATGCCGCTGCTGGCCGGCGGCCGGCTGGTGGGCCGGGTCGACCCGGCCCGGGAGGGGCGCACCCTGGTGGCCCGTCAGGTCTCGCTGGCCGGCGACCGAGGGCACGGCGCCCGACACGTCGAGGCGCTGGCGGCGGCCCTGCGCGAGGCGGCCGCCTGGGTGGGCTGCGACGGCGTCCGGGTCGAGGCCCTGCCGGACGAACGGCTGCGCCCGGCCCTCGAGAAACTCCTCGCGAGCTAGGGCCGGGGCGCAGCCACGGTCACCCTATTTCGAGGATCTTCTCGCGCATCGCGTACACCACCGCCTCCATCCTGGAGTGCAGTTGGAGCTTCTCCAGGATGTTGCGCACGTGGTTCTTCACGGTGTTCTCGCTGATGAACAGCTCCTTGGCGATCTCCCGGTTGTTCATCCCGGTCGCCACCAGCTTGAGCACCTCCAACTCCCGGTCGGTGAGCCGGGGTGCGGGCACCAGGTCCCGGTCGTCGGAGCGGCGCTGGATCATCGACTTGAACTCGGTGAGCAGCTTGGACGCCATCGACGGGCTGATCTGGGACTGCCCGTCGGCGACCGCGCGGATCGCGGTGGCGACCTCGTCGGTGGAGATCTCCTTCAGCAGGTAGCCGGTGGCGCCCGCCTTGATCGCCTCGTAGAGGTCGGCCTCCTCGTCGCTTATCGTCAACATGATGATCTTGGTGCTGGGTGCCACGTCCTTGATCGCCGTGCAGGCCTCGATCCCGCTGCGGCGCGGCATCCGGACGTCCATCAGGATGATGTCCGGCAGCAGGTCGGCAGCCTTCAACACGGCCTCGGCGCCGTCGCCGGCCTCGCCGACGACCTTGATGTCCGGCTCCTCCGCGAGCACGATCTCCAGCCCCCGGCGGAACAACGCGTGGTCGTCCACCACCAGTACGCGGATCGGCTCACCCCGGTGCGGCGCGTACGCGGGTTCCTCCTCCGGTCCCGGTGACAGTCCGGTGACCGGCCCCGTAGCGGGCCCCAGCCCGAAGTGATCCCCCATCCGCTCCTCCCCCTTCGCGGGTCGTCGTGCGCCAATCATTCCACGCCGCGCGGCCGTTGCTGTCACCCTCCGACGCCGCCGTTCCGCATCGGGTGACCTCCCGGGCCCGCCCTCGACTCCCGCTCCACCCGCCCTGCCCCGAAACGCCGGTGACCCCGGCGGACTCGGCCGCCGGGGTCACCCCTCCAGGATTGTCTTCGGACGGTCAGTCCTCGTCGTCGCTTTCGCCGATCGCCCCGCCCGCGCCGCCGCCCGCGCCGGCCGACCCGTCGGTCTGCAGGTGGATGACGCCGTAGTGGTAGCCGTGACGGCGGTAGACGACGCTCGGCAGGCCGCTGTCCTTCTCCACGAAGAGGTAGAAGTCGTGGCCGACCAGTTCCATCTCGTACAGCGCCTGGTCCAGCGCCATGGGGGCGGCCGGGTGGGTCTTCTCCCGGACCACCAGCGGGCCTTCGCCCTCCACTTCCAGGGATCCCATCATGGTCTTGCGGACGGCCCCGTTGGTCTCGCCCTCCCGCACCGCCGTGTCCGGCAGCGCGGCCAGCGCCGCGGTCGCCTCGGCGACGCTGATGGGGGTGCGGCCGTTGCCGCCCTTGTGCACTCGGCGCCGGTCCGCGGACTTGCGCAGCTGGGCGTCGAGCTTCGCCGAGGCCAGGTCGAGCGCCGCGTACGGGTCGGCGGCGGCGGCTTCGGCCCGGATCACCGGCCCACGGGTACGGAGAGTGATCTCCACCCGCTCGGACCGGTCGGCCTGCCGCGGGTTGTGCTCCTTGGACACCTCGACGTCGAGGCTGATCACCTTGCCGTCGAACTTCTGGACCTTCTCCAGCTTCTCGGCCACGTGCTCGCGGAACCTCTTGGGCACCTCGGTCTTGCGGCCCTTGACGACGATGTCCACGCAGAACTCCGATCCCTCGTGCTGACGCCGATCCGGGTGCTACCGGACCGGACTGAGACCCAGCTGGACCAGCCCATCCACTGCCGGCCCCCCGCCCCCGCCGCCAGCGGCGGGAAACGACTGGCCCTCACCTCACTTCCTCCCCACCAGGGACGGTTGAAACCCCTTGGAGCTTTATCGAACACCTCACACGGGGTTTTCGCCTCCCCAGGCGCGGAGTCGGGTATGACCCGATACTGCGGGCGGGCGGTCAAGCTGTTGGACCCTGTCTACCCTCCTGCGAGTGAAGCACGGGTAAATACCTGGACAACACCCCCCGTACGGCGCATCCTTTGCTCACTCTCCGTGCCTGCCGTCGCCAGGAGCAGCCGTGCCACCACCCCCCGCCCCCACCCGTCCGCCGTCCGCCCAAGGGCCGTTCGGCCACGCACTGGCCGGACTGCTGGACGTCCTGGTCCCGGCCCGCTGCGCCGGCTGCGGCGCCGAGCGCACCCAGCTCTGCCCGGCCTGCCGGCACGCGCTGGCCGCCACCCGGCCCGGCCCCACGCTGCTGCCCTGGGCGCACGCCGCCGCCCCGTACGCCGACTCCGTCCGGCAGTTGCTGCTCGCCCACAAGGAGCGCGGCGCGCTGCGGTTGGCGGGCCCGCTCGGCGAGGCGCTCGGCCGGGCCGTCCGCTCCGCCCTGGGACCGCGTGCCGCCGCCGCGCCGCTGCTGCTGGTCCCGATGCCCTCGGCCCGCTCCGCCGTCCGCGCCCGCGGCCACGACCCGACGCTGCGGCTGGCCGGGGCCGCCGCCCGCTCGCTGCGCCGGTGCGGCCTGGACGCCCGGGCCGAGCCGCTGCTGCGGCACGCCCGCCCGGTCGCCGACCAGGCCGGGCTGAGCGCGGCCGAGCGCCACCGCAACCTGCACGGCGCGCTCACCGTGCTGCCGCGCGCCCGGCGCGACCTGCTGGGCCGTCAGCCGGTCCTGGTGGACGACCTGGTGACCACCGGCGCCAGCCTCGCTGAGGCGGCCCGGGCACTGGCGGACGCCGGACTGCCCGCCCGGGCGGGCGCCGCGGTCGCCGCCACCGCGCACCGGCCCGGCTGAGGCACCGGGCGGCCCGACATGGCGTCAGGGATCGGAACGTCAGAGCGTGATCGGCGGGTTCCTAGCCCGCGTAGAAGAAGGACCCGGCCTTGTCGGCCAACTGGACCTCGCGCCACTGACTGCCGATCAGCCGGTAGATCGCACCTCCGGCCGCCGCGAGCACCGACGGCGCCTGGGCCAAAACGTTGCCCCGGGACTCGGAGGCCGAGACCGTGAGCATGTTCTCGGCCTGCAGCGTGGTGTCGGCGCTCTGCGTGCCGTCGGTGCCGATGTAGTACAGCTGCTTGATCCGGTCGGCCTCCTTGCCGAGCACCAGCAGCTGGTCGGCCTCCGCCCAGGAGACCGAGGCGACGTCGGTGAGCGAGGGGGCCGCCCGGCGCAGGCCGGTGATCCGCGCGGTCGGCGCCTCCGGGGTACCGCCGTGCACCACCAGGCCGAAGTACAGCGAGCGGCTGGGCACGCCCGCGGTCTTGACCACCAGGGCGGCCCGGGCGCCGTCCGAGGAGATCTTCAGGGCCTGCACGGTCTGCCCGTCCAGCCCCTCGACCGCGACGGGGTACGTCCGGTTGCCGCGGACCATCACCACCCGCGGGCCCTGCGGGTTGCGGTCCACCACCCAGAGGTCGCCTCGGCCGTCCCAGCTGGGCGAGGCGAGGCCGTCCTCCTTGTCGGCGGTCTTCACCGGCGAGGTGAGCACCGGGTCGGGCAGCGCCACCGCGCTGTCCGCCAGCGGCACCGAGTAGAGCTGGTGGCCGTCCCCGCTGATCGCGGCGGCCCGGGAGCCGTCCCGGTTGACGGCCATGGTGCCGAGCGGCGCCTTGCCGGCCGGCTGCGGCTTGCCGAGGACGCCGCGCACCGGCTCGCCGTTGCGCTGCTCGTCGGTGACCATCAGGAGGCCGTTGTCGGCGCGCTGGTAGTACTGCTGCGCGGGCAGCGGCCCGGCCAGGGCGCCGGGGCCGGTGGCCGGCAGGTCGTTGCGGCTGGCGAAGCAGTTGCCCCGCTGGCCCTTGAGTTCAAGCCGTTCGACCTGTCCCTTGCCCTGGTCGGCGAGGGTGTAGAAGAGCTGGGTCGCCATCCGCCGGCAGGACACCGGTTCGCTGACGTCCGCCCCGCCGAGCTGCACGTGGGCGATCCGGCCGTCGTCGACGCTCACCCGGTCGACGCTGACGCCGCTCGGGAAGGACGTCCGGGCGACCGGCGCGAGCCAGGTCGAGGGCCCGGCGACCAGGGCCTTGGCAGCGGCGGTCAGCGGGTCTGTCCGGCGCCGCAGGTAGATCGGGTCGGGGATCAGGACCTGCTGGCCGGCGCTCCCGGTGACGGTCGAGGACGGGTCCGGCGTGGTGTAGAAGTACCGGTCGACCTGGCGGTAGCTGTTGTTGAAGTTGGTCTCGTTCATGATCACGCCGGTCGGCAGCTTGTCGATCCGCCACTCGCCGTCCTTCTCCCGGACGAGGGTGAAGTCGGCCGAGACGTCCCGCTGCCCCTCGGCCAGGTACGAATGCTTCTCGTCGATCCTGGCGATCAGCGACCCGGTCACCGTCGCGGAGACGCTGGTGTCGGTGTCGGCGATCTCCTGGCCGGCCGGGAGGTTCGGGGTGGCGGCGGAGAGCACCTGGATGCCGGCGTCCGGGTTCCAGTGCGCGGAGGCGTTCTCGGTGAGGTACTGGCGCGCGGTCTCGTACCCCTCGTCTGCGGTCACCGCGTCCAGGAACCCGGTCAGTAGGGCGCGCGGCTTGGCGCCCTTGGCCGGCGCCACCGGGTAGACCTTGGCCTGCAGGTTCTTGTCGGCCGCCCCCTGCGACAGCTCCACCCGGGAGATGCCGCCGGAGTCCGGCATGGCCGCGCAGCCGCTCGCCACCAGGGCGCCGAGCACCACGCCGGCCACCGCCGTGAACCGCGGCTCAGTCCTGCTGCTCGTCCTTCGCACGCTGCGACCCCTCCAGGTCCGTCCCGCCCGTCCCATCCGTCACGTCCGGCTCCGCCGTCCGCTGTGCCACCGACGGCCGTCCGGGCGTCGGGTCCACCATCACCTGGGCGCCGGTGGCACCGTACCCGCTCCCCGCCGTCCGGACGTCCGAGGGGTCCGCGCGCGGCCCTTCGGGCAGCCGGCGCTTGCCCAGGTCGGGGCCGATGTTCAGCACCCCGCCGAGCCCGCTGCCGAAGCCGTTGACGGGCCCCTCCGGCGTCTCCGCCTGCTCCTCGGCCGCGGTCATCGCGGTCGCGCCGGGCGGGCTGATCGCCCGCCGGTACGGCACGCCGTAGGTGCCCAGGCCCCGGTTGTTGCGGGAGTCCTCCGGCTCCAGCCGGAACGGCGCCCGGCTGATCTCGCCGCCCCGGGTGCGCGGCAGGGTGAGCCGGAAGTGCGAGCCGCCGCCGGGCTCGCCCCAGGCCTGCAGCCAGCCGCCGTGCAGGTGCGCGTCCTCGACCGCGATGGACAGGCCGAGGCCGGTGCCGCCGGTGGTCCGCACCCGGGACGGGTCGGCCCGCCAGAAGCGGTGGAACACCCGGGACGCCTCGCCCGGCTTGAGGCCGATGCCGTAGTCGCGCACGCCGACCGCGACCGCGCCGTCGGCCGAGCCCAGCCGCACCACCACGTCGCGTCCCTCGCCGTGTTCCAGGGCGTTGACCACCAGGTTGCGCAGGATGCGCTCGATCCGGCGGGAGTCCACCTCGGCGACGACCGGCTCGCCGTCGCCGCGGATCACCACCGCACTGCCCTTGGCCTGGGCCAGCGGGTCGGCGGCCTCCACCACCCGGGCGACGATGTCGCGCAGGTCGACCGGCTCGCCGTCCAGGATCGCGGCGCCGGCGTCGAAGCGGCTGATCTCCAGCAGGTCGGCGAGCAGCGACTCGAAGCGGTCCAGCTGGCCCTGCAACAGCTCCGCCGAGCGGGCCGCCATCGGGTCCAGGTCCTCGCGGCTGTCGTAGATGAGGTCCGCGGCCATCCGGACCGTGGTCAGCGGGGTGCGCAGCTCGTGCGAGACGTCCGAGACGAAGCGCCGCTGCACCCGGGACAGCTCCTCCAACTGGCGGATCTGGGCCTGGAGGGCATTGGCCATCCGGTTGAACGACTCGCCGAGGCGGGCGATGTCATCCGTGCCGGTGACCTTCATCCGCTCTTCCAGGTGCCCGTCGGCGAGCCGCTCGGAGATGCCGGCGGCCATCCGGACCGGGGTGACCACCTGGCGCACCACGACCCAGGCGATGCCGCCCATCAGGATCACCACGAACACGCCGGCGGTCGCCAGGGTGCCGGTGATCAGGTCGAGGGTGTCGGTCTCCTGGCCGAAGGAGAACACGTAGAACATCTGGTAGCTGTTGCCGGCCGGGCCGGTGAACTGCATGCCGAGGGCCAGCCCGGGCTCGGTCCGCTCGTCGGCCCGGTGGATCCGGGCCGGCTGGTCGAACATCTGGCCGGGCTCGGAGTGGACCCTGTCCCGCAGGGTGTCGGGGACGCTGCTGGGCAGGATGTCGCCCGAGAAGCGCGGCGCGAAGCCGTTCTCCGGGACGATGGCGTCGGTGCCGGCGGCCATCGCGATCACCGAGTAGACGGTCTGCCCGCTCGCGGCCAGGTCGTTGACCTGCCGCAGCAGCCAGGTGCCGGTCTCCTCGATGGTGGGGTCGGGCGTGGCGCCGACCCGCAGCCGCTGGTCCTTCGCCTCGTCGATCTTCTTCAGTTCCGCCTGGAACCCGATCCTGGCCTGCTCGCGGGCGGCCGCCATCTTGGTGCCGAGCAGGCCGGTGCGCACCTGCGCCATCACGACCACGCCGAGCACCAGGACGACCGCGATGGACGCGAGCAGCGAGACCGCCACCACGCGCAGCTGGATCGACCGGCGGTACAGCGCCGTCACCCGGCGCGCGGGCCGACGCAGCTGACGGGTCAGCAGCGCGAACGCGGCCGCCCGGCGCCGACGGCGGGTGGTCGAACTCAGCACGGACCCGCGAACCGCGTCGGCCCCGTCGGTCGCGGAACCCGACGGGGCTTCGTCAGCCAGGTGCGTCACGTCAGCTGGGTCCGGCCTTGTAGCCGACGCCACGGACGGTCACCACGATCTCGGGGCGCTCCGGGTCCTTCTCGATCTTGGACCGCAGGCGCTGCACGTGGACGTTGACCAGGCGGGTGTCCGCCGCGTGCCGGTAGCCCCAGACCTGCTCCAGCAGCACCTCACGGGTGAACACCTGCCAGGGCTTGCGGGCCAGCGCGACCAGCAGGTCGAACTCCAGCGGGGTCAGCGGGATGCCCCGGCCGTCCCGCTTCACCGAGTGGCCGGCCACGTCGATCACCAGGTCGCCGATGGTCAGCTGCTCGGGCGTCGGCTCCTCGGCACGGCGCAGCCGGGCACGCACCCGGGCCACCAGCTCCTTGGGCTTGAACGGCTTGGTGACGTAGTCGTCGGCACCCGACTCCAGGCCCACCACGACGTCGACCGTGTCGGTCTTCGCGGTCAGCATGACGATCGGAATACCGGACTCCGCCCGGATCTGCCGGCAGACGTCGATACCGTCCCGACCGGGCAGCATCAGGTCGAGCAGGACCAGGTCGGGCTTGGTCTCCCGGAACGCAGCTAGCGCCCTGTCCCCATCCGCGACGAAAAACGGCTCAAAACCCTCACCACGCAGCACGATACCGAGCATCTCGGCCAGTGCGGAGTCGTCATCAACGACGAGGACGCGTCCCTTCATGCGTCCATCCTCTCATTACCGGATTGTGACCTGCCGCACAGCAGTGCCAATGCTCCACAACGGCCAACTCCTCCCACCGGTTAATTCCGGCCATACCGGGCGAATGTGCCCGGCTGGAACGTCTTCGAACGGCCCGCGGCCCACCGCCCGACCACCGGAAGGCCCCCGTTTCCGATCAGCGGCCGGATACCCATGGGGCCTTCCCAGACCCCATGGCACGATGGGCGCTGCGCGCGGGCGAAAGATCCGCCCGGAACCGCGCCCGTGACGCCCCTCCGAGGAGCAGTGATGACCGACACTCCGGGCTGGGCCTCGCCCGGCTCGCCCGAGCCGCCCCGCGACGACGCCCGGCCCCCGGCCGACGCGCCCGCCGCCGTGCCCGGGCCGTCGGCACCACCGCAGGGCGCCCCGGCCCCCGGCTGGAACGGTCAGCAGGCCCGGCCCGACTGGAGCCGGCCCGCACCGGGCGGCCACCACCCCTACGGCTGGGGCGCTCCGCAGAGCCCCAAGCCCGGCGTCATCCCGCTGCGCCCGCTCGGACTCGGCGAACTCCTCGACGGCTCCGTCGCCACCATCCGCAAGCACTGGCGGACGACCCTCGCCCTCTCCCTCGGCATCGCCGTCGTCGAGCAGGCCGGCAACGTCGCCGCCCAGCTGCTGGTCAAGGGCAAGACCGGCCCCGCCACCCAGGTGACGACCATGCTGGCCTCGATGCCGCTGACGGTGCTGCTCGGCGTGGTCGCCACCGCGCTGCTCACCATGGTCGTCAGCCGCGCCGTCCTCGGGCAGTCCGCGAACGCCGGGGACGCCTGGCGCGACGCCCGCCGCCGGCTGCCGCAGCTGCTCGGGCTGACCCTGCTCACCGGCCTGATGTCCGGCGGTGTGGTGCTGCTCGGCTTCAGCCCCTGGTACTTCTACGCCTCCGGCTCGGCGGGCGCCCCCGAGACGGAGGCCCTGCTGTTCCTCGTCGGCATCCTGACCATCCCGGTCGGGTTCTGGCTGTGGATCCGGTTCAGCCTGGCCGCCCCCGCCCTGATGCTGGAGAAGCAGGGTGTGCGGACCGCGCTGTCCCGCTCCCGGCGGCTGACCCTGGGCTCCTGGTGGCGCATCTTCGGCATCTCGCTGCTCGGCGAGGTGCTGACCTTCATCGTCGCCATGGTCATCGCGATCCCGTTCCGCTTCGCCGGACTCGTCCTCGGCTTCAGCGACCTCGACCGCCAGGTCGACCTCAGCTCGGCCCACGAGCCCACCGCGATGCTGATCACCACCGCGATCGCCGGCATCATCGCCGCCACCCTCACCATCCCCTTCCGGGCCGCCCTCGGCGTCCTCATCTACGTCGACCAGCGGATCCGCCGCGAGGCCCTGGACATCGAACTCGCCCGCGCCGCCGGCCTCGCCGAGTCCGGCGCCACCGGCTGGGGCGACCAGGCCGGCCGACCCCCCGCGAGGCGCTGACCCGGATGCCTACCTGGGGGGACAGGCTCCTCGTCGCGGGCGGCGCCCCGGTCACCGTCCCGCGTGACCCGGCCCGCGACGCCGCCCGCGACGAGCTGCTCAACGCCGAGTACCACAAGCACGACCCGAGCGTCCTGGAACGGGTCATGACCTGGCTCAACGACCACATCACCGACGCGCTCGACAGCATCTCCGGCAACGGCACCAGCGGCACCACCGGCCTGGTGCTCTTCCTGATCGTCGCCCTGCTGATCGGTGCCGCCCTCTGGTGGCGCCTCGGCGCGCCACGGCGCGCGGCCCGCACCGTCCTCGACGTCTACGGCGTCGAAGGACCGCGCGGCGCCGGCCAGTACCGGGCCGACGCCGAACGGCACGCCGCCGCCGGGCACTGGAACGAGGCCGTCCGCGCACAGATGCGAGCCCTGGTCCGGGCCCTGGAGGAACGCACCCTGCTCGACGTCCGCCCCGGCCGCACCGCCGACGAGGCCGCCACCGAGGCCGGCCGGGCCCTGCCCGACCACGCCGCCGCCCTGGCCGCCGCCGCCCTCACCTTCGACGACATCGCCTACGGCGAGCGCACCGCCGACCAGGCCGCGTACCAGCTGCTGCGCGAGCTCGACCGGACCCTGGAACGCGCCCGCCCGGCCCTGGGAGGAGCGGCATGACCAGCACCGCCCCCGCGCCGCCCGCGCCGCAGCCGCCCGCCACCCCTGCCCCCGGCGGGCCGGCCACGACCAGCCTCGCCCCCACCGGCCGCGGCCTCTGGCGCCGGGCCCGCTGGTACCTGCTCGTCCTCGCCGTCCTGCTGATCGGCGCCACCGCCGTGGCCGCCCTCGGCCAGGACCGCCGCTACCCGCCGCTCGACCCGCGCTCCTACGACCAGGACGGCAGCCACGCCGTCCTCGCGCTGCTCGAACACCAGGGCCTCAAGACCGACCTCACCACCGACCTCACCGGCCACCCGGGCGGCGCCGACACCCTCGTCCTGCCCGAGCCCGACCTGCTCGGCCCCGCCGAACTGCGCGCCGTCGCCGCAGCCCGGCACAGCCGGCTCGTCCTCGTCGCCCCCGGTCCGGCCGCGCTCAGCGCCCTGGCCCCCGGCATCCGCCCCTCCGACGAGGACGGCGGGCCCTCCTACGCCTCCGTCCGCAGCACCGCCGCACAGTGCCCGCTCACCGAGGCCGTGCGGGCCGGCAGCGCCGAGATCGGCGGAATGCTCTACACCAGCGGCAGCCGCGGCGCCGGCTGCTACCCGCGCGGCCACGGCTACCCGCTGGTCAGCGCCCCGACCGCCGGCGGCGACGTCATCGTGCTCGGCACCGGCGCCTTCCTCCACAACGAGCAGCTCGCCAAGGACGGCAACGCCGCCCTCGCCCTCGGCCTGCTCGGCTCCCAGCCCCGCCTCACCTGGCACCTGCCCGACTACAGCGCCCCGCTCGCCCAGGGCACCCGGGACAAGACCTTCGGCGACTACATCCCGGACGGCTGGCGCTGGGCCGGCTACCAGCTCGCCGTCGCCGCCGTCCTGACCGCCCTCTGGCGCGGCCGCCGACTCGGCCCCGTGATCAGCGAGAACCTGCCCGTGGTGGTCCGCGCCGCCGAGACCACCGAGGGCCGCGCCCGGCTCTACCGCCGCGCCAAGGCCCGCGGCCGCGCCGCCGAGGCCCTGCGCCGGGCCGCCGCGCACCGCCTCGCCCCGGCCCTGGGCGTCCCGCTCCACGCCGGCGCGCCCAACCCCGACACCCTCTGCGCGGCCGTGGCCGACCGCCTCCCCGAGCAGCCCGCCGGCGACGTCCGGGCCCTCCTCTTCGGCCCGCCCCCGACCGACGACACCGCACTGCTGCGGCTCGCCGACGACCTCGACGCCCTCGAAAGGCAGGTACGGAACCCGTGACCGAACAGGCCACCGCCACCCCGTCCAGCACCCCCGGCGCGGCGGCTGCCACCCCGGGCACCCCCGACACCGCCGCCGACCCGCGCGCCGCACTCACCGCCCTGCGCGCCGAGATCGGCAAGGCCGTGGTCGGCCAGGACGCCGCCGTCACCGGCCTCGTCGTCGCCCTGCTCTGCGGCGGCCACGTCCTGCTGGAGGGCGTCCCCGGCGTCGCCAAGACCCTGCTGGTCCGCACCCTGTCCACCGCGCTCAACCTGGACACCAAGCGCATCCAGTTCACCCCCGACCTGATGCCCGGCGACGTCACCGGCTCCCTCGTCTACGACGCCCGGACCGCCGAGTTCTCCTTCCAGCCCGGCCCGGTCTTCACCAACCTGCTGCTCGCCGACGAGATCAACCGCACCCCGCCGAAGACCCAGGCCGCCCTGCTGGAGGCCATGGAGGAGCACCAGGTCACCGTCGACGGCGTGCCGCGCGCGCTGCCCGTCCCGTTCCTGGTCGCCGCGACCCAGAACCCGGTCGAGTACGAGGGCACCTACCCGCTGCCCGAGGCCCAGCTGGACCGCTTCCTGCTCAAGCTGGTCCTGCCGCTGCCCGACCGGGACCAGGAGTTCCAGGTCCTGTCCCGGCACGCCGCCGGCTTCGACCCCCGCGACCTCGCCGCCGCCGGCGTCCGCCCGGTCGCCGGGCCCGCGCACCTCGCCGCCGCCCGCGAGCAGATCGCCAAGCTGACCGTCTCCCCCGAGATCCTCGCGTACATCGTCGACCTCTGCCGGGCCACCCGGCAGTCCCCGTCGCTGTCCATCGGCGTCTCGCCGCGCGGTGCCACCGCCCTGCTGGCCGCCTCGCGTGCCTGGGCCTGGCTCGCCGGCCGCGACTACGTCACCCCCGACGACGTCAAGGCCCTGGCCCTGCCCACCCTGCGGCACCGCGTCGCGCTGCGCGCCGAGGCCGAGATGGAGGGCGTCACCGCCGACTCCGTCATCCAGGCCGTGCTCGCCCAGACGCCCGCCCCCCGCTGAACCGCCCGTTCCCGAAGGAGCGCACCGCATGGCCCTCACCGGGCGAACCGCCCTGCTCGCCGCGCTCGGCACGCTCGTCGTGGGCCTGTTGCTGCCGTCCTGGGCCGGGATCGGCCTCGTCACCGGTGCCGTGCTGCTCGCCGCCGCGATCGACCTGGTGCTCGCCGCCCCCGTCCGCGGTCTGGAACTCGGCCGGGGCGGCGACACCACCGTCCGGCTCGGCGAACCCGCCTCCGTCGAACTGACCGTCACCAACCCCTCCGGGCGGCCCCTCCGGGCCCGGATCCGCGACGCCTGGGCCCCGTCCGCCTGGCGGCCGGGCACCGCCGAGGCCGCCTCCCGGCACACCCTGCACGTCCCCGCCGGCGAGCGGCGCCGGGCCGTCACCGTGCTCACCCCGACCCGCCGCGGCGACCACCACGCCCGGCGGGTGACGGTCCGTTCGCTCGGACCGCTCGGCCTGGCCGGCCGCCAGGGCTCGCACCACCTGCCCTGGACGGTCCGCGCCCTGCCCCCGTTCAACAGCCGCAAGCACCTGCCCTCCCGGCTCGCGCGGCTACGCGAACTCGACGGCCGCACCTCGGTCCTGACCCGCGGCCAGGGCACCGAGTTCGACTCCCTGCGCGAGTACCTGCCCGGCGACGACGTCCGCTCCATCGACTGGCGGGCCAGCGCCCGCCGCAACACCGTCGCCGTCCGCACCTGGCGCCCCGAACGCGACCGGCACATCCTCGTCGTCCTCGACACCGGCCGCACCTCCGCCGGCCGGGTCGGCGACGCGCCCCGCCTCGACGCCGCCCTCGACGCCGCCCTGCTGCTCACCGCCCTCGCCACCCGCGCCGGCGACCGGGTCGACCTGCTCGCCCACGACGCCCGCAAGCGCGCCGCGGTCGCCGGCAGCTCGCCCAGCGAGATCCTGCCGGCCTTCACCAACGCGATGGCCTCCCTCCAACCGGCCCTGCACGAGACCGACATGCGCTCACTGGTCTCCACCGCCCTCAAGATGGCACCGCACCGCTCGCTGATCGTCCTGCTCACCGGCCTCGACACGGCCCCGGTCGAAGACGGCCTGCGCCCGCTGCTGCCGCTGCTCACCAAGCGCCACGAGGTGGTCCTGGCTTGCGTCGCCGACCCCCACCTGGACGCCCTCGCCGCCGGCCGCGGCACCCTGGAAGCCGTCTACGGCGCCGCCGCCGCCGAACAGACCCGCGCCGACCGCCGCGCCACCGCCGACCTCCTCACGCGCCACGGCGTCACCGTCCTCGACGCCTCCCCCGCCCAGCTCGCCCCCGCCCTCGCCGACACCTACCTCGCGCTCAAGGCCGCCGGCCGCCTCTGAGCCTCGCCCGTACGGGCGGTCCCGCCTCTTGGTCCCGTTCCTTGGTCCCGTTCCTTGGTCACGTCGTACGGTCCCGTCCCTTCAACGGACAGTCCGTGGTGACGCCGCGCCTCCTGCCTGGTCCGTCAGCGAGGCCGACGGGCGTTCAGCCGGGCGGCCTGGCGCATGAGGTGGTCGCGCTCGGCGAGGTTGGGGGCCTGGTGGGCCGCCTCGGCATACAGCCGGGCCGCCGTCTCCAAGTCACCGTCGCGCTCGTGGAGGTACGCCGCCACCGCCGTGTGGCGGGGCAGCGAACCGTCCAGCTCCCCGAGCGCCGCCAGCCCGGCGCGCGGCCCGTCGGCCTCACCGACGGCCACCGCGCGGTTGAGCCGGACGACCGGGCTCTCGGTCAGGCGGGCGAGCTCGTCGTACCACTCGACGATCTGCACCCAGTCGGTCTCCCCGGCGGTGGGCGCGTCGGCGTGGAGGGCCGCGATGGCGGCCTGGGCCTGGAACTCGCCCAGCCGGTCGCGGCCGAGGGCCGCTTGCAGGATCCCGACTCCCTCGACGATCAACCCGGTGTCCCACCGGCCACGGTCCTGCTCGGCGAGCGGCACCAGGCTCCCGTCGGACGCGGTCCGGGTCCCGCGCCGGGCATGGTGGAGCAGCATCAGGGCGAGCAGCCCCGCCACCTCGGGGTGGTCGATCACCTCCGCGAGCTGCCGGGTCAGCCGGATGGCCTCGGCGGCGAGGTCGACGTCCCCGGAGTAGCCCTCGTTGAAGACCAGGTAGAGGACGCGCAGCACGGTGGCGACATCGCCGGGCCGGTCGAACCGCACCCCCGAGACGGTCCGCTTGGCCCGGCTGATGCGCTGCGCCATGGTCGCCTCGGGCACCAGGTAGGCCTGGGCGATCTGGCGGGTGGTCAGCCCGCCCACGGCGCGCAACGTGAGCGCGACCGCCGACGACGGCGTCAACGACGGGTGCGCGCACAGGAAGTAGAGCTGGAGCGTGTCGTCCACCGCGGACGCGGGCCCCGGCTCCGGTTCCCCGTCGACCCGGTCCTCGCGCCGGCGGCGGGCCGCGTCCGCCCGGGCCGCGTCGAGGAACCGGCGCCAGGCCACGGTGACCAGCCAGCCCTTGGGGTCCCGCGGCGGACCGGCCGGCCAGACGCGGACCGCCTCGACCAGCGCGTCCTGCACGGCATCCTCGGCCGCCGCGAAGTCGGCTCCGCGGCGGACGAGGATACCGAGCACGCTCGGCGCGAGACTCCGGAGCAGGACTCCGTCCACCGGCGAGGTCACTCGGTGACGGTGGGCGGCGCGGCCAGGAACGGACGCAGCTCCAGCCACTCGTGGATCGGCCGCCCGCCCGCCCCGGGAGCGGCCGACAGCTCCCCGGCCAGCTCGACGGCGCGCTCGTAGCTGTCGACGTCGATCACCATCCAGCCGGCGATCAGGTCCTTGGTCTCGGCGAACGGGCCGTCGGTCACCGGCGGGCGCCCCTCGCCGTCGTACCGGACGAACGTCCCCTCGGGCGCGAGCGCCTGGCCGTCGACGAACTCGCCGGTCTTCTCCAACCGGTCCGCGAAGTCCTGCATGTACCGCACGTGCGCCGAGATCTCCTCGGGCGTCCATCGGTCCATGGGCACGTTGTTGACCGGAGCCGGGGCGCCTCGGTAGTGCTTGAGCAGCAGGTACTTGGCCATGATGTTCTCCTCGGTGCTGGTGCGACCCATTGTGGCCGCGCTCACCCCGGGGACGGAGCCAGCCACGGGTTCTCGACATGGCCGGCCGAACTTTTTTTGAACTTTCGTGAGGGACCCTGGTGAGGTGCTCCTGTGGGCCGGAAACGCAAAGAACCCCCATCCGGTTTCCCGGATGGGGGTTCTCTGTGAATGATTGTTCGGCGGCGTCCTACTCTCCCACAGGGTCCCCCCTGCAGTACCATCG
>NZ_JBIVJF010000019.1:0-156502 GCF_044750105.1 Kitasatospora sp. NPDC088861
GCCGCCGGGCAGTTCGGGGGCCAGGGTGACCATCTTCGCGTGGCCGCGGGCCGCGTCGACCAGCTTGCGCACCAGCGCCGGGTCCGGGTCGCGCAACAGGTCGGGGCGGTGGGCGCCGCAGCGGTTGTGCGAGATGAACGGGCCCTCGAAGTGGATGCCGGCCAGCACGCCGTCCTCGACCAGCTCGGACAGCACGGACGCCTGGCGGGCGACCTCGTCGATCTCCCCGGTGACGGTGGACGCGACCGTGGTGGTGGTGCCGTGCTCCAGGTGCGTACGGGCGGCGAGCAGGGCCTCCTCCGCGATGCCGGAGGCGTAGGAGGCGCCACCGCCGCCGTGCACGTGCAGGTCGACGAAGCCGGGGACGACGGTGTACCCGGTCAGGTCGAGGTCGCCGGGCTCGCTCTCGCCTCCGAGGCCGGCGATCCGGTCGCCCCCGACGGCCAGGCGGCCGCCCTCGACGACGCCGCCGGGCAGGACCAGCCGGGCGCCGGCCAGTGCGGTACGGTCACGGTCCGCGGTGGTCACGCGGTCACCTCCATGGAGAGCAGATCCCAGGCGAGCAGGCCCGCGCCCAGGGACGCGGCGGTGTCTTTGAGCATGGCGGGTACGACCTTCGGGGGCATCTGGAAGGTCAGGCGCTCGGTGACCGCCGTGCGCAGCGGGCCGAAGAGCGTGTCACCGGCCTCGGCCAGCCCGCCGCCGACGATCACCGTGGACGGGTCGAGCAGGCTCTGGGCGAGCACGATCCCGTCGGCGAGGGCGTCGACGGCGCCCTGCCAGACCGCGAGCGCGCGGTCGTCCCCGGCGTCCACCGCGGCGGCGCAGGATGCCGCGTCGGCGTCGGGGTCGCCGCTGGCCGCGGCCCAGGCACGGGACACGGCGGAGGCGGAGGCGAGCGTCTCCAGGCAGCCGCGGGCGCCGCAGCCGCACTGCGGTCCGCCCGGGCGGACCACGACGTGGCCGATCTCGCCGCCGTAGCCGTGCGCGCCGGCCTCGATCCGGCCGCCGATGCCGATGGCACCGGCGATGCCGGTGCCCAGCGCGATGAACAGGAAGCGGTCGACGCCCCGGCCGGCGCCGAGCCGGCCCTCGGCCAGGCCGCCCGAGCGCACGTCGTGGCCGAGCGCGACGGGGATGGCGGCGCGGTCGGGCCCGGCCAGGCGCTCGCCCAGGAGCTTGCGCAGCGGGAGGTCCCGCCAGCCGAGGTTGGCCGAGTAGACCGCGATGCCGTTCCTCTCGTCGATCGTGCCGGGGACGGCGACGCCGGCCGCGAGCGGGGCGACGCCGAAGCGGCCCCGGCCCTCGTCCGCCAGGTCGGCGGCGAAGTCGAGGATGGCGGTGACCACGGCGTCCGTGCCGTGCTCCCGCCCGGTCGGTCGGCGTGCTTCGAACAGCACGGAGCCGTCCTGGGCGAGCAGCGCGGCCTTCATGCCGGTGCCGCCTACATCGAGTGCGATGACGTGCTTCACGGAGGACAGTTTCCCTTGGTCGGGTAGAAGAGGTCTAGTCCAGTTGTCGGATTGGTCTGGTCCAAAGTAGGTGAGCTTTGTCGCAGATGGGGGCAGTGTGAGCGGCTTTGCGCCGGGCGCCTTCCGTTCACCTTCTGTTGCGCATCGTGCAATGACGTCCGCACTTCGATAACTACTCGGCGGGCTCGGCACAGTGGTGTGGACCACTGCCCGGTGGGTTTGGCAGTGTTGCGCCTCCCCCCTCCCGGATTCCCCCGTCCGGTCGCAGTTCTCCCCTGAAGGCGGTACCCGCGTTGAACAGGCGCGCCCACGTTCCCACCCGCGTCCTCGGCACCGCGCTGGCCGGAGCACTGGTACTCACCGCCGTCAGCGCCTGCGGCGGGCAGGAGGACGGGCCGGTCACCCTCAAGCTGGTCGCCGCCGACTACGGGGAGAGCGCCGACACCAGCTCCAAGCTGTACTGGGACGAGATCGCGCGCGGCTTCGAGGCCGCCAACCCCGGCATCAAGGTCGACGTCGAGGTGGACAGCTGGACCGACATCGGCAAGAAGGTCGACGACATGATCGCGGCCGGCAAGTCCCCCGACCTGCTGCAGACCGGCGGCTTCGCCGACCAGGTCGCGGCGGACCGGCTGTACCCGGCCGCCGACGTGCTCTCGATGGACACCCAGGCCAATTTCCTGGACACCTTCGCGCACGCCGGGCAGGTGCTCGGCACCCAGTACGGCATCCCGTTCGTCTCCTCCTCCCGGGTGCTCTTCTACAACAAGGCGGTCTTCCGCCAGGCCGGCATCACCCAGCCGCCGGCCACCTGGAACGAACTGCGCCAGGACGCCGAGAAGATCAAGGCCAAGGTGCCGGGCGTGACCCCGTACGGGCTGCCGCTCGGGCCGGAGGAGGCACCGGCCGAGTCCATGCTGTGGACGCTGAGCGGCGGCGGCAGCCTCTCCGACGACGTCGGCAACTACACCATCGACAGCACCCAGAACCAGGCCACCTTCAGCTGGCTGAAGAACAACCTGGTGGCCACCGGGCTGACCTATCCGGACCCGGGCAAGATGAACCGCACCCCGGTCTTCCAGGACTTCGCGGCCGGGAAGGTCGCGATGCTGAACGGGCACCCGACGCTGCTGCGGATGGCCACCGCCGGGAAGATCGACTTCGGGACGGCGCCGATCCCCAAGAAGGACGGCGTGGGCAAGACCGGCAGCCTCGGCGTCGCGGACTGGATGATGGCGTTCAAGGCCAACGGGCACAAGAACGAGATCAAGAAGTTCCTGTCCTTCGCCTACTCCCGCGAGTTCCAGCTGAAGTTCGACGAGCAGTACAACCTGCTGCCGGTCACCCAGGACGCGTTCAACCAGATGACGTCCGACCCGAAGCACGAGGACCTCAAGCAGTTCGCGGTCGGGCTGACCAACGCCAGCTTCTACCCGTTCGGGGACCCGGCCTGGGGCGACGTCAGCAACCGGATCAAGGCCGGGATCGGGCAGGCCGTCACCGGCGACCCGAAGCAGGCGCTCGCCGGGCTGCAGGACGCGGCGGTGAAGGAGGCGGCCCGGGTCCGCAAGTGAACCCGGGCCGGGGTGCCCTCCAGGGGCGGGGGCGTCAGGGGCGGGCTCGTCAGGGGAGCGTGATGGCGTAGGCCTTGCGGAGCGTCTCGTGGACCGTCCAGGTGGTCCGGTCGCCCTCGCGCAGCACGGCGCAGTCGCCCGGGCCGACCTCCAGGGTCGGGCCGCCCTCGACCTCGATGGTGGCCCGGCCGCTGAGCACCACGAACAACTCGTCGGCCTCCACGTCGGTGACCACGCCGGGGGTGATCTGCCAGATGCCGCGCAGCTGGCGGCCGTCGGGGGACTCGGCGAGGACCAGGCCGGAGACCTCCGGGGTGCCGGAGACGATCTGGGCCGGGTCGAGCGGATCGGGTTCGAGGTCGGCGGTGGGGATGTGCACGGCGAAGCTGGGCGTGGTCATACCGCCGACGCTAGCCGGGGCGGCCGGGTGCCGGAGGGCGCACAGTGTGTCCGGCTCACGCGGGAGAATGACACTCCGTAGTGATGGCGGAGGTGTCCTGGTGGGCGAGCTGAGTGAGCGGGACGTGGCGGTGCTGGCCCTGGAGGGGCGGCAGTGGCGGACGGCCGGGGCCAAGGAACGGGCGATCCGGGAGGAACTGGGGCTCTCCTCCACCCGGTACTACCAGCTGCTGAACGCGCTGCTGGACCGGCCGGAGGCCCTGGCGCACGCCCCTGTCCTGGTGAACCGGCTGCGCCGGATCCGGGAGGCCCGGCGGGCGGCACGGTAGCGGGACGGGGCCGCGGGGTAGGGCTCGGGCATGGGCTTTGACGAGAAGTGGGCGCCGGTCACGGCTGCCGGGCGGGACGGGCTGCGGGCGATCCTGGCGGCGCCGGGCGAGGCGGTGATCGCGCTGGACTTCGACGGGACGCTGGCGCCGATCGTGGCGGATCCCGATCGGGCGCGGGCACATCCGGGGGCGGCGGCCGCGCTGCGGGCGCTGGTGCCGGCGGTGCGGGCCGTGGTGGTGGTGACGGGTCGGCCGGCCGCGCTGGCGGCGGAGTACGGCGGCCTGGACGGGCTGCCCGGGGTCGTGGTGCTGGGGCACTACGGCGCCGAGCGCTGGGAGGGCGGCGAGGTGACCGCGCCGCCGGTGCACCCCGGGGTGGCCGGGGCGCGGGCGGCGCTGCCTGGCCTGCTGGCGGCGGCGGGGGCGCCCGAGGGGACGTGGCTGGAGGACAAGGGGCGCTCGCTGGCGGTGCACACCCGGCGCACGGCGGCGCCCGAGGAGACGCTGGAGCTGCTGCGGGCGCCGGTCGGCGAGCTGGCGGCCGGGCACGGGCTGGTGGTGGAGCCCGGGCGGCTGGTGCTGGAGCTGCGGCCGCCGGGGGTGGACAAGGGCGCGGCGCTGACCGGCTTCCTGCGTGAGCGCGGGGCAGGTTCGGTGCTGTACGCGGGGGACGACCTGGGGGACGTGGCGGCCTTCGCGGCGGTGGAGAAGCTGCGCGGCGAGGGGGTGGCGGGGCTGCTGGTGTGCAGCGGCGCGGTGGGGGACGCGCCGGTGCGCGAACTCGCCGACCGGGCCGACCTGGTGGTCCCGGGCCCGGCCGGCGTGGTGGAGCTGCTCGCGGCGCTGGGCGCGGCCGTCGGAGCGGTCTGAGCCGGGCGACGGCGCGTTGAGCGGGCTCAGAGCGCGTTGAGCGGGCTCAGAGCGCGTTGAGCCGGTTCACAGCGCGTTGAGCTGGTTCACAGCGCGTTGAGCTGGTCGAGGAACCACTGCTGCGGGGGCAGCGCGGTGGCCGCCGCCGCGAGGCGCTTGGTGCGGTCGGCGCGCTCCCCCTCGGGCATGGTGAGGCCGGCGTGCAGGGCGTCGGCGGTGGCGATGATGTCGTACGGGTTGACGGTGAGCGCGTCCTCGGCGAGTTCGGCGTGCGCGCCGGCCTCGCGGGAGAGCACCAGGGCGCAGCCGTGGTCGGACACCACCGGAACCTCCTTGGCGACCAGGTTCATGCCGTCCCGGATCGGGTTGACCAGGGCCACGTCGGCGAGCCGGTAGGCGGCCAGGGAACGCGGGAAGTCGTCGTCGACGTGCAGGATCAGCGGCTGCCAGGCGGGGGTGGCGAACTCGGCGTTGATGTCCTCGGCGAGCCGTTGGACCTGCGCGGTGTAGGCGCGGTACTCGGCGAGGTCGGTGCGCGAGGGGTAGGCGAAGGCGATGTGCACCACCCGGTCGTGCCATTCGGGGCGGGTGCGCAGCAGGTGCCGGTAGGCCTGGAGGCCGCGGACGATGTTCTTGCTCAGCTCGGTGCGGTCGACCCGGACGATGGTGCGCCGCCCGCCGACGGCCTCGCGGAGGGCGGCGAGGCGTTCGTCGACGTCCGGGCGGTGGGAGCGCTCGCGCAGGAAGTCGGCGTCGGCGCCGAGCGCGTGCACGCCGAGCCGGGTGGTGCGGCCGGCGTGGGTGACGGTCATGGCGTCCCGGTCGACCTCGGCACCGAGCAGGTCGGCGCAGCAGTCGGCGAAGGCCAGCGCCCAGCGGCGGGTCAGGAAGCCGGCCCGGTCGGCGCCCAGGATGCCGGTGAGGACGGCCTCGGCGACGTCGTCGGGAAGCAGCCGGAAGTACTCGGGCGGGGCCCACGGGGTGTGCGAGAAGTGGCCGATCCGCAGGTCGGGGCGGGCGGCGCGGAGCAGGGCAGGGGTCAGCGAGAGGTGGTAGTCCTGGACCAGCACGGCGGCCCCGGGGGCGGCCTCGGCGGCCAGCGCCTCGGCGAAGGCGGCGTTGTAGGCGCGGTAGGCGGCCCACTCGGTGCGGAACCCGGCGTCGAAGGCGGGGGCGGTGGGGGTGGCGTAGAGCAGGTGGTGGACGAACCAGAGGGTGGAGTTGGCGACGCCGTTGTAGGCGCGGGCGAAGGTGTCGGGATCGATGTCCAGCATGCGGACGGCCTGGCCGCCCACGTCGTGCCCGGCCAGGTCGAGGCGGCCGTCCGGGGCCCCTCTGGCGGCCTGCCGGTCGGCCGCGCCGAGGGCGGCGCAGACCCAGACGGCGTCGGGGTCGTCGATGGCGGAGAGGCCGGAGACCAGGCCTCCGCCGCCGCGGCGGAGGGTCAGCGTGCCGTCGTCCGCGGTGCCGAACGACACCGGTCCCCGATTGGAGGCCACCAGGACGGGGGCGGTGCCGGTCGCACTCGAACGTTCGGTCGTGAGATCGCCCATGGTTGGTACGTTGCCGGGGCTCCGGAGCGGCAAACCCTTTCGGTGGGTGTTCAGTGTCGGGTCGCGTACTCGGGCACGGTGTGCATGGGCGGGCGTTCCAGGGCGGTCACCGGGTGGGTGTGGGCGGTGAACTCCCGGCTCTGCGGGTCGCGGGTGAACTGGGTCAGCAGCGGGTGGACCAGGTCGGCCGAGGCCTTCAGCCGGTGGGTGCGGTCGAGGCGTTCGAGGGCGGTGCGGTAGATGGTGGCGGCCATCCGGCCGAGGGCCTGGCCGTCCTGGTGCCGGTGGTGCCGGACGCCGACGTCCACCTGGGCCAGGGCGTCCAGCCCGACCGTCTCCAGCGCGTCGACCAGCAGGCCGAGTTCGACGCCGTAGCCGGTGGGGAAGGGGAGCCGTTCGAGCAGCGCGCGGCGGGCCGCGTACTCGCCGCCGAGCGGCTGGACGAAACCGGCGAGTTCCGGCCAGTGCAGGTTGAGCAGCGGGCGGGCGACCAGTTCGGTGACCCGGCCGCCGCCGGCCGGGACCACCGCGCCCTCGGTCTCCAGCGGCCGGTCGTACATGGCCTTGACCAGCTGGATGTCCGGTTCGGTCAGCAGCGGGCCGAGGATGCCGGAGACGAAGGCCGGGTCGAACTCGCGCAGGTCGGCGTCGACGAAGCAGACGATGTCGCCGCGGGTGACCAGCAGCGAGCGCCAGAGCACCTCGCCCTTGCCGGGGACGGCGGGCAGCCGGGGCAGGATCGCGTCGCGGTACTCCACCCGGGCGCCGGCCCGGGCCGCGACGGCGGCGGTGGCGTCGGCCGAGCCGGAGTCGACCACGACGAGTTCGTCGACCAGCGGGAGGCGCTCCATCAGCTCGCGGCGGATGGTGCGGACGATGTCGCCGACGGTGGCCTCCTCGTCCAGCGCGGGCAGCACCACGCTGACCGTGTGGCCGGTCCGGCGCTTGGCCTCCAGCAGGGCGTGCACCGGCCGGTCGACCGCGCTCCACGAGCGGCGGCGCAGCCAGGACGCCGCCTGCGGGAGCAGCGCGGGGGTCGGTTCGGCGGGCACGGGACTCTCCTCGGCGGGGTCGGTGGGACGCGCCATCTCGCGTGGCGGACGATCCCGTTCGGGGTTGACGCCTTCGGATACAGTCTTCGTACAGCGGCCGGACCTTTGCACGCCGGGGTCGCCGTTGAGCACCACCACAATTTCACAAGCTCATCCAGAGGGACTGAGGGAACGGCCCGTTGACGTCCCGGCAACCTTCTCGCGCGGCTGTCTGTCGACAGGCCCCGGCGGGACAGGTGCCAATTCCGGCCTGTGGCGCGACCGTGCCACGGGGAAGATGAGGAGAGAGGCCTCCGCCATCATGGCTATCGACACTGTCGCACCCGCATCCGTGGACCTCGGCCCCGCCACCGCGCTGTCCTGTCGGGAGTGCGGCACCCGCTTCCCGCTCGGTCCGAGCTTCGCCTGCCTGGAGTGCTTCGGCCCGCTGGAGATCGCGTACGACTTCGGCAGCGAGGACGCCGAGGCGCTGCGCCGCCGGATCGAGGCCGGCCCGAGCTCGATCTGGCGCTACGCGCCGCTGCTGCCCGTCCCGGCCGACGTCGCCACCAAGCCCAACCTGAACCCCGGCTGGACCCCGCTGGTCAAGGCGGACAACCTGGGCCGCGAGCTGGGCTTCACCGCGCAGCTGCACATCAAGGACGACTCGGGCAACCCGACCCACTCGTTCAAGGACCGCGTGGTGGCCTGCGCCATCGAGGCCGCGCGGGCCTTCGACTTCACGACGCTCTCCTGCTCCTCCACCGGCAACCTGGCCGGCGCGGTGGGCGCGGCGGCTGCCCGGGCCGGCTTCAAGTCCTGCGTGTTCATCCCGCACGACCTGGAGCAGGGCAAGGTCGTCATGGCCGGGGTGTACGGCGGTGAGCTGGTCGGCATCGAGGGCAACTACGACGACGTGAACCGCTTCTGCTCGGAGCTGATCGGCGACCCGGCCGGCGAGGGCTGGGGCTTCGTCAACGTCAACCTGCGCCCGTACTACGGCGAGGGCTCCAAGACGCTGGCGTACGAGATCTGCGAGCAGCTCGGCTGGCGGCTGCCGGAGCAGATCGTCATCCCGATCGCCTCCGGCTCCCAGCTGACCAAGATCGACAAGGGGCTGCAGGAGCTGATCAGGCTCGGCCTGGTCGAGGACCGGCCGTACAAGGTTTTCGGTGCCCAGGCGGCGGGCTGCTCCCCGGTGTCGGCGGCGTTCAAGGCCGGCCAGGACGTGATCCGCCCGGTCAAGCCGGACACCATCGCCAAGTCGCTGGCGATCGGCAACCCGGCGGACGGCCCGTACGTGCTGGACATCGCCCGGCGCACCGGCGGCGCGGTCGAGGACGTCACCGACGCCGAGGTGGTGGACGCGATCCGGCTGCTGGCCCGGACCGAGGGCGTCTTCGCCGAGACCGCGGGCGGGGTGACCGTCGGCGTGCTGAAGAAGCTGGTGGAGACCGGCCAGCTGGACCCGGCCAAGGAGACCGTCGCGATCAACACCGGCGACGGCCTGAAGACCCTGGACGCCGTCGCCGGGGCCGGGATGACCGCCGTCATCCGCCCGACCCTGGCGTCCTTCCACGACGCCGGCCTCGCGTCCGCCTGAATCCCCCCACCCCGCTGGGCCCTGTCCGCTAGGAGAACCATGAGCGCCAACGTCCGTATCCCCACCATCCTGCGCACCTACACCGGCGGCGCCGCCGAGGTGGCCGCCGAGGGCGCCACCCTGGGCGAGGTCATCGCCGACCTGGAGAAGAACCACGCGGGGATCGCCGCCCGCATCCTGGACGACGCCGGCAAGCTGCGCCGCTTCGTCAACGTCTACGTGAACGACGACGACGTGCGCTTCGCCGAGGGCCTGGCGACCGGGATCGCGGACGGCGCCAGCGTCTCGATCATCCCGGCGGTGGCCGGCGGCTGCTGAGCCGCGCCCCGATCCGGGCACCCCGCCCGAGCCGCTCGTCCGACCGGCCGTCCGCGCGTACGGAATTCCGTTCTCCGTACGCACGGGCGGCCGGCCGCATTTCGGCGGGAATATGGCGGGGTCAAGTCGGAGTAGAGTGTGGCTCGGTTGGGAACAGGGCTTCCCCTCATCCTCACCCGCGAATCACCCGCGAATCGCCGGACGGTCGTCCGGCCGCTGAGACCGGTCGGGTGCCTGGGCCGTGAAACATGTCAGGCAGATGTCAGAATTCCCGCGGGGATTTGCAGTAATCCGTCCGCTATGTCCGGCGTGAAATGCCGAATTCCTCCCGCTTTGGCCCGTCCTGCCCCTTGGCGTGGTGCCGGAATTCCCCGCAGCTGACCCTGTTGCAGAGGGCGTCGATCCGGATACATTCAGCCGCGGTCGACGTAATCACCCGCTCACAGGGCGCCGTCAGGCACCCCCGGCGGAGGGTTGCGGCGTGCACGGCTGCGCCCAGGGGGGGTTCCCCGGGCCGGCCTTCAAACCAGACCCGGGCCCGCGACCTGCGGGCGCGTGAAGGGCCAGCACAGCACTAGGGGAGTTCGGAATGGCTCAGGGCACCGTCAAGTGGTTCAACGCGGAGAAGGGCTACGGCTTCATCGCGGTCGACGGTGGTGCGGACGTCTTCGTCCACTACAGCGCGATCCAGATGGACGGCTACCGCACCCTCGAGGAGGGCCAGCGGGTCGAGTTCGAGATCTCCCAGGGACAGAAGGGCCCGCAGGCGGACATGGTCCGCGCCGCGGTGTGACCCCCTTCCGACCCCAGGAGCTCGGCGCGGCCCACGGCTGGTGACCACTCGCTTCTCGACGGGCCCGTGCGACACGCGTCGTACGGGCCCGTCGGCGTTCCCCGGCGGGGAGTTGCGCGGGTCGGCGGGAGCGCCCCGGGCGGCTCGCGGGATCGCGATTGGGCTTGCACTCGACCACCCCGAGTGCTAATTATTGGCGTTAGCACTCACAGCGTGAGAGTGACAGCGGACCGGGTCGGTGAGGCCCCCGGGAGCGGTAGGGGAAAGGACCCCCGCACACCAGGGCCGTCCGTCGCGGGCACCCCTTGGTCCGAGCAGTCGACCGTGTCCCGGAGGACCACTTCTGATGGCCAAGATCATCGCCTTTGATGAGGAAGCTCGCCGCGGCCTTGAGCGTGGCATGAACCAGCTCGCCGACGCAGTGAAGGTCACGCTCGGCCCCAAGGGTCGCAACGTCGTGCTGGAGAAGAAGTGGGGCGCCCCCACGATCACCAACGACGGTGTCTCCATCGCCAAGGAGATCGAGCTCGAGGACCCCTACGAGAAGATCGGCGCGGAGCTCGTCAAGGAGGTCGCCAAGAAGACCGACGACGTCGCGGGTGACGGCACCACCACCGCCACCGTGCTCGCCCAGGCCCTGGTTCGCGAGGGTCTGCGCAACGTCGCCGCCGGCGCCAACCCGATGGCCCTGAAGCGCGGCATCGAGAAGGCCGTCGCCGCCGTCTCCGACCAGCTGCTGGCCCAGGCCAAGGACGTGGAGACCAAGGAGCAGATCGCCTCCACCGCCTCCATCTCGGCCGCCGACACCCAGATCGGCGAGCTCATCGCCGAGGCCATGGACAAGGTCGGCAAGGAAGGCGTCATCACCGTCGAGGAGAGCAACACCTTCGGTCTGGAGCTCGAGCTCACCGAGGGCATGCGCTTCGACAAGGGCTACATCTCCGCCTACTTCGCGACCGACCTGGAGCGCATGGAGGCGACCTTCGAGGACCCCTACATCCTCATCGCCAACTCCAAGATCGGCTCGGTCAAGGACCTGCTGCCGCTGCTGGAGAAGGTCATGCAGAGCGGCAAGCCGCTCGTCATCATCGCCGAGGACGTCGAGGGCGAGGCCCTGTCGACCCTGGTCGTGAACAAGATCCGCGGCACCTTCAAGTCCGTCGCCGTCAAGGCCCCGGGCTTCGGCGACCGCCGCAAGGCCATGCTCGGCGACATCGCCATCCTCACCGGTGGCACCGTGATCTCCGAGGAGGTCGGCCTCAAGCTGGAGAACGCCGGCATCGACCTGCTGGGCACCGCCCGCAAGGTGGTCATCACCAAGGACGAGACCACCATCGTCGACGGTGGCGGTGACAGCGAGCAGGTCGCCGGCCGCGTGAACCAGATCCGCGCCGAGATCGAGAACAGCGACTCGGACTACGACCGCGAGAAGCTCCAGGAGCGCCTCGCCAAGCTGGCCGGCGGCGTGGCCGTCATCAAGGCCGGCGCGGCCACCGAGGTGGAGCTCAAGGAGCGCAAGCACCGCATCGAGGACGCCGTCCGCAACGCGAAGGCCGCCGTCGAGGAGGGCATCGTCGCCGGTGGTGGCGTCGCGCTGCTCCAGGCCTCGGTCGCCTTCGACAAGCTGGAGCTGGAGGGCGACGAGGCCACCGGTGCCAACATCGTCAAGGTCGCGCTGGAGGCCCCGATCAAGCAGATCGCGACCAACGCCGGCCTGGAGGGTGGCGTCGTGGTGGAGAAGGTGCGCAACCTCCCCGCCGGTCACGGCCTGAACGCGGCCACCAACACCTACGTCGACCTGATCGCCGAGGGCATCATCGACCCGGCCAAGGTGACCCGCTCCGCGCTGCAGAACGCCGCCTCCATCGCGGCGCTGTTCCTCACCACCGAGGCCGTCATCGCCGACAAGCCGGAGAAGGCCGCTGCGGCCGCCGGCGGCGGCATGCCGGGCGGTGACATGGACTTCTGATCCTGATCGCACCGATCGGATCGGCTGGTTCCTGATCGTGTGGGCGGTCCCCTTCGGGGGGCCGCCCACACGGCGTTCTACCGGAGAATGGACAGATGGCTTCCGACGACATCGAGACCGCGCTGCACAACGCGCGGGCGCTGATCCTGGCCGACCTCACCTCGCGGGACGTGGCGGACGCCGCCGTCGTCTCCCTGGTGGAGCAGGCCGTGACGCACCGCCGCTGGTGGTTGGAGCAGTGGCCGGACGGCACCGGGTACGTGCTCGGGCTGGTCGCCCAGGACGTCCAGGACGCGCTGCTGGAGGCGTACGGGCGCTGGCCGCTGTGCACCGCCTGCGCCGCCGACGGGGACCCGCACGCGCTCGGCGTGGAGCCGGAGCTGGGGCCGGAGCCGCACTGGGTGTGCGGCAAGCAGGGCGCGGTGGTCGCGCCGGTGGGGGAGCTCTCCTAGCCCGCTCGTGGTCCGCTCCCAGCCCGCTCCTGGTCCGTTCCCAGTCCGCTCGTGGTCCGCGTCGTGGACCGGGCGGCGGGAGTACTGGACCTATAGGTAGGTTGACGATATATGTAGTCGTATGACTGAACGCTCGATGCAGGAGCCGACGCTGCTGCTGCTCACCGCTCTGGCGGACGCCCCGAGACACGGCTACGCCCTCATCCAGGAGATCGCCGCCATCTCCGAGGGCCGGGTCAAGATGCGCACCGGCACCCTGTACGGCGCCCTCGACCGCCTGCTCCAGCAGGGGCTGATCGAGGTCGCCGCGGAGGAGGTCGTGGACGGGCGGGCGCGGCGCAGCTACGCGCTGACCAGCGTCGGCCGGGAGGCGCTGGCCTCCGAGGCGGAGCGGCTGCGGGCCGTCGCCACCGAGGCGGAGCGCCGTCTCGCGAACGTCTGGTCGGCGCTCCAGGGCAAGCCGGAGCCGGAGGGGAAGTCGATGATGAGGGGGTTCTTCGCATGACCATGACCACACCGACGATGGGGGCGCCTTCGACCGCGCTGCGGGCGGCGCTGCAGTTCTACCCGCCCCGCTACCGCCGGGAGCGCGGCGAGGAGCTGGCCGCGGTGTTCGCCGACACCACGGCGGAGGCGGGCCGCTCGGCCGTCGCCCGTGAGGCGTTCGACCTGGCCGCGTACGGGCTGCGGGTGCGGCTCGGGCTGACCGGCTCCTCGCTGGCCGGGCGGGTGCTCGCGCTGGCCGCGCCGATGGTCGCCGGGGCGCTGGCCGGTGCGGCGCTGGTGCCGTGGGTGAGCGATGCGGAGCGGGCCGCCCGCCGGCTGACCTGGGACCCCTCGTACACCACGTACGCGCTGACCATCGCGCCGCCGGTGATCGCGCTGCTGCTCGCGGTGGCCGTCGTGACGGGGCGCTGGACGGCGGTGCGGGTCATCTCGCTGCTCCAGGCCGTCTCCGCGCTGTTCGTGCTGGCGCAGGCCGTCGTGCTGCCGCCGGAATTCGACCTCTGGGGGGTGGGGGACAGCAGCGTGGCCACCATGCCGTTCGTGTTGGGGGCGCTGCTGCTGGCCGCGGCGCCGACGGAGTTGCTGCCCAGGGCCTCCTGGCGTTCCGGCGGGCTGGCGCTGGCCTCGGTCCTCGGGGGCGGGCTGCTGGTGGCGCTCCAGCACTGGGGCGACTCCACCTTCCCGCTGGACATGCAGTGGTTCGCGGCGCTGCTGATCGGGCCGCTGCTGCTGACCTTCACCGCGCTGCGCGGCCGGGTGCTGCCGGCGGCCGTCGGGGTCGCGGTGCTGTCGCTGACGATGTTCGCGGGCCTGTTCAACATCTGGCGCGAGGGCCGCGGGTTCTGGCACGTGCTGCCGATGGCGGCGCCGGTGCTGCTGCTCCTGGTGGCGGCCGCGGTGGCGATGCGCCGGATCGGGGCCGGCGACGGGCCCGGCGGACGGTTCGGCGGATGGTTCGGCGGGGACTCCGGGAAGGGGCGCAGCCTGGCGTGACCCGGGGGGCGGGGCGAAGTGCTCGCCGGGCCCGGCCGGATGTGGCAACCTACTGATATGTCTAGACCAATTTTCGAAGTCATCGCGCTGACGCCCCAGGACGCCCAGGCTGCCGAGTCGGGCGGCGCCGACCGGCTCGAACTGGTCACCGACATGGCCGCGGACGGGCTCACCCCGTCCGTCGAGGACTTCGCCCGGATCCGGGCCGCCGTCGACATCCCGCTGCGCGTCATGCTCCGGATCCGGGACGGCTTCGCGCCCGGCGGCCTGGACGAACTGGCCGCCCGGGCCGCCGCGTTGCGGGCCGAGGGCGCCGAGGAGTTCGTCTTCGGCTTCCTCCACGCCGACGGCGCCGTCGACCTGGCCGCCACCGCCGCCGTCGCCGAGGCGGTGGCCGGCTGCCGCTGGACCTTCCACCGGGCGATCGACCACAGCACCGACCGGGCCGCCCTGCGGTCCGCCGTCGGCGCGCTGCCCGGGCTGGACACCTTCCTCACCTCGGGCGCGCCCGCCGGCGTCGACGCCGGGTACGAGGTGCTCCTGGCGGAGCTGGCCCGCGCGGGCGAGCCCGGGTACGGGCAGCGGATCCTGATCGGCGGCGGCCTGCGGGCCGAACACCTGAAGGGGCTGCGGGCCGAGGGCTTCGACGGCTTCCACGTCGGCGGCGCGGTGCGGGTCGACGGCTGGCGGACGCCGGTGGACGCGGCGAAGGTCGCCGAGTGGCGGGCCCTGATCGACGCCTGAGCGCGCGAGGAGGGCGGGGGCCGGTCCCGGTGGGGCCGGCCCCCGCCGCTCGGTTCCTCAGCGCAGCTGCGCGGGCAGCGGTTCGCCGTGCAGCACCGTCAGGCCGGAGACGGCACGGGTGAGCGCCACGTACAGCCGCCGCAGGCCGGTCCGCTCGTCCGGCTCGCCCGCGATCACCGCGGCCGGCTCGTCCAGCACCACGTAGTCGTACTCCAGACCCTTGGCCAGCGAGGCCGGCACGAGCGTCAGCCGGGCCTCGGCGCTGGTCTCGGCGCCGGGGGACAGGTACGGCAGGCCGGCCGCGGTCAGCGCCTCGGCGAGCAGCGGGATCCGGGCGTCGGCGGCGATCAGCCCGGTCGAGCCCTCGTGCTCCAGCGCCTCGCGGCAGGCCGCCACGACGGCGGGCACGGCCTCCGCGTCCGGGAGGCGGCGGATCGTCAGCGAGCCGGGGGCGTCGCGGACGGAGGTCGCCGGGGCCAGGCCCGGGGCGATCGCCGGGAGCAGCCGGGAGGCGTACGCGATGACCTCCTCCGGCACCCGGAAGCCCTTGGTCAGCTCCTCGACGTGGGCGTCCGGCTTGCCCAGGTGGCGCAGCGCGTCCGGCCAGCTCGCCGTCGCCCACGGGGTGGTGCCCTGGGCGAGGTCGCCGAGGACGGTCGCCGAGCCGGTCGTGCAGCGGCGGCCGACCGCGCGGTACTGCATCGGGGAGAGGTCCTGCGCCTCGTCCAGCACCACGTGCCCGAGCGAGGGGGTGCGCTGCACCAGGTCCGTCGCCTCGTCGACCAGGACGGCGTCGGCCTGCGTCCAGCGGGCCGTCTTCACCGAGCGGCCCGGCTTGGGCCACAGCACCGCCTGCTGCTCCTCCGGGGTCAGCACGCCCTCCGCGCAGGCGGCCAGGAACTCCGGGTCGGAGAGCAGTCGCAGCACCAGCTTCGCCGGGTCGACCGCCGGCCAGCACTCCTTGGCCACCGCCTTGACCGCGGGGTTGCGGGCCACCGCGTCCTGCACCCGGTCGTCGGGGGCCTCGCCGGACTGTTCCATCTTCAGCAGCACGGTGTGCGCGATCCGCTGTGGCAGGGCGTCCCTGGCGGCGCCGTAGCGCACCTCGCGGCTCTTCAACTCCTCGATGATCGCGGTGAGTTCGTTCACCTGGACGCGCCAGCGGCGGGAGCCGCGGACCACCACGCAGGGCTCGGTGGGCAGCGTGATGCCCGCGCGCACCGCCCGGCGCAGCACCTCGGCCATCCGGGCGTCGCCCTTCAGCCGGGCCGCCCGCGGGTCGTCCTCGCCGCGCACCTCGACGTGCCCGACCAGCTGCTGCACGGTCGCCTGGTTGACGTCCAGCTCGCCCAGGGCCGGGAGCACCTGCTCGATGTAGGAGAGGAAGGCGTTGTTCGGCCCGATCACCAGCGTGCCCGTCCGGGCGAGGCGCTCGCGGTGCGCGTACAGCAGGTACGCGACGCGGTGCAGGCCCACGGCCGTCTTCCCGGTGCCGGGGGCGCCCTGGACGCAGATGGTGCCCGTCACGTCGGAGCGGACGATCTCGTCCTGCTCGGGCTGGATGGTGGCGACGATGTCGCGCATCGGGCCGACGCGGGGCTTCTCGATCTCGGCGGCGAGCAGGGCGGAGGCGGTGTCCGCCTCCGCCGGGTCGCTCAGGTGCTCGTCCTCGTAGGCGGTGAGCTCGCCGCCGGTGTAGCCGAAGCGGCGGCGGCGTTCGACGTCCAGCGGCTCGGTGCGGCTGGCCCGGTAGAACGGCTGGGAGACCGGCGCGCGCCAGTCGATCACCATCGGGTCGCCGTCGGCGTCGTGGACGTGCCGGCGCCCGATGTAGAAGCTCTCCCCGCCGCCTCCTTCGCTCAGCTCCTCGCTGATCGTGTGTAGGTAGTCCAGGCGGCCGAAGAACAGCGGGGTGTGCGAGAGGTCGGCGAGGGCGGCGATCCGGGCCTCGATCTGGTTCTGGAGGACGGCGGCGGACACCCAGGTGCCGGTCACGTCGCGCAGGTCCAGCGACTGGACGTCCTCGCGCATCGCTCGCAGCGCGGACCGGGACGCGGCCAGGTGGTCGCGTTCGCGCTGGAGGGGGTCGGTGGTGGGGGTGGCGGGCACAGCGAACCTTCCCGGCTGCGCCGGAAGCGGGCGCAGCGGATCGATGGAGCTCACGGTGGGTACGGCCGACCGGTTGCCGTGCGGTCGGCGCCTCCCCCGGCTGCCCGCGCGACTTCAGCGGGTACCACGGTTCGGGAGGGGGCAGACGGACGATCCTAGACCCGGGCGCCCCGGGGTTCCAGCCCCGCAGGTCCCGGGCCCGCGGGTCCCGGCCCCCGTACGGCCCGGAGGACGTGCGCGACGGCGGCGCCGCCCCGGGCACCGCCGCGCGCGCGTGGTCCTCCTCGGGCGCGACGGTGTCCGGTACCGGGGCGTGTCCTACCGCACGTCCTACAGCACGTCGTCCGCGTCGATGATGCGGTACGCGTAGCCCTGCTCGGCCAGGAAGCGCTGCCGGTGGGCGGCGAAGTCCTGGTCCACGGTGTCCCGGGCGACCACCGAGTAGAAGTGCGCCGAGTGGCCGTCCGCCTTCGGACGCAGGACGCGGCCCAGGCGCTGGGCCTCCTCCTGGCGGGAGCCGAACGTCCCGGAGACCTGGATGGCCACGGTGGCCTCGGGCAGGTCGATCGAGAAGTTCGCGACCTTGGAGACCACCAGGACGCCGATCTCCTTGTTGCGGAACGCCTCGAAGAGCTTCTCGCGCTGGGCGTTGCTGGTCTCGCCCTTGATCACGGGCGCGTCCAGCACCTCGCCGAGCTCGTCCAGCTGGTCGATGTACTGGCCGATGACCAGCGTCTGGTCCTTCTCGTGCTTCTTCACCAGCGCCTCCACCACCCGCCGCTTGGTCGCCGTGGTGGCGCAGAAGCGGTAGCGCTCCTCGGGCTCGGCGGTGGCGTACGCCAGGCGCTCCGAGTCGGTCAGGGTGACCCGCACCTCGCAGCAGTCGGCGGGCGCGATGTAGCCCTGTGCCTCGATCTCCTTCCACGGCGCGTCGAAGCGCTTGGGCCCGATCAGGCTGAACACGTCGCCCTCGCGGCCGTCCTCGCGCACCAGCGTCGCGGTCAGGCCCAGGCGGCGGCGGGCCTGGAGGTCGGCGGTGAACTTGAACACCGGCGCCGGCAGCAGGTGCACCTCGTCGTAGACCACCAGGCCCCAGTTGCGGGCGTCGAACAGCTCCAGGTGCGCGTAGGCGCCCTTCCGCTTGGTGGTCATCACCTGGTAGGTGGCGATGGTGACCGGGCGGATCTCCTTGCGCGTCCCGCTGTACTCGCCGATCTCCTCCTCGGTGAGCGAGGTGCGCTTGACCAGCTCGTGCTTCCACTGGCGGGCCGAGACGGTGTTGGTGACCAGGATCAGCGTCGTCGACTTGGCGTGCGCCATCGCGGCCGCGCCGACCAGCGTCTTGCCGGCGCCGCAGGGCAGCACCACGACGCCCGAGCCGCCGTGCCAGAAGCCCTCGACGGCCTGCGCCTGGTACGGGCGCAGCCGCCAGCCGTCCTCGTCCAGCTCGATCGGGTGCGCCTCGCCGTCCACGTACCCGGCGAAGTCCTCGGCCGGCCAGCCGAGCTTGAGCAGCACCTGCTTGATCTGGCCGCGCTCGGAGGGGTGCACCACCACCGTGTCCGGGTCGACCCGGGCGCCGACCAGCGGCGCGATCTTCTTGGAGCGCAGCACCTCCTCCAGCACCGGCCGGTCGGTGGTGGCGAGCACCAGCCCGTGCGTCGGGTGCTTGAGCAGCTGGAGCCGCCCGTAGCGGCCCATGGTGTCCGCCACGTCCACCAGCAGCGCGTGCGGCACCGGGTAGCGCGAGTACGTCACCAGGGCGTCGACCACCTGCTCGGCGTCGTGCCCCGCCGCCCGCGCGTTCCACAGCCCGAGCGGCGTCACCCGGTACGTGTGCACGTGCTCGGGGGCGCGTTCCAACTCGGCGAACGGCGCGATGACGCGGCGGCACTCGGCGGCCTTGGGGTGATCGATCTCCAGGAGAAGAGTTTTGTCGCTCTGGACGATTAGGCAGGACACACATACCTCCGTGGATAGGATCGCCGCGTGACAGAGACCACGACTGCCACTGTTCGGGCCATGCCCCGAGCCCGTCGCCGGAAGGGCGTTCCGGCCAGCGCACCAGGTATGCGCGCAGCTATCTATGTTCGCCTATCGCGCGAGACAGAGGAAACCACTTCGCCAGAGCGCCAGCGGGCGGCCTGCGAGCAGCTGTGTGCGGCACGCGGTTGGACCGTGGTCGCCGTCGAGGAAGACATCGACGTCTCCGGGTTCTCCCGCGGCCTGGAACGCCCCGGGCTCCAGAAGATCCTGGAACGGCTCGACGAGGTCGACGTGATCGTGTTCTTCAAGATCGACCGACTTGCGCGGTCCACGGTGGACTTCGCCGAGATCATGAAGATCACCGAGGCGCAGAGCGTTGCCCTGGCGTCGGCGACGGAACCGCTGGATCTCACGTCGTCCATGGGACGGGCCATGGCGAAGGTGATCGCCGTCTTCGCCGAGCTGGAGTCGGACACCATCGGCATGCGAGTTGCCGGCGCCCACGAGCACCTGCGACGGGAAGGCCGCTACACCGGGGGACGCGTCCCCTACGGCTACGAGGTGGCCCCGAACCCGGACGGCGCGGGGAAGGTGCTGGTCGTCAACCAGGAGGAGGCCAAGACCATTCACTCGATCGTGAAGCGAGTGCTGGCCAAGGACTCGTTGATCCAGATCGCCATCGACCTCACCAAGGCCGACGTCCCGTCGCCGGGGCACACGTCGCGGCAGACCACCGGCAAGCGCAGCAACTCGAAGAAGTGGTACACGACTTCGCTGCGGAGCCTGCTGAGCAACCCGCAGTTGCTTGGGCAGGTCATCGAGGACGGAAAGCCGATCCTGCGAACCGATGGACTGCCGTTGGTCAACCGGCCACCGATCCTGGACATGGACACCTGGCAGGCGCTCCAGGACGAGTTGGGCCGCCGCTCGAACAACCCGGGCGAGCGCAGGCGGGAGGCGACATCGCTGCTGCGCGGCGTGGCTCACTGCGCGCTGTGCGGGTTCCGGATGTACACCTACGTAGCGAGCGGGCGGACGCGGTACCGCTGCATCGGTCGGCTCAAGAAGCGACAGGGTGGCGTGGCGGTCGACTGCTACGGCGTGAGCATCGCGGGCAAGGGGATGGAGGACCACGTCGAGGCGGAGTTCCTTCGGAAGTTCGGCCGTCTTCCCGTGGTACGGGTGGTGGAGCACGCAGGGGAGAACTTCCGGCCGCAGATCAGGCAGGCTGAGGAAGCACTGACTGACCTTGAGAGGGACCGGTACGAGCGCGGTCTCTTCAAGGGCGATGACGGCGCCCAGCGGTACGTGACGCAGTACGCCCGCCTTGAGGAGCGGATCGCCGACCTCAAGGAGCGGCAGCGGAACGCGAAGCCGGCGGGGACGGAGGTGGTCCCGATCGGCAAGACGCATGAGGAGGTCTGGCGGGACGCCGACGTGGCGGGGAAGCGGGACTTGTTGCTCAGCACGGGCGCGTACGTCGAGGTGGCTCCGGCAGCGAAGGCGGGCAAGGTCCTGGACCTGAAGCGGCTTGCCCTCCACTTCGGCGAGGAGGGCTTGATGCGGCGGTCCGCAGCTGGGAAGGTCGCGGCAGTGGACGGGGCAGGCGGCCACGGCGACGTCTCGCCGGAACCTGAGGAGTGACGGACTGAGAACGTGAGCGGCCCGCCTTCGGGAGTGCCGAAGGCGGGCCGCTGTACGTGGTGTTGAGTTGCTACTGAGGGTTCGCCCCACTATCGGGTGGTGGCAGGGGTCGAACAGTCCGAGCCGACTTTGCCGTCTCGGTCGCACAGTTTCAAGGTCTCCGACGTTCTGTCAGTCCCCGTCGCTAGCCTCTCTTGAGGTACGCGCGATATCGAGGGGGAGCCTATGCCCGCATCCGTTACGCTCAGTTCGGCACGATGCGTTCTCTGCTGCCGAATGATCCTCGACGAGTCCCGTAACTCGATGTTCGATGCGTGGCACCAGGATCGCCGTAACTGCGACCCTACCCGCCGTGTAATCCCCACTAAAGCCCTGGACGTGGGCGTTGGGGACCGCATTGTCACCTCGGGTGTGGTCACCACGATCGTTGCTGCCCGCGGCCCCGGGGAGCATCACGAACGGATGGCCTTCGAGGTAAGACGGCCGGATGACACGGCTGGGAAGAACTGGTGGGGTTCGTGCTCAACTCCCGGCTGGAGCAAGCTACCCGTCGTTGTTACGTCAGCTTGCGAGACGCAACAAGAGGTCCTCCAGTTCGAGATCGCTCCACCACCCAAGCAGATGGACGAGCCTGCCTGCGGATGGGGGCAGGCCGACCGGGAGATGGAGCGGTTCACCGGGCTGTTGGGCGTCGTCGATGTGGCGCGCAAGGGCCTCCCGTCACTTCCCTCCTTCGTCTTCGCAAGCGAGCTGTGCGAGGGCCGGCACACTGACCCGCGTGACCCTCGCGGCTACGTGACGACCGTGGTCCGGCAAGTGCTACCAGCGGGTGCCGCAAGTGCTGTCGTGGACTACCTGCACCACAGCGACTTCGAGGCCCTAATCGCCAACACGCTGCGCGACGAGGGGTATGTCATAGAGCAAGCCAATGGCGGTGCCAACGACGGTGGCGCCGACGTGATCGCCACCTCACCCGCCGGTGTCCGAGTGGTGATCCAGATCAAGCACACCACGGGCGGTCGAAGGAAAGTTGAGCCCAGGGTGATGCGGGAGGTCAACGGCTCCGCCAAACAAGAACATGGCGCTGATGTCGCCGTCGTCCTGACCAACGGTGACTTCACTGCTCCTGCACGTCAGTTCGGCGATAAGTACGGAATCCGCGCGCTCAACCACGACGCTCTGCGCCGCTGGCTGGTGCAGGGACGGAGCTTCGAGCAGGTACTCGCCCAATTCGGCCGGTACGCCCAGCCCGTCAGCGCCCGGTTGCCCACGTCAGTGGCAGCAGTCGCCGGTCCTGCCCTGGATTGATGCGGGAAGGACCGCCTGACCGCCTCAGCTGTTCAGCTGGTTACAGGCCCCGGAGGACCGTAAGAGAGGGCTTTCGGAATGCCATCTCGACGCCGTTGCGGGCCCTGAATCGGACCAGTTGCAGCGAGAGCTTGCAGAGCGATGGTCCATCGTTCTGAGCGAGGTCTTGTTGTACGTCCATGATCGTTTCGGCAAGGTTCCATGACGTGGACTTGAAGTCGAACGCGCCGAGCTGACGGGCGTCTGCGAGCTGGAAACGGACAGAAATGGCCGGCACAAGGGCGGTAGTCGCCGCTTGCTGGACGAGCGCACAGGTCAGAGCCTCCGGGCCATCCAGGACAACCAGAACGTCGGGGGCCTGTGTCTCCACAGCGATCTGGGCGCTCGTGGTTGTCAGCGGCCGAGTTGCTGTGCCACCAAGAAGTTCGACGAGATCGGCGGCGATGGTCGGAAACTCCGTGGTCACAAGCCACATGGAGTGCTCTGCTGTCCGGCCATCTGTGTGCTGCCCGGTGAGGAATTCACCGACAGTGGTGTTGGCGAACGCCTCGTCGACACGGTTTCGCGCCCAGTCGAGATTGGGGGCTGCTGTCGTCATCCCATGTCCCCTTCCCGCTTGAGGCGTTGTGCGGCGGTGCGGTTGTCGCGGACGGTTTGGGCGAGGAGTTCTTCGCCGGGGGTGTAGCCGGTGGCGAGGTATCGCCAGTCGGAGACGACGAGGGTAGTGTCGGGGTCGATGGGCGGGTGGCCGGCACGGATTCGGGCCTGTTCGCTCTGCCAAGTCCGCCGGACGCCCCGGAGGGTGCCGAGGGTGGTGGAGTAGCGGCGGGACTTGGTGGAGAAGTGGCCCCGGAAGCCGAGCATGTGGGCCCACTTGGTGAGCTTGAGGTCGGCGAAGTCGGTGACGCGGCGGCCGAGGTCCCAGCAGGTACGGATCATCTGGCGGACGTGTGCGGCCACCTTGAGGTCCTTGATGGGTTCGGCCAGGCCGGTGCCGTCGCATGAGCGGCATTCGGTGTCGCCGTCGTCGGTGGAGGTGCGTCCGCGTCCCTTGCACCGGGTGCAGTAGAGGGGGCGGTCGATGGTGCCGGTGCCCTCCGCGGACTTGGTGGCGTACTTGGCGACGTAGCCAGCCACGGCGGCGTCCGTGAGCGGGGTGTCGTCGCGGTCGGTGTCGACGGGTCGGCGGATCACGCGGGCGTCGAGCTGTTCGCCCCAGCGCAGGACTCGTTCGCCGATGGAGTCGCCGGTCACGGTGACGGCCACCTTGTCCGCAGCGGTGCGGACGGCGTCGGTGAGGAGGTCGGTGGTGGCCCAGGCGGGCGGGGTGGTGGTGGAGCCTTCGGGGCCGTCGAGGCGGACGATGGCGTGGAAGTGGACCAGGCCGCGCTTTTGGAACTCGGCGACCTTGGCGAAGGAGACCCGGCAGTGGTCGCGCAGTTCCTTGACGGTCAGGCCGGCGGCGTGGGCGACCTCGCGGCGCAGGTAGGTGGTGAAGCGAGCCCAGAGCGCTCCGGCGTGGGCGTTGAAGAGGACAGCTCCGGCGTAGTCGTAGGTGACGGGGTCGACGGGCGTGCCGAGGATCGGGGCGTCGGCGCCGTGGAGGGTGCCACAGCGGCAGGGGAAGGGCTTGCCGGTGCGGGTGGTGGGGCGGTTGTGGACGGGGCCGAAGCTGGGGGCGGTGAGAGTGACGAAGACGCGGGGGTGGGTGCGGACGGCGTCGGGGGTGCCCTTGCCTCCGGCGAGGCCCGCGCGAATGAGCTGGTAGGTGTCGGCGGCGTAGACGCGGGAGCAGGAGGGGCAGCGGGTTGCGCGGCGGTTGCCGCAGGCGATGAGGGTGCGGCCGAGGGGTTCGGCGATGCTGGAGTAGTGCCGCAGGGGTTCGCCGGTGGCCTTGTCGAACGTGGTGGTACTGCCGGTGAGCTGGATGGGGTGGGCACATCCGGCCAGGCGCTCGACGGTGGCCTCGATGCGGTCGAAGTCGTCGCGGTTGGCGAGGTGGACCAGGTCCCGGGCGGCCAGTGAGGCGACCGCGCGCAGGTCGAGGAGGTCGGGGTGGAGATCGGTCACAGGGCTGTCCTTCCGGGCAGTCGAGGGGTGGTGAGGCATGGGGGTGCCGTCGCGCCGACCACGAGGGGCGTGCTCGCGGTCGGCGCGAGGCGGGTGGGGCAGGGGTCAGGCGGGGACGGCGGCCAGGTGGGCGTGGACGGCGTCGGCCAGGCGGGGCGGGACGCCGAGGCGGGCGCGCAGTTCGCCTGGGGTGATCACGTCGCCGGTGCGGGCGCGGTGGTCGTCGGCGATGCGGCGGGCGGCACCAAGGAGCGGGGCCGGGACGTCGGGCAGGGCCGCAGGTGCGGGGGCCGGGGCATTGGGCAGGACCGGGGGCGTGGGGGCCGGGGGCTCAGCGGCCGGGGCGGGCGTGGCAACGGGCTCGGGCTGGGGGTCCGGGGCGGGTTCGGGCTCCGCCGGGGGTCCAGCGGCCGGGGTCGGCGGGGCCGTATCCGCAGGGGGCGCCGGGGTGGGCTGGTCGGCCGGTGGGGTCGGCGGGGCAGGAGCCGGGGCCAGGGGGTCGATGGTGTCAGGTGCAAGTTCCTTGCTGGGGCTGGCTGTTGGGGGGGCGAGGTGGCGCAGGAGGTCGGGGCCGACCGTTCCCCAGCCGAGGAGGAGGGCGGGGGCGACGGTGTCGAGGCAGGCGCGTCCGTAGTGGCCGGCGATGACGGGTTCGGCGGTGTTGAGGGCGAGGGTGAGAGCACCGCACAGGTGCATCAGCCGGGCGGCGGAGCGGAGTTGGTCCGGCTCGGTGCCGGTCAGGACGAGGTGGTGGAGGGCGACGAGGAGGCCGACGACGGACAGGTCGACCATGGGGGCGATCAGGGGCGCGATCGGGTGGGGGACGCCCAGGCGCAGGGCGAGGGCCCAGACGTTGCCGAAGGAGAAGACGAAGGCGAGGGAGGCGATGACCGCCATCACGATCGTGACCGTGACGCGGGTGAACGTTCCCGCACGGGCGGTGCCGGGTGTGGCGGGGGCGGTGGCGGTCATCGCCAACTCTCCTTTCTGGTCTATCGGTTGGGATGGTCATGGTCAGGCGATGACGTCGAGGTCGGTGTCCTTGGTCAGGTTCGGCCCCGTCTGGAGGGTCAGCAGCTCGAACGGGTCGGCCGTCAGGTGCGCGGAGGCTTCGGCGACGCGGGCGACGTGCTCGGGTTCGACGTAGGGGATGCGGATGCGGGTGTAGCCTTCCTGGCCCTGGCGGACCATGGACGCGACGCCGACGAAGCCGGGGTCCTGCATCGATACCGGGTTGGCCTCCGGCCAGTTGCGGATGTCCTCGCCGAGAGCGGCCACCGCGGCTTCGGCGGTCTTCTGGGCGAACGACAGCGAGACCGGGCACACGTCGCGGATGAACGTGGGGATGGCGTCGCCGGTGGCCTTCTGCGTGGCCAGGACGACCACGATGCCCACCGAGCGGCCCTTCTTGACCAGGTCTTCGACCAGGCGGGCGTTGTCCTGAGCCAGGGCGGCGAGGCGCTTGGTGGCGGGGTCGGAGCCCTTGTAGTCGCGGAAGTAGGTGTGCGCTTCGTCGATCACCAGGACGACCAGCGGCCACGCCTTGCTGGGGCCCTTGGACCACATGTTGGTGGTGCCCAGCACGCGCCGGATCGAGGAGGAGCGTCCGCGCCGCAGCTTCACCAGGCGGTCGAAGAGCTTGTTCGCGGCTTCCAGGTCGTCACCGACGAAGGCGAACAGGCGGTTCACGACGTCGGCGTAGTCGCCTTCGTGGGCTTCGGACACCTTGCCGTCCGCCACGGCGAACTGGACCGCGCCGGAGGGGGCGAGGCGGGAGATGAGGCCGCTGATCAGGCTGGTCTTGCCGTAGCCGGGAAGGCCGGCGACGCACACGCCGGGCACGTTGGACATGCGCAGGACCGAGGCGAGGGCGTATTCGTCGATGCCCAGGTCCCACACGGACAGGTCCTTGGGGGGCTTGCCCTCCGGGGTGTAGGCGTAGGGCTCGAAGAGGGGTTCGCGGCGCACGGCGCGGATGCGGAGCTTGCCGGGGCCGTCCGGGTTGACGGAGACGCGGGTGCACTCCCAGGCGTCGGCGAGGTGGTCGGCGCGCTTCTGGAACTCCTCCAGGCCGATCTTGGGCACCGTCTTCACGGTGACCGTGACGCCGTACGGGTCGGTCTTGGTGTGGAGCTTGGGGGTGAGGGTGCGGGGCTCGGGCTTCTTGTCCCCGGTGGTGGCGAGGGACTGGAGGAACGTGGGGGTGCGGTCGGTGGTGACCAGGCCGAGGTTGCGGGCCAGGCGCGGCCAGGTGCGGCGGATGCGGGCGGCCTGGCGGATCGAGCGGCGCGTCTCGGTGTCGGCGGACAGGTAGCGCACGCCGATCACGATCAGCCAGCCGAGCAGGAGCAGGGCGACAGCACCGGCGGCGTACGGCAGCCAGGGCACCGCACCGAGGGGGCCGGTGAGGGCCGAACCGGCCGGGGAGGCCGGGGGCGGGGAGGCGTTCATCAGACGGGGTCCTTGAGGTTGTAGAGGAAGCGGAAGAGGGCCTGTTGCAGGTTCACCAGGTCCGTGCCGGAGGTGATCGGCGGGTAGCCGTGTTCGGCGAGGACGGCCGCGAGGTCGAGGACCAGGCCGAAGGTGAACCGGGGGTCGGCGTCCGGAGCAGGGAGCGGGTAGAGCGCCGGGGAGGGGGCCGGGGCCGGGCCCGCAGACGAGCAGTCCACGGGCCCGACGATCCGGGCGGGGCCGATGCCGGTCACGAGGCGACGGGCTCGGCGGTCTTGGCGGCCGACTTCGGAGCCGGGGCCGCCGGGGGCGCAGCCACCAGGGCCTCAGCCCGGTAGGCCACACCGGAGCTGACCTGGCCGTTGAAGAGGTTCGCCCACGGGGTGGCGATCAGGCCGACCGGACGGACCATGCTGCCCGGAGTGAGCGCGAGAAGCGCCTCGCTCTCCGGAACGGTGACCTTGATCAGCTGAGCCGTGCCCTCGTAGGTCTCCAGGAGCTGGACCGTGTAGAGGGTCGCGCCGCTCTCGCGGTCGGTGGCGACCTGGCCCGTGGCGGCGTCGGCCATCTTCACCGCCGCCGGGGTGGCGAGCAGGTGGGAGGTGCCGGTCAGGTCGGGGCGGATGGTGTGACGAGCCATGAAGGACTCCAGGGGTGGGAGGCGGAGGGACCGGAGGACACCGGCCCCGCTAGACCGCTAAGCGGTGCTAGGTCATTTGTAGCACTAGTAGGACTGTCACTGTCAAGCAGAGTTAGCAGTGTGGCCCGTTGGAAGTGCCGATCGAAGGGAAATTTCGGATGCGACAGGGCTTGGGTGTGCTAGCGGGGTCTACCCTTGGGGGCATGAGCCGCAGAAACGACGAGGAGCGGGCGCCGTACCAGAAGGCGGCCGACGCCATGCGCCACGACATTGCCGAGGGGCGATTGAAGGCCGGCGACAAGCTGCCCGCCCTCTCGGAGATCGAGAAGCGGTTCGGCATCGCCAACATGACCGCCCGCAGCGCGGTGCGGGTCCTGCGCGACGAAGGACTCGTCTACGCCGTGCAGGGCGTCGGCACCTTCGTACGCGCCATGCCCGAGGCGGAGCCCGCCGCGGAGCAGGCCGAGTCGGCCGGCGGAACCGTCGAGGTGTCCGCCGCCGACTTCGCCAAGATCGTCGATCTCGTCACCGGGTTCGAAGCTCAGTTGAAGCAGCTCCGGGAAGAGCAAGAACGGTTGCGTCAGCAGGTTGCGCGATACGAGCAAAACGCTCGTTGAGCCGGGCCATCTCCTCGTTCAGGTCGGCAAGCTGACCGCCGACCCGCGCCAGCGTTTCGAGCAGCCTCCCGATTTCGCTGTTCATCAGATTCCTTTCCCCCGCACGCCGTTCGCTTTTGATGGCCCCACTCAACCCGGCAGAACTCACCGGTTTTCTCACCGTGCACCCCGACCGCGCGTAACGGTTGTACATCGGACACCGGTGAGAAAAACGGTGAGTTCTCAGCCGACCCCGCGCAGCCGGTGAGAACGGCCCCGCAGGCCGGTGAGTTCGGGCGCCGGGCTGGTGAGTTCCCGCACTCAACACCGCGACCCTTGGCGGATTCCTTGATGAACGGGCCCCGCGCCGTAACGGTTCGGTAACCCCGCTCACCAAGGTTGGCCATCAAGGTGTGAGCGGCCATCAAGGTTTCGGTTGATAGTCCATCAAGGTGAGACGACTTCGCAGGCCAGCGGCCATCAAGGTTCACACCAGCCACCTCTACAGCGGCCGGCGCTCCCGCGCACCCTCCACGGCCGACAGATCCCGCAGAGCGGAGAAACGTTTCTCCAGATCCCGCATCCCGGGAACTTGCCACGAAGCCAACCCCAGGTTCGCGGACAAGTCCAACCAGGAATCCCGGGAGTTCCTGGAAGTTCTTTCCGGGGTGAGAGGCAGCAAGAAGCTTCGACCGGTAGCCAGAGGCGACGAGCGGAAAGCTCGACCCGCGTCCGTGATGCACATCACATCGCATAGCTGGAAGTTCCCTCCGGCGCTCCGCCGTCATGGCGTCCCCGAACCGTTCAGGCACACATTCACCATGGCCGCCGGGCAAGTCCTTGCGCGGGAGATATGCGGGCTGATATTCCGCCCCGCCCCGGCAATTGATCTGCATAAAAACCAACCCCTCACCACGGCCCTTGGAAAACGTCATGTGGCATGCACCACACGGACGGCGAGGCCGCTTCCGTCGACCGCGCGCCGCACACGATGCCGCCTTTCCGCGATTGGGTCCGGCCGCCGATTCCTGATAGAAGCCGCCCCGCTCGCGGTAGAACCAGTCCGCCACACACAGCCTGTGGACAGACTTCGCCGACCCCAGCTCCATGCCTGACATGCCCTGTTCCTCCCTTTCGTCCTCGCGGTTCGCCCACGTCACCCCATAGAGGCCCGAAAAACCGCCTCGGTGTGACACGACGGCCGAACTTTCTTCCCGGGCCCCGCGCACCACCCTCCCGCCGCGACGGAGAAGAACGTTTCCCCGACCTTGTGGTAGAGCACCGAGCCCAGGAGAGCCGGTCATCTCATACAGGTGTCGGTATGGCCCTCGGTGTGACACGACTGCCGGACCTTTCTGGCCCGCGCACCAACCTTCGCGCTAGGAGGGCTCGCTGTAGGGAGCCGGTCTTGTGGTAGAGGGCCGCGAGCAGCACCAGGACGGCCACGGTCCGGCGGTGTGCCCGGGGCGCAATCGGTGCCGCAGTCGGCCGGGCAGGGTCGAAGCAGCGCGAGGCCGAGGGGTGGGTAGGGAGCGGACCACGCTCGCGCGAGCGAGCCAGGGTCGAGGCGTGCGGAGGGTGAGCGGAGATGGGCACCGCGGATTTCCTGGCGCCCATGGTTGATCAGGGCAGCAGTAGGCAGGAAGACGTACGGCCGGCAGAGAGTGGCCAGAACCAGGGAGGCGAAGGGGGCAGGGGGAGCGTGTTCAAAGTTTCATTACTGGATCAAGAGCGGCCCGCCAGAGGCGGGCCGCGCGCCGCCGCGTTGCCGCCCGCCGCTCCTGTCTCCGCCCCGCTATGGCCGGCCCCGCTGGCGGCGCAAGGAACGGGGTGGCGGTCGGCAGAGCAGGTTGGACCCCGGACAGGCTGTCCGGTCCGGCGTGGCCAGGTCACGGCCGATGGTTGCCCGCCGTTCGTTCGGGCCCCCCGCCGCCCGATTCTCCGGGGCGAACGGAACCCGTCAAGCCCGCACTGCTCGCCACCGTCGCCACGCACAGGCCCGTACATGCGGGCTTGACCGAACCCGCCCGCCCCTACAACTCGGCAGCTGTCGGGGGGCCCGACCGGAATGGCGCCCCGCACGCCACCACCACACCGGCCAAGTCCCGCACATGCCCCATCCATCATGCTGACCCTACGTCAGAAATCCGCTCTGAACATGCCTCCGGCCCCGGCACCATGCGGCACCAGGGCTGGTCAGCGAGGTCAGCTCGCCGCCGGACCACCCTCCCCGCCAAGGTCAGGGGTGGTCCGGCGCGCTTATGAGGTTGTCCGGGTTGCGCCTGTGGTTCAGGCCGACTCAGCGGTGAGAAGGAAGTCGTCGGCGACGGCGTCCATCAGCAGTTCGTCGCAGGGACGACCCAGCCAGTAACCCGACTGCCGCAGTCGGCCGGCGGGCTGGAACCCGGCCTTCTGGTAGGCCGAGATGCCCGCCGCGTTCGGCTCCAGGACCTTGAGCCACACCATGCGCAGGGCCGTGTACTCGAAGGCCCAGCGGAGCGTCAGCTCAGTGGCCTCAGCGGCGAAGCCCTTCCCGCGCGCCTCGGGGGCCAGGAGGATCACGTACTCGGCGGTCCGCACGGCCGGATCGATCTGGAGCGTCGTGATGCCCACCGGGGTGTGGTCGTCGGCGGTGACCACCTCGAACTGGGGGTAGTCGCGGTTGCGGCCCTGGGCCTCCCAACCACCGGCGCGGACCTCCCAGGACTGGGCGACCTGCGTGCCGAAGCCGAGGATCGTGCCGGGGTCGTTCTCCCAGCGGTGGTAGTCGGTCAGGTGGTCACGGTCGGTCATCGCCAGGCTGACGCGCTTGCCGGGCAGCAGGATGTTCGGAGTGGGCATCGGCGCCTCGTTCCAGGTCGGTTGGTGCGTTGATCGGCGTGTAGTCGCCAGTGTGCTCGGGTTCTTCGACCGGCAGGCCGTGAACGTCACAGATCCAGGCGTGCAGCCGTATTGGGTCGGTGGCCACCCCGTGCCGCCAGGCACCCCCACGGCCGCCGAGCGCGAGCAGGAGCGAGGCCGCGGTGGACTCCTCCAGGCATGCGACGCGGGCCGGGAAGGCACGAGCGGCCCAGCGGACCGAGCGTATCGCCAGGCGGGCGTGGGCCGTTGTCGGCAACGGGAGGTCCCCGCCCAGTTCGGCGAGGTGGCGCAGGCGGCCGAACTTCGATCCCGGGCGGCTGGCGGTGCGCACGGCAAGGGTCGCTGCCAGCACGGCAGCAGCAGCCAGGCGCCAGGCCAACGGCGGTGAGACGAGCGCTTCCAGGCGGGCGGGGGCCTCACTCGTGCCCCAGGACACCTCCGAGTCCCGGACCGTCACTGGGGCCGGAGCCGGGCTCTGCTCCAGGGCACCGAGCCAGCGAGCGAGTGCGCCACCCGTGAGGACGATCGTCTCGCCGGTCCGGTAGTTGACGACGACGCCCGCCCTGCCGGTCAGGGCGGTGCGCGTGTACGAAGTCGGCACGGGCGTGGTCACGCTGTCTCCTCCCACTGAATCGCCTGTCCGACAGCCGTCGAGGACCGGAGCCATAGCTCCGTGCCGAGGACGGGTTCGATCAGCCCCCACGGGATGTCCACGCCGAGCACGGCATTGCCCAGCAGCGAGCGCAGGGCCGCCGGGTGGACGAGGCCGAGGTCCGCGAGGTAGCCGCCCGTGAGATCCAGGACGCCCGCCTTGTTCGCGCGCAACCCGTGGTGATGGTCGGCCGCGAACACCCCCTTGGCCCCGCGCTGGAGGACACCAGGAGGCAGGAGACGGGCCACGACGTCGGTCAGCAGGGGCTTGTACCGGTGCGCGGACCACCGCTCGGGCGCGGGTGTGGCGAGGACGGCTTCCACGATGCGGGTGTCCGTGAAGGGGTTGTGCATCTCGATGCCGTGCGTGGCGGCGAGCTGGTTCTCCGTCGCAGCACTCCGGCCGACGTAGCGGGCTTCCTCCAGGAGGTGGCGGTCCGCGTGCCCGAGACCGTTCACCTCCGGGTACGGAGCGGTGACGGCGTCGGCCAGGTCGAGCGAGTAGTGGGTGAGCCACGGCCTTGGCGCCGATGCCCCGCCGAGCTTGCCCGGGGCGTTGCAAGCGGCGGCCACCGCCGTCCAGGGGCTTGACCGGTAGAGGCGCGCCCATGCCTGTGCGTCGCCGGCCAAGCGCAGGAAGCGGCCCGATCGTGCCAGATCGGCCATGTGCACGGGTGGTGGCATGAACAACGAGTCGCCACCGTCGCCCGTCAGATGGACATCGACGCCCTCCGCACCCAACATGTCGAGCTGTGCGCCCAGTTGGGCGTGAACCATGGCGGATGGCGCCGGTTCGTCCGTCAGCGGGAGGGAACCGAGGCCGGTGAACGGCAGGTGCTCCGGGCCCAGGGCCATGAAACGGTGGCGGATCGAGGGGAACGCGCGGGCGACGGCACGGGCGTGGTCGATGTCTCCACCGCTCTCCCTGCCCTTGGGGTGGTAGGTCAGGCCGGTGACCGGACCGCACTGGGCGGCGAGGGCCGCCAGGGTGCTGGAGTCCAGACCGCCCGACAGATCCGAGGAGGCCGCACGACCGGAGACGCGGATCAGGACGCCGTCCGCCAGGTCAGCGCGCAGCCGCCGCACGGCATCGGCCCAGGCGAGTGCCGGCACCCGCCAGAACGGAGTGAAGCCGGACGTGCCCGATGCGGTGGCCGACCAGCGGTGCCCCGGCGGAACCTGCTCCACTCCCGTCCAGGCCGACCGGCCGGGAACCCACTCGGTCGGGTCGGCCAGGTGTGCGGCCAGCCAGGCGGTATCGGGCTCGGCGCCGACCAGGGAGGCCAGCGCGAGCGAACTCGACGCCCACACCGGGGCCCCGTCCGTGCGGGCGGTGTAGACGGGGGCAGCGCCCGCCGGGTCGGCCCACACCGTGCACACGCCGTACCCATCGTCGAAGACCAGGGTGTACGCACCCGCCCAGGCCGTAGCCGCCACGTCCAGAGCACGTAGGTCCGCAGAATGGGCAAGACGGATCAGCTCGGCGTCCGTCGCCCCGCACGGACCGAACACAGCCAGGCGCCGCCCACCCGCACCCTTCGCCGAGCGCACAGGAGCACCCACCGACCAGGCCAGCGGCCCGCGCCACACAACCCGTGCACCGACCGGCACCCGGGACGGAGCAGACCGGGAAATCGACCCACCGAACAAGCTCATGTGATCACCTCCGTGAGATGAGCGCGAGAGTGGTGCGGCGGCACCCCACCGGGGGTCCTGGGGTGCCGCCGCAGTACTGCCGTTAGGCGTCGTAGGGCGAGCGCTTGCCCTCCACACTCTGGCTGTTGCTGCCCTTCGTCAGGAGCGCCGCGTCCCCCAGGACGACGACCTCCTCTTCCGGCTCAGGGTCGAGCCGAGCGAAGTCCTCCATGCTGTTCACCTCCCTTCGTTGCCGTAGGGCGTGGCGGGTCCAGTCCCCGTCACGGTGGTGCGACCCCCCGGCCCCGGTGTCGTCGTCGAGGCCGGGGGGAGTCTTGAGGTGAGCCGATGCTCAGGCCGGCGGTTCGTGGTCCGGCGCCGACAGCGAGGTGTGCGCCAGGCCGTGGTGGTCGGCGTCCAGTTGGTTCACCACGGTGGTTCCGAGGAGGAGCACCGTGATCACGTGCCCGAGCGCCCAGACCCCCGTCAGCACCGTGCCAACGGGATCACGATGCTCGCCACGGTGTTGACCGCGAGCGCCAGTCCCGTTCGAGGTCATGGCGTCACCGTCCTCAGCGCGAACCAGACCCACTTGCCGAACGGGGCCCAGTCCACCCCCCAGCGGAACGAAAGGGATTCCACCAGGCCGAGGCCATACCCGGACTCCGCCTGATCCTCCGGCTCCGTGCGGCACGGCAGCGCGCGGGACGAGTCCCGGACCCCCACCCACACCGACGCCTCCTGTCGGTCCACCGAGACGGAGATCCGCGAACACCCCGTGTGCTTGGCCGCGTTGGCAACCAGCTCGGTCACCAGCAGCTCAGCCACGTCCGCGAGGTGTTCAAGGGACCAGGCCATCAGAGCGGTAGTCACCAACTTGCGTGCGGCCCCCGCGGATTCGGGATGGCAGCGCAAATGGAGCAGACACCCGAGATCGCCAGGTCGTACTACCGGGATCTCGATGTGCTCGGTGCCTGATGGGCCGGCGGTTTTGATCAGGCTCATCGGTAGGACCGCCCCCTCCATCAGTCGGGCTCCGGGTGTCCCCCGGAGGCGATCTCAGAATCCCGGGGCAGGCGGTATCGAAATAAGGCCAGCGCGTGTACCCACGATGGGTAAACTCGCGGTCAGTTATCTCGCGTGACACTGAGCGATGATCTTCCTTGCCCTGGGGGTAGCTGGCCATGAGCGAGTCCACACCGTCACCAGGGCTTCCGCGTCGACTGCTCGCGGACCCCGAGATGGTGGCGGCATGCGCGGAGAGAGACTTCGCGTTGATCTTCCAACTCGCCAAGCGCAAAGGCGGGTTTCACCCGTCGCGCATCGCCCGTGCATGCGAGTTGACGCCCAGCAGGGTCGGCGAGGTGATGAAGGGTCGACCGAAGATCACCAACATGGCCGTCATCGAACGCATCGCGGATGGCCTACGGATTCCGGGGCGGATGCTCGGTCTGGCGGACCGCAGTTGGGAACCGTCGCCGATCCCGCGCCAAGGCCCGACACCGGCGGTCGGGCCTGCCCGTGCCCCGTTGCCGGTCGTGGATTCGCGTTCAGGCAGCGATCTCGACAACATCCTCGCCATCGCGGCGGGCGCGCGGGTCACGCCCAACGTCCTGCGGTCCCTCCAAGCGTCCATCGAGGACTACTGGCGGCGCGATGACCAGCACGGCGGCGAAGCGCTCCGTCCGGCGGTGATCGGTCAGCTCCGATACGTCACGGGCATAATGCGCGACACCGCCGATCCCAACTACCGGCGCAGTCTCCATGGCATCGCTGCCGAGCTCGCACGCCTCACCGGGTGGACATACTTCGACGCACGGCAGTACAACACCGCGCAGGGCTACTTCACCGAGTCGCTTCGGTTCGCGCGAGAGATCGACGACCGCCCGTTCATTGCCAACGTGCTGGCCTGTCTCAGTCTCCAGTCGACCTATCAGGACAGGGCACAGGACGCGATCACGCTTGCCCGAGCCGCGCAGGACAGCGCGCGTCTTGTCGGTGGTACGCCGAGGCTGATGGCCATGCTGTCGATGCGCGAAGCCTTCGGCCACGCGAGCGCACACGACCAGGAGTCGACCCACCGCGCGATCACCGAGGCGCACCAGTACTTCGAGCGCATCCACGAGGCGGACGACGACCCCGCGTGGGTCGAATACTTCGACCACACCAAACTCACCGTGGACACCGGAATCGCCCTCGGTCAGCTGGGGGACGCGACCGCCGCCGAACCCCTCATCGCCGAAGCCTTACGGGCCGAGCCGACGACGAACCTCCGGGGCCGCGCGTTCCACAGCTTCTGGCTCGCACGGACCCAGCTCCAGCGGCGGCAGGTCGAGTTGGCGTGCGCCACCGCCACGGAAGCTCTCGATCTCGCGGCAGTGATCGAGTCCCCCAGAGTGGTTGCCCACCTCCAGGAGTTCCGCCACCTACTCAGGCCCTACCGTGCCAATGCCTCGGTAGCGACGCTGGCGGACCGGATCACCAGCGCGGCCAGCTGATCAAAGGCCGGCCTCGTCCAGCAGCAGGTAGAGCACGCCCACGAGCGTGCCGCTGCTGACGATCTCGCGGCGGTCGATCATGCCGCGCAGCTCGGACAGTGGAACCCACTCGATCCGGTCGGACTCGTTGCGCTCGGTCGGCGGGCCCACGTACTCGACGGCATCGGCCCGGAAGACGAAGTGCTCGGAGTCGGTGATCCCGTTCGCTGGCTGGGCGTAGATCAGCGGCTTCATCTCGCCGACCTTCCAGCCGGTCTCCTCCAGTGCCTCGCGGGCTGCCGCATCTGCCGGGGTCTCGTCCGGCTCGATGAGCCCCATCGGAAGTTCCCAGGCCCAGGTGTCGGTGATGAAGCGGTGCCGCCACATCATGAGTACCTGCTTCTCGCTGTTCACGATGGCGGCCACGGCCAGGTGCCGCAGCTTGACCACGTGGTACTCCCAGCGGCGCCCGTCAGGCTGCTCGACGTCTGTCAGCCACAGGTTCACCCAGGGGTTCTCGTAGATCGGACGTTCCCCGTGGATCTTCCACTGCATCGCTGCGGCCCCTCTCGCTGGAACTTCAGCATGTCAGACCGTGGAGCTTAGCGGCGCAGTTCCGGCAAATTTGCGTCAGTCTGACGAAATGTCGGGGCTAGCTTGCAGGGTCTCCGGTCTGGAACACAGTGTGGTCTTCCAATGGGTCTGCCGCGCTTGCTGAGGCGGACACGCTCGTAGGCGCGCGGATCGCCGAGTGGTCCGCGCGCCAGGCGAGATTTTGTCGTCAGCGGATGCGTCCTCCGCCTTCTCATCGAAGCAAGGTCAGCCCAGGGCGTTGGCCCTCGGTGGTGTGTGCTGCCTCGACAGCACTACCTCCGCTACATTCTGTGCGGCTAGTTCGGGATCTTCGTGCTCCCACACCCGGATGACAAGCCATCCTGCTGCCCGTAGTGCCTCGTTGGTCTCAGCATCACGGGCTTGGTTTCCCGCGATCTTGTCATGCCAGAACGCCGCGCCCTTTTTAGCGGGGCGAAGGTGCTCCGGGCAGCCATGCCAGTAGCAACCATCGACGAAGACGGCGACGCGTGCTTTGGTGAACACCACGTCGGCTGTACGGCGGAGGTCTGACAGGGGCCTTACCCCGACGCGATACCGCAGACCACGTCTGTGGAGTGCGGACCGCAAGAGAATCTCGGGCTTCGTGTCCCGTCCCTTGTTGGCGGACATTACTGCGCGGGAAGCGGGAGAGGACGCCCACGAGCCGGGCGGAAGGGGCTCGGTTGTCACATAACCGGCGGCGTGAGCCATCTCCCATGCTTTTGCGAGGTTCGCGGCGCGGGTGCCGGCGTCTACCTCGCCGACGTACTGCTCCCGTGTGTCGCCTTCTTGTGACCACCGTAGGTAGGCACGGATGCGACGCGTCCTGCGGTACACGCGCAGAGCGATGGACGCACGTGCGTATCGGCCCTCGCCGATTTCGACCGCGCGTGTGAGGCGGCTGCCGGCGGCTCGGTCCTGCTCAGCGGCCCGGGCATCCCTGGTCATCCCCACTCTGGGCTTCCACGCCCGATCGGGAGGCATCTGATCGTTCCAGCGCCCCTGCCGACCGCTCGCGGCTTCGGTCACTTCCGCTTCTCCGGGACCGACTTGAGGGCTTCAGCGACAGCCTTGGAGAAGGCCATCCCGAGCTTGACGGGCACAGCGTTCCCCAGCTGCCGCATCTTCTCTCCCCGCGGCCCGTCGAGAATCCAACGGTCCGGGAACGTCATGACCCGCGCAGTCTCACGTACGGTCATGTATCGGTAGCCAGTCCCGCCGCCGAAGTTGGCGAAGTCGACGTCGTCAAGCTTCATGACGGATTCCCCGCCCGGGACACCGTGCACGCCCGCCTTCACGGTCTTCGCCGGCCGGTCCAGGAGGTTCGGAGTGTGTCCGGCGTACATGCGCGCGCCAGGCCAGCCGATGTGGTCCGGGATGCCCCCAACGATGACCTTGTTCTTAACCTCTTCCTCGGAAACCGGAGGAAGAGGCTTTCCCTCGTTCTCGTCGATGCCCGCGATCGCGTCACGCAGAGTACGCCACGGATCGAGCTTTAGCTTCTCCTTGACCTTCTCGTTCTCAAGATCGAGTTCTGGAAGGTTGTCGATGACGCGCTTGCGAGCGGCGGCGTCCACCTTATGCCGGGCCCAGTAGGGCCCGCCCTCACGCATGGAGTGGATCATCGACTCCTCGGAGTGTGTCGGCTTGGGCATGAACTTGGCCCAGTCGATTCCGAGGTCAGCGCGGAACGCGACGATGATGACTCGGTTCCGGATCTGAGGAACGCCGTAGTCAGCCGCGTTGACCTCCATCTCCTTTACCACATATCGCTGCGACAGCTCGACGGAGTCGTTAGCGATCAGCTTTTCAAGGACGTCGTTGTGCTCTTCCCATGTCGCGTCCTTTTCGCGCTTGACGAACGGCAGGCGCATCTCGTTCAAGATGTATTCGAAGTAGGGCCTGAAAGACGGTCGGAGCAGGCCACGCACGTTCTCGCAGATGACCGCCTTCGGCTTCAGCTCACGGATGGCGCGGAACATCTCGGGGAACATGTTCCGCTCGTCCTCCATGCCCTTGTGAGCGCCCCCCAGGCTGAAGGGCTGGCACGGCGGTCCGCCGGCGAGGACGTCGACCTCGTCCTTGACGTGGTCAGTGAAGTTGATGATCTCGCGCACATCGCCGGGGATGAGCGGCCAGCGCTTCTCTGGCTCCTTGGGGTCCGGCGGGTTGTTCCGCAGCGACTCGCAGGCTCGTGGGGCGTGCTCGTTCACCAGGAGCGGGCGGAAGCCCGCGGCGTGCACAGCCATGGCGAGTCCGCCGCCGCCGGCAAACAGCTCGACGCAGGTCCCCACATCTTGGCGTTCTTCTCGCAGCTCAGGCATGTCCAAAGTGTACCGCGGAGTTGGCGATCATCAAGCACATTTCAGAGATGTGCGCAACTTGCGCCTCTCGTTCACCAGTTAAGGTGATGTCGATCACTCGCCCGAAGGGAGCCAGGCCGTGTCACTGGAGAACCACGCCGAGTTCAAGCTGAGCATCACTCAGGCGCTCGGCGATCAGTTGGCTGCGGCACTTAGAGGGCTGGAGCCAGCGCCTCTGACCGATGAGAACATCGACCTCCTTCCGAATCACAAGGGGGTGTATCAGCTCTACCGGCACGGTGACCCCGTGTACATCGGGAAGGCTGATGTCACCCTCGGTCAAAGGCTGAGGAAGCATCTCAATAAGCTGAGTGGGCGCGAAAATATTCACCTGGACTGGATGAGCTTCAAAGCCTTGTCCGTGGATGAGGATTTCGCTGCAGTCGCACCGGAGAAGCTTCTCATTGACAGGTTTCAGGGCGATGGTCGGGCGCCTTGGAATTTTAATGGTTTCGGCATCAATGATCCTGGAGCCGAGCGCGATACCACGGTTTTCTCTGGTGATCACTTCGATCAGTTGTACCCTGCCAATCTTGACTGGGTGATACGTGATCTCCCTCAGGGGGATCAAAGTCTGCGCTCTATCCTGAAGTTCGCCAAGGATGCTCTCCCCTACACTTTCAGGTTTGCGCACCATCGAACCAAGAGGGAGAGCTACTACGAGCAGTTCCAGGTTGATATTGGCTGGCCTGAGATGACGGCGAATGAGTTCTTTCGGTTCGTGAGCGCAAGGCTTCCCGATTCCTGGCAGATAATGGCACTTCCTGGATATGTCGTGATGTATCAAAAGGAATTGCATTCCAAGAGTGCGCGAAAGTATTACATCGCCGGTGAGGAGCTCCCTGCCGTCGCCGCAAGCTAATTGTGAGACAGGTGCCCCGCCCGTGACGTGAGGTCGCGGGCGGGGCGCACTGTTTGGGCGTCCCTGTCGCGGAGAGCGCCCAGTTCCTCCGCCGGTCCGGGTGCGAAGGGACGTGGGGCTGGCCGGTGCGGTTACGCAGCCATAGGATGTGTATCCCACTCAATCGTTTGGACGATGAGCGGTCCGTCGTTCACGCGGGGAAGCCCTCCACTGGCTGACAGGCTGGATTGACGCAGACCCTCCAGTGTCGCGCATTCCGCGGCGAACGTGGTCGGGCTCCTTCCGAACGGGAACGGGCTCCTTCCGTTCGTACGGGCGACCGAGCCCGCGCTCCGGGCGACGGCGCCGGGTGACCACGGTGCGCATCGCTCGTTGAGCCGGTCATGAAGAAGTCGAAGCGCGTTCTCACCGCTCTCGCCCTGATGGGCACGGCCTTCGCGGCCACCGCCTCGTCCGCCGGCTCCGCGCACGCCCTCGCGGGGATCGGGGAGGGGCCCGGCGGGCTGCTCGCCGCGCCCGGATTCCTGATCGCCGACCAGGTCGGCGGCGGCTCGCTGCCGGTCGGGCAGGGGGAGATCGGCAGCCTGGCGGACAAGGCCGTCAAGGAGAAGATGAAGGAGTCGCAGGGGCACTGAGCCCGGCCCTGCCGCCGGGGTTACTCGTCGAGCTCCGCGACGCCGGTGATGCGGTGCAGGGCGAAGGTGCGGAGCTCGTCGGCGTGGTGGTCGAAGGCGGTGACGAAGCCGCCTTCGACCTTGACCGGGTCGATGATCCGCTGGCTGGCGATGCCCTCGGCGTTGAGGTAGCCGATCCACATCCGTTCGCCGAGCAGGACGGCGGTCTGCAGGGCCGCGAGGGTCTCGGCGGCGGCGGTGCGGGGCAGCTGGCGCGGGTCGGGGGTGGAGTCCCGGCGGTTGACGGTGGCGGCGCGGTCGCCGGCCCGGATGGCCTTGATGGCGGCGGCGAGCAGGGTGTCGTCCGGGGTCGGCGGGCCGTCCGGGACGGGCGCGGGGGCGGTGCGGGGCGGGGTGCGGTGGCTGTCCTGGCGGGTGATCAGGACGTCGCCCTCGGCGGACTCGGCGGCCGGGGCGTAGCCCATCGCGCGCAGGGCGGCGAGCAGGGCGTCCGGGGCGGCCTGGGCGGCGAGGACGGTGGGGGCGAGCAGCCGCAGCCGCAGGTCGGCGGAGCGGCGGTCGGCGAGGACCTCGTTCAGCAGGGACGGGTCGTCGCAGCGCAGGTAGGAGGAGGCGGCGCCGACCCGCAGGACGCCGTGCCGGCGGGCGACGTCGTCGATCAGGTAGGCGAGCGGCTGCGGGACGGGCGTCCGGGAGTGCTGCTCCAGGAAGGCCCGCAGGTCGGCGGCGGTGCGTCCGGCGTCGAGGGCGCGGCGGACGGACACCGGGGTGAAGCGGTAGACGGTGGCGCCGCCCTTGGACTCGATGTCGGCGCACAGCGCGAGGGCCTGGGTGAGCGGGGTGAGCAGCGGGCCGGGGGCGATCGCGGTGAGGTCCGGTTGCAGGATCACGTGGTCGAGCGGCTGCGGCAGCAGCGGGGCGAGCACCTCGGCCGGGTCGGATTCGGCGGTGAGCAGGGCGCGGGCGGGGGCGGCGAGGGCGCCGCGGCCGGTGACGCCGAGGAGTTCGGCCTCGGCGAGGGTCCAGGCGGTGAGGTCGTCGCGCAGCTCGTGGCCGTCCGGGCCGGTGGGGCCGCCGCGCAGCGGGCGCTGCCAGCGCAGGGTGGGCAGGAGTTCGGCGGCGGTGGCGGGGGTGCCGGGCGGGAGCTCGGCGAGCAGCGCGAGGGTGGCGCGGCGGACGGACGGGGCGAGGGTGCGGTCGAGTTCGGGCCCGAGGGCGGCGCGCGGCTTGCCCTTGCCGTCCGGGGTGCCGGTGAGGGCGGGGACGCGGGTGGCGGCGAGCCAGGCGGCGGCGAGGACGGACCAGCGTTCGGCGGTGTCCCGCTGGAGCCAGCCGTCGTAGGCGGGGGTCGGGGCCCAGCGTTCGTCGGCCTCGCCGTCGGGGGCCAGCAGTCCGGCGGCGTAGGCGAGTTCGAGCCAGAAGGCGGACTGCTGCTCGGTGGTCTCCAGGGCCTGCGCGGTGCGCTTGAGGTCGCGGACGCCGAGGCCGCCGGCGCGCAGCGTGGGCGGCGGGGTGAGGCCCCAGGTGTCGAGGAGTTCCTCGACGGTCTTGACGGCGGTGTGGGCCTGGCCGGCCGCCGCGCCGTCCACAGCCTGTGGATCGCGCGGGGCGGCGGCCGGGGCGGGCTCGGGCTGGACCGGCTCGACGGCGCGGTGGGTGCGGCCGCCGCGCAGGTGCAGGGCCAGTTCGCGCGGCAGGACGACGCTGCCCGGCCCGCTGGGCAGCAGCAGCCCGCGGGCGAGCAGCCACTCGACGGGGCTCTGCGCGTCCTCGGCGGTGACCGGGCGGGTGGCGTCCGGGACGGTGCCGGTCGGCGGCCCCCAGACCAGCCGTTCCAGTAGCCGCAGCGCGGCCTCGGGGGCGGTGTCGAGCAGCGCCGCGCAGCGGGCGCGGTCGTTCAGCAGGGAGGTGAGCGCGTCGACGGCGGTGACCGGGTCCGGGGTGGCGGGCTGCCCGGCGGAGGCGAGCAGCTGTTGCAGCCGGGCCGGGGACATGCCGACGGTCGCGTCGGAGAGGGTCGGGCCGAGGCCGGTGCGGCCGGGGTTGGCGGCCGTCGGGGCGAGTGCCTCGCGGACGGCGAGGACCAGCCGCAGGCCGTTGTCCGGGCCCCAGAGCAGCGCCCGGTCGCGCAGGGTGGCGATCGCCCGGGGGAGGGCGGCGGCGACGGCGGACCGGTCGGCGGGCGTCAGCGGGGTCGCGCCGGGGTGCGGCTTGACCTTGGCCGGGCCGGTCAGCAGGGTGCGGACGGTGGCCAGGCCGGTGCCGTCCGGGGCGGTGGCCAGGGCCTCGGCGACTTGCAGGGTGAAGCGGTCCAGGCGCTCCAGGGCGCGCAGCGCCGAGGCGCGGGAGGAGAGCCGGGCGGACAGCTGGGTGAGGTCGCCGGGGACGGGGTTGAGCAGGTCGGGGCGGGAGCGGAGCAGGGCGGCGAGCGCGTCGTCGGGGCGGGCGCGCAACTCCTCGGCGAGGGTGCGGGGGCCGGCGGCGGACCTGCCCTGGCGTTGAGGGCCCTGCTGTGTGGTCATTCGACCTAGGTTAGTCGGGCGGGCGGACGGCGGGGTGTCCGTGCGGCGGCCCGTGGTGGACCGGTCCTCAGGACTCGCGCGGGCGGGGGCGGGGTGGGTAGCGTCACGGCCGAGGGTGGTTCGGTGGGCCGGGGTTCGGGCGCGAGGCGGGGTGTCGGTGATGACGGACGGCGAGTGGTGGCGCAGGAGCGGGCCGTGGAGCGGCCGTTCGGGGGGCAGGGCGGGGGCCTCCGGCGGGTCTGCCGGGTCCGGTGCTGCAGGCGACGAGGGCGGTTCGGGCGGTTCGGGTGCATCCGGCGCCTCCGGTCCGTCCGGTCCGTCCGGTGCCTCCGACGGGGACAGCGTGTACGACACGGCGGCGCCGGGCGGCGGGACCCCGTCGGTGCCGCTGGACCCGCCCCGGACGCCGCGCACCCCGGGGGCCGGGGCGCCGCCCGTCCAGCTGGACAAGCCGCGTTTCGACGGGCCCGAGGACGATCCGGGCTCCATCCCGCCGCCCCAGGTGTACAGCTCCGGCGCGAACGGCTGGGATCTGGTGCTGCTCAACTTCTCGGACGCGCCGCAGGCTCCGCCGAAGCCGATCCCCGAGCAGCGTGCCGGGGACGGGGCGGGAGCGGCGGGTGCGCAGGCCGCCGATCCGGCGGGGGCTGTGGCTGGGGCGGCTGCGGCGGCCTCGGCGAAGGGGAAGAAGCAGCGCAAGGCCAAGGGGAGGGCGACCGCCGCGGGGAAGGCGAAGGCGCAGCCGACCGCCCCCGCCGGCCAGGCCGGTGCCGGTGCGGGCGCAACTGCCGGTGCGGGCGCGAGTGCGGGCGCGGGCGTCGGGGCCCGTCGGCCGTCCCTGCTGGTCCTGCTCTCCTGCGGGCTGCTGATCGGCGGCGCCGCCATGAGCTTCTTCCCGGCCATGCTGGTCGGCTGGGCCCTCGGCTACCTGTCCCGCCAACTCTCCGATCTGATGCGCAAGTTCGTCATCCTCGGGATCCCGCTGATCACGATGAGCGCGGCCACCCTGCACGCCATGCAGGCCAAGCCGGGCGCCCAGGGCGGCGCGGGCGTGCAGGCCGGTGCGCAGTTCAGTCAGATCAGCTGGTCGGCGGCCCCGGGCGTGCTGCGCCTGTCGGCGGTGCTGTCGGCGGTGGTGCTGCTGCTGTTGAGCCTGCGCCGTCGTCCGCCGCAGCAGGGCTGACGCCCGGGACGAGGGCGGCGAAGCCGGTGCAGAGCAGTCGGATGCTCTGGGTGAACTTCTCGTCCTGGCCGATTCGGGGGATCAACTCGCCCATGATCAGCGGAAACTCCGCGCACAGGTCGGCGTAGAGCTCGGCGCTGACGGGTGGTGGGGCCGGTGGCTGGTTCTGTTCCTGGAGGACGAAGCCGGTGACGTGGCTGAGCAGGATGTCGGCGGCGATGCCGCAGTGGACGGTGGGCAGGCCGGCGTCGAGGAGGGTGCGCAGCAGGCGTTCCATCAGGGAGAGGCCGCCGGAGCTGAGGACGCCGGGGCTCTCGGCGAGGAGCAGTGCGCCACCGGGGTGTTGCTGGATGCTGCGGCGCAGGGTGGCGGCCTGGGCCTCGACCCGGTCCCGCCAGGTGGCGTCGGGGGGGAGGGCGGCGAGGGCCGCGGTGCCGGTGTCGTAGGCCTGTCGGCAGACGCGGTCGGCCATCAGGGTGAGCAACTCGTCCTTGCCGCGCACGTGGTAGTAGAGGCTGCCGGCGTGGGCGTCGAGGCGGTCGGCGACCTGGCGCATGGACAGGTTGTGGTAGCCGACCTCCGCGAAGACGGCCATGCCCGCATCGACGATGCGCTCCTTGGTGAGCTTCATGGCTCCACCGTACAACGCTTTCCAACACTGTTCGAAAACTGTGCTAGCTTTGCCCTGCCCGGTTTTCGAACGGCGTTGGAATGTGATGGGGGAGGGGCAGTCATGGGGGCGATCCTGTTCAACGTGACCACGGCCGCGCTGATGGTCATGATGGTCAACTGCGGGCTCGGCGTGGTCGGCCGGGACACGCTGCGGGGGCGGCCGATCCCGTGGGCGGCGGTCGCCCTGACCGCGCTCGCCGTCGGCGGCGTGCTGCTCCAGCTGCTCTGGTCCGGCGCCATGGACACGCTCGACGCCGACCCCGCCAAGTCCGGCTGGTGGCGCGAGTTCACCTCGGTCTTCATGCAGAACGGCGGCCTCGGCGGCGGCCTGTGGAACCTCGCCACCCTCGCCGCCGTCGCCGCGCTCGCCCAGTGGTACTGGGGCGGCCCGCTCACCCTCGCCTTCTTCCTCGCGGGCATCCTGCTGCCCGGCCGGATCGACGGCCTGCTCGGCTTCGGCGACGGCCCCAGCACCGACCCCCGCAACTTCGCCGGGAGCTCCGGCGCCACCTACTTCCTCGGCGCCACCCTGGCCCTCGCCTTCCTCACCCGCACCCGCCTCCCCAAGGAGCGCGCCCTGGCGGTCGGCGTCCCGGTGCTGGGCCTCGCCATGTGGCTCGCCCAGGACAACGGACACGGCCTGGTGGCGGTCTACGGCTTCGCCCTCGGTGCGGTGGCCTGGGCGGTTCGCGGTCGCCTGGCGCGACGGTAGCTTGGGCCCGACCCGCTGAGCCCCGCCCGACCCGCTGAGCCCCGCCCGACCCGCCACGACCCGGAGGTGCCCGATGGCCCGCCTGTACGTACGGCCCGGCCCGAATCCCGACGAACCGGACGCGCCCGCCGCGGTCCTGGTCGTCGACCCCGACGGCACCCCCGGTGAGCGCGCCCTGGACCGGCTCGGCTCGTACTGCTACGAGGGCGACGGGGTGTTCTACCTGGTGCAGACGGACGGTTGGTTCGAGCCCTCCCTGGAGGGGGACCGGCTGGCGATCTCGGTGGCCGTCTACCCGGTGGCGCTGGAGCAGGTGGGCGTCGACCCCGCCGACTTCCCCGACCGCTCGACCGTCGACCCGCGCGCCCACCTGGTCCTGCGCGCCGGGACGACCGTCGATCCGGTGCTGCCCGCCTGGTTCGACGAGGGGCTGGCCGTCTTCACCGCCGGCCCCGGCACCCCGCTCGAAGACCTCCTCGCCTCCGAGGACGACTGGCCGATCATCCTCGCGCCGCCGCCCGAGGAGATCCAGGACGGCGACGACGAGTAGGGCATCGCCCCGCCGGGCCCGGATCGCCCGCCCTGTCGGGCCCGGATCGCTCAGCCCGGCGGCCGGTGCGACCTCCGCTCAGCGCGCGAAGCCCGCCAGCAGCCCCCGCGGGTCGAAGGTCACCCGGATCCGGGTGATCCTCCCGTTCTCCACGTGGCTCCAGTTCGCCGTCGGCGCCGGTGGCGCGATGCTCGTGTGCAGGTCGAACCAGGTGATCACGTCGTCCCCCTCGGCGACCCGGGCGTGCACCTCGATCTTCTCCAGCACCTGCCCGAGCCCCTTCAGTCCGGCCAGGGCCTCCTCCACCCCCGACACCGTGGCCAGCGGGCCCACGAAGTCGACGTCCTCCGCCAGTAGCCCCCGCAGCGTCTCGAAGTCGCCCGCCTGCCAGGCCGCGAAGTAGGTCTCGGAAATCCCACGTGCAGTCTTCGTCGTCGTCATGCCTCCATCCCCGTCGTCGACGCACCGGTCCGGGCCCGCCTCGGCCTGGTCGCCCGACCCGACCAGCACTCGCCGGCCGTGCGCCTGCTGCACGCCCGGCTCCGTGCGTCCCTGCGGGCGGCGGACTGAGTGCGCGGCCGGCTGAGCGCTCGGGCAGCCAGGCGGTCAGGCGGTCAGGCGGTCGGGCGCTTGGGCGCTTGGGCAGCCAGGCGCTCAGCCGTTCCAGCGCGGATCGCGCCCGGAGGCGGCCAGCGCGCGGTCCAGCGTCGGAGCGCCGTCCGGCACCGCCACCGGGGCGGCGAAGCCGCCGTACCGGCGGTACAGCTCGGCGTTCTCCTCGACGACCGCCAGCACCAGCTGCGCGAGCTCCTCGTCGATCCCGATCGGACCGCCGGTCGTCCGGGCGACGTCCCAGCCGTGCAGGACGAGCTCCGCGATCAGCATCCGGGCGATGCCCTCCGCCGGTGCCGAGGATCCGCCGAGGTCGACGTGCCCCTCCCAGACGGCCGGGTCGGCCCAGGTCGCGACGGCGCGGTCCAGCCGGGCCGCGTAGGCGGCGGGCCAGCCGGGGTCGGCGGTGAAGTCGCGGTCGACCAGTTCCTCGGGCAGTTCGGTGCGGCGGGCCCGGTGCTCCAGGCCGTGCGAGGTGTAGAGCACCCAGTGGTTGACGAGCGCACGGGCGTCGAAGTCCGTGCAGGGTGTCGGGCCGTCCAGCGGGTGGTCCGCCGGGACGCCGTCGGCGACCCGGGCGGCGGCCGCGGCGGCGCGCGCCAGCAGGGGGTGCAGCGGGTGGGTGTCCCGGGTCGGGTGATCGTTCATGCCCCGATCCTGCGCCGGTCGGGCCGCCGGGTCTTGAAGAAACGCGACGGCCGGTGCCCTGACCAGGAGCGACGCCGCGGGCCCCGGCCAGGAGCGCCGGCCCGGGGCCCGCGGTGGCCGCCCCGGCTGCGGCAACCGGTTCAGAGTAGGCAGGCAGACTGCTAATATTAAGCAGGCAGCCTGCCTATCTCTACCGGGACCTCCCCAGCAGGCCAGCTCCGTCGCAGAGGTTCCGGAGGAAGGGGGCCGACATGCCTCTCCCCGGTGACACCCACACCCCGCAGCAGACGGCCACGACCGCGACGCCCACCGGCAACCCCTTCGGCCCGCGCTTCGTGGCCCCGCTGTACCTGGGGGCCTCGCTCAACCCGGTCAACAGCTCGATCATCGCGACCGCGCTGGTGGCCATCGCGGCCGCCCTGCACCTCCCCGTCGGGGACACCGCGGTCCTGATCTCCTGCCTGTACCTCACCAGCGCGCTGGCCCAGCCCGCCGCCGGGCGGCTCGCCGAGGAGTTCGGGCCCCGGCGGATCTTCGTCGCCGGCATCGTGCTGGTGTTCGCGGCCGGGATCGTCGGCACGCTGGCCCACTCGATGGCCGCCCTGATCGCGGCCCGGGTGCTGATCGGCGCGGGCACCTCGGCCGGCTACCCGGCCGCGATGCTGCTGATCCGCCGCCGCGCCGAACAGGCCGGTTACCAGGCCCCGCCGCGCGGGGTGCTCGGTGGCCTGGCGATCACCGGCGCCGCCACCGTCGCCGTCGGCCCCGCCCTCGGCGGACTGCTGGTGGGCTGGTTCGGCTGGCAGACCGCCTTCTGGATCAACATTCCGGTCGCCGCCGTCGCCCTGGTCCTGGCCGTGGTCGGGATCGCGCCGGACCCCGACCCGGTGCGCCTCGGTTCACCCCGCGCCCTCGCCTCCCGCCTCGACCTGCCCGGCATGCTGGGCTTCGGCGGCTCGCTCACCGCCCTGATGGTCTTCCTCGCCGCCCTGCCGCGCCCGGACTGGCCCGCGCTCGCCGCCGCCCTCGTCCTCGCCGCCGTGCTGGTCGGCTGGGAACTGCGCGCCGCCCACCCGTTCCTCGACGTCCGGCTGCTCGCCTCCAACGGGGCCCTGACCCGCACCTACGTGCGCAACGGCCTGACGCTGATGGGCACGTACGTGATCCTCTACGGGCTCACCCAGTGGCTGGAGGCGGCCCGCGGGCTGTCCGCCTACCAGGCCGGCCTGGCGCTGATGCCGATGGGCGTCCTGAGCGCCGTGACCGCCCGGGCGGTGGCACGACGGACGGGCGTGCGGCTGCCGTTGATCGCCTGCGCGGTGCTGCTGCTGCTCGGCGCGGTGGCCGTGCTGTTCGTGGGCGTCGGCACCCCGATGGCGGCGGTCGTCGCCGTCAGCGCGGTGTTCGGGCTGACCTCCGGCGCCGGGACGGTCGCCAACCAGACCGTCCTCTACCAGGAGGCCCCCGCCGCGACGGTCGGCACCGCCTCCGGACTGCTGCGCACCTTCGGCTACCTCGGCTCCATCGCCTCGGCGGCGATCACCGGCGCCGCCTTCCACGACCGGGTGGGCGACGCCGGCCTGCACTCCATCGCCTGGGTGCTGGTCGCGATCTCCGCCCTCCTCCTCGTCCTGACCGCCTGCGACCGCCGACTCGCCGAGTCCTAGCCGCCGCAGGCGAACCGGCCCGGACCCACCCGGCCCGGGCCCACCTCAACCCGCAGAGAGCCGATCCACGACATGACCACCATGACCACCGTGACCGAGACCGCGCCCGCGATCGACCCCGCGCGCACCGCGCTGCTGTTGATGGACTTCCAGCCCGCCGCCCTCGGCGCCGTTCCCGACCCGGAGGGTCTGCTGGCCCGCGCGGGCGAGGCGCTGGCCTGGGCCCGCGCCCACGGCACGCACGTCGTCTTCGTCCGCGTCGCGTTCGCCGAGGCGGACCTCGCCGCCGTCCCCGCCCGCAACAAGGCCTTCGCCCGGGTCGCCGAGGCCGGCCACCTCGCCGACGGCCACCCCGCGACGGCCGTGCACGAGTCCCTGGAGATCCGCGAGGACGACGTGACCGTGCGCAAGACGCGCTTCGGCGTCTTCGCCAGTGACACCGATCTGCGCGCCGAACTGCGCGGGCGGGACGTGGACACCCTGGTCCTCGCCGGGCTCTCCACCAGCGGGGTGGTGCTGACCACCCTCCGGCAGGCGGCCGACGAGGACTACCGCCTGTTCGTCCTGGCCGACGCCACCGCCGACCCCGACCCGGAGGTGCACCGGGTGCTCATGGAGAAGGTCTTCCCGCGCCAGGCCTGGATCGTCGCCACCGCGGACCTGGCCGCCCTGAGCGTGCCCGGGAGCCGGTGAGGCGCGGCGGAGACGTGCGACGGGGTCTGGCGCTAGCCGCTCACCACTTCCCGGACCGCCGTGAGGAAGTCCGCCGTCCGGGGATGGGTGGGGTGAGCGGGGTGGGCGAGGTAGACGGTGGCGCCAGGGGCGTCCGAGACCGGGAGGAAGCGGACGCCCGGATGGCTGTGGCTCTCCGCGGTACCTGCCGCGCCGAGGCCGAACGCACCGCCGGTGGCGATGAGGTTCAGCCACTCGTCCACGTTGCCCACCTCGACCGTCCCGACCGGGCACTGCTCCGGGGGCCACAGGTCCGGTGAGGCGGTACCGACACCCGGCCACAGGGCCAGCGGGAGGTCCCGGCCGACGGTGAGTTCGGCCAGCAGCACCCCGTCCCGGTCCGCAAGGGGGTGGTCGTCGGACAGGGCCGCGACCTGGCCCTCCGTGTAGAGGGCCTCGGTGCGGATACGCGGATCGGCGGGGACGGTGCGGAGCACCGCCACGTCGGTGTCCCCGGTGGCGAGGCCCGCGGTGCTGTTGTCCCGTCGGACCACCTCGAGCGGGGCGTGCGGGTGTGTGCGGCGCCACGACCGGAGCAGCGGGACGGTCTGCTGTCCGAGCACCGCGCAGGTGTAGCCCAGCCGTAGGGGGCGGGAGATCGTCCGGGCGTCCGCGAGGGCCGCATCCAGGTGGGCGAGGATCGCCCGGGCGTGTCCGAGGAGGGTGGTGCCGGCCTGGGTGAGGGCCAGGTGCCGGGAGGAGCGGTCGACGAGCCGGACGCCGACGCGGGTCTCCAGCTGGGCGAGCGTGCGGGAGAGGGCGGGCTGCGTCATGTGTAGCCGGGCCGCGGCGGCGGTGACGGTGCCCGCCTCGGCCAGCGCGTCCAGGGCCCTGAGGTGACGCAGTTCCACATCGTCCATGCCTGTGGAGCATAGTCCCTGCCCAAACGGCATTTCCGGGGACGGGGCGTGATCCGTAGCGTCACAGGTACCCGGGGCGGTTCCCGGGGTTCGGTCCCGAGACGTGATGGACGGTGTGGGTCATGAGGATTCTTCTGGTCGGTGCGAGTGGAACGCTGGGCAGCGCGGTGCGCCGGGCGCTCGCGGAGCGCGGCCACGAGGTGATTGGCGCGGGCCGCACGGGCGGGGACCTGGTGGCCGATGTCACCGACCCGGAAGCGGTGGCCAGGCTGTACGCGCAGGCAGGCCCGCTGGACGCGGTCGCGGTCGCGGCGGGCGCCGCCGTGTTCAAGCCGCTCGGCGAGCTGACCGCCGGCGATGTCGCGGCGACGTTCCGCGGCAAGGCGCTGAGCCAGTTGGAGCTGGTCCGCCAGGGCGCCTCACACGTAGCCAGGACCGGCTCGTTCACTCTGGTCAGCGGGATCCTCACCGAGGAGCCGATCGTGGCCGGGGCGGCCGCATCCGCGGCGAACGGTGCCGTCGAGGCGTTCGTACGAGCCGCCGCGATCGAACTCCCGCCCCAGCGGATCAACGCGGTGAGCCCGACCGTGGTCGAGGAGTCCCTGCCCGCCTACGGGCCCTTCTTCCCCGGCATGGAGGCGGTACCCGCGACCCGCGTGGCGACGGCGTACGTCCGCTCGATCGAGGGCGCGCAGACCGGCCAGATCTACCGGGTCCGCTAGAAGCAACCGAGCTGGCGCGAAGGACGGGCCCTAGCTGTCCGCCAGGCGGTTCATGATCTCCGCCGCCCGGTCGAGCGTCTTGCGCTCGCCGGCCCGGAGGGTGGATCCGATCACCTCGGCCAGCCACGCCTCCCGCGCCGCCGGGATCCGCTCGCACAGGTCGGCTCCGGCCGGGGTCGCGCTGAAGAGGGACTTGCGCCCGTCGTTCGGGTCCTTGGCGGCGCTGACCAGGCCGCCGGCCCGCAGCGCGGCCACGGTCTCCGCCATGGACTGGCGGCGCACGTGCTCGGCCTGGGCGAGTTCGGTCACGGTCGCCGGGCCCTCCTGCACGACGCGGTGCAGGGTGGTCAGGTGCGACCAGTTCCACGGCAGGTCGTCGATCGGGGCCTCGGTGCGCAGCCGCGCCCGCAGCCGCGTCATCGCACGCATCAGCTCGACGGCGGTGTCCTCGGGCGGGGCCGGTTCGCTACTCACCGTGCCAGCTTATGGCAGGGCGCAGCCGCCCCGACCAGCGCCGGAACCCCGGCGTACGGGGGCGGGGCCGACGTCCGGCGGATCCTCGCGCCACGCCCTGGCCTGGCCGGTACGGACTCTCCGACGCCGCGCGGCGGGTCACGCGCCCAGGAAGCGCTGCAGCTCGGCCAGCACGAAGTTGGCGCCGGTGTACCCGATCCCCTGGAACCACAGCTGGTCGTCCACCGGGAACGCCCGGTGCGCCTTGACCGCCCCCAGCGCCTGCCAACCCGGACTCTCCAGCGCGGCGTCGGTGCCGGCCAGGGCCGGATCGCCGGAGGTGGCGTACAGCAGCAGGTCGCCGTCCGCCTTCGCGATCTGGTCCAGCGGGATCTCGACGTCGGACTGGTCGACGTTCTGCGCGTCCGGCCGCCCCACCTGGGCGTCCGACAGCACGATCCCGGGGAAGCTCTGCTTCCCGAACAGCCGGATCCCGCCGCCCTCCACGAACCGCACCAGGCTCACCTTCCGGCCGGACGCCTTCGCCGCCGACAGGGCCTGCACCACCTGGTTGGCGTGCCGCTGGTACGAGGAGACGAAGGCCGCCGCCGCGGCCTCCCGGCTCAACGCCTGGGCGTGCACCTGGAAGTCGGCCTTCCACGGCGCGCCGGTGGTCTGGGTGAGCACGGTCGGCGCGATCTCCCGCAACTGGTCGTAGCGGTCGCCGTCGCGCGCCTGGTTGGAGAGGATCAGGTCAGGCCGCAGCGCCCGGATCGCGACCAGGTCCGGGGCGCTGGCCAGGCCGACCCGGTGGATCCCGGCGACCCGGGAGGCCGGCCAGTAGGCGGGGAACCGGATGTCGGCGGCCGGCAGCGCGGCGCCCACCGGGGTGATGCCGAGGGTCAGCGCGGAGTCCAGCACGTCCGTGTCGAGGACGACCACCCGCAGCGGCTCGCCCGGCACCAGCACCGGCCCGGTGGCCGCGTCCACCGTGACCGGCGGCACCGGGGTGGGCGAGGCGGACGCGCCCAGGCCGTCGGCGGTCGGCGGCGCCGACCGCCCGGTCGTGCAGGCCGCGAGCGCGGCCCCGCCGAGACCGGCGAGGAACGAACGGCGGGCGATCCGGTGCATCGGCGGTCCTCGGGAGTGAGGCTTCGGGGGCGCGCCGATTATGTCCGGTTTGGTGTGGAATTGCCGTCAGGCGTCCACGGCCGCCGCCCACGGGGCCCCCGGAACGACCAACGGCGTGCCCGTCACCGGGTCCGGCACCACCACCGACTCCAGCCCGAACACCTCCCGCACCAGCTCGGCCGTCACCACCTCGGTCGGCGCGCCCTGCGCCACCACCCGGCCGTCCCGCATCGCCACCAGGTGGTCCGCGTACCGGGCCGCCTGGTTGAGGTCGTGCAGCACCGCCACCACCGTCCGGCCGCGCTCGACGTTCAGCCGGCGGACCAGGTCCAGCACCTCCACCTGGTGCGCGATGTCCAGGTAGGTGGTCGGCTCGTCCAGCAGCAGGATGTCCGTGCCCTGCGCCAGCGCCATCGCGATCCACGCCCGCTGCCGCTGGCCGCCGGACAGCTCGTCCATGCTGCGCTCGGCCAGCTCCGCCGTGGACGTCCGCTCCAGCGCCTCCGTCACCGCCGCCTCGTCCTCCGGCGACCACTGCTGCCACCAGCTCTGGTGCGGCTGGCGGCCCCGCGAGACCAGGTCCGCCACCGAGATGCCCTCCGGCGCCGTCGGCGACTGCGGCAGCAGGCCCAGCCGCTGGGCGATCCGCTTCGTCGGGATCCGCGCCAGCTCCTCGCCGTCCAGCAGCACCGCGCCCCGGACCGGCTTCAGCAGGCGCCCCAGGGCCCGCAGCAGCGTCGACTTGCCGCAGGCGTTCGGGCCGACGATCACCGTCACCCGCCCGTCCGGGATGCCGACGTCCAGGCCCTCGACGACCGTGCGCGCCTCGTAGGCCAGGGTGAGGCCCCGGGCCTCCAGACGGTGAGCGGACATCAGGAACCTCCACGACGGGAACGAATCAGCAGCCACATCAAGTACGGCGCGCCGACCATGCCGGTCACCACGCCCACCGGCAGCTCGGTCGGCGCCACCAGCCGCCGGGCGATCAGATCGGCCAGCACGACCACCAGCGCGCCCGTCAGTGCCGAGCAGAACAGCGGGACCTGCGCGGACCGGACCAGCCGCAGCGCGATCTGCGGGGCCATCAGCGCCACGAAGTCCACCGGCCCGGCGGCGCCCGCCGCGCACGAGGCCAGCACGATGCCCAGCAGCGCCATGCCGAGGCGGATCCGGTCCAGCCGCAGGCCCAGACCGACGGCCGTCGCGTCGTCGAAGGAGATCGAGCGCTGCGCCCGCGCCGCCCACAGGACGACGGGCACGGCGGCGAGCAGCACCCAGGCCAGCCAGCCGGCCTGGTCGTAGCCGGCGCCGTTCAGGCTGCCCGTCATCCAGACCTTCGCGGCCTGCGCCTGGAAGCCGTCGCCCTTGGTCAGGAACACGGAGGTCAGCGAGGACAGGGCCACGCTGATCCCGATCCCGATCAGCACGAAGCGCTGCGCGTGCAGGCCGCGCCGCCACGCCAGCGCGTACACCAGCAGCCCGGCCACCAGCCCGCCCGCCACCGCCGCGTACGGGGCCTGACCGGTCGAGCCGACCACGCCGTACGCCATCAGCCCGACGACGGTGGCGGTCGCGCCCCAGGTCACGCCCACCACGTCGGGGCTGGCCAGCGGATTGCGGGCGACGGTCTGGATCAGTGCCCCGGCCAGCCCCAGAGCGGTGCCGACCAGCAGGCCCACGACCACCCGGGGCAGCCGGAACTCGCCGACCACCAGCTCGTGCGGGCTCGGCTGCCCGAGCACCACCTTCACCACCTCGACCGGGGACACGGCCGACTCGCCCAGGCAGAGCGAGGCGACGACCGTCCCGGCCAGCGCGACCAGCAGGCCCAGCGCCACCACCGCCGACCGGCGGTGCAGCAGCACGGACGCCCGCCCGGCCCGCAGCACGGCGTACCCGCGCGGGGAGACGGCGCCGCGCCCGACGGTTCGCACACCCTGCGCGCTCATGACGCGACCACCTTCCGGCGGCGCACCAGCGCGACCAGGACCGGGACGCCGACGAGCGCCGTCATCACGCCCGCCGGGACCTCCGACGGCGGGAAGAGGACCCGCCCCAGGGTGTCGGCGAGCAGCAGCAGGGCCGGGCCGAGGACGGCGGAGAAGGCGAGCACCCAGCGGTGGTCCGCGCCGGCGACGGCCCGCGCCGCGTGCGGGACGGCGAGGCCGACGAAGGCGATCGGCCCGGCGGCCGCGACGGCCGAGCCGGTCAGCACCGTCGCGCCGAGCGCGCCGACCGCCCGGACCAGGCCGGTCTTGGCGCCGAGGCCCTTGGCGGTGTCCTCGCCGAGCGCGAGCGCGTCCAGGCCGCGGGCCACCGCGACCACCAGCACCGTGCCGACGGCGAGGAACGGCAGCAGCTGCCAGGCCACGTCCGAGGTCCGCCCGGAGAGCGAGCCGACGTGCCAGAAGCGGAACTGGTCCATGGTGGCCGCGTCGGTCGTCAGCACCATGGTGTTGAGCGAGGCGATGAACGCGGACATCGCCGAGCCGGCCAGCGCCAGCTTGATCGGCGTGGCCCCGCCCCGGCCGCGCCCGGCCAGGCCGTACACGAGCACGGTGGCGATCACGGCGCCCGCGAAGCCGAACCAGACGTAGCCGGTGAGGGTGGAGACGCCGAAGCCGGAGATGGCGAGGACCACGCCGGCCGCCGCGCCCTGGGAGACGCCGAGGATGCCGGGGTCGGCGATCGGGTTGCGGGTGAGGCCCTGCATGACGGCCCCGGCGAGGCCGAGCGCCGCGCCGACGGCCAGTCCGACGACGGTGCGCGGCACCCGCAGCTCGCGGACGACGACGGCGTTGGCCGTGTCGCCGCCGTGCAGCAGGGCGTCGAGGGTGTCGCCGAAGGGGATGGTGCGGCTGCCGACCGCCAGGCTCAGCAGCACCGCGGCGGCCAGGACGGCCAGCGCGGCGGCGAGCCACAGTATTCGGCGGCGCGCTGTCCGTCGCGCGCCGGGTGGCGCGGTGGTGTCGGTCATGGGCCCTCTCCGCAGACAACTCAGGTAAACCTAAGTTCCCGTCGGAAGCCGGGGCAAATTGCCTCGTCCCCCCGAACCGCCCGTTGGATAGCCTGGCGGCATGCCCGAGACCCGCACCGCCCCGCTCACCGTCGGCTTCGACCTCGACATGACGCTGCTGGACACCCGGCCGGGGATCCACGCCACCTACCTGGCGCTCGCGGCCGAGACCGGCGCCCGCATCGACGCCGACCTGGTGGTCACCCGGCTCGGCCCGCCGCTGCTGGACGAGATCCGCAACTGGTTCCCGGAGGACGAGGTGGAGCGCGCCGTCACCCGCTACCGCGAGCTCTACCGCGACCTCGCCTTCGCCCCGACCGTCGCCCTCCCCGGCGCGCACGCCGCCGTCGAGGCGGTCCGCGACCACGGCGGCCGGGTCGCGGTGATCACCGGCAAGTACGAGCCGAACGCCCGCCTCCACCTGGAGCACGCCGGGCTGCACGCGGACGCGCTGGTCGGCGACCTCTGGGCGGAGACCAAGGGCGAGGCGCTGCGCGAGCACGGCGCGAGCGTCTACGTCGGCGACCACCTCGGCGACATCCGGGGCGCCCGGCACGCGGACGCCGTCGCGGTGTGCGTGGCCACCGGCCCGTACAGCGCGGACGAACTGCGCGCGGCCGGGGCGGACGTGGTGCTGGCGGACCTCACCGGCTTCCCGGCCTGGCTCGACGCCCACCTGGCCGACTGAGCCCCGGCCCCGGGGCACGCCCGGAGCCACGTCCCGGGACCGGGGCCTAGGACGCGCCCGCGGACTCCACCCGGCGCCGCTGGGCCCGCGCGTTCAGGAGCAGCCCGGTCAGCGCGGCCAGGAAGCCCGCCGGCATCAGCATGCTCAGCCAGTACGCGGCCGTCGGCAGCGGCGTCAGGTGCAGGAACAGCGGAACGAAGGTGACCAGGGTGGCGAGCGCGCCCAGACCGAAGACGATCGTTCCGGCCTTGACGTACACGTCGCCGGGGTCGGCGCTCTGGCTGCTCACGTCTGCTCGCTCCTCGGGGCTGGTCGGGCGGTCGGTCCAGTCTGGCAGAGCGGCCGCCGGCCCCCGCCACCGGAGCGGCCCGGTCACGTTGCGCAGTTTCTCGGAAGCTGAACGTTTTGATCCCTGCTGGGCGGGGGTATGCAGGGGGTGCCGAGGGGTGCGACAGGTGCGCCCCGTTTCCTCAGACCCGGGGGTGTGAGCCGATGGACCGTGCTGAGCCGCGCCCCGGCCGTGCCAGTACCGGGTCGCCCGTGATCGCGAGACCGCCGCGCCCGTACCGCCCCCAACGGGCCTTGGAACGCGGATCTTTCGCGGAACGCGGATGAGGCAGTGACGGACCGTTAGTCTGCTCCTGACAGCGTGCTGACCATGAGCGCCCGCGGGCGCCGAGCCGAGGTCGGCTGCCTTCCCCACCACCCAGTGATCCCCGGCCAGGGCCGGGATCCCTCACACCCATTCGAGGACTGTCGAGATGCCCACCGGCCAGGTCAAGTGGTTCAACGAGACGAAGGGCTTCGGCTTCCTGTCGCGCGACGACGGCGGCGACGTCTTCGTCCACACCAAGGCGCTGCCCGCCGGTGTCACCGTGCTGAAGCCGGGCCAGCGGGTCGAGTTCGGCGTGGTCGCCGGCCACCGCGGCGACCAGGCGATGGCCGTGCAGCTGCTGGACGCACTGCCGTCGGTGGCCGCCGCCCAGCGCAAGAGCGCCGACGACATGGCGCCGATCGTCCAGGACCTGATCACCACGCTGGACGCGGTGCTGCCGGGCCTCCAGCACGGCCGCTACCCGGCCAAGGCGACCGGCCAGAAGCTGGCCGGCCTGCTGCGCGCGGTGGCCGACCAGTTCGACGTCTGACCGGGGGGATCAGAACGCCAGCGCACCCGGGTCGAGCGGCGGCACCAGCCCCTCCGCGGCGGCCCGGGTGAGCAGCGCGCGGACGGCCGCGTAGCCCTCCTCGCCGAGGTCCGCGGTGAACTCGTTCACGTACAGGGCGATGTGCTGGTCGGCGACGGCCGGGTCCATCTCCTGGGCGTGCGCCAGCACGTACTCCCGGCTGGCGCTCGGGTCCGCCCAGGCCTGCCGGACGGAGGCGCGGACGGCGTCGGCGAGCGCGCGCAGCCGTTCGGCACCGAGCGAGCGCCGGGCGACGATCGCGCCGAGCGGGATCGGCAGGCCGGTCTCCTGCTCCCAGGCCTCGCCCATGTCGGCCAGGCTGTGCAGGCCGTACTGCCGGTACGTGAACCGGGCCTCGTGGATCACCAGGCCGGCGTCCACCCGGCCGTCCCGGACGGCGGGCATGATCTCGTGGAACGGCAGGACGACGATCTCGCCGAAGCCGCCCGGCACCGCCTTCGCGGCCCAGAGCCGGAACAGCAGGTAGGCGGTGGAGCGTTCGGACGGCACCGCCACCGTCTTCCCGGTGAGGTCCGCGGGGGCGTCCGTGCCCGGCCGGGTGAGCACCAGCGGGCCGCAGCCGCGCCCGAGCGCGCCGCCGCAGGGCAGCAGGGTGTACTCGTCCAGAACCCAGGGCAGCGCGCCGTAGCTGATCTTCAGGACGTCCAGTTCGCCGCGCTCGGCCAGGCCGTTGGTGACGTCGATGTCCGCGAAGGTCACCTCGGGGGCGTCCGCCCCGGGCACCAGGCCGTGCGCCCAGGCGTGGAAGACGAAGGTGTCGTTCGGGCAGGGCGAGTATGCGATGCTCAGCCGTTCAGCCACGGCCGGCCTCCTCGATCAGTTCGTGGACGGGCAGTGCGGCGAAGGCCCGCTCCAGGGCGGCCAGCGCCTCGCCGATCCGCCAGGCGGCCCGGTCGCGCGGGCCGACCGGGTTGGAGACGGTCCGCAGTTCGAGCACCGGCACGCCGTACCGGGCGGCGGCCTCGGCCACGCCGAAGCCCTCCATCGCCTCGGCCAGGGCGCCCGGGTGGCGGGCGGCCAGCGCGGCGGCCCGCTCGGCGCTGCCGGTGACGGTGGAGACGGTCAGCACCGGGCCGGTGGCGGCGCCCAGGGCCCGGGCGGCCAGTGCGACGGCGGCCGGGGGAGGGGTGTGCCGGACGGTGCCGAAGCCCAGTTCGGTGACGTCGGCGAAGCCCTCGGGGGTCTCGGCGCCGAGGTCGGCGGTGACGATCGCGTCGGCCAGCACGGTGGTGCCGACCGGGGCGTGCGGGGCGAACCCGCCGGCGATCCCGGCCGAGACGACCAGGCCGTAGCGGCCCCCCGAGGCCGCCCGCGCCCCCAGTGCGGCGGCGGCGGCGGCCGCGGCGGCGGCCGGGCCGACCCCGCCCGCCAGGACGTCCACCGGGGCGCCCGCGGCCCGGTGCAGCGCACCGCCGGGCAACGGCAGCACGGCGGCCGGGCCGGGCAGGCCGCGCAGGACGGCCTCGGCCTCGGCGGGCACCGCGACGACGACGAGCAGCCGGGCCCGGTCGGGGCCCGGCTGCTCGTCGCGCTCGTCCGTGACGGCGTGTGCGGTCATCGCGGGAGCGTCAGCTGTCCTGGGTGTTCAGCTGGAAGTACCAGACGGCGACCGGGTTGTCCGAGTTCTTGTCGCCCTCGACCACGGTGACCAGGGTCTTGCCGGAGGCGTTCAGCACCTGGCTCGCCGGCTGGGAGCCGGAGAAGGTCGGGCCCTTGGCGTAGGAGAACAGGCTGTAGCGCCCGCCCTGGCCCTGCGAGCCGCCGTTGCTGAAGGCCCACCAGCCCTTGTCGGCCACGTTCGGGGAGACGCCGACGCCGACCCGGTCGCTCACCACGACGTCGGAGGTCGGGAGGGTGCCCTCCGCGAGGGCCTGGGTGGCCTTCTGCTGGCACTCCTGCTGCAGGTCCTCCGTGATCGGGCTGCCGCCGTTGAAGCACAGCGGGTCCGCGACGATCGAGGAGTTGCCGACCGTGAGGGTCGCGCGGTGGGAGCTGTGCTCGGTCTGGCCGCTCGCGATGGCGACGGACGTGCCGACCGTGGCAGCACCGACCACGACGACGGCGCCGAGGGCGGCGATGGCACGGGTATTGAGGCTCATGCGTCAGAATCTACCGGGCTTCGCCGATCACGCTACGCGGGGGTCGGCCACCGCGTGTTGCCCGTGGCCGGTTCAGGCCACCCTGGGCGCCGTCGGGCGCCGCCGCAGGCCCACCCGGAACAGCGTGCGGACCGTCCACAGCAGCATCAGACCCACCACCCCGGCGGCCACCGACAGACCCAGCACGCCGTTCAGCGGCAGCAGGATGCCGACCGCGCCGCCGGCCACCCAGGACAGCTGGAGCAGCGTCTCCGACCGCGCGAACGCCGAGGTCCGCACCGCCTCCGGGACGTCCCGCTGGATCAGCGCGTCCAGCGCCAGCTTGCCCAGCGAGGCCGCCACCCCGGCCACGCCGGCGACCAGGACCACCGTCACCACGCCGTACCAGAGCGCGGCCGCCGCCGTCGCGCCGGTCGCCAGCAGCAGCATCGCGGTGACCGTCGCCTCCGAGCCCCGGGTGCGCAGCCAGGAGCCCAGCACCGAACCCAGCGCGTTGCCCGTCCCCGCCGCCAGCGCCACCAGGCCCAGCGCCAGCGTCGGCCGCAGGCCCCCGATCGGCTCGTCGCGGAGCAGGAACGCCAGGAACATCACCAGGAAGCCGACCAGCCAGCGCAGCGCCGACATCGCCCGCAGTGCCAGGATCACCGACGGGCCGACGGTGCGCAGCGAGGCCTTCGGGGCCCGGGCGTCCTCCGGCGCCCGCGCGCCGTGCACACCGCCGTGCACCTCGGCGTGCACCTCGGCGTGCAGGAGGGCGCGCTGCTCGCCCTTGGCGGAGTCCACCGCGTGCGGCAGGTGGAAGGCCATCAGAGTGCCGATCACGAAGACCAGGAACGCGCCGCGCAGCGGCCAGCCCGGCCCGATCAGGTGCAGCAGGCCGCCCACCCCGGCCGCCACCCCGGTGGCCAGCAGCCCGGCCAGGGTGACCCGGGAGTTCGCCTTCACCAGCGACAGCCGACTCGGCAGCAGCCGCGGCACCACCACGCTGCGCACCACCCCGTACGCCTTGGACGCCACCAGCACGCCCAGCGCCTCCGGGTACAGCGCCAGGCCGCCGCCGGTGATCACCCCGGCCATCGTCCAGGCCAGCACCGCCCGGGCCAGCATCGACATCGCCATCGCCGCCCGGCGGCCGTGCGGCAGCCGGTCCAGCAGCGGGCCGATCACCGGGGCCAGCAGGGCGAACGGGGCCATCGTGATCAGCAGGTACAGCGACACCCGGCCGCGGGCCTCGCCGGTGGGCACGGAGAAGAAGATGGTCGAGGCCAGCGCGACGGTGATCAGCATGTCGCCGAAGGAGTTCAGCGCGTGCAGTTCGATCAGCTTCGCCAGGCCGGATTCGCCCGCGCCCTCCGCGGAGGTGGCCTTGCGGATCCGGCGGCCGGTGCCGTGCACCACCCGGCCGGTGCGGGCGCCGGCGGCGGAGGCGGTCCGGACCAGGAGGTTGCGGCTAGGCTCGGGATCCTCTTCGCCAGGGTCCCCGTCCAGGGCGGCGAGCCGCCGGGCGTGGACGGCCGGGTCTGGGCCGGTGTCGGTCAGGGTGGCGATCGCGGCGCCGGTCTTGACGAGGCTCACGGGGGCGGCGGGCGACTCGAAATCGCCCCCCGGCTGCGGTTCGCCCGCAGCGGGGGCCGGAGACTGCTGTCGCGGCACGGCGTCCGCCTGGTCGGGGCTGCCGGCCTGCGAGGCGTGCAGTGCGTGCTGCGACGGGTCCTCGTCCGCCACATGCCCATCCTGCCCCAGAATCGCCGCAGTGACGCGGGAATCCACCCCCCTCGGCGCGGCCCCGGAACGGCCGCCACCGCCCCGGACTGTGCCGGGGCGCCGACCGGCGGGTAGCCTGCCCAAGGGCCGCGCGCCGAGCGCCGGGGCGCCGGCAGGCCCGGACGAGCGGCGCGGCCGGTATCCGCGGCGGCCCCTGGTCGCGCAGAATGGACAAGGGACTATCGAGCCGCGACGGAACAGGCAACACGCCGTGGGCGACAGAAGAACTGGGAGAGAATCGACGCCGTGAGTGCTGCGATGCGAAGCCGTACCCCCGATCGGCTCTGTGCCGAGGCCGTCGAACTCGCCCGGAAGGCGGCCGAGGAGGCCGTCGGCCCGGAGACCGTCGGACCACATCTCGGCGCCCAGGCGGACGCCGACCGCGTCGTCACCCACACCTTCGAGTGCCTGGACGCCGCCTACCGTGGCTGGCACTGGGCGGTCACCGTCGCCCGTGCCCCGCGCGCCAAGAACGTCACCCTCGACGAGGTCGTCCTGCTGCCCGGTGCCGACGCCGTCCTCGCCCCCCAGTGGGTGCCGTGGAGCGAGCGGCTGCGCCCCGGCGACATGGGCCCGGGTGATTTGCTGCCCACCGGCGCCGACGACGCGCGCCTGGAACCCGGCTGGAGCGGCGAGGACGAGCCCGCCCCGAACTCCGCGGTCGCCCTCGCGGCCGAGGAGGACGTGGTCGTCACCGACCCGGGCATCCAGCCCGCCCCGGCCCGGGCCCGGATCAACGCCGTCGCCGAGGAGCTCGGCATGGGCCGCAGCCGGGTGCTCTCCCGGCTCGGCCTGCACCTGGCCGCCGACCGCTGGGAGAAGGCGCACGGCGCGCAGACGCCGATGGCGCAGGCCGCGCCCGCCGCGTGCGGCAGCTGCGGCTTCCTGATCCCGATCGGCGGCTCGCTCGGACAGGCCTTCGGCGTGTGCGGCAACGAGTTCGGGCCGGCGGACGGGCAGATCGTCTCCTTCGCGTACGGCTGCGGCGGGCACTCCGAGGCGGCCGTCATCCCGGCCCCGCCCGCGCCGTCCGAGCTGATCCTGGACGAGCTGGTGGTCGAGCCGATGCAGCTGCACCCGGACCGCACCTCCGGCTCGGTCGAGCCGGACGCCCCGGCTGAGGAGCTCGGGCACTCCTGACGATGTGTGCTCCGGCCCGCTCCACCGAACCGGTGGGGCGGGCCGCGGCGTTCGTGCGGGTGGGGGCCCTGCGGGCGCCCGGCGGCGGGGGCGCGGTCCGGAGCAGCGGCCGGGGCGGGGGAGAATGCCCCCCGTACGAAGTACAGGGCGGCGGAAGGCGGCAGGTCCAGTGGAACCTCGGATCATCGGCAGCGGCACGGACGAGCACCTCGCGGACCCCTTCGGGAGCGCCGCGCTGCGCCGGCGGGTGCTGGACGCCTGGGCCGCCTCGCCGGCCCGGTTCCGGGAGGACGCCAACGCCGAGGAGGAACTCGCGCTCGGCGGCTACCGCGACCGCCTGGTCGTCGAGTTGGCGCAGAACGCGGCCGACGCGGCGGTCCGGGCCGGGCACGGGCCCGGCCGGCTGCGGCTCACCCTCGCCGACGGCGTGCTCGCCGCAGCCAACACCGGCGCCCCGCTGGACGCGGCCGCCGTCGAGTCGCTGTCCACCCTGCGCGCCTCCTCCAAGCGCGGTGAGACGCCCGCCGTCGGCCGGTTCGGCGTCGGTTTCGCCGCCGTGCTCGCCGTCACCGACGAGCCCGCCGTGCTCGGCGCCGCCGGCGGGGTGCGCTGGTCGCTCGGCGAGGCCCGCTCGCTGGCCCAGGCGCAGCCCGCGCTGGCCGAGGAACTGCGCCGCCGGGACGGCCACGTGCCGCTGCTGCGGCTGCCGTTCGCCGCCGAGGGCCCGGCCCCCGAGGGCTACGACACGGTGGTCGTGCTGCCGCTGCGGGACGCCGCCGCCGAGGACCTGACCCGCCGTCTGCTCGCCGGCATCGACGACGCGCTGCTGCTCACCCTGCCCGGCCTCGCCGAGGTCGTGGTGGAGACCCCGGAGGGCACCCGGATGCTCACCCGTGCCGCCGCCGAGCCCCGCCCGGACGGCGTCACCGAGGTCACCGTGACCGACGACGCGGACGGCCGGCCGCGGCGGACCCGCTGGCAGACCGCCGGCGCCACCGGCACCCTGGCTGCCGAGTTGCTCGCCGACCGCCCCACCGAGGAGCGCGCCCGCCCGTACTGGACGGTCACCTGGGCCGTGCCGGTCGCCGCCGACGGGACCCCGCAGGCGCCCGGCATCGCGCCGGTGCTGCACGCGCCCACCCCCAGCGACGAGCCGATCGGCCTGCCCGCGCTGCTCATCGCCTCCTACCCGCTGGACTCCACCCGCCGGCACGTCGCCCCCGGCGCGCTCGCCGACTTCCTCACCGAGCGCGCCGCCGACAGCTACGCCGACCTGCTGCGCGCCCGCGGCGCCGACCTCGGCTCGCTCGGTCTCGTCCCCGGGCCGCTCGGCCAGGGCGCGCTCGACAACGCGCTCCGCGGGGCCGTCCTCTCCCGGCTGCCCGGCACGCCGTTCCTGCCGCACCCGGCGCCGGTCGAGGCGGGCACGCCCGCGCTGCGCCCCCGGGACGCCACCCTGCTGGAGGGTGCGGACGGCTCGGTGGTCGAGGCGTTGGCGCCGATCTTCCCCGGGCTGCTGCCGGCCGGGCTGGAGCGCCGCACCGAGCTGCGGGTGCTGAACGTGCGCCGGGTGCCGCTGGCCGACGTGGTCGACCAGCTCGGCGGTCTGGACCGCGAGCCCGCCTGGTGGCGCAACCTGTACGCGGCGCTCGGCGCCGCCGACCCGGAGGCGCTCGGCGCGCTGCCCGTCCCACTCGCCGACGGCCGGACCATCACCGGGCCCCGGCGCGTCCTGCTGCCCTCCGAGGACGCAGACTGGGCGGCCTTCCCCGGCTACCCCGAGTCGCTGGCCGACGCGCTCGCCGCCCTCGACCTGCGGCTCGCCCACCCCGAGGCCGCCCACCCGCTGCTCGCCAAGCTCGGCGCCGGCACCGCCACCCCGGCCGGGGTGCTCGACACCCCCGAGGTGCGGGCCGCCGTCGCCCGCTCCTACCAGGTGGCCGAGGACGACGTCGAGGCCGCGCTCGAACTGGCCGACGCCGTCCTGGCGCTGGTCAAGGTCGCCGGCCCGACCGCCGGCGAGCACCCCTGGCTGGCCCGGCTGGCCCTGCTCGACGACGAGGGCGAGCCCGCCCGCGCCGGTGAACTCGTCCTGCCCGGCAGCCCGTTCGCGGCCCTCGCCCGCGAGGAGGACGCCGGCTGGGTGGACGACGAGCTGCTGGAGCGCTGGGGCCCGGAGGTGCTCACCGCCGTCGGCGTGCTCGCCGACTTCGTCCTCGTCCGCGCCGAGGACGTGGTGCTCGACCCGGACGACCTGGAACGGCTCGACCCCACCGCGCCCGCCGACCGCGCGGCCGGCGGCCACCCCACCGGGCTGCTCGACGAGGCGCCCGACGGCCTCGCCGACTGGGCCGAGGACGCCCTCGAAGCCTTGCAGGCCGACGACGTCGTGGGCGTCCCGCCGGTGGCCGCCGAACTGCTGGCCGTCCGTGACCTCGACCTGGTCGACGACGACGCCTGGCCCGAGGCGCTCGCCGCGCTCTCCCGCCCGCCGTACCGGGACGCCGTGGTCAACCCCGTCCGCACCCTGCTGCCGGACGGCTCCTACACCGACCTGCCGCCGTACACCGCCTGGTGGCTGCGCGACCACCCGGTGCTGGACGGCCGGGAGCCCGCCGGGCTGCGCGCGGCCGGTGCCGACCCGCTGCTGCGCGGCCTCTACGACGAGGCCCGGACGACCCTGGACGAGCAGTTCCTGCACGCGCTCGGGGTACGCACCACGCTGGCCGCGCTGCTCGCCGAACCGCACGGCCCGGACGAGGTGCTGGACCGGCTCACCGATCAGGCCTCCGATGTCGACCACCGCCAACTGCACGGCCTGCACAGCGCGTTGGCGCGGGTCGAGATCGAGCGGATCGAACCGGTCGACGTGGTGCGGGCGCTGCCGCCGCTCGACCCGGACACCGGCCGCCGGCCGGCCCACACGGTGATCGTCGACGCCTCCAGGGCGGTCGTCGCCGACGCGCCCGACCTCGTCCAGCTCCTGCACCCGTACCCGCTGGTGCCGGTCGCCCCGGCGCTCGCCGCCGACCTCGCCGAGCGGCTGCACGTCTCGCTCGCCAGCGAGGTGGCGGGCGGGCGGGTGCTCTCCGAGGGCGTGCTGCACCGGGTCCCCGCCGTGGTGCGGGAGCTGCTGCCCGGCTGCCCGGTCGCCTACGAGGAGCACGAGGAGCTGCTGGTGGTCGGCCCGGACGGCAACGACGCCGCCGTGGACTGGCGTTGGGACGTCGAGGCGGACGCCCCTGAGGCGCCCTACGACCCGGACGCGGCCGAGGCCGCCGACGAGGACGACGAGTTCGAGCTCCCGCCGGTGCCCGGGCTGCTGCACGCGGCCACCCCGGAGGGCCTGGCGGCCGGGCTCGCCTGGTCGGTCGGGCAGTGGCACCGGCGGTTCGAGGTGCTGGCCGCGCTCACCGATCCGGACCGGGCGTACGAGCTGTCCGCGGCGCGGGACTTCGAGGGCTAGGCACTCTCTTCCGGATCACGCCGGGCGCTGATCCGACGTGATCCGAAAGGGAGGACCTGGGCGCTCAGCGGGCCCGCCCGCGGCGCTTGAACCGCAGGTAGACGGCGGTGGTGGTGGCCAGCCAGACGGCCGCCACCAGGGCCTTCACGGCTGTCGGCACCCACGGCAGCGCCGGGGCGGTCACCTCGCCGGCGTTCGTCAGCCAGCGGCCGCCCATCAGGGCCAGGACCGTCAGTCCGGCGGCCAGCAGGCCGGCCAGGAAGGCGGCGAACGCCTCCACCTGCCCGGTCTCGCGCTCGGTTTCCCCACCTGTGCGGGCCATGTCGGCACCCCCTTCCGTGATCCATCATCCAGGCTGCGGGCTGGGGGTGCCAGGGCCTCACTCCATCCCGCGGCGCTTCATGAAGCGCCAGGCGATCTCCAGGGCCAGGCCGCAGACCACCGCGATGCCGACGCCGACCAGGGGGTCGCGGGTGCCGACCAGCGAGAGCTGGAAGAACTCCGCCAGCCAGGGCACCAGCAGGACCAGGGCGAAGGCGCCGCCCATGGTGCCGATCAGCAGCAGGCGCCACCAGCTGTAGGGGCGGGCGACGATGGCGAGCACCCAGATGGCGATCAGGAAGAGCGTCAGGGTGGCCACGCTGGTGTCGGCCTTGAGGTCGGTCGCGTGGTCGGCGCGGGCCAGCGCGTAGGCGACGAAGGTGCCGGTGCCGGCGATGACGCCGCCCGGCACGGCGAGCCGCAGGACGCGCTTCACGAAGCCGGTGCGGGCCCGCTCGTTGTTGGGGGCGAGGGCGAGGAAGAAGGCCGGCACGCCGATGGTGAGGGTGGAGAGCACGGTGGAGTGCCGGGGCAGGAACGGGTACGGCGAGTGGGTGAAGATCACCAGCAGAGCCAGCAGGACCGAGTAGACCGTCTTCACCAGGAACAGGCCCGCGACCCGCTCGATGTTGCCGATCACCCGGCGGCCCTCGGCGACCACCGAGGGCAGGGTGGCGAACGAGTCGTTGAGCAGCACGATCTGGGCGACCGCCTTGGTGGCGTCGCTGCCGGTGCCCATCGCCACGCCGATGTCGGCGTCCTTGAGCGCGAGCACGTCGTTGACGCCGTCGCCGGTCATCGCCACGGTGTGTCCGCGGGACTGCAGTGCGGCGACCAGCTGGCGCTTCTGCTGCGGGGTGACCCGGCCGAAGACCGTGGTCCGTTCGGCCGTGTCGGCGAGGGCGTCCGGTTCGGCGGGCAGCGTCCGGGCGTCCAGCGGGTGGTCGGCGCCGGGCAGGCCGAGGTGGCCGGCGACCGCGCCGACCGAGACCGCGGCGTCGCCGGAGATGACCTTGGCCTGCACCTGCTGGCCCTCGAAGTAGCGCAGGGTCTCGGCGGCGTCGTGGCGCAGCCGCTGCTGGAGCACCACCAGGGCGAGCGGGGCGAGCCCGGCGGCCGGGTCGGGGGAGTCCAGCGGGGTGGGGGTGCGGCCGAGCAGCAGCACCCGCAGGCCCTTGGCGCCCAGCTCGTCGACCTCGGTGAGCGCCGGGTGCCCGGCGGGTAGCAGCACGTCGGGGGCGCCGAGCAGCCAGCTGGCCTCGCTGCCCTGCGGCTCCAGCAGCTGCACGCCGCTCCACTTGCGGGCGGAGGAGAACGGCATCGCCTCGATCACCCGCCAGCCGTCGGCGGCCGGGGCGCCGCCGGCCCCCGGGGCGCCGCCGTCGCCGCGCCCGTAGGCGTCGATGACCGCCTGCATGGAGGGGTTGGGGCGGGCGTCGGCGCCGGCCATCACGCCGAGCGCGTGCTTGATGGTGTCCGGGTCGAGGGCGCCGGGCTCGCCGTCGGAGAGGACCCGCAGGTCGACGACGTCCATGCCGCCCTCGGTGAGGGTGCCGGTCTTGTCCAGGCAGACGGTGTCGACCCGGGCCAGGCCCTCGATGGCCGGGAGCTCCTGGACCAGGCACTGCTTTCGGCCCAGCCGGATCACACCGATCGCGAAGGCGACCGAGGTCAGCAGGACCAGCCCCTCGGGGACCATCGGTACGATCCCGGCCACCATCCGGCGCACGGCCTCGCGCCAGTCGCGGCCCTCGACGGCCAGCTGGCTGATGATCAGGCCGATGGCCGTGGGGATCAGCAGGTAGGTGATGAAGCGAAGGATGCTGTTGATGCCGCTGCGCAGCTCCGACTTCACCAGGGTGAACCGGCTGGCCTCCTCGGCGAGCTGCGCCGCGTACGCCTCGCGGCCGACCCTGGTGGCGGTGAACGCGCCCGCGCCGGCCACCACGAAGCTGCCGGACATGACCTGGTCGCCGGGCTGCTTGAGGACGGGGTCGGGCTCGCCGGTGAGCAGCGACTCGTCGATCTCCAGGCCGTCCGCCTCGGTGACCTCGCCGTCGACGATCACCTTGTCGCCGATGCCGAGCAGCACCGTGTCGTCGAGCACGATCTCGGCGACGGCGATCTGTTCGACGGTGCCGTCCCGGCGGACCTCGGGGCGGGCCTCGCCGATCAGGGCCAGGCTGTCCAGGGTCTTCTTGGCGCGCAGCTCCTGGATGATGCCGATCGCCGTGTTGGCGACGATGACCAGGCCGAACAGGCCGTCCTGGATCGGACCGACGATCAGGATGATCCCGAACATCACGCCGATGATCGCGTTGAAGCGGGTGAAGACGTTGGCCCGGACGATCTCCTTGGCGGAGCGGCTGGACCGTACGGGGACGTCGTTGACCTGTCCGCGCGCGACGCGTTCGGCCACCTCGGCGGAGGTCAGTCCGCCGCGCCGGCCGGGCAGCAGCCCGAGGGGGTGCGCACCGTCGGGGCGGTCGGCGTCGCCGGGCTGCTCTTCCGCGGGGTGGGCAGGCTGCGTCATGGCACCGACTCTACGGGTGCCTTATGTCCGGTGCGTGCTACTAAAGGACTATTCAGTCCGACCGGGTGGCCGGGTCCTGGCCGTCGTTTCCGGCCGCCCGGTTCGCGGCCTCGGCGGCGCGGTCGCGGGCGATGGCGTCCCGTCGGGCGCGGCAGTACCAGAGGCCGATCAGGCCGAGCAGGCCGCCGGAGAGGCAGATCCACGGCCAGGTGCCGTGGCCGTGGTCGGAGAGGGTGCCCTGGAAGGGGAGCAGCGCCAGGAAGGCGACGAACCACAGCACCGTGCCGCCGCCGACGATGGCGACGTCGTTGGCCTCCAGCGGAGGGGGCGAGGGGTGCAGCGGCTTCTTGGGCATGGGGCCTAGCGTACGGTGCGGCGGCCGGCCCTCAGGGGCCCTCGGGCTTCTACGCGCGAAGATAGCGCGTGTGCGATCGGGAAACCATACTGAAAACTCCCCGCCCGGCCACCGTCGCCCCGGGCGTCCCCCCTCCTCAGCTCCCCCACAGAGGACGCACGCATGCCTGTGGTCCAGCCGACCACCGAGTCGCCCGAACCCGCCTCCAGCGCCCCCAAGCCCCCCGCCGGCGCCCTGGACCGCTACTTCCGGATCAGCGAGCGCGGCTCCACCCTGCCGCGCGAGATCCGCGGCGGCGTCGCCACCTTCTTCACCATGGCGTACATCCTGGTGCTCAACCCGATCATCCTGGCCAGCGCCACGGACATGACCGGGGCCCACCTGGACAGCGCCCAACTGGTCACCGCCACCGCCCTCACCGCGGGTCTCACCACCCTGCTGATGGGCGTGATCGGCAACGTCCCGATCGGCCTGGCCGCCGGCCTCGGCGTCAACACCATCGTGGCGCTCCAGCTCGCCCCCAAGATGACCTGGCCGGACGCCATGGGCATGGTCGTGCTGGCCGGCTTCGCGATCATGCTGCTGGTCGCCACCGGCCTGCGCGAGCGGGTCATGAACGCCGTGCCGCTCGGGCTGCGCAAGGCCATCGCGATCGGTATCGGCCTGTTCATCAGCCTCGTCGGCCTGGTCGACTCCGGCTTCGTCAGCCGCATGCCGGACGCCGCGCACACCACCGTCCCGCTGCAACTCGGCGGCAGCGGGCACCTGCTCGGCTGGCCGGTGCTGATCTTCGTGTTCGGCCTGCTGCTCACCCTCGTCCTGCTGATCCGCAAGGTGCCCGGCGCCATCCTGATCAGCATCGTGGTCAGCACCGCGCTCGCCGTGGTGATCGACAAGCTCGTCGACGTCCCGGCGCTCAAGTGGGGCCTGACCGTCCCGGCCTGGCCGGGCAACCCGGTCGCCGCCCCCGACTTCGGCCTGGTCGGCAAGGTCAGCCTGTTCGGAGGCTTCGAGAAGGTCGGCGTGCTGACCGGCGTGCTGTTCGTCTTCACCGTGCTGATGTCCTGCTTCTTCGACGCGATGGGCACCATCCTCGGCGTCGCCGACGAGGCCCACCTGCTCGACGAGAACGGCGACCTGCCGGGCATCAACAAGATCCTGATGGTCGACGGCATCGCCACCGCGGCCGGCGGCGCCACCTCCGCCTCCGCGAACACCTGCTTCGTGGAGTCCACCGCCGGTGTCGGCGAGGGCGCCCGGACCGGCTTCGCCTCGATCGTCACCGGCCTGCTCTTCGTGGTCGCGCTCTTCCTCACGCCGCTCGCCACCATGGTCCCGGCCCAGGCCGCGACCCCGGCCCTGGTCACCGTCGGCTTCCTGATCCTGGCGGGCTCGATCAAGGAGATCGACTGGTCGGACCACACCATCGCGATCCCGGCCTTCCTGACGATCGTGATGATGCCGTTCACCTACAGCATCACCAACGGCATCGGCTTCGGCTTCATCGCCTTCTGCGTCCTGCGCCTGGCCGCCGGGCGCGGACGCAGCGTGCCCGTCCCGCTGTACGCGGTGGCGGCGGTGTTCGCCTTCTACTACCTGATGCCGGCCCTCGGCCTGCTCTGACGCCGTACCGCTCCACCGGCGGCCCCGTCCTCTCCCCCTGGGGGAAGGGCGGGGCCGCTGCCGTTCCCGGGGGCGCCTTCGATCCCGGGGCCGGTGGCCCTGGGGTCGGCCGTCGGTGGACGCAGAGCTGCAACCGGTCGTACCGGTTTCGAGGGGGCGGAGCGATCGCCGCCGGGAAGAATGTCAAAAAGGGGCCTGTGTAGCGAAGTTGACGGAGGGAATACTGCCTGGACGGACACGGGGAGGGGGCTCGACCGATGGTGCAACAGGATCCGCCCGGGGGAGACGAGGCGAAGCTGCTGCCGGAGCTGTTCTGGACGGCGGACAAGGCCTCGCTGGACGGCCAGCGCGAGACGCTGCGCTGGTACCGCGGACTGATCGCCATGCTGGTGATCGCCGCCGTGATCGGCTCGTTCCCCGGGCCGAAGGACCGCGGCTCCTTCGACAGCGTGCCGCTGTACTCGGTGGGCGCCTTCCTGATCGCCGGCTACTTCTGGTCCCGGCTGCGCCGCAGCAACCCGCAGGGCCGCTGGTACGAGGCCCGGGCGGCGGCCGAGTCGGTCAAGACGCTGGCCTGGAAGTACACCGTCCGGGCCCGGCCGTTCGACGGTGAGGCGGAGTCCGCGGACGTGGACCGCGGCTACCTGCTCCAGGTCGAGGACGTGCTGCGGGCCTTCGAGGACCCGGAGATCGTGCCGCCCGGCACCGTCCCCGAGATCACCCCGGAGATGCGGCGGATGCGGGCCGGCAGCCTGACCGCCCGCCGCATGCTCTACCTGCGCACCCGGGTCGAGGGCCAGCGCACCTGGTACCGCGCCCGGGCCGAGGCGTGCGAGACGCAGGCGGTGTCCTGGGGGCTCGGCATCGCGGCGCTGATCATCATCGGCGCGGCGGCGGCCGTCGCCCAGGCCACCGGCGCCCTCCAGGTGCACGTCTTCGGCGCCAGCTCGGCCGCGGCCGCCGCCGTCATCGCCTGGACCCAGCTCAAGCAGCTGCGCCCGCTGGCCGCCGCCTACCAGCTGGCCGCGCGCGAACTGGAGAACGTCGGCAACCAGCTCTCCGACCTCGACCTCAAGACGCCGGACGCCGAGGCGCGCTGGGCCCGGATGGCCGCCGAGGCGGAGGACGCGGTGTCCCGCGAGCACACCACCTGGCGGGCCCGCCGGGCGTTTCCGAGGTAGCGGCCGGGGCCGTCGACGCCGGGGATCGGCCGGGTCTGTCGCTGCCGTCAACTCAGGGGAGGGGCTGGGGAGATCCGGCGAAGCGGACGCCACGCCGAGGGCACAGGTGTGCGGAGTGCGTGAGGGTCGGGCGGGAAGGCGTAGAACGTAATCATTACGTGTCCATGCCCTGGTTTCATCGCCTGCGCGCGACCCCAGTCCCTGTCCGGAGGCCCTCTTGCGCATTCTCCTGATCGCCAGCGCGTTCAACAGCCTGACCCAGCGCGTCCACACCGAGCTGCGCGGGCGCGGCCACCAGGTCGCCGTCCAACTCGCCCTCGGCGACGAGGCGATGAGGACGGCGGTGGACCGTACCGACCCCGAGCTGATCATCTGTCCGATGCTCACCAAGGCCGTCCCGCAGGACATCTGGTCCACCCGGACCGTCCTGATCGTGCACCCCGGGCCCCAGGGCGACCGCGGCCCCTCCTCGCTCGACTGGGCGATCGCCGAGGGGGCGGACCGCTGGGGCGTGACCGTCCTCCAGGCCGTCGAGGAGATGGACGCCGGTGACATCTGGGCGTCCGTCGAGTTCCCCGTCACCGGCTGCGGCAAGAGCGAGCTGTACCGGGGCGAGGTCGCCGACGCCGCCGTCGAGGCCGTCCTGCTCGCCGTCCAGCGCTTCGAGGGCGGGCTGTTCACCCCCGAACCGCTCGACTACGACCGGCCGGACGTCCACGGCAGGCTGCGGCCCCTGCTGCGGCAGGACGCGCGCCGGATCGACTGGGCCGCCGACGACACCGCCACCGTGCTGCGCAAGCTCCGCGCCGCCGACTCCCAACCCGGCGTGCTCGACGAGCTGTTCGGACGCGAGTACTTCCTGCACGGCGGCCACCCCGAGGACGAGCTGCGCGGCCCGGTGCCCGGCGCCGTGCTCGCCACCCGCGACGGCGCGATCTGCCGTGCCACCGTGGACGGCGCGGTCTGGATCCCCCAGCTGCGCCCGCGCCGCACCCCGGGCGGGCCTGCCACCTTCAAGCAGCCGGCCGCGACGGTGCTCGCCGGCCGCCTGCACCGGGTCCGCGAAGTCCCGGTGACGCCGACCTCGGCGGCCCACCGGGACACCTGGTCGGAGCTGCGCTACCGCGAGGAGGGCGACGTCGGCTACCTCGAATTCGCCTACGCGGGCGGGGCGATGAGCACCGGGCAGTGCCGCCGGCTGCTCGCCGCCTACCGCGAGGCCGCCGGCCGGCCCACCTCGGTGCTGGTGCTCGGGGCGCCCCGGGACTTCTACTCCAACGGGATCCACCTCAACGTCATCGAGGGTGCGGCGTTCCCGGCACTGGAGTCCTGGGAGAACATCAACGCGATGGACGACCTGGTCCACGCGGTCCTCACCACGACCGACAAGCTCACCGTCGCCGCCCTGGCCGGGAACGCGGCGGCCGGCGGCCTGATGGCGGCCCTCGCCGCCGACGAGGTGTGGTGCCGGGAGTCGGCGGTGCTCAACCCGCACTACCGGCTGATGGGCCTCTACGGCTCCGAGTACTGGACGTACACCCTGCCGCGCCGGGTCGGCGACGAGCAGGCCGCGCGGCTGACCACCGAGGCGCTGCCGGTCGGCGCCGAACACGCCCGCCGGATCGGCCTGGTGGACCGCACCTGCGGCGGGGACGCGGCGGCCTTCCGGCGCTGGGTGGTCCGGGAGGCCGCCGCGCTCGGAGCCTCGCCCGAACTCACCGGGCGGCTGGTCGACAAGAAGCGCCGCCGGTCCGCCGACGAGGAGGCGAAGCCGCTGGCCGAGTACCGGGCGGAGGAACTGCGGCGGATGCACGCCAACTTCTACCGGGCGGGCGAGCCCTACCACGCGCTGCGGCGGGACTTCGTGCACAAGGTCTGCCCGGTGGCCACGCCCGCGCACCTGACCGGGCTGCTGGGGCGGCCGGAGTGAGGCAGGGGTGGTCGCGGGAGCGAGGCGGGGGAGGTCGCCGGAAGTGAGCCGAGGGCGCCCGGCCGGGGTGGGGGACCCGGTCGGACGCCCTCGGGGCTTGGGGGGGGGGGTGGGACCCGCCCGGCTCAGCGCCTGACGCCGGCCTCGTCCCGCCGCCGCGGCTGGCGCGGGACCAACGGGGCCGCCGGGCCGAGCAGGAGCGGCTGCGTGGTGCCGCGGCTCGGCGAGACCGCGAAGGCCAGCGAGCCGAAGAAGACGTAGCAGCCGAGCCCGACCCCGAGCGGGAAGATGAACTGCAGCGCCATCACTCCGCCCTGGGTGGAGTGCGAGAAGTCGAGCCGCACCGAGAGCGCCGCCATGCCGGTGTAGTGCATCGCGCACACTGCCACGCCCATGACCGGCGCGGCCGCCAGGACGGCGAGCGTGCCGCGGATGTTCAGGGTGGCCCACAGCGCGGCCGTGGCCGCGAACACGGCGATGGCGACGGACAGTCCGACCGTGAGCCGGTCGTAGCCGAGGTGGCCGGGCAGGACCATCGCGGCCATTCCGAGGTAGTGCATCGCCGCGACCCCGAGGCCGGTGGTCAGCCCGCCGGCCAGCAGGGACAGGACAGGCCGGCGGCTGTACCCGACGGTGAACAGGCCGATGCCGACGACGGCGATGGCGACCAGCAGGCTGAGCACGGTCAGTCCGGGCCGGTAGCTGATGTCGACCCCGGTGACGGAGAAGCCGAGCATCGCGATGAAGTGCATGGACCAGATCCCGGCGCCGAGCGAGGTCGAGGCGAAGAGCAGCCAGAGCACCCGGGTGCGGCCCTGCGAGACGAGTGCCCAGCGGGCGCTGCGCAGGGCGACGAAGGCGCCGAGGCAGGCGACGAAGTACGAGACCGCCGGTGTCACCCAGCCGTGGTCGGCATGATGGATCTCACCCAAGAGAGCTCCCAGGACGGATGCGGGGGAGGAAGGGCGCCAGGCCTCGGGCGGACACGGGTGGTCGGGAGGGAACGCGGCAACGGGCGCGGGAACGGCGCCGCCGAAGGGAGACCTGGCGTGTGGTGCCCCTGACAACGGGGGACAGTAACCACTACCGGACGGTCGCACAAGGTTCGCGCTTTTCGTGAAGTCCCTGGTCAGGATGGACCTTTACGCGGTCTGCATGATCTTGGCACCAACTCCTGACACCGCCTGCGCACGGCCGCCGGGCGGTTCGTCCGTTACTCCGGGTTCGTTACTCCGGGTTGGTCACTCCAGCGGGGCTAGCCCGAACGGGTGGCCGGCCGGGTCGATCAGCACCTTGAGCGTCCGGCCGTGCTGGTACGTCGGCTCGGTCGCGCCGAGCGCGAGCGCCTTCGCGATCGCCTCGTCCAGGTCGTCCACGTAGAAGTCCAGGTGGAAGTGCTTGCCGCCGTCCGGCTCCGTCCACGGCTCCGGCCGGTAGCCCGAGACCCGGCCGAAGCCCAGCGGGCTGCCGCCCTCCGGGTTGTCCAGGATCGCGAACTGCTCGTCCAGGTGGCGGCTCTCCCAGCCCAGCAGCTCGCCGTAGAACCCGGCCAGCGCGATCGGGTCGGCGCAGTCGATGGTGACCATGGCGAGGCGGGCGAAGCCGGTGTCGTCCGGCTCGGCGGCGAGGCCGGAGGCGGGGTCGGCGGCGAGGTCGGACATGTCTGGTCGGCCCTTCCAGTCGAGATCATTCGAGACCCAGCACCAGCATCGCACCGGGCCGATCTTCCGGCGCGCGGTGAACGGACGGGGCCGGCGGGGTGGACTGGGAACGCATTTTCCTTAGCGAGAGTAATGACGTAAGCTAAAGAACATGCCCGAGATGTCCGAGCAGGACCTCGCAGCGATCAATCAGCTGCGATCGTCCACGATGCGCCTCTCCCGTCGACTCAAACACCAGCGGGTCGAGGAGTCGCTGAGCCCCACCGAGATGGGGGTGCTCGGCACCCTCGCCAGATGCGGAAAGGCGACACCGGGTGAGCTCGCCCGGAAGGAGCACGTGCAGCCGCCCTCCATGACCAGGATCGTCGCGATGCTGGAGGAGAAGGGGCTGGTGCGGCGCGAGCCGCACCCCGAGGACCGCCGCCAGGTCGTCGTCAGCAGCACCGAGCAGGCCGAGGCGATCCTCGCCGAGAGCCGCCGTCGCCGCAACGTCTGGCTCGCCGAGCTCGCCGAGGGGCTCGACGAGGAGGAGTGGGCCGTCCTCCGGGAGGCCGCGCCCGTGCTCTACAAGCTCGCACACCTCTAGGCACGCCGACCCCGGCCCGCCGGCCGGGAGAAGAAGGAGCACCGCATCACCGCAGGACCGACCACCGAAACCAGGAGCACGACGGCCGCAGTTCGGGCCGCCGCGCCGCGAGGGGAGACCACCGTGACACCGCCGGCCGCAGCCAGCGCCGCCGCCATCCGCACCGACGACCAGACCACCGACCCCGCCGCGGCAGGCGCCGCGGCCGCCGACCTCCAGGCGCCCGCCCCCACGGGGCTGCCCGGCAGCGGCGACGACGACCCCGACGAACGCACCGCGGCGGACGACCCCGCCGCTCCCGGACGCACCCACGCGTCCACGTCTCCCGCAGGTGCCCGCTTCACGAGGCCCGGGGGGATGTTCTCCTCCCTTCGCGTTCGCAACTACCGCTACTACTTCGCCGGCCAGGTGGTGTCCAACACCGGTACCTGGATGCAGCGGATCGCCCAGGACTGGCTGGTCCTCAGCCTCACCGGCAGCCCCCTCGCGGTCGGCATCACCACCGCCATGCAGTTCCTGCCGATGCTGCTGCTCGGCCTGTTCGGCGGCGTGCTCGCCGACCGGATGCCCAAGCGCCGGCTGCTGATCTACACCCAGGGCGCCATGGGCCTGCTGGCCGCCGGCCTGGCCGTCCTGACCATCGGCGGCGTCGTGACGCCGTACTACGTGTACGCCTTCGCGCTGCTGCTCGGCCTGGTCACCGTGGTCGACAACCCGACCCGGCAGGCCTTCGTGTCCGAGATGGTCGGGCCCAAGGACCTCGCCAACGCGGTCAGCCTGAACGCCGCCAACTTCCAGACCGCCCGGCTGGTCGGCCCCGCCGTCGCGGGCCTGCTGATCGCCGTGGTCGGCAGTGGCTGGGCGTTCGCCGTCAACGCGCTGTCCTTCGCCGCCGTGATCGGCGGGTTGCTCGCCATGCGGGAGAGCGAACTGCGCCCGACCGAGCCGATCGCCCGCGAGAAGGGCCAGCTGCGGGAGGGCCTGCGCTACGTCAAGGAGCGGCCCGAACTGCTCTGGCCGATGGTCCTGGCCGGGTTCATCGGCACCTTCGGCTTCAACTTCCCGACGCTGCTCTCCGGCTTCGCCTACGACACCTTCAAGGTCGGCGCCGGCCAGTACGGCCTGCTGAACACCGCGATGGCGGTCGGCTCGCTGGCCGGCGCGCTGCTCGCCGCCCGCCGGGGCGTGCCCAGGCTGCGCCGGCTGGTGGCGGCGGCGCTGGCCTTCGGCTCGCTGGAGGTGGTGGCCGCGTTCGCGCCCGACTACTGGACCTTCGCGGTGCTGCTGACGCTGATCGGGGTGTTCGGACTCAGCTTCAACACCTCCGTCAACTCCACGCTGCAGCTGGCCACTGACCCCGCGATGCGCGGTCGCGTGATGGGCCTGCTGGTGCTGGTCTTCACCGGCGGCACGCCGATCGGCGCCCCGATCGTCGGCTGGGTGACCGCCTCGTACGGGCCCCGGCTCGGCCTGCTGGCCTGCGGACTGGTGTCCGCGCTGGCGGCCGGCGTGGTGGGCCTGGTGCTGGCCCGCAGCGCGGACCTGCGGGTGCGGTTCGACCTGCACCCCGGCCGTGGCGGCCGGGTGGTGGCCTTCGTGCCGCGGACCGTCACCGCCAACAAGTCGGAGCTGGCGCCCGCCTGCTGACGAGGCGTCATGCCCCGGGGCGGTGGTCCGCCCCGGGGCTTCGGTGCAGGGTCGAGGGTCAGAGCCGGATCGCGAGGACCTGACCGGGCCAGACGCCGTCCGGCTGCTCGACCTCGAAGGACTCGGTCTCGGTGAACCCGAATGCCCGGTACTGGCCGACCAGCCTGCGGTCGGCGCCCGCGTAGCAGTCCACCCGCAGCAGGCCGAGGCCGCGCCGGCGGGTCTCCTCGACCGCGTCGGCGATCAGCGCGGCGCCGATCCCCGAGCCCTTGCGGCTGCGGTCGGTGACCAGGATGCGGACGAACAGCTCGGGCTCGTCCACCGGGGGGATGTACTTCCCCCGCTGCTCGGACAGCACGCAGCAGCCGATGGCGCGGCCCTCGGCGTCCTCGGCGAGGCGGATCAGGAACGGTTCGGCGGCGTACCCGGCGACCTGCTCGACCCGGGCCGGGATGGTGCTGAAGGGCTGGTCCCCCCACTGGCCGGTGCGGCCCTGGCCGGCCAGCCAGCCCACGGCGCCGTCGAGCAGGGCGAGGATGTCGGGAATGTCGTCCGGTCCCCCGGTGCGGATCTTCATACGAAAGGTTCTAGCCCAAACGGCCTCGCGCGGGAAGATGTCCCCATGAGGCTCTTCGTGGCGGTCCTGCCGCCGGTCAACGCGCTCCAGGGGCTGTCGGACGCGGTGGCGCCGGTGCGCGGGCTGCCCGGGGCGGACCGGCTGCGCTGGACCACCGTCGAGGGCTGGCACCTGACCCTGGCCTTCCTCGGCGAGGTGCCGGCCGAGGAACTGCCGGAGCTGGAGGCGGGCCTGGCCGCCGTCGCCGAGGTGCATCCGGTGCACCGGCTGCGGCTGTCCGGCGCCGGGCGGTTCGGCGACCGGGTGCTCTGGGCCGGGGTGGAGGGGCAGACCTGGGCGCTGCGCAGGCTCGCCGAGGCCGTGTCCGAGGCCGCCGCCGGGGTGACCGGGGAGGTCGACGCCTTCACCTTCCACCCGCACCTCACCCTCGCCCGGGCCGGCTCCTCGCGCGGCCACCGGCGGGCCGTCCAGCGGCTCGCGGCGGCCGAGCTGGACACCCTGGCGGCCGCGCTGGCCGGCTACCGGGGGCCCGAGTGGGAGGCCGCCGAGCTGCACCTGATGCAGAGCGACCTGGACGGCGGCTTCGCCCACTACTCCTCGCTGCGCGCCTGGCCGCTCGCCGACTGGAGCTGAGCCGGGGCGCGCCCGGGTCCGGGGCGGGGGGGGGTGGGTCCGGGATGGCCGTTGGGCCCGGGGTGGCCGTTGGGCCCGGGGCTCCGATCCGTCGGCGGATGGTCCGGAGGTACGCTCGTTGACCGTGGATCCCAAGACTCGTATGCGTATCGTGACCGGCACCCTGGTGCTGCTGCTGGTCGTCGTGCTGATCAGCTCGATGGTCGGCGGGTAGCCGGGCCGGCGGGCACGCCTACCCGGCCCGGTGGGTCGACCCCGCCGCAACGGCTGAGGGCCACCGCCCGGAGGCGGTGGCCCTCAGCCGTGCACGGGATCGCTCAGAGCTGCTCGACCACGTAGTCGATGCAGTGGGTGAGCGCCTCGACGTCCGCCGGGTCGATCGCCGGGAACATCGCGACGCGCAGCTGGTTGCGGCCCAGCTTGCGGTACGGCTCGGTGTCCACGATGCCGTTGGCACGCAGTGCCTTGGCGACGGCGGCGGCGTCCACCGACTCGTCGAAGTCGATGGTGCCGACCACCTGGGAGCGCTCGGCCGGGTTCGCCACGAACGGGCTGGCGTAGGAGGACTTCTCGGCCCACGCGTACAGCCGGGACGAGGAATCAGCCGTACGGGCGACGGCCCAGTCGAGCCCGCCGTTGCCGTTCAGCCATTCCAGCTGGTCGGCCAGCAGGAACAGGGTGGAGATCGCCGGGGTGTTGTACGTCTGGTCCTTCGACGAGTTGTCGATGGCCGTCGGCAGGTCGAAGAACGGCGGGATGTACCGGCCGGAGCCGGCGATCTCGGTGGCGCGCTCCAGGGCGGCCGGGGAGAACGCGGCCAGCCACAGGCCGCCCTCGGAGGCGAAGGACTTCTGCGGGGCGAAGTAGTAGACGTCGGTCTCGGTGATGTCCACCGGCAGGCCGCCGGCGCCCGAGGTGGCGTCCACCAGGACCAGCGAACCCTCGTCCGCGCCCACCGGGCGCTTGATCGGCATCGCGACGCCGGTCGAGGTCTCGTTGTGGGTGAGCCCGTAGACGTCGACGCCGGCCTCGGCGACCGGCAGCGGGTGGGTGCCCGGGGCGGTCTTGATGACGCTCGGCTCGGCGAGCCACGGCGCGGCCTTGACCGAGGAGGCGAACTTGGAGGAGAACTCGCCGAAGTCCAGGTGCTGGGACTTCTCCCGCACCAGGCCGAACGCGGCGATGTCCCAGAAGGCGGTGGAGCCGCCGTTGCCGAGGACGACCTGGTAGCCCTCGGGGAGCGAGAAGAGGCTGCTCACGCCCTCGCGTACGCGCTTGACCAGGTTCTTGACCGGGGCCTGGCGGTGTGAGGTGCCGAGCAGGGAGGTCTGGGTGGCGGCGAGGGCACTCAGGGCCTCGGGGCGCACCTTGGACGGTCCGCAGCCGAAACGGCCGTCTGCGGGCTTGATGTCAGCGGGGATCTGGATCTGAGCCACGCGCGCAGCCTACCGGCCGGGGAGCCGCCCGGGGTACGGTCGTCCGCCCGCTGAGACTGTGATCTTCACGGCTCCCAGCTGCGGAAACAGCGGGCCCGACGGAGGTCGGACCCGCTGCTCAGGGGTGGTGCGGACGAGGGGCGCCCGGGGCGCTCGGGGGGCGTTCGGCGGGCGCTCGGGGGCGCTCGGCGGGCTCAGTGGCCGATGGCGTCCCAGCCCTCGATCTCCTCGGGGCGGCGCGGGCCGGGGCCGATGTAGCGCGCGGCGGGGCGCACGAGCCGGCCGGTGCGCTTCTGCTCCAGGATGTGCGCCGACCAGCCCGCGGTGCGCGCACAGGTGAACATCGAGGTGAACATGTGCGCCGGCACCTCGGCGAAGTCCAGCATGATCGCGGCCCAGAACTCGACGTTGGTGGCCAGCACGCGGTCGGGGCGGCGGTTGTGCAACTCCTCCAGCGCGGCCTTCTCCAGCGCCTCGGCGACCTCGAAGCGCGGGGCGCCGAGCTCCTTGGCGGTGCGGCGCAGCACGCGGGCGCGCGGGTCCTCGGCGCGGTAGACGCGGTGGCCGAAGCCCATCAGGCGCTCGCCGCGGTCCAGCGCGTTCTTGACCCAGGTGGTGGCGTCGCCGGTGCGCTCGATCTCCTCGATCATGCCGAGCACGCGGGACGGCGCACCGCCGTGCAGCGGGCCGGACATCGCGCCGACCGCGCCGGAGAGCGCGGCCGCCACGTCGGCGCCGGTGGAGGCGATGACGCGGGCGGTGAAGGTGGAGGCGTTCATGCCGTGCTCGGCGGCGGAGGTCCAGTAGGCGTCGATGGCCTTGACGTGCTTCGGGTCCGGCTCGCCGCGCCAGCGGATCATGAACCGCTCGACGACCGTCTCGGCCTTGTCGATCTCGCTCTGCGGGACCATCGGCAGGCCCTGGCCGCGGGCCGACTGGGCCACGTAGGACAGCGCCATCACGGCGGCGCGGGCGAGGTCGTCGCGGGCCTGCTCGGCGGAGATGTCGAGCAGCGGCTTGAGGCCCCAGACCGGGGCGAGCATGGCGAGCGCGGACTGCACGTCGACCCGGATGTCACCGGAGTGCACCGGGATCGGGAACGGCTCGGCGGCCGGCAGGCCGGGGTTGAACTTGCCGTCCACCAGCAGGCCCCAGACGTGGCCGAAGGAGACGTGGCCCACCAGGTCGTCGATGTCGACACCGCGGTACCGCAGCGCGCCGCCTTCACGGTCGGGTTCGGCGATCTCGCTCTCGAACGCGACGACTCCCTCAAGCCCGGGTACGAAGTCGGACATACGACGGCTCCTTCAGTTCTGCGATCGGCGCTGCGCCGTGGTGGGGCGGCGCGCCAGTGACCGAATGGTGGTTGGCACTCGGTGCCAGAGTGACAGGCACCGGGTGCATTGCGCCATACACCACCATGGTGATGTTGCGCTTGGGCCCGCTTGACTTTTCCGCCGAGGGTCGGTCGTGCCCGGGAATCTCCGGAACCAAACGCCTGGTTCGGGACAATTCACCGTACGGGGGGCGGTCGAGCGGTGGCGGGACACCTTATCTCCCACCGGGGTTTGTCCGGAGGTAGCGGTGCCGGTTGCTTGTCGTACGGGATGATGTTGACGTGCAGACCCCGGAACGCGCCCAGTCGACGCCCCTGAGCCCCGCCACCCGGATCCTGGCCGACGATGCCCGGCCCGGACCGGACCTCACCGTGATGCGCAAGCACTACACCCACGAGGGCCTGGTCGAGGAACAGCTCGCGCCCGAGCCGATCGCCCAGTTCACCCGCTGGTTCCACGAGGCGGACGACGCCGGGGTGGTCGAGCCCAACGCGATGGTGCTCTCCACCGCCGACGCCCAGGGGCGGCCCAGCTCGCGCACCGTCCTGCTCAAGGGCTACGACGCGCGCGGCTTCGTCTTCTTCACCAACTACGGCTCCCGCAAGGGCTCCGAGCTCGCCGCCAACCCGTACGCCGCGCTGCTGTTCCCGTGGATCGCGCTGGCCCGCCAGGTGATCGTCCAGGGGCGGGTGGAGAAGGTCGGCCGGGACGAGACCGCCGCCTACTTCCGCACCCGGCCGCACGGTTCGCAGCTCGGCGCCTGGGCCAGCGAGCAGTCCAGCCCGGTCGGCGGGCGCGACGTCCTCGAACAGCGCTACGCCGAACTGGAGCGCCGCTACCCGGAGGGCGAGGGCGTGCCCGTGCCGCCGTTCTGGGGCGGGTACCGGGTGATCCCGGAGAGCGTGGAGTTCTGGCAGGGGCGGGAGAACCGGCTGCACGACCGGCTGCGCTACTTCGCCGATCCGGCCGGAGCGGGCGGGTGGCGGGTGGAGCGGCTCTGCCCGTAGCGGGCGGGTCTGCGAGGCGTTCGAATACCGGCGCGTCCGTCGGTGGGTTCGCCGTCGGGCTCGTCGGGCTCGTCGGGTCCGCCATCGGGCTCGTCGGGCTGGCTGTCGTGCGGTGGCGGGGGAGTGCGGGGCGCTGTCGAATCGCGCCAACTGGCCTTCGCCGACCGGTGGTTCGGATGGGGCGCGAGCGCCGGGGGAGCGGGCTCCGGCCGCGCCGGTGGAGCGGGTCGGGCCGGGGCGGCGGCCGTACGTCGGCGGAGGGGCGCCGCCAGGGTGGGTTCGGCGGCGCGACGCCGGTCCCCTGTGCGCCGGTCAGGTGCCTTCACGCGACCGCCGAGTGGGTGAACTTTTGGCGAGACTTCGCTGCGTGAAGGGGGTAGTGGGCTGTTAGGGGCGCGCAAGAGCACGGCGCAGCCCACGTGCTGGCAGTACCCTGGTCGACTAGGCCGACCTATATACCCGGCCCTGCTTCTCTCTAACCCCCATCGTGGAAGAGAATCGAACATGACACCCGCACTGGACACCATGCCCCGCACTAAACTGACGGAGCCTCAGGGTGAAACCCGGCCTTCACTGGCCGACCTCGCCCAGCTCGGCGCCGAGGAGCTCTCCACCAGGATCCGACGAGCCCTGCCCGACACCGGTGCGGGTGCGGTGCCGGTCGCGGCCTTCAACTCCTCCATCTGATCGGCCGACTGACCATCGGCTCCGGCTGAATCCGATCGACCATGACGCCAACTCCGCTGCCTTTCACCCAGTTCATCGTGAAAGTGCACAGCCGGTGTGATCTCGCCTGCGATCACTGCTACGTGTACGAGCACGCCGACACCAGTTGGCGTCGACGCCCCAAGGTCATCGGTGACGAAGTCCTGAACAGGATCGCCGAGCGGATCGGCGACCACGCGGCCGCACACCGGCTGCCCGCCGTCCGGGTCGTCCTGCACGGGGGAGAGCCCCTGCTCGCCGGCCCGGACCGGTTACGCCACGCGGCCAAGGCGCTCCGGGCGGCCCTGCCGCCCGGCTGCGCACTCGACCTGCGCATCCACACCAACGGCGTCCAACTCGACGACGCCTACTGCGAACTCTTCGCCGAAGTCGGCATGAGGGTCGGCGTCTCGCTCGACGGCGACCGCGCCGCCAACGACCGCCACCGCCGCTTCGCCGACGGCCGCAGCAGCCACCCGCACGTCCTGCGGGCGGTCGAGCGGCTGCGCCGGCCCGCCTACCGGCACCTCTACGCCGGGCTGCTCTGCACCGTCGACATCGAGAACGACCCGGACGCCGTCTACCGCGCCCTGGCCGAACTCGCCCCCCCCGCCGTCGACTTCCTGCTGCCGCACGCCACCTGGGAGGACCGGCCGAAACCGGCCGTCGACGGTGCGCGAACGCCGTACGCGGACTGGCTGTTGGCCGTGTACCGGAGATGGGACGCCGACGGCCGCCCGTTCGCCGTCCGCACCTTCGAATCCGTCCACCGGACGTTGCACGGGCTCTCCAGCCTCACCGAATCGCTCGGCCTGGAACCGTCCGACCTCGTCGTCCTGGAGACGGACGGCAGCTTCGAACAGGCCGACAGCCTCAAGACCGCCTACGACGGCGCGCCGGAGACGGGGTACGACGTCTTCACGCACAGCCTCGACCAGGTCGCGCTGCACCCCGGCATGACCGCCCGCCAGTCGGGGCTGGCCGGGCTGAGCGCCGCCTGCCGGGCCTGCCCGGTCGTCCGCAGCTGCGGCGGCGGCCTGTACGCCCACCGGTACCGGGCCGACACGGGCTTCGACAATCCCTCCGTCTACTGCGGTGACCTCATGAAGCTCATCAACGAACTCGCCGGCGACGCCGCCGGTTCCGCCTCTGGTTCCGCTGCCGGTTCCGCCGCCGCTTCCGCTGTCGGGGCGGGTCCTTCTGTCCCCGCCCAGGCCGGGGAGCCGGTGGTGCCGGCCACCCTCACCGAGCGGCAGCTCGACCAGCTCGCCCGCGGGTACGGGGACCAGGACACCGTACGGGCCCTGTCCCGCGCCCAACTCGCCCTCACCCGGGCCATGCTGGCCGCCGCCTGGGACGCCTCCGGGCAGCCCGGATCGGCCGCGTGGGCGTTGCTGTCCGAACTCGACGCGAGCGCACCCGCCGCCGTCGACACCGTCCTCGCCCACCCGTACGCCCGCGCCTGGGCCGCCCGCCGGCTCGCCGGGGACCTCACCGTCGGGCTCGGCCCGCTGGCCGCCCTGGCCGCCGCCGCCGCCGTCCGCGCCGGGCGGGGGGACGCGGTCGCGGTGCCGGTGCGCGGCGGGTGGCTGCACCTGCCGACCCTCGGGCGGACCGCCGCCCCGGACGGGGAGGCGGTCGTCACCGGCCTGGCCGACGGATTCAGCGTGCGGGCGTCCGACGGATCGGTGTCCGCCGCCCTGGACGAGCCGCTGCGGCGGGTCCGGCTGGCCGGAGGGTGGACGGTCACCCTGGAGGACGTCGACCCGCTGCGCGACAGCCACGACCACGCCGTGGCCGGCCGGCTCGCCGACGGCGAACTGCTCGACTGGACGGGCGCGTTGCGCGAAGCCTGGGAACTGCTCGGGCACGACCTGCCCGCGTACGCGGAAGGCCTCCGGGCCGGCCTCACCACCATCACCCCGCTACGGCCGGGCCCCGCCGGGCGGGACGTCAGCTCGGCCGCCCGGCAGGCCCACGGCGCGGTCGGCATCGCCCGGCCCGCGACCGCGCCGACGCTCGCACTGCTGCTCGCGCACGAGTTCCAGCACGTCAAACTCGGTGCCGTACTCGACCTGTTCGACCTCCACGACCCGGCCGACGACCAGCTGTACCTCGCGCCCTGGCGGCCCGACCCGCGCCCGCTCGAAGGCCTGCTCCAGGGCACCTACGCGCACCTCGCCGTCACCGAGTACTGGGGCACCCGTGCGTTCGCCTACGACGGGCTGCCGGGCGAGGCCGCCGACCGGGCGCGTACCCAGTTCGCGCTCTGGCGCCGGTACACCGCCGAAGCCGTCGACCGGCTGGCCGGATCCGGCGCCCTCACGGCGCTCGGCTTGCGCTTCGCCGACGGCATGCGTGAGAGCGTCGCTCCGTGGCTCGCCGTGCCGTTGCCCGCCGCCGCCGAACGGGCCGCCGAACGGGCCCGCCACGAGCGCGGCCACGCCCGCCACGCCGAGGTCTGACCCAGAGGAGCGGCCATGCGCACCGTCACTGCTCTCACCGGCACCGCCCTCACCGATACCGCCCTCACCGCTGGGGGTTTGGCCGCCGGGTTCGCCCAACTCGGCGTCCGCCCAGGCATGGTGGTGCACGTCGAGGCCTCCCTGCGCGCCCTCGGCCCGGTGGACGGCGGCGCCGCCACCGTCGCCGACGCGCTGCTCCACGTCCTCGGCCCCGGCGGCACCCTGGTCGCCTACACCGCCACCCCCGAGAACTCCGCCACCTCGCGCATCCACCAGACCGCCACCGCCGGCCTCACCCCGGCCGAGACCGCCGCCTACCGGGCCCGGATGCCGCGGTTCGACCCGGCGAACACCCCCTGCTCGCCGACCATGGGCGCCCTCTCCGAGGAGATCCGCACCCGCCCCGGCGCCCTGCGCAGCCGCCACCCCCAGACCTCCTGGACGGCCCTCGGCCGGCACGCCCGCGAGATCACCGCCCACCACCCCCTCACCTCCCACCTCGGCCCCGAGTCCCCGCTCGGGCGCCTCTACGACCTCGACGCCAGGGTGCTGATGCTCGGCGTCCCGATGGCCCGGTTCACCGCCTTCCACCTCGCCGACCAGCGCATGCCCGACGTCCCCCTGCGTGAGTACCGCTGCGTCGGCCCCGACGGCTGGCTCACCTTCCGGGCCCCCGAGCTCGACGACCTCCACTTCGCCGACCTCGGCACCCAGGTCCTCGCCGCTGCCACCGGCATCACCACCATCCACCTCGGCACCACCGACTGCCGCCTCGTCCCCGTCCGCGAAGCCGTCGACCTCGCCGAACACCTCCTCCGCCCCTGACGGTCCCGCGCCCCCGCCCCTCCTCCAGTTCGGTTGCTCCCGTCGCCGCTTCGGCCCCGCCGAAGCGGCGACGGTCCTGTCCAGGTCTCTTGTGCGTAGGAAGTCGGCCTCACCGACTTCCTACGCACAAGGACGCGCCTACCTGTGGAGAGGGCTGGGCCTGCGCTCTCCGCACAGGCCCGGCCCGGTCATGACGTCGGCCCGCGTCCCAGGACACCTGGGACGCGGGCCGACGGATGCGGTGTTGCACAAGAAGTCGGTGGGGTCGACTTCTTGTGCGACCCTCGCAGCAGGTTCGGTGGCGACGGAGCTGTTCGGCGCGATCACGTGATCACCCGGCCCCTGACGGACTACCTCCGTTTCGAGTTCGCGCACTATGGCCACAACGTCGCGGCCGGCGAGGACATCCGGATTCTCGACCTGACCGGCCGCGAGAATCCGGGCTTACCGGATCAGGATTTCTGGATGTTCGACGAGTCCAGGGTGGTCCTGATGAACTACCGCCCGGACGGGACGCAGATCAGTCGCGAGGTGTTCGACGGCGACCCGATCCGATTCGTCGAGTGGAAGCGCTTGGCCGTATCCGAGTCGGTTCCTTTCTCGGAGTACGTGAGAGCAAGCGGCTGAGTGTCTCTGGATCCGGAACGGCTCGGACAGTCCAAGTCCGAGCTGGGGAAGAAGCTGCGAGAGCTGCGCAAGCGAGCCGGCCTGGTGGTGGGGGGAGGAGGGGAGGCCGGACCTGGGCCGGTTCGGCGTGACCATCGGTGTAGACGGTGCACAGTCCGTCTGACTGGATGATCCTGGTAACACCGTCCCGGCCCGTTGACGACCGCTCCGCGCCGCTCTAGAACGGAGCACAGGCCCCGGACACGGCAGGACGTGTCGCGGCACGGACTGCCGGGGCACCCCCGAGAGATCCTGAGGAGCAATGCCATGGCTCCAGACGACAACGGCTGCCCGGTGCTGGACATGACCGCCCGGGCCCTGCACCAGCAGAACGCGGAGCTCCGCGCCGCCGGGCCCGCCGTGCGGGTCGAACTCCCCGGCGGCATCCTCGCCTGGTCCGTGACCCGCAGCTCGGTGATCCGCGCCCTGACCGGCGATCCGCGGGTCTCCCGCGACCCGCGCAAGCACTGGCCCGGCCTGGCCGCGGTGCCCGAGGGGTGGCCGATGGGCCCGATCGCGTTCCAGCAGAACTTCTTCAACCGCTACGGCGACGAACACCGCTCGGCACGACGACGGATGGCGCCCTCGTTCTCGCCCCGCCGGGTGTCCGCGCTGCGGTCCGGGATCGAGGCGACGACCGCCGCCCTGGTCGGCGCGTTCCGTGACCTCGCCCCCGGCGAGGCCGTGGACATCCGCCGGGCCCTCTCGTTCCCGCTCACCATGACGGTGATCTGCGACCTCTTCGGCGTACCCGCCGACATGCGGCCGCAGATCGGCCGGTCGATGGACACCCTGCTGACGACGACGGCGACGACCGAGCAGATGACGGTCGCGCGGGCGGAGATCAACGTGGTGCTGGTCGAACTGCTGGAGCTCAAACGGCGCGACCCCGGGCCCGACCTCGCCAGCGACGTGGCCGCCGTCAGCACCGGCGGCGACACGGGCCGCGCCGAGGAGGAGTCCCGCGACGAGCTCTTCCTGATGCTCGGCGCCGGGTACGAGACGGCGGTCAACCTCATCACCAGCGCCGTCCAGGCGCTCCTCACCCACCCCCGCTACCTGGCCCAGGTCCGCGAGGGCGCCCTCGCGTGGGAGGACGTCATCGAGGAGACCCTGCGCCACGAGAGCCCGGTGATGCACATCCCGCTTCGCTACCCGCTGGAGGACATCGACCTCGGCGAGGGCGTGGTCATCCGGCAGGGCGAGCCGATCCTGCTCGGATTCGGCGCGGCCGGCCGGGACCCGGAGGTCCACCCGGACCGGCCGGACGACTTCGACCCGACCCGCCCCGACAAGGAGCACCTGTCCTTCGGCTACGGCCCGCACTTCTGCCTCGGCGCACCCCTGGCCCGGCTGGAGGCCGAAGTGGCCCTGGGCGGCCTCTTCGGCGCCTACCCCGGCAGTGTCCTGGACCCGGCCAGCCCGAGGCCGGCCCGCCTGGAGTCCGTCATCATCAGCGGCCCGGCCGAGCTCTGGATCGTCCCGAGGCCCACCGCAGAGTGACGGCGGCACCTGGGGGAAGGGCGGCTCCCGCGAGTTCGCGGGAGCCGCCCTTCCGTCGAAGGCGGCGACGTTCCTGTCGAGCCTCCCTGTGCATAGGAAGTCGGTGGGCCCGACTTCCTATGCAGGGCCGGATGCTTCTACACAGTGGCCTCACAAGCTGTCATCGCGGCGGCCAGCACGCGTTTCCGAGTGATCCATTCCGTATTGCCGGCTTCGACTGAGCACCGTAGGGCCTCGATCATCTCTTCGTCGGCTGCAGCCGGTCTGGCCAGGTGCGCCCGCATGTAGTGCCTGAAGATTGCCGGCAACTGCTCGGGCCGGGTTGCGGCCTTGGCCTGCAGGGAGAAGAGGGGGAGGAACCAGGCTTCGAAGCTCTCCTTGATCGCCGGGGTGGCTCGGTATGCGTCGTGGAGCGGTTGAAGATCTGCCGTGTGGTTGTAGGGCAGGTGTCCGTGGAGGGCATAGCGGAGGCGGATGCCGTCGTGTTCGCGGAAGTGCAGGCCGTGGGCGGCGATGTGGTTGGCGGCATTCTGGGTGGTGGCCATGACGGCCACCTCCGCCCGGTGCCTTCGGGCTGCGGCGAGGACGGTGGCATGGATGCCGGCGCGCGGGTCGAGCACGAGGCGGTCGAGACCGACTGGCGACAGGTCGATGCCGTGGTCGCGGGTACGGGAGAGGATCAGGCGCCCTGGAACCTTGCCGACGGTGCCCTGAAGGTGTCTGGGCTGCTGTCGGTGACTGGCGTGGATGTCCGAGCGGTCGAGGATGGGGCGGTCCTTGGCGAGTTCGGCGACAAGGTGAAGGCTTGTGCGGTCCCGGGTGTCGGTGCTGCCGCAGGCGTTGCAGGGGCGGCCACCGGTACCGGTCATGTGGCCGCAGGCCCGGCAGGTGGGAACGGTCTCACGGCTGATGGTCAGGGTGCCGGCGCGGAGGTTGTTCTCGATCATCTCCAGGGCGAGGCTTGCGACCTCAGTGTCGGTGTCGGTCATGATGCCGCCTGCCGGAGACTGCCCCGGCGCGTACTTGCTCGCGATGAGGTCGGCCTCAAAGCGCTGACGGGGGATCTTCGGCCCCTCAGCCTCGCGGTGGCGGAGGTCTCCGGCGAGGGTGGCGGTGTTCCACAGGTGGGGTGCGGGCGGTGAGCCGAGGATGGCGTTGAGGGCGGCGGCGAGGCGGATGCCGACGGCCTTGCCGGGGCGGGTGCCGAAGATGAAGGTCCCGTTCTGGACAGGGCCGTTGAGGAACAGGTGTCGCACGGACTCCTCCTAGATCGGCGGGGTCGTGGTTCGCGTCCGGGTGAACCGGCCGTCTCGCAGTTCGTAGTGGAGGATCGCGGCGTTGGGCATCTTGCCCTTCCGCTCCTCGGCGAGGATCTCGGGCAGGGTGCAGGCTTCGAGTAGGGAGCGGAGTGCCACTGCGGCGGTCTGGTGGGTGAAGGCGACGATGGTGCTCGATTCCTGGAGTTCGGCCTGGGCGAGGGCGGCGAACTCGGTGGCCCGGTTGAGTACGCCTTCGGCGAGCGACTCGCCGCCACCCGGTGCGGTCCAGAGGTGCTTGCGCAGGCGGCGGTCCTCGGCGAGTTCGGGGTAGCTGTCGTTCAGCTCACGCTTGGTCATGTAGGTGGCGTCGCCGTAGTGCTGCTCGTCGAGGAGCGTGGTCTGCTGGGGCCAGCCGTCGGGGATGTCGGGCAGGGCGATCGCGGCGGTGTCGATCGTCCTGCGGTAGGTCGACGTGTAGACGCGTGGCGTGGGGCCGGCGAGCTTCGGCAGGATGCCGGCGAGCCACTGGGCCTGCCGGAAACCGTGCGGGGTGAGGCCGACGATCGTGCGGGAGATGGTGTGGGCGACGGCTCCGGTGCAGGGGCGCGGGTCCTGGTAGAAGCCGTGGTACTTGTCGGCGTTCTCGACGGACTCGGCGTGCCGGATGACGAGCAGGGCCACCGCGCGGCGCCTACGCGGCGAGGTTGGCGACGTAGGAGCCGCTGACGGTCCAGGGGGTGAGCTCGATGCCGAAGCTGCTGCGGTCGCCGTCCTGGGAGTGGACGAGTTTGCCGGACAGGTGCACGGTGTCTCCGGATCGGAACGCGCCGGTGTAGGCGCCGAGGTAGGAACGCATGTGGGTGATCCGGCGGGCGAAGGAGTCGGGCTCGTCGATGGTCGAGCTCAGGATGGTCCTGACCTTGATCCCATAGAGCGCCGGGGTGGTGAGGCCTTCGGCGTGGTCGGTGATTCTCGCGAGGAGGGAGATCTCTCCGATCTCCTTGGAGGAGATGCGGGAGAAGGGTCTGTCGCGGTCGGAGCGGATGGGTTCGCAGTTGATGTGCGCGCCGGAGCTGGAGGTGAGCCCCTGGAGCTTTCGGCGTTCCTGCTTGATGAGGGCCTCGAAGGAGCTGCCCTCCATGTACTTGGCCCGGCGGATGTACAGCCGGGTCAGGTCGTCTCCGTCGTAGGGCTTGATCAGAGCGGTCTGCTGGAACAGGTCCTGGGCGGCCTCGTAGCCCTCCGGCCCGTAGCAGACGAGGTCGATGTCCGAGCGTTCGTTGAAACAGCCGACGAGAAAGGACCCGGTGACACCCAGGAGATCCCGGGCGCCGTTCGTGGCGACCCACTCGGTGATCGCCAGGAGGTCCTTGCCTGCCGGATTGTCGGCGACCGATCCGGGTTCCTCATGGATGGCAGAGAGGGCCTGGCGGCACGAGTAGTGGACGGCGACGTCCTCGCGCGGAATGCCCGTGATGACGCAGCCGAGGGCGTCGGAGTAGACGTAGCACTCCGGTCGGTCGGCAAGGATGCCGAAGGATTTCGACACGACACTGTTCTGCCGGTAGGTCCGGCCGAACACCCGCCGGTCCCCCTTCTCGTCCGGGTGGTACTTGACGTAGCCCAGGTAGTGGCTGCCGGGGTGGCTGTCCCCGATGACCTTGAAGACGACGCCGTGGTGATCCATCAGGTAGTCACGGTCGCGGACGATGGGGACCGGCCTACCGGTGTTCAGCGGCGAACTGCTCCAGAGCGGGGAAGGCTCCGGTGTCAATCGTGGTGGACGACTCATACTGCTCAAGTCCCATCGAGAAGAGGGCGCGGCGGTACTGCCACTTGATGTGCTTGTCATGCCCTGCGGGGTGAGTGGGCCGCATGAGGGCGAGGAAGAAGAAGCACTTGACGAGCAGGAAGTCGCCCAGGTGATCGCTCACCCGCCGGCCGATCAGGGACGTGCTGGTCCGGTCGAGTGCGACGGTGTACGTGGCGCGCTGCTCCGAGGTGATGGTGTAGCCCTTGCCTCCACCTTTGAAGGCCACGATGTCGAGCGCCGGGTACACGTCGTAGCCGAACGGGATCGGTCCGTGGTGCTGCCAGTCGATGATCCCGGCCGTGAGGATGTTGGGCAGACCGTAGTCCAAGTGCCCGTGCACGATGGGGAGTCGGGACAGCCGGTCGAGGGCGTGCTCGACGGCCTGGTGGACCCGCGGCGTGTCGAAGTCCGGGTTCTCCTCGAAGACGGCCGCTGCGAAGGCCGCCTTCTCGAACCACGGGGTCGAGGGCAGAGGGTGCCTCGCCTGGGCCTGTAGGAGCTTCGAGGCGACGGCGGCCGCGGTGCTGATCACGTGGTCGCCGACCTGTCCGGCCCGCTGAGTGTCGGCCAGGGCGTCCTCGTGCAGTGAGCTGTTGCCGATGGTGCGTTCGATGGCGAAGTAACTTCCGCCTTCGAATCCGCTGTCGACAATCGCAGGTACGGGGTATCCAAGTCCGGCGGCCAGCTGCTGGAACTCGACTTCCGCCCGCAAGTCCTCTCCGCCGGTCCGCTTGTAGAGCGAGCCGTCAGCCGATCTCCAGACCGCACCCCGGGTGGCGGTCCGGTCCTTCACGAACTCCCAGGTGTTCATCGGCCCGTCCTTCTGCCGTACCGAGTCGCCGTAGCGCAGGCGTCCAGACTAGGAGGGTTCGAGCAGGCCGGACAACGATATTCCCGTCAGTGAATAAATATCACCCACGGTAAATCATCGACCATTCGCTGAGCCGCCCCCTGGCCTCGTCGCCGAAGAGGGCGGATTCTTCGAATATCGAGAAAATTTCACGATAGCGCTGGATGTCCCGGTGATCGCGAAATGCGAGACGGCCGGTGAACGACTCCACAGTGGCGAGGCGGTCGTCGTACACCGTGAACGTGTTCATTGGTCCGCGAGTAATAAGTGTCCCATATGGAATCACGCCGATTCGAACGGACGGCAGATGGGTGAGCGATGCAAGGCGGTCAATCTGGACGGCCATTGCCTGAGGAGGAAGCAGTGCCCAATTCACCGCCTGCTCCGTGAGCAGGAACGTGAATGACTTTGATTCGTCGTAGAGAGCCACCTGGCGTTCCAGCTTGCGGCCCACGATGATCGCCCTGTCGCCGGGGGAGTGGCTCAAGCTGGCCCGAATGTACTCGGGCGTGGCCAGGAGGCCTGTGATCATTGCCGGCAGGAAATATCGCAGCTCTGTCGCGTCCGACTCCAGCGACGCCAGCTCCGCCTGTCGCTTTTCGATGCCCCGGCGCCATGAGGTTCGCTTGTCCTGCCACTCGGTATTGGCCGTACGAGCCAGCGAGGATACTTCCCGGACGAGGGCGGCCGGAGCCCCAAGAGCCCTGAGGATGCGCTCCACATCGACGAGGGTCGGGGTCAGTTTTCCGGTCTCGATCTTACTGATCTTGCTCTGGGAGATGCCACAACGCACCGAAAGCCGGTCTCCTGTGAGACCGGCTTCCAGGCGGAGCCTTCTGAGCGTTTCGGCCAGATCGGACTTCGACCGGCCGAGCTGATCTGGATCGAGCGTCACCCGAGCTCTTTCAGATATTCGGAAAACGGCACGGAGTGAGCCAGGGCGATTCTTTTCCACTCGCGGTGGCGGCGCATGTCGCCGCTGACCAGCTCCCGGTTGATCTGGGTGCCGTCAGGTCGGAAGTTCAGGTGGACCGCCGAGGTGTCATCGAACAGCCACCAGTCCTGGTCGGGGATACCGAAGTTCCCTTCAGTGGCGTCCAGGATTCGAATGTCTTCCCCGGCGGCGATGTTGCCGGGGATGCCCCAGGCGAACTGGTACCGCTGGTAGTCCGTGAGGGGGCGGCGCACCACCCGGACGCGGCCGATCGTCCGCCCCGAGGAGACGAAGCCGTGCACCCTCCGGTGCCACGCCGCGTTGTGATCGACCGGCTTCGGCTCGCCGCGCAGAAAGCGGGCCAGGCTCTCTGCTTCCCTGGGCATGGTGTAGGCGGGCTGCGCCTCGAACCGGAACGCTTCGTGCTGGTAACTGTCGAAGTGAGCGCGCCACTGGTCACCATCCAAGAGCACGGATGGCCTCCTCCAGGACGTGTCGGGGAATCTCGACGGCGGACTCCCCGGTGGGCACCTTCAGGGCCGTGAAGTGGTCGCCCTGGACCACGAACGTCCCTCGGTCGGTGGCGTACACGTTCGGGCAGTCGTCATCGTCGCAGTTCGGGCCGTTGAACTTGCCGGTAAGACGCAGCAGTTGCGGGTACTCAGCCATGCTGACCCCTTCCAGGTCGAGTGCCTCCCAACCCATCAACGACGCTAAGGCCGGCTGCGGCGCCTGTCCAAGCCGTATCGGGCATATTCCTGATCTGGAATAAGAATCTTGCCGGGGGTCTCCCGCTCTGACGCTCCGGGGAGCTGTTGACCGGCGGCTCCTTGCGAGGGGCAACCGCTGGTCCGGCTGAAGTCCGTCATCATCAGAGGCCCGGCCGAGCCCTGGAGCTGATGTGCTCCAGAAAGCGCTTGGAGAAGATCGTCTCGGCACTGGTGTCGGCGAGAGAAGGTGACCCGCTTCATCGCGCCGATACGATCTTTCCACCCGTCCTGGCCGCGCTGGAGGAGCAGACGTGACACAGCAGACTGCCGAGGAACGCCCGGGAATCGCCGCCGCGATCGTGGCCCACGAAGGCCGCGTCCTGATGGTCCGGCGGCGGGTCAGCGAGGGCCAGCTCTCGTGGCAGTTCCCGGCTGGTGAGATCGAGTCCGGCGAGTCGCCCGAGCTGGCGGCTGTCCGAGAGACGGCGGAGGAGACCGGGCTCGGTGTGGCCGCGATCAAGCTCCTGGGTGAGCGCGTGCACCCGAAGACCGGCCGACTGATGTCGTACACGGCCTGTGAGGTCGTCAGCGGCACCGCCGAGGTGGTCGACACGGAGGAGCTGGACCAGCTCGCGTGGGTGGCTCTCGCCGAGATCCCCGAGTACGTGCCGTACGGGCTGTTCGAGCCGGTGCAGGAGTATCTCGATACCGCGCTCAGCGCCGATCGGTAGGCGGCGGCTCCCGCGAGTTCGCGGGAGCCGCCCTTCTGCGCTGTGTGGGTCAGGCGGTGAAGTGGTCGAACTCGCCGGCCTTGGCGCCGAGGAGCCAGGCGTTGAGCTTGGTGCGGGTGGTGGTGACGATGTGGGCGGGGTCGTCGGACTCGCGGATGTAGACCAGCTCACCCTCGGAAGCGACCTCGATGCAGTTGGTCTGCTCCCCACTGAAGCTCGACTTCTGCCAGTTGAGCTGTTCCATGCTTACCTTCCCTGTACTGCGTACCGAATGTGCTGGAGCAAGCCCCATGAGTCGCGATATGAGGGCGATAGCTCGGATGCGCTGGCCGTCAGAGGCGGGAGTGCCAGGCCTTTGAGTCGTTCGAACTGTCGCCGGAACGAGGCTACTGCTTCGGGCTCGCCAAGGAATGGTGAGCCCTGGGGCTGTTCCATCAAGACGGTGTCGAGCTTGGAGTGTCGGCCGTGAAGCAGCATGAACGGGGTGTCGGCCGAGGCGAACACGGTGCAGTCGAACGGCAGGATCTGGATGGTGACGTGAGGCAGCTTGCCGACCTCGGCCAGGTGGTTCAGCTGGTCACGCATGACGGTAGGTCCGCCGTACATCGTTCGTAGCGCAGCCTCGTGGATCACGGCATGAAATGGCGTCCCGTTCTCGACGCTCAGGATGCGTTGCCGCGACTGTCGGAACTCGACCGTCTTCTGCGCGTATTCGAGGATGACCTCGCTGTAGCCCTTGGTCTGGAGCAGGCCAGGGATCAGTAGCGTCTCGTATGTGTCCAGGCGGGTAGCGCCGTGTTCGAACTCGGCGAGATCGAGGGCTGACGTTGGAACGTAGGGCCGGTAGTCGGTCCACCAGCCCTTGCCGTTGCTCTGGCCCATGGCGAGAAGGCCTGCTCGATACTCGGGATCGTTGGCATGGCAGGCGTCGAGCCAGAGGGCCAATCGCTCAGGATTGATACCAAGCCTGCCCGACTCGGTGTGGCTGACGGCTGGTCCCTTCATGCCGACCAGCTCGCCGAGTTCTGGAAGGGACATGCCTGCGCTGGTGCGGAGACGCCGCAGCTCATCGCCAAGTCGACGCTGTCGTTCGCTGATTGCGGTCCTGAATCCCATGCACGTGCCCTTCTCGTGCAGTAGTTCGGCCAACGAGTAGGCCGCCTACTGAAAGTGTAGATCTAGATGCGGAGAGTGTTGCAGGATTGTGGTGATTGGCCCTACAGTCCACTCACCAATCACTTTGCACCGCTGGGAGATTCCCCATGTGTGACCCCAACCTCAACTCCCCCTCCCTCACCGTCTCTCGCGAGGCGTTGCGCGACACCATGGCGCGCGCCGGGTACCCCAATTCCTCCATCGGGGATGCCGAACTCGCTCTCGTGGAGCTGGTGGTGAACGCCTGGCGGCACGGGTTGACCGCCGCGCCCGTCGTCCTGGTCGCCGTCGTCCACGGGACGCTCCGCGTCACCGTCGCGGACCGCAGTCCCGTGCTGCCCGAGCAGTGGAAGCCCGACCCGTTCGCCCAGTCCGGGCGGGGGTTGATGCTGGTGGAGGGGCTCATGCACCGCTGGGGTGCGGAGCCGCAGAAGCTCGGCAAGCGCGTTTGGTTCGAGCTGGACGGCGCCGCGTGATCGCCCACCACCCGATCCACCCCGCCGACCCGGCCCTGCGGCAGCTCACCGGCCGGCAGATCACCGAACTGATCGTCGATCTCCGCACGGAGGGACGCGAGTTCGGCCTCCTCTGGCCGTCCGCCCAGTCCGGCGAGACCGATCTGAACGGCCGTGCCCTGGTCTCCATCGGCAACATCCCGGCCAGCACCTTGATCAACCTGCTGACTCTGCTGCGCGAGTTCAAGCGCCGACGGGGCCAGGCGTGACGGGCATGCTGGTCCTGATCCTGCTGGCCGCCGCCGTCGGCGGTGTCTGCCAGGCCCGGTCCGAGCGGCTGCGGGATCGACGGGATCGGACATAGGTGCCATGCATGGCACGCGGGCCCGCCTCCTCCAGGCGGGCCCGCGCCATGCCCGGCCGTGGAGGTCAGGCGATGAAGTGGTCGAACTCGCCGGCCTTGGCGCCGAGGAGCCAGGCGTTGAGCTTGGCGCGGGTGGTGGTGACGATGTGGGTGGGGTTGTCGGACTCGCGGAGGTAGACGAAGTCGCCGTCGGAAGCGATCTCGATGCAGTTGGCTTCCTCCCCGCTGACGCTCGGCTTCTGCCAGTTGAGGTGGTCCATGGCTACCTTCCTTGTACTCCGTGGCGGACGTGCTGGAGCCACGATAAGCGGGCGCACAGCCGCGTCGTTTCGGTCATGTCAATTCGTACGACTCGTTGTGCTATTCCCTTGGGTCCTCAGTCGTTCCTACACTGAGACCCCGCCGCACGGGGGCTGCGGGAACCAGGTTGCCGACGGGCCCGGGGGAGGCGCGTGTGAACGACCGTGGCTGGGACGAGGACGATGCCCGGCCGTACTTCTTCCTCTCCTACGCGCACACCCCGAAGGCCGGCACGCGCGGCGCCGGTGATCCGAACCACTGGGTGCGCCAGCTGTACCGGGACCTGTGCGAGGCGGTGCTGCAACTGACCACGGTCCCGGCCGGGGTGCCGGTCGGCTTCATGGACGAGTCCATGCACCAGGGGGAGTTGTGGGCGGAGCGGCTGTCGGAGGAGCTGGCGACCTGCCGGGTGTTCGTACCGCTGTACTCGCCCCGGTACTTCAACAGCGTCCCGTGCGGGCAGGAGTGGCACGCCTTCACCCGCCGCCCGGTGTACCCGGCGACGATCGACGCGGAGCGCACCAGTGGCATCGTGCCGGTGCTGTGGGCGCCGATGAGTCGCTACCGGCTGCCCAAGGTGGCCAGTGAACTCCAGTTCAACCACGCCAGTTTCGGGCCGGACTACGCCACCGAGGGCCTGTACGCGCTGATGAAGCTCACCTACTTCCGCTCCGCCTACGAGCTGGCCGTGCACCGGCTGGCGGCGCGGATCGTGCAGGTGGCGGAGGAGACGGTGATCCCGGTCGGGCGGCGGCTGGACTTCAACGGCCTGCCCAGTGCCTTCGACGTGAGCGCGCCGACCAAGCAGCTGCGGATCTCCGTACTCTCCTACCATCAGGGCGAGTTGCCGCCCGACCGCAATCCCGACTTCTACGGCACCCGGCGCACCGACTGGCACCCCTATCGCCCGGCCGGCTCGCCGATCGCCCAGCACGCGGTGCGGCTGGCCCGGCAGTTGGGGTTCCAGCCGACCGTGCACGAGTTCGACGACGAGGTCGAGTCCATCATCGAGGGGGAGGCGGCAGCCCCCGGCCTGCTCCTGCTCGACCGGTGGGCGCTGCGCGACCCGGACCGCCGGGAGCTCGTCCGCCGCTTCGACCGCTCGGACGCCACCTGGGTGAGCGTCCTGGAGCCGTGGAACACCGAGGACCCCGAGTGCGAGGAACGCGGCGGCGACCTCGGAGAGTTGAGCGACCAGGCGCTGCGCATCACCCGGCGGGCGAGCCGCCCCAGCTTCCTCGGCGTGACCGGCCCGACCGGGCTGAACACCCTGGAGGACTTCGACGACGCGCTGCCCCGGGCCGCCATGAAGGCCAAGTACGCCTTCGAGGGCCGCACCAGGGCCGAGCCGGAGGACCCGCCGCCGCCCCGCCCGAACCTGCGGGACGCGTTCCGGCGCGGCCCGGGCGCGGCCCCGTTCGGCCGCGACGCCCCCTTCGGGCAGGACGGCTCCGGACCCGACGACCACCCAGACCGTGACGACGGCGATGACCCCGATGACGGGATGGCGCCCTTGGGAGGACGACCCAGATGAGCGAGAACCCCACCAGGAACTTCCGCGTCGGGGGCCTCACCGTGGCCGAACTGGCCGCCCAGCGGGAGGCCGAGCGACGGTCCGTGGAGCAGGACCGCAACGGCCGGATCATCACCTTCTACTCCTACAAGGGCGGCACCGGGCGCACCATGGCGCTCGCCAACACGGCCTGGATCCTGGCCGCCAACGGCTACCGGGTGCTCACCGTGGACTGGGACCTGGAGGCGCCGGGCCTGGCCAAGTTCTTCCACCCCTTCCTCGACCCGGCCTCGCTGGCCGGCACGACCGGGATGATGGACCTGATCGCCGAGTACCGCGAGGAGGCCCTGCGCCCGGTCGAGCACGCCGAGGGCTGGCACCTGGACTTCGCCAGGGTGCACCCGCACGCGCTGTCGCTGTCCTGGCCGCTGTTCCCGACCGGGGGCAGCCTGGACTTCCTGTCCGCCGGCCAGTTCAACCGGGACTACTCCGAGGCCGTCACCCATCTGGACTGGGACATCTTCTACGACCGCTTCGACGGCGGGCAGTTCTTCGACGCCCTCAAGGCCGACATGAGCAAGCGGTACGACTACGTGCTCATCGACTCGCGCACCGGACTGTCCGACATCGCCGAGATCTGCACCGTCCAGATGCCCGACGACCTGGTGGTCTGCTTCACCCTGAGCGACCAGTCCATCGACGGTGCCTCCCGGATCGCCCAGCACATCCACGACCGCTACCGCGAGCGCGGCATCCGCATCCTGCCCGTCCCGATGCGCATCGACGAGGGCGAGAAGGAGAAGGCCGACGCCGGCCGCTCCCTCGCCCGGGTCCGCTTCGACGGGCTGCCGGCCGGCCTCAACGGCGAGGAACTCGCCTCCTACTGGGGCTCGGTGGAGATCCCGTACCGGCCGTTCTACGCCTACGAGGAGATCCTCGCCACCTTCGGCGACCAGACCGGCACCCCCACCTCGATGCTCGCCGCCTGCGAGCGGCTCACCGCGATGATCACCCGGCGCAAGGTCACCTCCCTGCCGGTCATGGACGAGGAACTACGGCTGCGCTACGTGGACGCGTTCACCCGCCGCCGCCCGTCCGTCCCCGCCGACCTCTACCTCTCCTACGTCCCCGAGGACCGGATGTGGGCGGACTGGATCGAGTCCGTGCTCACCCGGGCCGGCTTCCGGGTGCTGCCCCGCGACCTCAGCGCCGGCACCGACACGCGCGAGGAGACCGAACGCGGCATCGACGCCGCCTACCGGACCGTCGCCGTGCTCTCGCCCGCCTACCAGCGCTCCCCGCAGGCCCGGGCGCTGTGGGAGTCCGTGGTCAACTCCGACCCCGCCGGCACCCGGCGCCAGCTCGTCCCCGTCCGCGTCGGCGACGTCAGGCTCACCGCACCCTTCAGCAACCGCAACCCCGTCGACCTCGTCGGCCGCGACGAGACGCAGTCCGTCCAGACCCTGCTGCGTGCCCTCGGCCGCGGCGACGTCGTCCTGACCGAGCCCAACGGCGGCGGGCCGCGCTTCCCCGGCAGCAAGCCGACCGTGTGGGACGTCCCGCCGCGCAACCCCTCCTTCACCGGCCGCGCCGCCGTCCTGGAGCAACTGCGCAACCAGCTGCGCGGCGGCATGGCGGCCGTCCTGCCCACCCCCCAGACGCTGTACGGGCTCGGCGGCGTCGGCAAGACCCAGGTCGCGCTGGAGTACGCGCACCGGTTCATGTCCGACTACGACCTGGTCTGGTGGATCGACGCCGAACAGACCGAACTCGTCGCCCCCGCCCTCGCCGACCTCGCCCGCCGGCTCGGCCTGCGCGTCGGCGACTCCGTCACCGAAGCCGCCGAGGCCGCCCGGGAGGCGCTGCGCCGCGGCGTGCCCACCTCGCGCTGGCTGCTGATCTTCGACAACGCCGACGAACCGGCCGAGATCCGCCGCTTCTTCCCCGGCGGCTCCGGCCACATCCTGGTCACCTCCCGGAACCAGGCCTGGACCGGGCACGCCGAGGCGCTGGAGGTGGACGTCTTCACCCGCGGCGAGAGCGTCGAGCACCTGTGCCGGCGAGCCCGCGGCCTGTCCCGCCCGGACGCCGACCGGGTCGCCGAGGCGGTCGGCGACCTGCCGCTCGCCGTCGAGGTCGCGGCCGCCTGGCTGGACACCACCGGCACCCCGGTGGAGACCTACGTCGCCCAACTGCACGCCGAGGCGGCCCGCGCGCTGGCCGTCGCCCGCCCCGCCGACTACCCGACCCCGGTCGGCGCGACCTGGAACGTCTCCATCGGCCGGCTGCGCCAGCAGTCCCCGGCCGCCGTCCGGCTCCTCCAGCTCTGCGCGTTCTTCGCGCCCGAGCCGATCTCGATGAACCTCTTCTACAGCGACCAGATGATCCGGGCGCTGGTGAAGTACGACGCCGACCTCAGCGACAAGTTCATGCTGGGCAAGGTGATCCAGGCGATCGGCCGGTACGCGCTGGCCAAGGTCGACGCCGGCAGCAACAGCTTCCAGGTGCACCGGCTCGTCCAGGCGGTGATCCGGGCCGAGATGACCGACGACGAACAGGAGATCGCCGTCCACGAGGTGCATCGCATCCTGACCGGCGCCCGGCCGGTCCTCGGCGACACCGATGACCCCGCCAACTGGCCCGCCTTCGACGAGATCTGGCCGCACCTGTCGCCCTCCAAGGCGCACAACTGCGACGAGGCGGACACCCGCCAGCTGCTCATCGACCGCGTCCGCTACCTCTGGAAGCGCGGCGAACTCGACCGCGCCCGCGACCTCGGCCACGCCCTGGACACCGAGTGGACCAACAAGCTCGGCGAGAACGACCGGCAGACCCTGCTGCTGCGCTTCCAACTCGCCAACGTGCTGCGCTCCCAGGGCAACTACGCGGAAGCACTGGCCCTGGACGAGGACACCCTGGAACGCCAGCGGGCCCTGCTCGGCGAGCACCACCCGTACACCCTGATGACGGCCGGCTCCCTCGGCGCCGACCGCCGGGCACTCGGACGGTTCCAGGCCGCACTCGACCTCGACCGCGAAATCCTCGACCAGTTCCGCGAGTTGTTCGGCGACGACAACCCGCGCACGCTCTCGATGGCCAACAACCTGGCCATCGACTACCGGCTCGTCGGCAACAGCGAGGCCGCCCGCGAACTCGACCAGGAGACCCTCGACCGGCGCACGGCCGTCCTCGGCCCCCGGCACCCCTACACCCTCTCCACCAAGTCCAACCTCGCCCGCGACCTGCGCGAACTCGGCGACTACCGCGGCTCGGTGGACCTGCTCCAGGAAGTCACCTCCGACCTCGGCGACGTCCTCGACCCCGACCTGCCGGAGAACCTGCGCAACGCCAAGTCCCTGGCCGTCTCACTGCGCCGCATCGGCGCGCTCGCCGAAGCCCGCCGGATCACCAAGGAGACCTACGAGCGCTACCTGGAGCGCTACGGCGCCGACGCCCCCGACGCGCTCGCCTGCGCGCTCAACCTGGCCGCCGACCACAGCGCCTCCGGCGACAAGGAGGCCGCCCGCGACCTCTGCTCCACCGTCTTCGAAGGCCACCGCCGCCTGTTCGGCGACGAACACCCCTTCACCCTGGCCTGCGCCAACAACCTCGGCATCTACCTGCGCGGCAGCGGTGACGTCCAGGGCGCCATCGAACGCGGCCGGCTCACCGTCGAGGGGCTCACCGACTCCGTCGGAGCGGACCACCCGTACACCCTCAACGCGGTGATCAACCTGGCCAACGCCTACGGCGACGACGGCCAGATCGGCCTCGCCGAGGAACTCGGCCGGGCCGCCTACCAGGGCCTGTGCGAGCGCTACACGCCCCGGCACCCGGACGCCGTCGCCTGCGAGGCCAACCTGTCGATCACCCTGCGCTCGGCCGGTCGGCACACCCAGGCCGCCGAACTGCGGGCCCGCGCGATCGGCGAGCTGATCCGGCAGTTCGGCGAGGAGCACCCCAACACGGTCGCGGCGCGCGGCTGGAAGCGGATCAACCGGGACCTGGAGCCGCAACCGGTGTAAGCGGCGGTGCAGGCGCCGGTGAGAGCACGGCCTCCGGCCGGGGGCGGCGGGTACGCTGCGGGACCATGAGCAAGCAGACGCCGCCCCCGGTCCTGGTCACCCGGCGCCTCGCGCCCGGGGTGATCGAACGGCTCACCGCGCGCCACACCGTCACCTGCCACGACTCCGACCAGGCGATGGCCCGGGCCGACCTGCTGGCCGCCGTCCGCGACCGCCGTGCCGTGCTCACCACCCTGGACGACCGGGTCGACGGCGAGTTCCTGGACGCGGCCGGGCCGTCCCTGGAGATCGTCGCCAACCACGCCGTGGGGCACCACAACATCGACCTGGCCGCCTGCGCCGAACGCGGCGTGCTGGTCTCCAACACCCCCGGCGTGCTCACCACCGCCACCGCCGACATGGCCTGGGCGCTGCTGCTGGCCGCCACCCGCCGCCTCGGCGAGGGCGAGCGCCTGCTGCGCTCCGGCAGCCCCTGGACCTGGGCGCCGAACTTCCTGCTCGGCATGGAGCTGGCCGGCACCCCGCTGGGCGTGCTCGGCATGGGCCGGATCGGGCAGGCGGTGGCCCGCCGGGCCCGCGCCTTCGACATGCCGGTCAGCTACCACAACCGCCGCGAGCTGCCGCCCGAGCAGGCCGACGGCGCCACCTGGCGGCCGCTGGAGGACCTGCTCGCCCACTCCACGGTGCTGGTCGTCACCGCCCCGCTCAGCGCCGCCACCCGGCACCTGCTGGACGCCCGCCGCCTCGCCCTGCTGCCGCGCGGGGCGGTGGTGGTCAGCATGACCGCCGGAGTGGTGGACGAGGAGGCGCTGGCCGGCGCGCTGGAGTCCGGCGCGCTGTTCGCCGCCGCCGTGGACAACTTCGAGCACGAGCCGGCCGTCCCGTCCGCGCTGCTCGCCCAGGAACGCGCCGTCCTGGCCCCGCACCTGGGCAGTGCCACCGTCGCCACCCGGCAGGCGATGGGCGGCCTGGCCGTGGACAACGTCCTGGCCGTGCTGGGCGGGGGAGCGCCGGTCACCCCGGTGACGGCCTGAGGCCTTAGCCCGCCGCCCAGGCCAGGGCGGTGGTCAGCACCCGGAAAGCGCCGAAGTGCGCGGCGCCGGGCTCCAGGAAGAGCTCGGCGCCGGGGATGTGGTCGCCCAGCCAGCGGGAGTGCTCGACCGGGGAGAACTGGTCGTCGGTGCCGTGCCACAGCCAGCTCGGCACCGCGATGTCCTCGACCTTGAACCCCCAGTCGGCGGTGAACGCCAGCACGTCGTCGATCCAGCCGTCCGCGCCGTGCCGGAACGCCTCCCGGTAGTTGCTCTGCAGCATCCGCCGCAGCCCGCTGTCGGCCACCACCTCCCGGTCGGCGGGCGACAGTTCGGGCCGCAGCCCGTTCAGCAGCCGGACCGGGTCGTCCTTGATCTGCCGGGAGCGGAACTCCATCGCGTCGGCGATCCGGCCGTGCCCGCGCTCCGCCTCCTGGTAGGCGTGCACGTTCGACGGGGTCATCCCGGCGTACCAGTCCAGGCCGGCCGCGTTGCGCGGCGCCAGGCCGACCAGCACCGCCACCCGGCTGACCCGCTCCGGCAGCAGCGCCGCGCAGGCCAGCGCGTGCGGGCCGCCGCCGGAGCGGCCGAGCACCGCGAAGCCGTCCAGCTTGAGGTCGTCCGCGATGGCCCGCACGTCGGCGGCCGCCGCGCTCACCCGGCGGCCGAACTGGCGGGTCGAGTCGCCGTAGCCGGGCCGGTCGTAGGAGATCAGCCGCACCCCCAGCCGGTACAGCACGGTGCTGCGCGGGTGCGGGCCCACCCGGCTGCCGGGCATGCCGTGCAGCAGGAACACCGGGCGGCCGCGCGGGTCGCCCAGGGATTCGACGGCGAGGGCGCGACCGTCCGGGGCCTTGACCATCCGTAACGACACCTGCGGCCTCCTCAGTGGTCCCGGTCGGTGGTGGTGCGGATCTCCCGGCGGGCCTGCCAGGTGGTGTGCTCGCGGGAGACCGCGTCCTCGGCGTCCCGGGCCAGCCGGGCCCAGAGCTCCTCGGCGTCCGCCGACTCCACGTCCAGCCGGGCCAGTTGGCGCCGGATGAGCTCCAGCTCGTCGGCGGCCAGCCCGTACGCGGCGGCCAGCGGGCGGTACTGGCGCAGCTGCGCCCACGCGGTGATCGAGGCGGCCACCGCCGAGACGGTGCCCAACGCGTCGTAGGTGAACGCGCCGAGCGCCCGCAGCACCGCGAGCACCAGCCCGAGCGCCGGGAGCACCACGCCCAGCACCCCCGCCAGGGCTCCGGCCCGGGCGCAGTACCGGGACTTGGCGCGGTACCAGTCGTGCTGCACCTGGATCCGCTCCCGCAGGTACACCTCGCGCCGCACCGCGAGCGGCTGCTCGCGCAGGTCGCGCATCGCCGCCGTGATCCCGGCGAGCTCCGCCCCGGCGCCCGGCGTGACCACCCGGCTGTCCCGGAAGGCGCCCAGCACCCCGCCGAGCTGGACGCGGTACAGGCCCTCCGCGTCCGGCAGGGTGTGCGGCGGCGGCTGGTAGGCGTCCGCCCGGACGGCGAACTTCCAGGCCAGCGTCTTGACCGACTCGGCGGCGGCCCGGCCCTCGTACCAGAGCCCCTGCGGGTTCTGCCGGCTGATCACCACCGCGAGGACGATCGCGCCGAGGTAGGCGGCGGCCGCCGGCCAGGCCCACGGCTCGCCGTCGGCCGAGCCGGTCGCGGCGGCGGCCACCAGCAGGAGCAGCTCCCAGGCGGAGAGCAGCACCGAACGCCGCTGGCCGCGCAGCGAGGCCGCGTCGGCGGCCCAGAAGAACCCGGGCAGCAGTTCCCGCTCGCGCACCCACCCCGTCCGTCCCGCCCCAGACGCCATGTCCGGCCCCCACCCGTCGCTCCGGTCGCACCGCCCTCCTGCCCCGGGCGGCTTCCCGGTACGCCTGGCCCGCCCCCGGGCCGCCCGCAATGGCCGGGATGCCCCGGTGGATTGTCCGGCCCGGGTACGTTCGGTGGGCGGGCGGACACCCTGCGTGGCCCGGCGTGCCCGTGGGCGCGACCGGTGGGCGTCAGTAGGTGTAGAGGATCCGGTCGGCGTTGTCGGCCATCTGCTTGGCGTTCCACTCGGTGCCGCCGGGGACGTTGCCGGAGCGGAACAGCGGCGGGGCCGCGGCGGTGCCCTCGGCCGCCGCGTCGGCCAGCCGGCCGACCGCCGAGGCGACCACGGCCTGCATGAGCGCGCTGGTCACGATGGTGGAGACCGGGCCGAAGGTGGTCTCGGCGGCCGGGTGGGTCAGCTCGCCGTCCCCGACCGCGATCTTGCTGTCCAGCACCACGTCGCAGTTGTCCTTCAGGTACGTGCCGGACGGGTGCGCCGGGGGCACCTCGCCCGGGTACGCCAGCGAGGTCACGCCGATCACCTTCAGGCCGCGGTCCCGGGCGTACCGGGCCAGCTCGACCGGCATCACCTGGCGGCCGGACAGCGAGATCACGAACAGCAGGTCGCCGGAGGCGGCCGGGGTCAGGTCCAGGGTGGTGGTGGCCAGGCCGGACACCCGCTCCAGCGCGCTGGCCAGCGGCGCGGGCATCACCGTCACCCCCGCCATCCCGGGGACGTTCAACAGGTTCATCGGGACCAGCCCGCCGGCCCGGTAGACCACGTCCTGGGCCGGCAGCGCGGAGTGCCCGGCGCCGAAGGTGAACACCCGGCGGCCCTCGGTGATCGCCTCGGCGAGCAGCGCCGCGGCGGCCTCGATGGCGTCGGCCTCCTCCTCCCGGACCCGCTGGAGATGGGCGATCGCGGCGTCGAAGTACCGGCCGACCAGGTCGTTCATCTGTTGCCTTCGCTCTCTGCCGGTGGGGGAGCCGGCCGGGTGGGGCGGGCCGGTCGGGTCCGGGCCGTCAGTGGAGAAAGCTACGGCGAGCACCGTGGCGCCCAGGCGGCACCGCTGTCAACAGGAACGAAAACCGGGACCCGGGGCCCTTGCGCGGGCCCGGTTGTCGGTGCAGTACGTCAGAATTGGCGGTGAGGACACCGAAGAACGGAGCCAGCGGCGATGTCTGGGCTGATCGACACCACTGAGATGTACCTTCGCACCATCCTGGAGCTGGAGGAGGAAGGCATCGTCCCGATGCGCGCCCGGATCGCCGAGCGACTGGAGCAGAGCGGCCCGACGGTCAGCCAGACGGTCGGCCGGATGGAGCGCGACGGGTTGTTGCAGGTGGCGGGGGACCGCCACCTCGAACTGACCGACGACGGGCGCCGGCTCGCCGTGCGCGTCATGCGCAAGCACCGCATCGCCGAGTGCCTGCTCGTCGACGTGATCGGACTGGAGTGGGAGCAGGTCCACGAGGAGGCCTGCCGCTGGGAGCACGTGATGAGCGAGACGGTCGAGCGAAAGGTGCTCGCCATGCTCGGCCACCCGACCCAGTCCCCGTACGGCAACCCGATCCCGGGCCTGGACGAGCTGGGCGACGCCAAGGCCGAGGGCGAGGGCTTCGACGCCGCGCTCGTCCCGCTGGACACCGTCAAGCCGGGTGACGGCGGCGCCAGCGTGGTGGTCCGCCGGATCGGCGAGCCGATCCAGACCGACGGCGAACTGATGCGCACGCTGCGCCGGGCCGGGATCCGGCCGGGCTCCACCGTGCGGGTCAGCGCCGGCGTCGGCGGCGTGCTGGTCGGCACCGGGGAGAACGCGGCGGAGCTGGGCAAGGACATCGCCCAGCACGTCTTCGTCGCCCAGGCCTGAGGAACGCGCCCCCCGGGCCCGGAGGAACGCTTCCGGGCCCGGGGAACGTGCTTCCCGGAACGACGCGAAGGGCCCGCTGCTCCCCGTGCAGCGGGCCCTTTCGCCTCCCCGTTCCCTCCCTGTCCCCTCCGTCCCTCCCATCCCCTCCGTTCCCTCCCGGCCCCTCCACCGCCTCGCCCGGCTTCCCCGTCCGAGCGCTCCCTCCGGCGTCCCCTCGCACCGCAATTCCTCCCCTCGGCCGATCATGGCAATCCTTGAGCGTTGTCACTCGTCCGGGGGGCTTTCGCCCATGGTCAGCGGGTACACGGAGGCCTTATCCGCACATGCGTGTGACGGGCCTCGCCTCCGGTGGGAGACAAGGCCCGTCAGCCGGGCGCGGGGTGTCGCGCGCTGCGCGCCCTCACCCGATAGGCGGAGGGCGGCCGTTCACGGGGTGGTGAATCGGGGCAGTGAATCGGGGCGGTTCACGAGGCCGTTCACGAGACGGTGAACCAGGGTGGTGAACCGCGGCGGTGAACCGCGGCGGTGAACCGTTGCCGCGCCCGTTCAGCGCACCGCTGCCGCCGGCTGGGCGGGCTGGGGGTGGGCGGCCGCGGGCGCCTCGCGTCCGCAGGCGTACGCGAGCGGGCTGATCAGCTCGGCGGCGTCGGGCAGCCAGCGGTTGAGCGCCGAGGGGGAGCGGGCCCACTGGGCGTAGCCGGTGCCGCCGATCCGGGAGGGCGGGGCGACCGTCCAGTCCCCTTCGCCGCGGGCCACCAGGTCCAGCCGACCGGGCGGCCAGCCGAGCTTGCGGAGCATCTCCGGCAGCTTGGCCGCGACCCCGGGCAGCACCAGGAAGTGCAGCCGCCGGCCGATCCGGCCGGGCGAGGCGGGCAGCACCGCGACCGGGCCCAGCTGGAGGTCCATCCGCTCCATCCGCGCCAGCGCCAGGCAGCCGGCCGTCTCCGGGACGTCCAGGACGTCGAAGGACCGGCCGGTGGGCAGCAGGATCGAGGCCTGCGGCCGCTCGGTCCACCAGCGCCGCACCGCCCCCGGCCCGGCGCTCGCCTTGCGGGCCCAGTCCGCGTCGAGCGGGTGGGCCCCCGGCAGCAGGCAGCGCCGGTCGCCGCAGGAGCAGCGGGCGGGCCCGTCGCCGTCGATCAGCCAGGCGCCGGGAGCGACCTCCCAGTGGCGGTTCTCGGCGTAGCCGACGGCTTCGATGAGCAGCGGGGGCAGTGCGGCGGTCTTGCCCTGGTCGGGGGAGTCGGGGATGTCTTCCACACGCTGCTCAACTACCGTGTGTGAGGCTGGTTACGGCCCGGCGCAAGCCGGTTGGGCGTATACCGGCAATGTCACCCGAACCGGTTACTCGACCGAGTTGAGGCGGGCGGAGGCAGGCGCAGTGGGGGCGCACAGGAGCATTTCCCAGGGCGCGTGGGGGGTGCGGATCGTCACCGTGGGTATCCCGCTGGCGTTGCTGATCGCTAACCTGGTGTCAGATTCCTTGGACGGTCGGACAGTCGGCAACAGATCAGCAGAATCGTCGCCCGCCGGCCGGGACCGGAGGGTGTGGGGAGGCGAAACCCAATGGCCGCAAGACCACTCGTCGCACGACAGCCCAACGAGCGTCTGCAGCAACTGATCCAGGAGGCCAGCTGCTCCAACGCCGGCCTGGCCCGGAGGGTCAACCTCTGCGGCGCCGAGCACGGTCTGGACCTGCGGTACGACAAGACCTCCGTCGCCCGCTGGCTGCGCGGGCAGCAGCCGCGCGGGCAGGCGCCGGCGGTGATCGCCGAGGCCCTCGGCCGCAAGCTCGGCCGCAGCGTGTCGGTCGAGGAGATCGGCATGGCCGACGGCAAGAACCTCAGCTCCGGTATCGGGCTCCAGTTCGCGCCGACCCTGAACGCCGCCCTGGAGCAGGTCTGCGAGCTCTGGCGCAGCGACGTCGGACGGCGGGACTTCCTGACCGGGGCCACGGTCGCGGCCTCCGCGCTGGTGGAGCCCAGCCGGGACTGGCTGATCACCCCGCCCGACCCGGTGGTGGCCCGCACCGGCGGCCCCCGGGTCGGCCCGACCGACGTGGCCGCGATCAAGGCCACCACCACGATGCTGGTCGACCTGGACCACCGCTTCGGCAGCGGTCACGTGCGCCCGGTGGTCGTGCACTACCTCAACTCGGTGGTCTCCAGCCTGCTCGGCGGGGCGTACCGGGACGAGACCGGGCGCCAACTCTTCGCCGCGGTGGCCCGGTTGACCGAACTGGCCGGATACATGGCGGTGGACACCGGCCAGCCCGGCCTGGCCCAGCGCTACTACATCCAGGCGCTCCGGCTCGCCCAGGCGGCCGACGACCGCGGCTACGGCGGCTACGTGCTGGCGGCGTCGATGAGCCACCTGGCGGCGACGCTCGGCAACCCGCGGGAGATCGCCCAGCTCGCCCGCGCCGCGCAGGAGGGCGCCCGGACGGTCGCCACCCCGACGGCGATGGCGATGTTCTACGCCGCCGAGGCCCGCGGCCACGCCCTGCTGGGGGACGCCCGCTCCTGCGAGGCGGTGTCGGCCAAGGCGCTGGAGATGATGGAGAAGCGCCGCCCGGAGGACGACCCGGACTGGATCGTCCACTTCGACGACGCCTACCTGTCGGACGAACTGGCCCACTGCCACCGGGACTTGGAGCAGGCCGGCCAGGCCGAGCACTACGCCCGCCGGGCGCTCGACCTGCACCCGCCGACCCGGGTCCGCCGCCGCGCGGTGGACCTCGTCCTGCTCGCCACCGCCCAGTTGCAGCAGCGGGACCTCGAACGCGCCTGTGAGACGGGCGCGCAGGCGGTCCGGTTGCTGAGCGGGCTGCGGTCCAACCGGGGCGTGGAGTACCTGGACGAGTTCCGGCGCAGGCTGGAGCCCTACCGGGAGCAGCGGGTGGTCCGCGAGTTCCACGCCCGGGCGGATGCGGAGGCCGCCTAGTGTCGCGCCCGGGGCACCAGGGCGGGTCCAAGGCCCCGGGCCCCGGCGGGGCGGCGTGAGGGGAGCGTGAGGGATGTCCCGCCCGCGTGGTCACCCGGTTCGGCGAACCGGTAGCGTGGGCGTGACGTCCAAGGAACTGTGATGCCCCCAAGAACCGACGAGATGTGGTCCGCCGTCAGCGCGCGGTCGTGCACAGGTGAGGAATCGCGTTGAGCCAGCGCCGCTCGTACCCCAACTCGGGTGACTTCAACCTGGACGACCTGTTCCGCCCCGAGCCCGGCCAGACCCAGGGCGGCGCGCCGGGCCAGCCGCAGGGTCACCCCCAGGGCCACCCGCAGGGGCAGACGGGCGTGCCGCCGGTGGGGCAGCCGTCCGGGCAGCCGGAGTACCTCGGCGAGGGCGGGCACGCGCGGCCGACCCAGGCCATGCCGGCCCAGCCCGCCCCGTGGGCCGGCGCTCCGCAGCCCGGTTACGGCGTCCCGCAGCACGAGCCGGCGCCGGAGACGCAGCACCTCCCGCCGTACCCGGGCGCGGACCCGTACGCGGGCGGGTACCCCACGGGCCAGTCCCAGGCCGGCTACCCGCAGCAGCCCGGCCCGGGCGGCTACCAGGGCTACTCGCAGGCCGGGCAGCCGCCGCCGGCGCCGGCCTACCCCGGTCAGGACTACGGGCAGAACTACGGCCAGGGCTACGGGCAGGACCACGGGCACGGGCAGGGCTACGCCCAGGACCACGGGCAGGGCTTCGACACCACCCAGGCGGGCGCGCAGGCTCCGGCCGCCCGGGGCGGCCGCCCGTCCAACAAGCTGATCATCGGTGGGGTGGTGGCCGGTTTCGCGGTGGCCGGCATCCTGGTCGCCGTCCTGGTGAACGGGGACGACACCACCCCCGCCGCCGACGCCAAGAAGACCCTCCCGGTGGCCGCCACCGGCAGCGCCACCCCCGGCACGGCGAGCGCGAGCAGCTCGGGCACCACCGTCGACCCGGCGGTCAAGGCCCAGGCGCAGCCGCTGTCGGACCTGCTCGGCACCGCGAGCGACAGCCGCTCGGCGGTGGTCGGCGCGGTCGCCGCGGTGCAGAAGTGCGACAAGCTGCCCGAGTCGCAGCAGGCGCTCACCGGCGCGGCCGGCAAGCGGCGCGAACTCCAGACCAAGCTCGGCCAGCTGAAGGCCGACAAGCTGCCCGGCGGCCAGCAGCTGGTCGAGCAGCTCAATGCGGCGTGGACCGCCTCCGCGCAGGCCGACGACGAGTACGCGGCCTGGGCCGGGGACTCACAGGCGCCCGGCGCCTGTGACCCCAAGAAGCTGGACAACCAGCACTACAAGAACGCCGTCCAGGCCAGCGGCACGGCGACCACCGCGAAGAAGCAGGCCTCGACCCTGTGGAACGCGATCGCCACCCAGACCGGCCTGCCCAGCCGCAGCGACGGCGACCTGTAGGACGGACGGGGGAACGGGCCCGCCGGCCCGCCCCTTCGTCGTCCGTCCCCCTGTCGTCCGTGCTGCGTCGGCTGTCCTTCACCGGCCGTCCTGCGCCGCCCGGGCGTCACGCCGGCGGGCGGCCCCCGGTGAGCACCCAGCGGATGTCCACGAAGCCCGGCTGCTGGAGGGTCATCCGGCCGCCCTTGACCACCTGGTAGGTGACCCAGGTGTTCACCAGCCGCGGGGATTCGGTGCTGGGCAGCATGTTGGGGGTGCCCCAGTTCAGTGGCGGGGTGAGGCCGACGTCGATGCTCTCGCCGCTGTCCAGCAGCCCGGTGACGGTCTTCTCGGTGACCTGCCGGCCGGACGCCGCGACCTTCTCGGCGACCAGCCGGAACACCTCGTACGCGACCCAGGTGGTCTGCACGCCGGGATCGGAGACGTCGATGGTGTGGCTGCCGGTGGTGTCGGCGCGCACCACCGCGCGCAGCCCGTCCCAGACCTTCGCCGACTCCGGCGGGTACCAGCTGGTGACGTAGGTGCCGGCCAGTGGGCCGGAGTCGCCGCCGGTGGAGTCGACCACCGACTGCTGCACGCTGCCGATCACCGAGGCGAACCGGGTGTTCCTCGGGTTCAGCCGACGGTAGGAGTCCAGCAGGTTGCCGGTCGGCTCGGCGGCGAGGGCGCTGGTGACGCAGTTCGCCGCTTCGTCCCTGCCGATCGCCTTGCGGGCCACCGCCGTGTAGTCGGTGGACTGCTCGGGCGCCTTGACGTCGAGCAGCTTGATGCCGGCCGGCTTGAGCGCGTTGGCCAGGTAGCCGAGCAGGTTGTCGCCGGACGGGGTGTCCGGGCGGACGAGTGCGACGGCCTTGCAGCCGGCTTCGACCAGCTGACGGCCGCTGCCGCCGATCAGTGCGGGCATGCCGCCGTCCACCGGGTACGAGAGCGGGCTGCTGAACTCGGGCTGGGAGAGCCCGTAGCCGCCGATCAGGGGGATGCCGGCGCGCTCCAGGACGGGCATGAAGTCGAAGCCGTACTGGCTGTAGGAGCCGATCACGGCGACCGCCTTGGCGTCCACCGCCCGCTGGGCGCAGGCCTTGGCGCCTTCGGAGGTGTTGTGCTCGTTGCAGGTGAGCACCTGAAGCCGGCGGCCGTTCAGTCCGCCCTTGAGGTTGACGTCCCGGCCGATCGCCTCGGCGAGCGCGGTCATGCCGGGCCGGTCGGCGGAGCCGGTGCCGGACGGGGACCAGGTCATCACGGTGAGGTCGCCGCCGTTGGTGGAGGCATCGGCCGGTCCGCCGCACGCGGAGGCCGAGAAGAGGGTGGGGAACAGGGCCGCGGCGGTGGCGGCCGCGGCGATCGGGCGGCGGCGGCGCCGCGCGAACTGGTGCCGGGGCTGGAACGGGTCCCTTCGGCTGGTCATCGGTCTTCCCTCTCTGGGGCGCCATCCGGCGCACCGGAGCAAGCCAAGCCCCGGCGCCACACGCCGAGAGGGCCGAAGTACGAACGGCCGGGTAACGGGAGCTGAAATCAGGCGGGGTACGCGTGTAGATCGGGAGTGGAGTACGAACGGACAGGGAACGTACGATCGTTCTCCATGTCCGCCAGCACAGATTCTTCGCATCGGTCTGCCCGAAACACTTCTCGTCCGGGCCACCGCTCCAGCACGATGAACGGCATGCCGCTCAACGACCTGCCCTGGTGGCGCTGGCGAGCCCGACTGCGCTCGGCGCTGCACATGTTGTCCGACCCCGGTTTCCAGCAGGAGACCTGGCTGAACGGCCGGGAGGGGTACGGCGACGTGACCGACGCCGTCTACCGGCTGGTCGAGGACACCTGGCTGGACCACTGGTCGGCCGAGAAGTACGTGGGCACGATCTTCCGCGACTCCGCCGAGGCCGCCCTGGTCGATGTCGCGGTGCTGCGGGTGGTCCAGCTGCTGCACGAGGTCGGCGCGGACGCCCACGCCTCCGCCTACTTCGGCCACCCCGGCTGGCCGGAGGCGGTCCGGGCCGCGCGCGAGGCGCACGTCGCGCTGGCGGTGAACGACGGGGACGACCCGGACGCGGCGCCCAAGTCGCTGGACGTGCTGCGCATCCTCACCCGAGTCTGAGCCCGGGTCTGAGCCCGGGCCGACGGCGGGGCCGCCGGCCGGGTATCCGGTCGGGCCGCTGAGCAGTGCCGTCCCGCAGTACGGGCAGCGGGGCGGCGGCTGTCCAGGATGTGACACGCTGGACCACCCACGAACGCCACGACCTCAGGACGGGATACCCCCAGTGGACCAGCAGCCGGCCAGCGCCCAGTACGTCCTCACGCTGTCCTGCCCCGACAAGCAGGGCATCGTCCACGCCGTCTCCAGCTACCTCTTCATGACCGGCTGCAACATCATCGACAGCCAGCAGTTCGGCGACGGGGACAGCGGGCTGTTCTTCATGCGGGTGCACTTCTCCGCCGCCGAGCCGGTCACCGCCGACAAGCTGCGGGCCAGCTTCGCGGCGATCGGGGCCTCGTTCGGGATGGACTGGCAGATCCACCCGACCGAGCAGCGGATGCGGATCGTCCTCATGGTCAGCAAGTTCGGGCACTGCCTGAACGACCTGCTCTACCGCACCCGGATCGGTGCCCTGCCGGTGGAGATCGCCGCGGTGGTGTCCAACCACACCGACCTGCGCGACCTGACCGAGAGCTACGGCGTCCCGTTCCACCACATCCCGGTCACCCGGGACACCAAGGCCGACGCCGAGCAGCAGCTGCTGGACCTGGTCGCCAAGGAGGACGTCGAGCTGGTCGTGCTGGCCCGCTACATGCAGGTGCTCTCGGACCAGCTGTGCACCGCGCTGTCCGGCCGGGTGATCAACATCCACCACTCCTTCCTGCCGAGCTTCAAGGGCGCCAAGCCCTACCACCAGGCGCACGCCCGGGGCGTGAAGCTGATCGGCGCCACCGCGCACTACGTCACCGCCGACCTCGACGAGGGCCCGATCATCGAGCAGGAGGTGGCCCGGGTGACCCACGACGTCACCCCGGACCAGCTGGTCGCGCTCGGCCGGGACGTCGAGTGCCAGGCGCTGGCCCGTGCGGTGAAGTGGCACAGCGAGCACCGGGTGCTGCTGAACGGCACCCGCACGGTGGTCTTCGCGTAGCGAGGCCGGGGCGGTCGGCAGTCGGTGTGGTTGCCGCCGTTGCCGCCGTTGCGGCGGCTGTGGCCGCTTACGGCCGCGACAGCAGCGGCAGGGCGTGCAGCACCTCGCGGATCGCGGCCCGGTCGCCGTGCTCGCCGACCGGCAGCCGGTCCGGATCGCGGTGCGCGGCGGCCAAGTGGCAGAGCTCCAGGCCGTCCAGCACCATCGAGGCCACCGGTTCGCCGCCGGACGGCCCCGACTCCGGTCCGTCCAGCGGTATCAGCCACTCGCCGGCCGCCGGGCCGTCGATCACCAGCCGCAGCCGCCGGCCCCGGCCCTGACCCTGGTCCGCCACGGGCGGGAGGGTCGGCGCCCCGGCGGGCTCGGGACGGGTGGCGCGGGCGGCACGCAGGTCGGCCAGTGCCCGCGGGACCATCCGGACCGCCAGGTCCACCATCTGCCGCAGGTGCTGGGGCGCCGGCGGGTCGTACGGGTAGGCGACCGCGCGGGCCACGTCCTCGCCGTGCACGTAGCACTCGAAGGCGCGGTCCACGAAGGCGTCGCGCAGCGGCAGCACGGCGAAGCCGTAGTCGACGGGGGTGTTGCCCTGCGGGGCGAGCGCGGCGGTGCGTACCAGGTCGTGGGTCTGCCGCCGCCACCGCTCCCGCACCGACTGCGGCGGGAGGCCGGCCTGGTCGGCGACCAGCCGGGCGGTGCGCTCGGCGATCCCGGCGTACGGCCCGCCCTGCGGCGGGACCCGGGGCGGGAGCAGGGGCGGGATCCGGAGCGCCGGCGGCCGCGCGGCCGGCTCCTGCGGCGGCACCCGCCGGGCGGCCGGGGCCGGTGCGGCGCCCGGGCCGGCCGGCACCGGGTCGGGCAGGCCGAGGGCGAGCGCCAGATAGCCGTCCACGGCGGCGAGGTGGCACAGCACCTCGGCCGGGCGCAGCCGCCCGGTGCCGCCGTGCCACGGCAGGTCGGCCACCTCCTGCCACTCCTCCGGGCCGAGGTCGCGCAGCAGCGCGTCGAGCTTGGCCGTCTCCGCGGTGTACGGCATGCCCCAGGCGGGGACGGGCAGTTCGGCCGGGCGGCGGGCCAGGCACCAGTCGAGCACCTGCTGGCGCAGCGAGTTGGGCTGGTCCAGCGGCTCGTCCAGGGCGAGCCAGCCCGCCGCCTCGCGCAGCCGGGCGGCCTCCTCGGCGCACTCCGGGCAGGTGCGCAGGTGCCGCTCCAGCTCGGCGGCGTCATGGCTCGGGCAGGCGCCGAGGGCCCAGGCGCCGAGCAGCGAGCGCAGGGCGTCGTGCCGCTCCTCGGTGGTGGGCTCGCTCCGCTCGCTCATGCGCCCCTGTCCCCGTCGTCCCTGTCGCCCGCGTCGTCCGTGTCTTCCCGGCCGTCCTCGCGGCCGTGCCGTTCGTCGTGGCGGGCGCGCTCCTCGGCCAGTTCGGTGGCCAGCAGTTCCAGGCCGAGCCGCATCCGCTGCTTGGCGGCCTGCTCGCTGATGCCGAGCAGCCGGGCCGTCTCCTGGTAGGTGCGGCCGTCGTAGTACGTCACCGCGATGGTCTCACGCAGGGGTTGGGGCAGGGAGTCCACCACGTACTGCATGCGCGCGGCGGTGGCCACGGCGCGGATCTCCGCCTCGGCCGCGCCCTCGCTGCCTCCCGGTCCGTCAAGCCCGCTGCCCGGGCCGCCCGGTACCCGCTCGGCGGCCCGCCGCGCCCGCAGCCGGTCGACCGCGCGGCGGTGGGTGAGCGCGCCGAGCCAGGAGCGCAGCGAGCCCTGGGCGGGGTCGAAGTCCTCGGGGTGCTCCCAGACCTGGGCGAATATCTCCCGGGTGAGCTGGGCGGCGGCGGCCTGGTCGGCGAGTATCCGCCCGGCCAGTCCGTGCACCATCGGCGCGAGCTGGTCGTAGATCTCGCCGAGCGCGGTCTCCTCGCCGCGGGCGAGGCGGCGTTGGAGCTGCTCGTCCCAGCGCGGCGCGCGGTCGGGGGTGGCCATCGGGAACCAACCCTCCTGCCCGGGTTTCGCTGGCGTACCCAACGGTATCTTGCGGCCGGTCGGCGGCGGGAGCATTCCCCGAAGAACGGAACCCGGGCCCGCGGATCGTCGCCCGGGTCGCCAGCCGGATCGCCAACCGGGTCGTCGCCAGGTCGTCGCTCGGATCGGCGGCCCGTGCGCGGGGCGGTCCTTGGAGGCCACTGTTCGAAGGCCGTTGGACATATGTCGCACGGGTGGTTCGCGAGTGGCGGGCCGGGTGCGCGGGGCGTCCGGAGGTAGGTTCGCCACTGCGGGACCGGCGGGTCGGCCCGGGCCGGACGAGTGCCGGTACGAGGCTCGCGAGAGTGAACGGGACAGTATGCACTGCGCTGTCCCCCGATCGCTGGAATATGCCCGAAGCGCTTGCCGAGGTCCGTCCGCCCACTCATCCTGAGGCGTAATCGAGTCACGGCCAGTGCGCGACGGACGAGTTGGCCCGGACGGGACAGGTCGGGTGAGCGCCGGGCGGGAGCCCGGCCGAGGGCCCGGGTGGCACCGGGCGATGTGCGAGGGTTCGCCGGCTGGACGATCCGGCCCGATCGGGACGATGGCCGAACTGCGAGTGCGGGTGGTGGAGCGGTGCAGGTTCTTCAGGTACAGCTGGCGGTGCAGGCGGACCCCGCCGAGGTCGGCCGGGCCCGTCGGTGGGTGCGCTCGCGGCTGCTGAACCACGGGGTGGACCCGGACGCGCCGGTCGCCGAGACGGTGGTGCTGGTGGTCTCCGAGCTGGTGACCAACGCCGTGGTGCACACCGGGTGTCCGGCGGTGCTGCGGCTCTGTCTGCCGGTGGAGGAGGACCAGGCGGGCGGCGAGCCGGCCGGCCCGCTGCGGGTGGAGGTCGCCGACGCGAGCCGGACGGCCCCCGCCCCGCGGCACGCCGGGGCGGACGAGAACGCCACCAACGGGCGCGGCCTGGAGCTGGTCGAGCTGCTCTGCGAGCGCTGGGGCTGGTTCCCGGACGGCTCGGGCAAGCGGGTGTGGTGCGAGATCGGTGCGGACGCCCGGCCGGCGGACCCGCTGGCGGGCGTGGACTGGGCGGCGCTGGCGCAGTAGCGGCAGCGGCAGCCCCGGGGCCCGCTCGGTTCGCTGCCGATCCCGCCGGTGATCGCCGGCGGAGATCACCGGCCGAAAGTTGACGCAACCATTCCGAATTTCGGACTACCCATTGACGTGACGTATCCGACTGATCACGCTTGGGTGCGGCTCTCCGTCAGTGAGGGGACGCCGAGGGGACGCCCGAACGCCGCCGCGGTGCTGTTGTCCAGGGGGACCACGCCAGCAGGGGGGCCGTGGATCGCCGGTCGCGGGCGCTCCTTGGCGAGTGCGGAGGGCGCGGCGCGGGTTCAGGGCCCGTGCGTCGCGATTGGATGGTGGCCGGCCGCGCCGTGCTCGGGGTGCACGCGGCCGGCCGCCATCCGACCCGCCGTCATCCGGCGTCGCTTTCCGGCCACTCGGCCGAGAGCCGTCCGGTCGTGGATCGTCCGGAGTCGTCCGGAGTAGTCCGGGGCGGTTCGGAGCCGTCCACGGTCACCCGGGGTCACCCGGGGACGGTGCGGAAGGTACGCCGGTAGGCGCTCGGGGCGACGTCCAGCCGGTCGCGCAGTTGCAGCCGGAGCGAGGCGGCGGTGCCGAAACCGGACTCCCGGGCGACTTGGTCGATCGTCAGGTCGGTGCGCTCCAGCAGCTGCCGGGCCCGCTCGGTGCGCTGCACGGTGAGCCACTTCCCGGGGCTGGCGCCGGTCTCCTCGCGGAAGCGCCGGGTGAAGGTCCGCACGCTCATGCCCGCCCGGTCGGCGAGTCGGCGCAGCGCCAGCGGCTGGTCCAGGTGTTCCAGTGCCCACGCGCGTACGGCGGCGGTGCCGTGGCCGGTGGAGTCCACCGGGCTCGGGGCCTCGACGTACTGCTTCTGGCCGCCCTCGCGCCACGGCGGCACCAGGCAGCTGCGGGCCACCGCGTTGGCCACCGCGCTGCCGTGGTCGCGGCGGACCACGTGCAGGCACAGGTCCACCCCGGCGGCCACCCCGCCGGAGGTGAGGAGGTCGCCGTCGTCGGTGTAGAGCACGTCCGGGTCCAGCCGCACCTTCGGGTACAGCTCGGCGAAGCGCCGGGTGTAGCGCCAGTGGGTGGTGGCCGGGCGGCCGTCCAGCAGTCCGGCGGCGGCCAGCAGGAAGGAGCCGGTGCAGATCGACATCAGCCGGGTGCCGGGCCGGATCCGGCGCAGTGCGGCGGCCAGTTCGGGGGTGAAGGCGGTGTCGACGGTGGCCGTGCTCGCGTCGGCGGAGGCCGGGATCACCACCGTGTCGGCCCGCTCCAGCAGTTCCGGCCCGTGGTCGACGCTGATCCGGAAGTCCGCGCTGGTGGCGACCGGCCGGCCGTCCAGCGTGCAGGTGGCGATCTCGTAGAGCGGCCGTCCGGCCGGGTCCTTGGCGCCGCCGAAGATGCGGGCGGGGATGCCGAGTTCGAAGGCGATCACGCCGTCGAGGGCGAGTACCGCGACCAGGTGGGCCATGCCGTTCCCCTTCGGTGGTGCGGCCGCCCGGGCCGGTCGGGTCGGGGCGGCGGGTTGAGTCGGTTCGGTCGGCCGGTTCGGGCCAGTCCGGCCGGTTCGGGCCAGGGTACGCCGGGACCGTGGCCCGATTCTTGCGAAAGCTGTCATTCAGGCCACTCGTCGCGGCCGCGCCGCTTCGGGACACTCGTCCGCGTGACCGAACGCAACGCCTTCGCCCCCGCCCCCGCCCCCGCGCCCGCCCCCGAAGGACCCGTCCGCCCGGCCCGCCCGGCCCGCTTCCGGGTGCACTACGCCTGGGTGGTGGCCGGTGTCTCGCTGCTGGTCCTGCTCGGCTCGGCCGGCTTCCGGTCCACGCCCAGCCTGATGATGGACGCCCTGCACAACGAGTTCGGCTGGTCGCTCGGGACGATATCCAGCGCCACCTCCGTCAACCTGACCCTCTACGGCCTCACCGCCCCCTTCGCCGCCGCCCTGATGGACCGTTTCGGCGTGCGCCTGGTGGTGGTCTGCGCGCTGCTGACCATCTCGGTCGGTTCCGGGCTCACCATGCTGATGCGCGAGCCCTGGCAACTGGTGCTCTGCTGGGGCGTGCTGGTGGGCCTGGGCAGCGGCTCGATGGCCGGCGCCTTCGCCACCACCATCACCGGCCGCTGGTTCCAGGCGCGCCAGGGCCTGGTCACCGGCGTGCTGACGGCCGCCGGGGCAGCGGGAAACCTGGTCTTCCTGCCGGTCGGCGCCTGGCTGGTCGAGCACCACGGCTGGCGCTCGGCGGTGATCGTGGTCTCGCTCGCGGCCAGCGCGGTCGCCGTCCCCGTCCTGCTGCTGATGCGCGAGCGGCCCGCCGACCTCGGCCTGCTCCCGTACGGAGCGACCGAGGAGCCCCCGGCGCCCGCCGCCGACGGCCGCGCCCTGACCCGCTCGCTGCGGGTGCTGCGGGACGCTGCCCGGAGCCGGGCGTTCTGGCTGCTGTCCGGCTCCTTCGCGATCTGCGGCGCCACCACCGCCGGCCTGGTCGGCACCCACTTCATCCCGGCCGCCCACGACCACGGCATGCCGGTGACCACCGCGGCCGGTCTGCTCGCCATGATCGGCGTCTTCGACGTGATCGGCACCATCTTCAGCGGCTGGCTCACCGACCGGGTCGACTCCCGGATCCTGCTGGTCACCTACTACGGGCTGCGCGGGATCTCGCTGCTCCTGCTGCCGCAGCTGCTCGCAGGCTCGCTGCAGCCGCCGATCCTGGCCTTCGTCATCTTCTACGGCCTGGACTGGGTGGCCACCGTGCCGCCGACCGTCGCGCTGTGCCGCCGGCACTTCGGCGGGGACGCCCCGATCGTCTTCGGCTGGGTGCTGGCCAGCCACCAGATCGGTGCGGCCGTCGTCGCCGGGCTGGCGGGCCTGGCCCGCGACGCGCTCGGGAATTACGACCTCACCTGGTACGGCGCCGGCGCCCTGTGCGTGGTCGCCGTCGGGCTCTGCCTGGCGCTGCGCACCAGCCGGCCGGACCGCCCCGTCGTCCCGGCCCTCCCGTAGGGCGGGCTCCCAGTGCGGGCTCCCAAGGCGGGTCGGGGGCCTGTCGGACCGGAGAGCTAGGCTCCGCAGCCATGGCGCTCATCTTCACCCTGGACCCGAAGCTCGACCCGGACCTGCGCACCGCCGTCGTCCGGCTGTGGGCCGACGTCACCAACGCCGGCGGCGCGGTCGGCTTCGTGGCGCCGGTGACGGAGGACGAGGTCTGGGACACCGCCGACCACCAGTTCGCCGGGGTCGCGCCGGACGGCCCGGACCGGCTGCTGGTCGCCCACGAGAGTGACACCGGTCGGCTCGTCGGTGTCCTCTTCTTCGAGTCGATGCGGTTCGGCCTGATGGAGCACTGGCGGATGCTCAAGCGGGTCATGGTGCACCCCGACTGCCAGGGCCGCGGCTACGGCGTCCGGCTGCTCGCCGAGGCCGAGCGGATAGCCCGGGAGTGGGGCCTGGAGAGCCTGCGGCTGACCGCGCGCGGCGGCCAGGGCCTGGAGCGTTTCTACACCCGCTGCGGCTACCGGGAGGTCGGCCGGGTGCCGGCCGCGGTCCGGATCGCCCTAGGGGACGACCGCGACGAGATCACCATGTGGCTCGACCTGCGCTGATCCGCAGGACGGCCGGGAGGCGGCGGGCGGGGGGACGGGCGCCCCCTTCCCCGCGCCGCCCGTCAGGCATGCTTCACTGGGAGACCGGCCCCCGCCCAGACCAGTGAAAAGGATGTGTCCCGTGAGCAGCACCGGCCAGGAGAAGTCGCACGCCACGCTCCGCTACACCTCCCTGCGGGTCAGCATCTTCCTCGGCTGCCTGCTGGTCGCCCTGCTGCTCGGGCACTTCAAGATCATCCCGGTCAGCGGCCAGGCCGGAGTGATCTTCCTGTTCCTGCTGGCCGCGATCGCGTCCGCGCCGCTCAGCTACGTGCTGCTGAGCCGTCAGCGCGACGACATGTCCGCCCAGATCACCACCAAGGTCTCCGGCCTGCGCAGCCGTACCGCCGAGCGGATCGCCGCGCAGAACGCGGAGGAGGACGCCGTCGACGAGGCGGCCCGGACGGCCGCCGTCCGGCAGAGCTGACCCCGGCCGGACCCGCAGCCGCAGCCGCCGTGCCCGACTCCGCCGCCTCGGACGCCTCCGCTTCCGACCCCGACCCCGACCCCGCTTCCGCTTCTGCGGCTTCCGAGCCCGGACCGGCCGACCCGCCGTCCGGGCCGTCCGCGTCGCTCGGGCCGTCCGTCGAGGGGGAGGCCGGGACCTGGCCGGCCCCGGTGCGCCGGCCCACCGGCCGGGACGTGGCCAGGCTCGCCGGGGTCTCCCAGGCCACCGTCTCGCTGGTCTTCTCCGGTGCCGAGGCCGGCCGCCGGGTCTCCGACGCCACCCGGGAGCGGGTCCGGGAGGCCGCCCGCAGCCTCGGCTACCGCCCGCAGGCGGCCGGCCGGCAGCTGCGGCTCGGCCGTAGCGGGATGATCCTCCTGGCGGTGCCGAACATCCTCGGCCCGTTCTTCGGCCGGGTGCTGGAGGGCGTCCACGAGGAGGCCGGCCAGCACGGCCTGGCGGTCGTGGTCAGCTCCGGCTGGGGGAGCGCCACCCTCGCGGAGGCCGCCACCACCAGCCGCTTCGACGGCCTGCTGATCTGCTCCCCGGACGACAGCCAGCTCGGCGAGCTGCCCGCCGACACCCCCGTCGTCTTCCTCGACGCCGACCCGGGCACCGACCGGGCCCGGCCGACCGTCGAACTCGACGTGGCGGGCGGGATGCGCGCCGCCGTCGAGCACCTGGCCGGGCTCGGCCACCGCCGGATCGGGCGGCTGCGCTCCACCCACTCCGCGTACACGTTCCGGGTGCGGCAGGCCGCGTTCGAGCAGGTCGCCGCCGAACTCGACCTGGAGGTCGTGGAGTTGGGCGTGAGCCTGAACGAGGGCCAGCCGGCCGCGCGGAGCGTGGCGCACCGCCTGCTGGAGCGCCCGGACCGTCCGCGCGCGGTGATCTGCGACGACGACGTGGTCGCCTCCGGGGTGTACCAGGCCGCCGCCGAGCTGGGGCTGAGGGTGCCGGCCGACCTGTCGGTGGTCGGCATGGACAACGTCGCGGTGGCCGCGCTGCTGGCCCCGCCGCTGACCACCGTCGACCTGCCCGGCGAGGAGCTGGGCCGGGTCGGCGCGGCGGCGCTGGCGGGCCTGCTGCGCGGCGAGCGGGCGGCGCCCGTCCCGCCGCTGGCCACCTCGCTGGTGCTGCGCTCCTCCACCGCGCCGGCGGTCGGCGCGCCGGGGCGGGGCGCGAAGCCGTAGGCAGGAGCAGGGGAGAACGAAAGACCGCGCCCGCCGGCCAGACCCCGGTGGGCGCGGTCGTCTGTGGGGGGCCTCAGCCCACCGGCACCGGCCGCACCGACGGCGCCGACGGCACCGGGTGGAACCAGCGGCGGGCGCCGAACAGCAGCAGGGCGCCGAGCGCGATCCCGCCCGCCGCGCACAGCGCCACCGGCCGCAGCGAGTCCTCGGCCAGGTTGCCGGACACCGCGTAGCCGAGCGAGTTGCCCGTCGCGAACAGCGTCACCAGCCAGGCGAACGCCTCGGTCACCGTCCCGGTCGGCGCCAGCTCGGCGACCAGCACGAACGCCGCCGCCAGCAGCGGCGCCAGCCCGATCCCGGAGAGGAAGGCCAGCGCGGCCATCGGGTACGGCCCGGGCAGCAGCACCAGCGGCAGGTAGGACGCGGCCATCGCGAGCGCCATGACCCAGGTGCGGGTGGCCGTGCTGCTGCGCCACTTCACCGCGCCGTAGGCGAGCGCGCCGAGCAGGCCGCCGAGCGCCGCCAGCGCCAGCAGGGTGCCCGCGCCGCCGGGCAGGGCGTCGGCGTGGTGCTCGGCGTAGGCGATGAACAGCACGTTCTGCGCGCCGACGGCCCAGCCGGCCCCGGCCAGTCCGACCAGCAGCAGCACCAGGCCGGGGGAGCGCAGCGGGCCGAGCAGTCCGGCGGAGTGCGCGCGGGCCGGGGCACGCCAGGCCCGGGCCGGGGCGGTGGTGGCCACGATCAGCGCGCCGGCCAGCCCCAGTCCGGCGGCCATCCAGAGCGCGGCGACCGGGCTGAACAGGCCGGCGATCCCGGCGACGGCCAGCGGGCCGGCCACGTAGAGGATCTGCTGGGAGGCGGAGTCGAAGGCGTAGGCGGTGTCGAGCTGCTCCTCCTCCACCACGTCCGGCCAGAGCGAGCGCAGGCAGGGTTCGAGCGGGGGCATGGCGAGCCCGGCGATCGCGGCGCCGAGCGGAGCGGCGATCTCGGAGCCGGGGGCGAGGGCGAGCAGCGCGTACCCGCCGCCGGCGAGCACGGCGGAGGCGAGCAGGACGCGGGGCTGCCCGGTGCGGTCCACGATCCGCCCGAGCACCGGCCCGCCGACGGCGGCGGAGATCGCGTAGGCGGCGGTGGCCAGTCCGATCCGCCCGTACGGCGCGCCGGCCTCGCGCAGGGCGAGGGCGATCACCAGGGCGGTCATGCCGGCGGGCAGGCGGCCGAGCAGGGTGCCGAGGAGCAGGCGGCTGACATGGGGGGCGCGGAGCAGGGCGAGGTAGCCCATCGGGCGTCTTCTCCGGTCTGGGCAGGCGGGGGCGGGGACGCCGTCAAAGTTATACGTATAACCGCTCAGCGGTCAATCGGGCCGGTGGGGATGATCTGATGGTGCGTCAGCTTCGTTCGTGTCCGGATCTCACCCCAACCTCAAACAACTACTTTGAACATCTCAAACCTTTACTGCTAATGTGTCGCCCATGACCACCTCAGACGCATCGCGGAAGCACGGCCGGGGCTCGCTGCCCGGTGCCGCCCGCCCGTGCGCTCTGACCGGTGCTGTGGACAGCCCGCGCCGTTGTCGCGCCATGAGCTGTATCCCGGCGGCACGCCCCTGACCGGGGGCCGGGACCTCCCCGCCCGGCCCGCGCGCCGTGCCGCCTCCTCCGCCACACCCCACCGTCAGCAACGCCCTCCCCCGGAGCCGCACCGTCATGTCCACAGCGCCCGAGGCGACCTCGTCGCCGTCCGTGCTCGCGAGAATCCGCAAGACCCCGTTCTGGGTCCAGATCGTCGGCGGCCTGCTGCTCGGCGTCGGCCTGGGCTACCTGGCCCGCGCCGCCGACATCTCCTGGCTGGCCACCACCCTGGAGACCATCGGCAAGATCTTCGTCCAGCTGCTCAAGCTGGCCGTCCCGCCGCTGGTGTTCACCGCGATCGTGGTGAGCGTCGCCAACCTGCGCAACGTCACCAACGCGGCCCGCCTGGCCACCCGCACGTTGCTCTGGTTCATGATCACCTCGCTGATCGCGGTGGCCGTCGGCCTGGGCCTGGGCCTGCTGACCAACCCCGGCCAGGGCACCAACCTCAAGACCGACGGCCTCAAGGCGCTCGACTCCAAGGGCACCTGGATCGACTTCCTGACCGGGATCTTCCCGACCAACATCGTCGACGCCTTCGCCAAGGTGAACGTGCTGCAGATCGTCTTCATGGCGGTCGTGGTCGGCGCGGCGATCATCAAGCTCGGCAGCAAGGCCGAGCCGGTCCTCAAGCTCAGCGAGTCCGTCCTGGAGCTGACCCAGACCGCCCTGTGGTGGGTCATCCGGCTCTCCCCGCTCGGCACCCTCGGCCTGATCGGCAAGTCCGTCGCCAAGTACGGCTGGGACCTGCTCAAGCCCTTCGCCACGCTGACCCTCGACATCTACGTCGGCTGCGCGCTGGTGCTCTTCGTCGTCTACTCGCTGCTGCTGAAGTTCGCCGCCGGCCTGAACCCGGTCAACTTCTTCAAGGGCGCCTGGCCCGCCATCCAGCTGGCCTTCGTCTCGCGCTCCTCGGTCGGCACCCTGCCGGTCACCCGCCGCGTCACCGAGCGCCTCGGCGTCCCCAGCGAGTACGCGTCCTTCTCCGTGCCGTTCGGCGCCACCACCAAGATGGACGGCTGCGCCTCGATCTACCCGGCGATCGCCGCGATCTTCGTCGCCCAGGTCTACAACATCGACCTCGGCATCCGGGACTACCTGCTGATCGCCTTCGTCTCGGTCGTCGGCTCGGCCGCCACCGCGGGCCTCACCGGTGCGATCATCATGCTGACGCTCACCCTCTCCACCCTGGGCCTGCCCCTGGAGGGCGTCGGCCTGCTGCTCGCCATCGACCCGATCCTCGACATGATGCGCACCGCGACCAACGTCGCGGGCCAGGTGCTGGTGCCGGTCCTGGTGGCCTCGCGGGAGAAGATCCTCGACGTCGCCGCCTACAACCGTCCCTCCGGCGACCTGTACGAGGACGCGCCGTCGGCCGTCGTCCCGGCGCAGACGGACAAGGCGGCCCCGGTGGCTGCCTGATCCCGGCCGGCTCGGCGACAAGGGCCCGCCTGTGCACCGTTCCCCGGTGCGGAGGCGGGCCCTTGTGCGTGCCGCGGGGGCGCGGGTGCGTGCGCTGCTTCCCGGGGCGGTGGCCGGGAGGAGAGGCCGGGGAAAGGCCAGGGGAATAGGCAGGGGGAAAAGGCAGGGGGCCCGCCGGTCGGGCGGGCCCCCTTGGGTGTTGCTCTTGTGCTCATGGTGACGGCTGTCGGGAGCCGCCGACGGACCCGCTGGGGTCCCGAGCGATCAGAACATCAGAAGATGGTCAGATGGGGGTGACGTTCTCCGCCTGCGGGCCCTTCGGGCCCTGGGTGACGTCAAAGTTCACCGCCTGGTTCTCCTCCAGCGAGCGGAAGCCGCTCGCGTTGATGGCGGAGTAGTGGACGAAGACGTCGGGGCCGCCGCCCTCCTGGGCGATGAAGCCGAAGCCCTTCTCAGCGTTGAACCACTTGACGGTTCCCGTGGCCATGCCGTTCTCCTTGCGAGGGACGTGTCGGGGCCACACCGTGTGGCACCCGGTCCGCTGCGCTGATCGCCCTGCCTCCGGACGAGTCCGAAGTTTTTCGATATTGCTGAAAAACTACAAAAAGCCCGCGGTTACATGCTCCGCAGGCTTCAAGTACTGCAAGGGGAATCAAACTGCAACTGAGGGCAACGCTAGCATGCGGTCGCTGTGACGACCAGGGGTGAACTGCGGCCCCCACGGCGCGTGTCGTAGGGCCCCGCAGGGGCGTCCAGCAGGCCTCGCGAGCGCGTGTCGGGTGCCCGGTGCAAGCCTCTGTGAACAGCAGGCATACGCTGCGGGAAAGCGCACGAACAGTACAAGGGAGCGGCGCAGTGGCAGCACCGGACGGACAATCGCGGGAGCCCCAGGAACACACCCCGGTCAGGCCTCGCGTCGGCCACATCCAGTTCCTGAACTGCGTCCCCCTCTACTGGGGCCTCGCCAGGACCGGCAACCTGCTGGACCTCGACCTCACCAAGGACACCCCGGAGAAGCTGAGCGACCAGCTCGTCGACGGCTCGCTGGACATCGGTCCGATCACCTGCGTGGAGTACCTGCGCAACGCCGACGACCTCCTGGTCCTGCCCGACATCGCGGTCGGCAGCGACGGCCCGGTGATGTCCTGCCTCATCGTCAGCAAGGTGCCGCTCGCCGACCTGGACGGCCGCCGCGTCGCCCTCGGCTCCACCAGCCGCACCTCCGTCCGGCTCGCCCGGCTGCTGCTGGAGGAACGCGAGGGCGTCCGCCCCGACTACTTCAGCTGCCCGCCCGACCTCAGCTCGATGCTCGCCGAGGCCGACGCCGCCGTCCTGATCGGCGACCCGGCGCTGCGCGCCTACCTCGGCCAGGCCGCCGACCTCGGACTGACCGTCCACGACCTCGGCGAGATGTGGAAGGAGTGGACCGGCCTGCCGTTCGTCTTCGCCGTCTGGGCCGTGCGCCGCGAGTTCGCCGAGCGCCGTCCGGAACTGACCGCGGCCGTGCACCGGGCCTTCCTGGAGTCCCGCGACCTCTCACTGGTCGAGGCCGCCAAGGTCGCCGAACAGGCCGCCCGCTGGGAGGCCTTCGGCGCGGACGTGCTGGAGCGGTACTTCAGCGAGGCCCTCGACTTCTCGCTCGGCGAGCGGCAGCTGGCCGGCGTCGCCGAGTTCGCCCGCCGGGTCGCGCACGACAGCGGCTTCGCGTCGGACGTCGCGGTGCGGCTGCTGGAGCCGGCGGCGCTGCCGGTCGGCTGAGCACGGTGGTCGGTTGGGCACGGTGGTCGACGGGCAGCGGGCTGACGCGGACGCTCGAAAGGCCTGGCGTAGGCTGGTTCGGCCGTACCCGGACGCCCGCCGTCCGGGGGGCGGCAGCGCCGAGAACTGCAGTATCCGAGAGAGAGAAGGCGGCCAGGTGACCGAGCTCGCAGCGACCACCCTCGATGCGCCCAGCACCGATTTGCAGGCCGTGCTCGACCGGGCCGCCGGCGGTGGCCGGATCACCCCGGAGGAGGCGCTGGAGCTGTACCGCTCGGCGCCGCTGCACGCGCTCGGCTCCGCCGCCGACGCGGTGCGCCGCCGCCGCTACGCCGGTACCGAGCACATCGCGACGTACATCATCGAGCGCAACATCAACTACACCAACGTCTGCGTGACGGCGTGCAAGTTCTGCGCGTTCTACGTGCCGCCGAAGAGCGACAAGGGCTGGTCCCGCGAGCTCGACGAGATCCTGCGCCGCTGCGCCGAGACCGTCGAACTGGGCGGCACCCAGATCATGTTCCAGGGCGGCCACCACCCGGACTACGGCGTGGAGTACTACGAGCGCGCGTTCTCGGCCATCAAGGCCGACTTCCCGCAGCTGGTGATCCACTCCCTGGGCGCCTCCGAGGTCGACCACATGGCCCGGATCTCGGGCGTCTCGATCGAGGAGGCCATCACCCGGATCCACCGGGCCGGCCTGGACTCCTTCGCCGGCGCCGGCGCCGAGCTGCTGCCCGCGCGGCCGCGCAAGGCGATCGCCCCGCTCAAGGAGTCCGGCGAGCGCTGGCTGGAGATCATGGAGGCCGCGCACGGCCTCGGCGTGGAGTCCACCTCCACCATGCTGATGGGCACCGGCGAGACCAACGCCGAGCGGATCGAGCACCTGCGGATGATCCGCGACGTGCAGGACCGCACCGGCGGCTTCCGGGCCTTCATCCCCTACACCTACCAGCCGCAGAACAACCACCTGAAGGGCTCGACGCAGGCCACCGTCTTCGAGTACCTGCGGATGATCGCGATCGCCCGCCTGTTCCTCGACAACGTCGCCCACATCCAGGGCTCCTGGCTCACCACCGGCAAGGAGGCCGGCCAGCTGTCGCTGCACTACGGTGCGGACGACCTCGGCTCGGTCATGCTGGAGGAGAACGTCGTCTCGGCGGCCGGTGCCAAGCACCGCTCCAACCTCACCGAGCTGATCCACCTCATCCGGGCCGCCGACCGCGTCCCGGCGCAGCGCGCGACCACGTACGAGCACCTGCGGGTGCTGGACGACCCGGCCAACGACCCGGTGGACCCGCGGGTCGCCTCGCACATCGCCTCCACGGCGATCGAGGGCGGCACCGCGCACCCCGAGCTGAAGATCCTGGACAACTGAGGCCCGGGGCACCGCCGTGCTGACCCTGCACCGGGCGGCCCTGGTGCTGCCCGACCCGGCCGACCCCACCGCCCCGTCCCTCCCGGACGGGGCGGTGCTGGTGCGCGGTGACCGCGTCGAGGCCGTCGGACCGTACCGGGAACTGGCCGCCGCGCACCCGGGGGCGCGACTGCGGGACTGGGGCGCCGCGGTGCTCACGCCGGGGCTGCGCAACCCGTACGGGCACCGGCTGCTGGAACACGCCTACCACCCGGACCCGCGCGAGGAGATCGGCGTCGAGCCGGTCGCGGACGGGCTGACGGGCTCCGTCGACGAGGGGCGCTGCGGCGCGAGCGCCCGGCGCGGGCTGCAACGGATGCTCGGGTTCGGGGTGACGGCGGTGGCCGGGCCGTTCGAGCGGGCCGCGGTGCGCACGGCCGTGGCGCGCTCCGGGCTGGTCGCGCTGCCGGGCGCCCCGGACGCGACGGCCCCGGCGGACGGCCCGCTGGACCCGCTGTCGGTGCTGCCGCTCGCGGCGGCCGTGCACGGCCGGGTGGCGGCGGGCGGCCGGGCCGACTTCGCGGTGTTCCCGGCCGTTGGGGAGGGCTTCGCCCAGCCATCGCCGGGCGGTTGCCTGGCCGCCGTGCTGGGCGGGCGGTTGGTGTACCGGCGGCGCTGAACGGGGCCGGGAACCGGACGACGTACTCGCCGGTAGTCGGACTTCCTTGCGGCGTACGGCACTTCCTTCGTGTGCCGCCGAACTCCACTGTCCACCCTGTGGGGTGATTCCCCCTTCGCCGTGACCTGAGGGCCCGCCAGCGGATACGATCCCGGACAGCTCACTCCGTACCCTCACCACCTACCGCCCGTGCCCGCGGGTGGCGGGGCCGTGTCCCAGGCCCCGAAGGCAAGCCAGGACAGGAACCATGCGATCCGCGACCGTCCCCCCGCCGCGATCCCCGCGGTTGGGCCGTGGTTGGTACCTCGCCGCCGTGCTCAGCGCCGTGCTGGCCGTCGGCATGTGCCTGCTCGGCTGGCGCCAGGCCGACCAGGCCGACCGGATCGGCGCCCACCCCGTGAGAGTCGAAGGCGTCGTCACCCAGCTCCCCACCGGCGGCGGCTCCTACAGTGCCGTCAGCTACCGGGCGTCCGGCCAGTCGCACACCGCGGCCGCGCTGCCGCTCGCCGACGGCGCCAGGATCGGCGACCCGATCTGCCTGGAGCACGCCGCCGACGACCCGGGCGCGGTGCGGATCTGCGGCGACACCTACCCGCAGCCGGTCGGCGTCGGCCTGGCCCGGTTCAGCGTGCCGGTCGCGGTCGGGATGTTCGTGATCTGCGTGCTGCGCATCCGGCGGCACCGGCGGGCGCTCGCGGTCCGCGCCGGGCAGGGCCGGCTGGCCACCACCGTCGCACTGGCGACCGGGGCGCTGGCCGACGGGATGCCCGCGATAACCCACGGCAAGCGCTCCCGGCGCCGGCGGCGCGCGAGCGGGCGGCGCGCGCAGCACTGACGGGGCGCGCGGCACCGGTGGGGCCGGGCGGGGGGGGGGGGGGGGGGGGGGGGGGGGGGGGGGGGGGGGGGGGGGGGGGCCGGGGGGGGGGGGGGGCGCCCCCCCGCGGGGCCCCGCGGGCGCCCCCCCCCCCCCGGGGCGCCCCCCCCCCCGGGCGCGCCCCCCCCCCCCCCCCCGGCACGGCGGGGGCGTGCGGCGGGGCCCGTGCGGCGGGTGCGGACGCCCCGCGGCGTGCCCCGTTGGTCGGGGTGTCGGCGCCAGGGTGAACAATGGGGGCGTGACCCGAGCCTCTCTGGACAAGCAGCCGCACGAAGTCGCCGCCATGTTCGACGACGTCGCGGCCAAGTACGACCGCACCAACGACGTGCTGTCCCTCGGCCAGGCCCGCGCCTGGCGCCGGGCGGTGGCCGAGGCGGTGGACGCCGGACCGGGGGACCTCGTGCTCGACCTCGGAGCCGGCACCGGCACCTCCTCGCTGCCCTTCGCCGAGGCCGGCGCGCAGGTCGTCCCGTGCGACTTCTCCGTCGGCATGCTCGTCGAGGGCAAGCGCCGCCACCCCGAGCTGCCGCTCACCGCCGGCGACGCCACCCGGCTGCCGTTCGCGGACGGCACCTTCGACTCGGTGACGATCTCCTTCGCGCTGCGCAACGTCCAGGACACCGACGCGGCGCTGCGCGAGATGCAGCGCGTCACCAAGCCCGGCGGCAAGCTGGTGATCTGCGAGTTCTCCACCCCGACCTGGACGCCGTTCCGGACGGTCTACACCGAGTACCTGATGCGCGCCCTGCCGCCGGTCGCCACCGCGGTCAGCAGCAACCCGGACGCGTACGTGTACCTCGCCGAGTCCATCCGCTCCTGGCCCGACCAGCCCGAGCTGGCGGCCCGGCTGCAGGAGAGCGGCTGGTCCAAGGTCGCCTGGCGCAACCTCACCGGCGGCATCGTCGCGCTGCACCGGGCGTACAAGCTCGGGTAGCCGTTGCACCGGCGGTGTGGGGGCGTGGTCGTTTCCGGCGGCGGGGACGGAACTAGACTGCCGGAGACAGAAGCCGCCGTCCCCACAGCCGCAGCTCCAGGAGAGTGTCCACCGTGTCCGAGACCGCAGCCGATCTGACGAAGCCGGACAGCCCGGTCGAGAGCACGGCCGACGTCATCGTGGTCGGCGCGGGTCCGGCCGGGTCCACCACCGCGTACTACCTCGCCCAGGCCGGGCTGGACGTGCTGCTGCTGGAGAAGACCGCGTTCCCGCGCGAGAAGGTCTGCGGCGACGGCCTCACCCCCCGCGCCACCAAGCAACTGGTGGACATGGGCATCGACGTCTCCACCGAGAACGGCTGGCTGCACAACAAGGGCCTGCGCATCATCGGCGGCGGCGTCCGGCTGGAGCTGGACTGGCCCGAGCTGTCCGCCTTCCCGGACTACGGCCTGGTCCGCAAGCGCGCCGACTTCGACGAGCTGCTGGTCCGTCAGGCCGAGAAGGCCGGCGCCCGGCTCTACGAGCGCTGCAACGTCAGCGGGCCCGTCCTGGACGAGCGCACCGGCCGGATCGTCGGCGTCACCGCCAAGCTCGGCGACGAGAAGCGGCCGGTCACCTTCCGCGCCCCGCTGGTGGTCGCCGCCGACGGCAACTCCACCCGGCTCTCGCTCGCCATGGGCCTGCACCGCCGCGAGGACCGCCCGATGGGCGTCGCCTACCGGACGTACTTCACCTCGCCGCGCCACGACGACGACTACCTGGAGTCCTGGCTGGAGCTGTGGGACACCCGCGGCGGCCAGCGCAAGCAGCTGCCCGGGTACGGCTGGGTCTTCGGCATGGGCGACGGCACCTCCAACGTCGGCCTCGGCATCCTCAACTCCTCGCCCGCGTTCGGCGAACTCGACTGGCGCGAGGTGCTCAAGGCCTGGTGCGCCGGCATGCCGGAGGAGTGGGGCTACACCCCCGAGAACATGACCGACCCGATCCGCGGCGCCGCGCTGCCGATGGCCTTCAACCGGCAGCCGCACTACACCCGCGGCCTGCTGCTCGTCGGCGACGCGGGCGGCATGGTCAACCCGTTCAACGGCGAGGGCATCGCCTACGCGATGGAATCCGGCCAGATCGCCGCCGGCGTCATCGTCCAGGCCCACGCCCGGGTCACCGAGACCGGGCGCGAGCGCGCTCTGCAGGGCTACCCGCGCGTCCTCAAGGACGTCTACGGCGGCTACTACACGATGGGCCGCGCCTTCGTGAAGCTCATCGGCAACCCCAAGGTGATGCAGCTCGCCACCCAGCGCGGCCTCACCCACCCGATGCTGATGCGCTTCACCCTCAAGATGCTCGCCAACCTCACCGACCCGCAGGGCGGCGACGCGATGGACCGCATCATCAACGGCCTCGCGAAGGTCGCGCCCAACGCGTAGCGGGCCCGGGGCCTTCTCCCGGCCCCCTCGGTCCCCCCGGTCCCTTCCAGGACCTCAGGGCGTCTCCTCCGCCGTCTTCCGCTCCCCGTCCGCCGGGCGGCGGGAGGCGGCGGAGCGCTGTTCGACGTAGGCGAGGCGGTCGGCGAAGACCCGGGCCGCGTCGGGGGTGAGCGTCCGGAGGGCGACGAGGGCGGTGAAGACGACGTCGCAGAGCTCGTGCTGGACGTCCTCCCAGCTGTGGGTGACGCCCTTGCGCGGGTTCTGGCCGGTGGCGCCGATCACCGCGGCGCCGACCTCGCCGACCTCCTCGGAGAGCTTGAGGATCCGCAGCAGGCGCTCCTCCCGGGGCGACTGCGTGCCCTGCTCGTCGAGCCACGCGACGAGGTGGTCCACGCTCTCCCAGATCCGGCTGTCCATGCGCGCTGCTCCCGTGCGGTGTCGTTGGTGCTGCCACCGTACGGGAGGCGCTGCGGACGCACGGGAACGGCGTGGGGGGTGAGGGGCGGGCTCCCGGTCAGCGGGTGCTGATCTTCACGTGGCGGATGTTCACGGGGAGGGTGGGGAAGCCGTCGCCGGGGTTGTTCTGGTCGTCCTCGCCGCCCGCGGCGATCTTCTGCAGGACGTCCAGGCCCGCCGTGATCCGGCCGAACGGGGTGTAGGCGGGGGAGAGCTTGGTGTCCTTCCAGACGAAGAAGAACTGGCTGCCGTTGGTGTTCGGACCGGCGTTGGCCATCGCCACGGTGCCGGCCGGGTAGGTGGCGCCGGTGAGGTTCTCGTCCGGGAAGGAGTAGCCGGGCCCGCCGCTGCCCGTTCCGGTCGGGTCGCCGCACTGCAGGACGTAGAGCCGCTGGGTGGTGAGGCGGTGGCAGTGGCTGCGGTCGAAGTAGTCGTGCTCGGCGAGGAAGTGGAACGAGAAGGTGGTGCAGGGCGCCTTGTCGGTCAGCGCCTGGAAGGTGATCGCGCCCTGGCTGGTGCGCAGGGTGGCGCGGTAGGGCTGGGCGGCCTTCTTGGCGTCGAAGACGGGGATGCCCTTGAAGTTGTCGGCCGGCACCGCGGGCGTGTAGGCGCAGGCGGGCGCGGGCGGCGGGGTGTCCGCGACGGCGGTGCCGGTGCTCGCCGTGAGCGGGAGGACGGTGGCGACGGCGAGCAGGGCCCAGGGTGCGCGCTTCACGTGACGGGCCTTCCGGAGGGTGGTGGACGGCGGGGTTGGCATGGCGCCATCATCCACGCCGGGGCGGCGATCCGGTAGAGGTCGGTAGGGGCCGTTGGGTTTCAGGCCCCGTCGGGCGGGTGGAGGGTCAGGAGGGCTCCGGGGGAACGGGGTTGGCCCGGGGTGCGGAGGTGAACAGCCCGGCGCGGGCGGCCAGCGCGGCGGCGTCGGCGGCCCGCTCGGCGGTGTGGGCGTCCAGCGGCTCGCCAGTGACGAACAGCCGGTAGTAGAGCGGAGCGGTGGCGGCCCGGACCACCTCGGCGCCGTCCGTTCCGGTGGGCAACTCGCCCCGGGCGACGGCTCGTTCGGCGACCTCGGCGGCCTGGCGGTGGCGGGAGGCGAAGAAGGCGCGCAGGGCGGTCGCGCCGGTGTCGGAGCGCTGAGCGGCGAAGATCAGCGCGGTGGGGGTGGCCCCCAGGTCGGGATCGGTGAAGACGGTGAACACCTCCCGGGTGATCAGCCGCAGGTCCTCGCGGAGGTCGCCGGTGTCGGGCAGCGGCCAGGGCCGGTCGGCCGAGGCGGTCAGGGCGTCCGCGACCAGGCCGTCCACTCCGCCCCACCGCCGGTACAGCGTCGCCTTGTGGACGCCGGAGCGGCTCGCGACCGCCTCGACGGTGAGGCCGTCGTACCCCTTCTCGGCGACCTCGGCGAGCGTGGCGGCGACCACCCCCTCCCGGACCCGGGCGCTGCGGCCGCCGGGGCGCGGGGTCGGGGTGCGGGGCTCGGGGTGGGTCGTTTCGAGGTGGGTCGTCGCGGGCTGCGCGGTGGTGGCGGGGGCGGTCGTCGCGGGGTGTGCGGTGGTGGCGGGGTGGGTCGTCGCGGGGTGGGTCGGCTCCGGGGCGTTCTCGTTCAAAGTCGACTCCAGTCGCGTTAAGGCTTGCTGTGGTGTGGCGGCCGTGCCATGCTCATCGTAATGCGACCTTGGTCGCGTTACGAGAGGAGTCTGTGTGACCGCCACCGCCATTCCCGACCCCACTGCCCTGCACCCGCTCGCCGGCCACGACCGGGTCGTCCTGCTGCGCCCGCTCGTCACCGACCCGCGGATCGAGGTCGGCGAGTACACCTACTTCGACGACCCCGAAGGGGCCACCCGCGTCGAGGAGCGCAACGTCCTCTACGCCTACGGACCCGAGCGGCTGGTGATCGGAAAGTACTGCGCGATCGCCACCGGGGCCCGCTTCCTGATGGCCGGCGCCGCCCACCCGACCATCGGCGTGTCCACCTTCCCGTTCACGATGTTCGGCGGCGAGTGGACCGAGCGGACCCTCGACCTCGTCACCGGCCTGCCCAGCCGGGGCGACACCGTGATCGGCAACGACGTCTGGTTCGGCTTCGGCGCCACTGTCCTGCCCGGCGTCCGGATCGGCGACGGCGCGATCATCGCGGCCGGTGCGATGGTCACCGCCGACGTCGAGCCCTACACCATCGTCGGCGGCAACCCCGCCCGCCCGATCCGGCGCCGCTTCGAGGGCGCCGACGTCGAGCGACTGCTCCGTGCGGCCTGGTGGAACTGGCCGGTCGAGCTCGTCACCGAGCACGTCCGCGCCATCATGTCCGGGACCCCGGCCGACATCGAGGAGATCGCCGCGGCGAACGGCCTGCTCGCCCGCTGACCTGCCGGGCCTGGGAAGGACGTCGGCCCCGGGGGCGCTGGAGCCCTCCGGAGATCCAGTGAGCTGCGGCAGGGCGTTGATCACGGGTGGGCCGGTGCGGGAGGATGGCGTCCCCCTGCTCCATGCTCCGCCCCGTCGATAGCTGCGCCCTTCGCCCAGCTCCAGGGTCCGTCCGACGCCGTACGGTACTCGCGCCCCGCCGGTTCCGTTCGCTCGGAGGGATCTGACTCATGCGCGCCTCCCTGTCCGTGTCTTCGTCCTCATCGGCCCTTCGCGACCTGCCGGTTCTCCTGGTGGCGGTGGTGTGGGGGTCGAGCTTCCTCGCCGTCCAGCGGGTGGCGGAGCCCGGGACGGCCGTGGCGATGCTGGTCCTGCGGTTCGGGCTGGTGCTGCCGCTGCTCGGGATGGTCGCCTGGCCGGCGCTACGGAGGCTGAGCCGCGCCGAGTGGCTGGGCGGCGGCGCACTGGGGCTGGTGCTCAGCGGGATCTTCCTGCTGGAGACGTACGGTGCCGTGCACACCTCCGCCACCAATGCCGGGCTGATCATCAGCCTCGCGATGGTGCTCACCCCGCTCGGCGAGAGCGTCCTCAGCCGGACGGCGCCGCCGCGCGCCTTCCTCGCGGCCGCCGCGCTGGCCGTGCTCGGCGTCGCGCTGCTCACCGGGGACGGCGGGCTGCGCCCGCCTTCGCTCGGCGACCTGCTGGTGCTGGGCGCCGCCCTGGTTCGCTCGGCCTTCGTCCTGGCGACGGCCCGCGCCCGCGCCGTCCGCGGAACCGACATGCTGGCCCTGACCTGGGTCCAACTCGCCGTCGCGACAGCCGTGTTCGCGTCCGTCGCGCCAGCCGTAGGGCCGTCGCCGTGGGCCGTCGCCCGCTCGTACGGGCCCGGCCAGTGGGCCTGGTTGCTGCACCTGTCCCTGTTGTGCACGCTGTTCGCCTTCTTCGTTCAGATGTGGGCTGTCCGCGCCACCTCGCCGTCCCGGGTGAGTCTGTTGCTCGGCACCGAACCGCTGTGGGCCGCCGTCTTCGGCATCACCATCGCCGGGAACCGGATGGGTCCGCTCGCCCTGGTCGGCGGAGCCCTGGTCATGGTCGCCACCGAGTGGGGCCGCCGCGCCGCTCCCGCCTCCGTCCCCGCTCCCGCTCCCGTCCGGCGCGGGGAGACCGAAGCCGTTGAGTCCGAAGCCGTCGAGTCCGAGGCCGTCGAGTCCGAGGCCGCTGGATCTGTTGTCGCCGAGTCCGCGACCGGGGTCGGGGAGCGGGGCCCGGAGCCGTCCCCGGTGTGATCCGCTGTGGTGGTCACCGGCGACTCAGCGTCCGACGGGCGTAGACCGTGCCCCAGCCCGGCTGGTGCTCGGCGTACCGGGCGGCGGGCGGCGGGCGGCGGGAGGGGGAGGGCCCCGAGGACCGTTTCGCACGCTTGTGAACGAAGGGTCAAGCGAGCGTTCGGTCCCCCGCCACCCCTCAGGGTGAGCCGCTATAACACGTCAACATGACGCCTCGAAATTTGCTCCCGTCGACGCATAGTTGATATAGGAGCGCGGCTCTGACCAGCCGCTTCACAAGTAAATGCGACTGGTTGTGACCATTTGACTTCTTTGTGTTGACAACTCTGGGCATGTTCATATTCGGCACGATTCCCATCGTGGCGTAGATCACAAAGATGACGTTGAACTGCGTGTCGCAGATCACAAGCCGACGGGCATAGGATGCGCTCGTTCCAGGCTTTGTGAACTGCCTCACATGAGGTGGATCCCGGGAACCGGAACGCGGGTTCACCTCAGCGTGACCTGCCGGTTCCGATCTGCAGTCAAGGACGACTGGACGGAGGGAGCGGGGGCTATGAATGCCTACGCGCCGATCCTCGTACTCGGTGCCATCGCGGCGGCGTTCGCGGTCGGCTCCGTCGTGATGGCCTCACTCACCGGCCCCAAGCGCTACAACCGGGCCAAGTTGGAGGCGTACGAGTGCGGCATCGAGCCGACCCCGCAGCCCGTGGGCGGCGGTCGGTTCCCGATCAAGTACTACCTGACGGCGATGCTCTTCATCGTCTTCGACATCGAGATCGTCTTTCTCTATCCCTGGGCGGTGACCTTCGACGCCCTGGGGATCTTCGGGTTGGTCGAGATGCTCCTGTTCATCGCCACGGTCTTCGTCGCCTACGCCTACGTGTGGCGCCGCGGCGGCCTGGAGTGGGACTGAGCGCGGGGTGGCCGCCGCCTTTGTGAACGAGCGGACAAGCCCGAACGGGCCGACGTACCACAGGACTTGAGGGCTTCTTGAGGGCATTGAGAGGGATCTGATGGGAATCGAGGAGAAGCTGCCGAGCGGCTTTCTGCTCACGACCGTGGAGACGGCCGCCGGTTGGGTGCGCAAGGCGTCACTCTTCCCGGCCACCTTCGGTCTGGCCTGCTGCGCGATCGAGATGATGACCACCGGCGCCGGCCGCTACGACCTGGCCCGGTTCGGCATGGAGGTGTTCCGGGGTTCCCCCCGGCAGGCCGATCTGATGATCGTGGCGGGTCGGGTGAGCCAGAAGATGGCCCCGGTGCTGCGCCAGGTGTACGACCAGATGGCCAACCCGAAGTGGGTCATCTCGATGGGCGTCTGCGCCTCCTCGGGCGGGATGTTCAACAACTACGCGATCGTGCAGGGCGTCGACCACATCGTCCCGGTGGACATCTACCTGCCCGGTTGCCCGCCCCGCCCGGAGATGCTGATGGACGCCATCCTGAAGCTGCACGACAAGATCCAGCACGAGCCGCTGGGCGCGAACCGGATCCGGGCCGAGGAACTGGGCGAGGCGCTCGCCCTCAAGGCCACCCCGGTCAGCGAGATGCGGGGGCTGCTGCGATGAACGAGCAGCTACCCGAGACCCGTCGCGAGCACCCGGTCCGCGAGATCCCGGTCGAGGTGGTCGGCCGCCGGCAGGGCATGTTCGGTGCCCAGGACAGCGGCGACACCTCCGGCTTCGGCGGCCTGGCCGCGCCGATCGTGCTGCCCGGCCCGAGCGAACGGCCGTACGGCGGCTGGTTCGACGAGGTCGCCGACGAGCTGGAGGGCGCCCTGGAGGAGCAGGGCCTGGACCCGGTCGAGGTGATCGAGAAGACCGTCGTCGACCGCGGCGAGCTCACCTTCCACATCGACCGCGCCCACCTGCTCCGGACCGCCCGCACCCTGCGCGACGACCCGGCGCTGCGCTTCGAACTGTGCCTGGGCGTGAGCGGCGTGCACTACCCCGACGACAAGGGCCGCGAGCTGCACGCGGTCTACCACCTGCGGTCGATCACCCACGGACGGCTGATCCGGGTGGAGGTCACCGCGCCGGACGCCGACCCGCGCATCCCCTCCGTGGTGAGCGTCTACCCGACCAACGACTGGCACGAGCGCGAGGCCTACGACTTCTTCGGCCTGGTCTTCGAAGGCCACCCGGCGCTTACCCGGATCATGATGCCGGACGACTGGCTGGGCCACCCGCAGCGCAAGGACTACCCGCTCGGCGGCATCCCCGTCGAGTACAAGGGCGCCCAGATCCCGGCTCCCGACCAGCGGAGGTCGTACAGCTGATGAGTACTCGGCACCACGAAGATGCTCGGCACGACGAAGAGACTCGACCCCACGAGGAGACCGAGCAGGCAGAGGCCCGGGAGACCACCGAGGGCCGGGTCTTCACGGTCACCGGAGGCGACTGGGGCGAGGTGGTCGAGGCGGTCGGCCGGGCCGACGACGAGCGCATCATCGTCAACATGGGCCCCCAGCACCCGTCCACCCACGGCGTGTTGCGGCTGATCCTGGAGATCGACGGCGAGACGGTGAAGGAGGCCCGCTGCGGCATCGGCTACCTCCACACCGGCATCGAGAAGAACATGGAGTTCCGCAACTGGGTCCAGGGCACCACCTTCGTGACCCGGATGGACTACCTGACCCCGCTGTTCAACGAGACCGCGTACTGCCTGGCCGTCGAGAAGCTGCTCGGCATCACCGACGACATCCCGGACCGGGTCAGCGTGATCCGGGTGCTGATGATGGAGCTCAACCGGATCGCCTCGCACCTGGTCTGCCTGGCCACCGGTGGCATGGAGATCGGCTCCACCACCCTGATGATCTACGGCTTCCGCGACCGCGAGCTGATCCTGGACGTCTTCGAGCTGGTCACCGGCCTGCGCATGAACCACGCGTACGTGCGCCCCGGCGGCCTCGCCCAGGACCTCCCGCCCGGCGCCGTCGACCAGATCCGCGAATGCGTGAAGACCCTGCGCTCCCGAATGCACGAGTACGACAAACTCGCCACCGGGAACCCGGTGTTCAAGGCGCGCCTGGTCGACGTCGGCTTCCTCGACCTGCCCGGCTGCCTGGCCCTCGGCGCCACCGGCCCGATCCTGCGCGCCACCGGCCTGCCGCACGACCTGCGCAAGACCGACCCGTACTGCGGCTACCAGGACTACGACTTCGAGGTCGCGATCGCGGACAGCGCCGACTCCTACGGCCGCTTCCTGATCCGCCTGGAGGAGATGCGGCAGTCGCTGGGGATCGTCGAGCAGTGCCTGGACCGGCTGCGGCCGGGCCCGGTGATGGTGGCCGACAAGAAGATCGCCTGGCCCGCCCAACTCGCCGTCGGCCCGGACGGGATGGGCAACTCGCTCGACCACATCCGCAAGATCATGGGCACCTCGATGGAGGCCCTGATCCACCACTTCAAGCTGGTCACCGAGGGCTTCAGGGTCCCGGTCGGCCAGGCGTACGCGGCGGTCGAGTCGCCCAAGGGCGAGCTGGGCGTGCACGTGGTCAGCGACGGCGGGACGCGCCCGTACCGGGTCCATTTCCGGGATCCGTCGTTCACCAATCTGCAGACGATGGCGGCGATGTGCGAGGGCGGCCAGGTCGCCGACGTGATCGTCGCGGTGGCCGGGATCGACCCGGTGATGGGAGGCGTGGACCGGTGACAGACGTCCAGTTGGGGATGCCGGCGCTGCCGGCCACACCGTACCCCGAGGAGGTGCACGCCCGGCTTGCCGCCGACGCCGCGGAGCTGATCGGCCGCTACCCGCAGGCCCGGTCGGCGCTGCTGCCGCTGCTGCACCTGGTGCAGGCCGAGGAGGGCTTCGTCAGCCCGACCGGCATCCGGTTCTGCGCCGAGCAGCTGGACCTCACCACCGCCGAGGTCACCGCCGTCGCCACCTTCTACACCATGTACCGGCGGCGCCCGGCCGGGAAGTACCACGTCGGGGTCTGCACCAACACCCTGTGCGCGGTGCTCGGCGGCGACCAGATCTTCGACGAGCTCCAGCAGCACCTCGGCGTGCGCAACAACGAGACCACCGGGGACGGCGAGATCTCGATCGAGCACATCGAGTGCAACGCGGCCTGCGACTACGCGCCCGTGGTGATGGTCAACTGGGAGTTCTTCGACGACCAGACCCCGGAGAGCGCCAAGCGGCTGGTCGACGACCTGCGCGCGGGCCGGGAGGTCCGGCCGACCCGCGGCGCCCGGCTGTGCACCTTCAAGGAGTCCGCCCGGATCCTGGCGGGCTTCCCCGACGAGCGCCCGGGTGCCAACGACGAGTCCGGCGCGGGCGGCGCGCCCTCGCTGGCCGGCCTGCGCCTGGCCAAGGGCGAGGCGCTGCCCGGCACCGGCGGCACCAAGGTCGTCGCGCCCCGCCACGAGGGCACCGGCCACGAAGGGACGGAAGCGTGATGACCGCCGCCGAGCCGGCCGAGAAGCTGCTCACCCCCGTCCTGTCCGCCTCCTGGGACGACGAACGGCCCTGGACGCTGGCCACCTACCGTCGCCACCACGGCTACGACGGCCTCAAGGTGGCCCTGGCGATGCCGCCGGACGACGTGATCGCCCTGGTGAAGGACTCCGGGCTGCGCGGTCGCGGCGGTGCCGGCTTCCCCACCGGGATGAAGTGGCAGTTCATCCCGCAGAACGACGGCAAGCCGCACTACCTGGTGGTCAACGCGGACGAGTCCGAGCCGGGCACCTGCAAGGACATCCCGCTGCTGTTCGCCAACCCGCACGCGCTGATCGAGGGCATGATCATCGCCTCCTACGCGATCCGCTGCGACCACGCGTTCATCTACCTGCGCGGCGAGGTCGTCCCGGTGCTGCGCCGCCTGCACGCGGCCGTCGCCGAGGCGTACCAGGCCGGGCTGCTCGGCCGGGACATCCTCGGCTCGGGCGTCGACCTCGACATCACCGTGCACGCCGGAGCCGGCGCCTACATCTGCGGCGAGGAGACGGCACTGCTGGACTCGCTGGAGGGCCGCCGCGGCCAGCCCCGGCTGCGGCCGCCGTTCCCGGCGATCGCCGGCCTGTACGCCTGCCCGACGGTGGTCAACAACGTCGAGTCGATCGCCTCGGTGCCGCCGATCCTGGCCCGCGGCAAGGAGTGGTTCAAGGGCCTGGGCACCGAAAAGTCCCCCGGCTTCACGCTGTACTCGCTCTCCGGCCACGTCACCAACCCCGGCCAGTACGAGGCGCCGCTGGGCATCACGCTGCGCCAGCTGCTGGACATGAGCGGCGGCGTCCGCCCCGGGCACCGGCTCAAGTTCTGGACCCCGGGCGGCTCGTCCACCCCGATGTTCACCGACGAGCACCTGGACGTCCCGCTGGACTACGAGGGTGTCGGCGCGGCCGGTTCGATGCTCGGCACCAAGGCGCTGCAGGTCTTCGACGAGACCACCTGCGTGGTGCGTGCGGTCACCCGCTGGACCGAGTTCTACGCCCACGAGTCCTGCGGCAAGTGCACCCCCTGCCGCGAGGGCACCTACTGGCTGGTCCAGTTGCTCAAGCGGATCGAGGCGGGCGCGGGCGTCGACGGGGACCTGGAGAAGCTCCTCGACATCGCCGACAACATCAACGGCAAGTCCTTCTGCGCACTGGGCGACGGCGCCGCGAGCCCGATCGTCTCCTCCCTCCAGCACTTCCGGGCCGAGTACGAGCAGCACCTGGCCGAGCGCCGCTGCCCGTTCGACCCGGCCGCCTCCACCGTCTGGGCCGACGGCCCCCGCCCCGGCCACCAGTCCGCCACCGAAAGGGAGGTGCACGCGTGACGATCACAGAGCCATCCACCTCCACGGGCGACAAGGCCGCGGTCGAGCTGGTCACGCTCACCATCGACGGCGTCGAAGTGCAGGTCCCCAAGGGGACGTTGGTGATCCGGGCCGCCGAACGGATCGGCACCCAGATCCCGCGCTTCTGCGACCACCCGCTGCTCGACCCGGCCGGCGCCTGCCGGCAGTGCATCGTCGAGATCGAGGGCCAGCGCAAGCCCGTCGCCTCCTGCACCATCCCGGTCGCCGAGGGCATGGTGGTGCGCACCCAGGTGAGTTCACCGGTGGCCGAGAAGGCGCAGCGCGGCGTGATGGAGCTGCTGCTGATCAACCACCCGCTGGACTGCCCGGTCTGCGACAAGGGCGGCGAGTGCCCGCTGCAGAACCAGGCGATGTCCACGGGTGACGCCGACACCCGCTTCGAGGGGATGAAGCGCACCTACGAGAAGCCGATCCCGCTCAGCACCCAGGTGCTGCTGGACCGGGAGCGCTGCGTGCTGTGCGCGCGCTGCACCCGCTTCTCGCAGCAGATCGCCGGGGACCCGTTCATCGACCTGCTGGAACGCGGCGCGCTCCAGCAGGTCGGCACCGGGGACGACGAGCCGCTCGACTCGTACTTCTCCGGGAACACCATCCAGATCTGCCCGGTGGGCGCCCTGACCTCGGCGGCGTACCGCTTCCGCTCCCGCCCGTTCGACCTGGTCTCCTCGCCGAGCGTGTGCGAGCACTGCTCCTCGGGCTGCGCCCAGCGCACCGACCACCGGCGCGGCAAGGTGCTGCGCCGGCTGGCGGGCGAGGACCCGGCGGTCAACGAGGAGTGGAACTGCGACAAGGGCCGGTTCGCGTTCCGCTACGCCCAGCAGCGGGACCGGATCGCCACCCCGCTGGTGCGGGTGGACGGCGAGCTGGTGCCCGCCTCCTGGCCGGAGGCGCTGGCCCGGGCCGCCGAGGGACTGCGCGGCGCCCGCGTCGGGGTGCTGACCGGCGGCCGGGTCACCGTCGAGGACGCCTACGCGTACGGGAAGTTCGCGCGGGTGGTGCTCGGCACCAACGACGTGGACTTCCGGGCCCGCCCGCACAGCGGCGAGGAGGCGGACTTCCTGGCCGCCGCCGTCGCCGGGCGCGGGGTGGACGTGGACGGCGAGGGCCTGACCTACGAGGAGCTGGAGCAGGCGCCGGCGGTGCTGCTGGCGGGTTTCGAGCCGGAGGAGGAGTCGCCGATCGTCTTCCTGCGGCTGCGCAAGGCCAGCCGCGACCGGGGCCTGAAGGTGTACTCGGTGGCGGCGTTCGCCTCCCGGGGCCTGGCCAAGCTGCGCGGCGCGCTGCTGCCGGCGGCCCCGGGCACGGAGGCGGAGTGGTTCGCCGCGCTGGCCGCCGACGAGCCGCTGAACGACGAGGCCGGGCGGGCCGCCGAGCTGCTGCGCGGCCCGGGCGCGGTGATCCTGGTGGGCGAGCGGCTGGCCGCCGCCCCGGGCGCGCTGACGGCGGTGCTGCGCCTGGCGCACGCGACCGGCGCCCGGCTGGCGTGGGTGCCGCGCCGGGCGGGTGAGCGCGGTGCGGTCGAGGCGGGCCTGCTGCCGGGGCTGCTGCCCGGCGGCCGTCCGGTGGCGGCTCCGGCCGCCCGGGCGGAGGCCGCCGGGGTGTGGGGGGTGGCGGAGCTGCCGTCCCGGCCGGGCCGGGACACCGAGCAGATCCTGACGGCCGCGGCGCACGGCGAGCTGGACGCGCTGCTGGTCGGCGGCGTCGACCCGGACGACCTGCCGGATCCGGCGCTGGCCGACGCGGCGCTGGCGGCGGTGCCGTTCGTGGTGTCGCTGGAGCTGCGGCCCTCCGCGGTGACGGCGCGCGCGGACGTGGTGCTGCCGGTGGCGGCGGTGGCGGAGAAGGCCGGCGCCTTCCTGGACTGGGAGGGCCGGCTGCGGATGTTCGAGGCGGCGCTGAAGCCCGATCAGCAGATGGGCCGCCATCTGTACCCGGACCTGCGGGTGCTGACCATGCTGGCGGAGGCGCTGGGCCACCGGCTGGGTCTGCCGGACGTCCGGGCGGCCCGGCTGGAGCTGGACCACTTCACCCCGTGGACGGGTGACCGGTCCGCGGACCCGGCCGCGCACCCCGGCGTGCTGCCCCGCCCGGCCACCGGCCAGGCGGTGCTGGCGGGTTGGCGCCAGCTGCTGGACAACGGCACGTTGCAGCAGGGTGATCCGCACCTGGCGGGCACCCGGCACCGGGCGGTGGCCCGGGTCTCGCCGGCCACCGCGAAGGAGGTCGGTGCGCCGGAGGCCGGCGCCGAGGCGGGTGGGGCGGGCGGGGCGCTGCGGCTGACCGGCCCGGCCGGCTCGCTGACCCTGCCGCTGGAGGTCACCGACTCGATCCCGGACCGCACGGTCTGGATCCCGCTCAACTCCACGCCGGGCGGCGCCCACCGCGCGCTCGGCACCACCGTCGGCCATCTGGTCACGATCGCCGTGGCCGCCCCCGAGCCGGCCGTGAGGGCCGAGGCCGCGGCGGGCGACGCGGGCAGCGAAGGGGAGGAGCGATGACTCCGCAGCCGTACGAGACGCTCCACTTCTTCGGGCAGGACCCGTGGTGGCTGGTGCTGCTGAAGGCGCTGTTCTGCTTCGGCTTCCTGGTCCTGACGGTGCTGATCGCGATCGTCTGGGAGCGCAAGGTGGTGGCCTGGATGCAGCTGCGCATCGGGCCGAACCGGCACGGGCCGTGGGGGATGCTGCAGTCCCTGGCGGACGGCGTGAAGCTGGCGCTCAAGGAAGACCTGGTGGTCAAGGGCGCGGACAAGGTGGTCTACGTCCTGGCCCCGATCGTCTGCGCCGTCCCGGCGTTCATGGCCTTCGCGGTGATCCCGTTCGGGCCGGCCGGCAACGAGGTGTCGATCTTCGGCACCCGGACGGCGATGCAGCTGACCGACTTCCCGGTGGCGCTGCTGTACATCCTGGCGACGGCCTCGATCGGCATCTACGGCATCGTGCTGGCCGGCTGGTCGTCCGGTTCGACGTACCCGCTGCTGGGCGGGCTGCGCTCGGCCGCGCAGATGGTCAGCTACGAGATCGCGATGGGCCTGTCCTTCGCGGCGGTGTTCATCTACTCGGGGTCGATGTCGACCTCGGAGATCGTGGCGCACCAGCAGCCGACCTGGTTCGCGGCGCTGCTGCCGGTGTCGTTCATCGTGTACATCATCGCGATGGTGGGTGAGACCAACCGGGCGCCGTTCGACCTCCCGGAGGCCGAGGGCGAGCTGGTCGGCGGTTTCAACACCGAGTACTCCTCGCTGAAGTTCGCGATGTTCATGCTGGCCGAGTACGTCAACATGGTGACCGTCTCGGCGGTGGCCTCCACCCTGTTCCTGGGCGGCTGGCGGGCCCCGTGGCCGGTGTCGACCTTCTGGGAGGGCGCCAACCACGGCTGGTGGCCGATGCTGTGGATCACGCTGAAGATCCAGCTGCTGCTGTTCTTCTTCATCTGGCTGCGCGGCACGCTGCCCCGGTTCCGCTACGACCAGTTCATGAAGCTGGGCTGGAAGGTGCTGATCCCGGTCTCGCTGGTGTGGCTGGTGCTGATCGCGAGCGTGCGGGCGCTGCGCAACGAGGGCTACGGCTTCGGCGAGGTGGTGCTGTACGTCGGCGCGCCGGTCGGGGCGATCCTGCTGCTCGCCCTGCTGCGGGACTTCCTGAAGAAGGAACCTGAGCCCGAACCCGCCCTGCCGAAGGGGGAGTTCGACCCGATGGCGGGCGGATACCCGGTGCCCCCGCTGCCCGGACAGGAGCTCCCGCCGGTGCCGCGCCGGCGCAGCCGGGCCCCGAAGCAACTCCAGGACGCCCTCAACGGGGCCGACCATACCGAAGGGAGCTGAACCGAGATGTCGTCCGACCAGACGGAGCGGGCCGAGCGGCCCGACAAGCCGTCGATCCTCGGCCCGGCCGCCGGCTTCGGCGTGACCTTCAAGGCCATGTTCAAGAAGCGGCTCACCGAGCAGTACCCGGAGCAGAAGAAGCCCACCGCTCCGCGCTTCCACGGCCGCCACCAGCTGAACCGGCACCCGGACGGCCTGGAGAAGTGCGTCGGCTGCGAGCTGTGCGCGTGGGCCTGTCCGGCCGACGCCATCTACGTGGAGGGCGCGGACAACCGGGAGGAGGAGCGCTACTCGCCGGGCGAGCGCTACGGCGCGGTCTACCAGATCAACTACGCCCGCTGCATCCTGTGCGGGCTGTGCATCGAGGCCTGTCCGACCCGCGCGCTCACCATGACCAACGAGTACGAGCTGGCCGACTCCTCGCGCCGGGACCTGATCTTCACCAAGGAGCAGCTGCTGGTCGGCCTGTCCGAGGGCATGGTGGACGCCCCGCACGCGATCTTCCCGGGCGCCGACGAGGGCGCGTACTACCGGGGCGAGATCACCGCGGCGGCGCCCGGGACGGTCCAGCAGGAGCGCACCGACCGGGAGCGGGAGGTCCAGCAGTGACCTCCCTCAACCTGGCCGCGACCGGGACGACCTCCGTCGGGGAGGCCGTCCAGTTCTGGGTGCTCGCGGTGATCGCGGTCGGCGGCGCGCTCGGCATGGTGCTGATGCGCAAGGCCGTGCACAGCGCGCTGTGCCTGGCGGCCACGATGATGGCGCTGGCGGTCTGTTACATGGCGCAGGGCGCGGTGTTCCTGGGCGTGGTGCAGATCGTCGTCTACACCGGCGCGATCATGATGTTGTTCCTGTTCGTGGTGATGCTGGTCGGCGTCACCAGCGAGGACTCCCTGAAGGAGCAGCTGAAGGGCCAGCGGTTCGCCGCGGTGCTGTGCGGGCTGGGCTTCGGCGTGCTGCTGATCGCCGGGATCGCCAACGCGCGGCTGGACCACTTCACCGGCCTGTCCGAGGCGAACGCCGAGGGCAACGTGCCGGGCCTGGCCCGGCTGATCTTCACCCGGTACGTGTGGGCGTTCGAGGTCACCGGCGCGCTGCTGATCACCGCGGCGATCGGTGCGATGGTGCTGACCCACCGCGAGCACGTGAAGGCGCCGAAGACGCAGCGCGAGCTGGCCGCCCAGCGGGTCGTGGACAACCTCCAGCTGCCGCCGCTGCCGGCGCCGGGCGTGTACGCGCGGCACAACGCGGTGGACGTTCCGGCGCTGCTGCCGGACGGCACGATCGCCGAGGACTCGGTGATGGCGACGCTGCGCGAGCGCGGCCAGGTCCGGGACGTCAGCCAGGAGATGTTGCGGCGGATGGCCGAGCTGGAGAACACCACGGCGGACTGGCTGGGCCGGCCGTCGTCCGAGCGGCCGGCGGTCGCCGGACCGCGGAAGTCCCTGGAGCCGGTGCCGGCGTCGGTGCCGGCGTCGGTGAACGGCAAGGACGGCAACGGCGGTCCGAACGGTCTGAACGGCAACGGCGGCCTGAACGGCAACGGCGGTTCGAACGGCAAGGACGGCTTGAACGGCAAGGACGGTCTGAACGGCCGTGCCGACGAGGAGGGAGCGGAGTGAACCCGGCCAACTACCTGTACCTCGCGGCCCTGTTGTTCACCATCGGCGCGGCCGGAGTGCTGATCCGGCGCAACGCGATCGTGCTGTTCATGTGCGTGGAGCTGATGCTGAACGCCTCGAACCTCGCCCTGGTGACCTTCTCCCGGCTGCACGGCACCCTGGACGGCCAGATCATCGCGTTCTTCACGATGGTGGTCGCGGCGGCCGAGGTCGTGGTCGGCCTCGCCATCATCGTCTCCATCTTCCGGACCAGGCACTCCGCTTCGGTCGACGACAGCAATCTGATGAAGCTGTAGGCGGAGGGCCTCGGTGAACTCTCTCATTCCGCTGCTGGTGGCGGCCCCGCTGGCCGGCGCCGCCCTGCTCCTGCTCGGCGGCCGCGCGCTGGACCGCTTCGGCCACTGGCTGGCCACCGCCCTCGCGGCGCTCTCGTTCGGCTTCGGCCTGGCGCTGTTCCGGGACATGCTGGGCCGCGAGGCCGAGCACCGGGCCGTCACCGAGCACCTGTTCAGCTGGATCCCGGTGAACGGGTTCCAGGCCGACATGTCGTTCCGGCTCGACCAGTTGTCGATGACCTTCGTCCTGCTGATCACCGGCGTCGGCACGCTGATCCACCTGTACTCGGTGGGCTACATGGCGCACGACGAGCGCCGGCGCCGCTTCTTCGCGTACCTGAACCTGTTCCTGGCCGCCATGCTGCTGCTGGTGGTCGCCGACAACTACCTGCTGCTGTACTTCGGTTGGGAGGGCGTGGGCCTCGCCTCGTACCTGCTGATCGGTTTCTGGCAGCACAAGCCGAGCGCGGCGACGGCGGCGAAGAAGGCGTTCATCGTCAACCGGGTCGGTGACCTGGGCCTGTCGATCGCGATCATGCTGATGTTCACCGAGTTCGGCTCCTTCGCCTTCGAGCCGGTCTTCGGTGGGGCGGCGCAGGCGAGCGAGGGCAAGCTGACGGCGATCGGCCTGATGCTGCTGCTGGCGGCCTGCGGCAAGTCGGCGCAGGTGCCGCTGCAGTCCTGGCTGGGCGACGCGATGGAGGGCCCGACCCCGGTGTCGGCGCTGATCCACGCGGCCACCATGGTGACCGCCGGCGTCTACCTGATCACCCGCTCGTCGGCGATCTTCGACCTGGCGCCGGACGCGCAGACCGCCGTGGTGGTGGTCGGCGCGGTCACGCTGCTGTTCGGTGCGATCGTCGGTTGCGCGAAGGACGACATCAAGAAGGCGCTGGCCGGGTCGACGATGTCGCAGATCGGCTACATGGTGCTGGCGGCCGGGCTCGGCCCGATCGGCTACGCCTTCGCGATCATGCACCTGGTGACGCACGGCTTCTTCAAGGCCGGGCTGTTCCTCGGCGCCGGGTCGGTCATGCACGGCATGAACGACGAGGTGAACATGCGTCACTACGGCGGCCTGCGCAAGTACATGCCGGTCACCTTCGTCACCTTCGGCCTCGGCTACCTGGCGATCATCGGCTTCCCCGGCCTGTCCGGCTTCTTCTCCAAGGACAAGATCATCGAGGCGGCCTTCGCCAAGGGCGGCACCGAGGGCTGGATCCTCGGCCTGTGCGCGCTGACCGGTGCCGCCGTCACCGCGTTCTACATGACCCGGGTGATGCTGCTGACCTTCTTCGGCGAGAAGCGCTGGCAGCCGGACGCGGAGGGCAACGCCCCGCACCCGCACGAGTCGCCGAAGACCATGACCATCCCGATGGTCCTGCTGGCCTTCGGCTCGGTCTTCGCGGGCGGGCTGTTCGCCTTCAACGACTCGTTCCTGACCTGGCTGGAGCCGGTCACCGGACACTCCGAGGGCAACTCGCCGCTCGCCCCGCTGGTGGTCACCGTGCTCACCACGGCCTGCATGCTGGCCGGCGTCCTCGTCTCGTACCTGATGTACGGGCGCTCCGCCGTCCCCGTGGTGCCGCCGGTCGGCTCCCCGCTCACCCGGGCCGCCCGCCGCGACCTGCTCCAGGACGACTTCAACCACGCCGTCCTGGTCCGCCCGGGCTCGGCGCTCACCGCGACGCTGGTCTACTTCGACAGCCGCGGTCTGGACGGCTTCGTCAACGGCCTGGCCGCCACCATCGGCGGCGTGTCCAGTCGGCTGCGGCGGGTCCAGAACGGCTTCGTCCGCTCGTACGCGCTCTCCATGTTCGGCGGCACGCTGGTGCTGGTCGCCACGACTCTCCTGATGAGGTCCGTCTGATGACTCGCGCAGATTCCACGTGGGGGGTGCGGCCATGAGCGCGTTGCTGACCGCCACCTGTGCCGTCCCGGCGGCCGGCGCGGTGCTGACCGCCGCCCTGCCCGCCGGGTCGACCGAGCGCCGCCGCTCGACCACCAAGGCCGTCGCCCTGGGCGTCTCGGTCGTCACCCTGGTGCTGGCCGCCGTGGTGGCGACCCGCTTCGACCCGCACGGCGATCGCTACCAGCTGACCGAGTCGTACAGCTGGATCCGCTCCTTCGGCATCACCTTCTCGCTCGGCGTGGACGGCATCGGCGCCGTCCTCGCCCTGCTCACCGCCGTCCTGGTGCCGGTGGTGATGCTGGCCTCCTGGCACGACGCCGACCCGGGGCCTGCCTCTCCCGACGGCACCTTTGAGGGCAGGCGCCGCACCCAGGGCTTCTTCGCCCTGATCCTGGCGGTGGAGGCGATGGTGGTCGTCTCCTTCTACGCCACCGACGTCTTCCTCTTCTACGTGTTCTTCGAAGCCATGCTGATCCCGATGTACTTCCTGATCGGCGGCTTCGGCGACCGGGCCGGCGGCCCCGACGCGGCGCGCCAGCGCTCGTACGCGGCCGTGAAGTTCCTGCTCTACAACCTGCTCGGCGGCCTGGTGATGCTGGCCGCCGTGATCGGCCTGTACGTGATCGCGCAGGACCAGGGCTTCGGCACCTTCGACCTCCAGACCCTCACCTCGGCGATCGCCGACGGCAAGCTCCAGCTGTCCGGCACCGCCGAGAAGGCGCTGTTCCTGGGTTTCTTCTTCGCCTTCGCGGTGAAGGCCCCGCTGTGGCCGCTGCACACCTGGCTGCCGAACGCGATGGGCGAGGCCACCGCCGGCACCGCCGTGCTGATCACCGCCGTGGTGGACAAGGTCGGCACCTTCGCGATGCTGCGCTTCTGCCTCGGGCTGTTCCCGCACGCCTCGAAGACCTTCGCCCCGGTGATCCTGGTCCTGTCGGTGATCGGGATCATCTACGGCGCGCTGCTGGCGGTCGGCCAGAAGGACATCAAGCGGCTGGTCGCCTACGCGTCGATCTCGCACTTCGGCTTCATCATCATGGGCATCTTCGCGCTGACCAGCCAGGGCCAGAGCGGCGCCACCCTCTACATGGTCAACCACGGCATCTCCACCGCCGCGTGGATGCTGGTGGCGGGCTTCCTGATCTCCCGCCGCGGCTCGCGGCTGATCGCCGACTACGGCGGGGTGCAGAAGGTCGCCCCGGTGCTCGCCGGGACGTTCCTGATCGGCGGTCTGGCCACCCTGTCGCTGCCCGGGCTGGCCCCGTTCGTCAGCGAGTTCCTGGTGCTGGTGGGCACGTTCACCCGCTACCCGGCGATCGGCATCGTGGCGACCTTCGGCATCGTGCTGGCCGCGCTGTACGCCCTGCTGCTGTACCAGCGCACCATGACCGGCCCGGTGAAGGCCGGCGTCGGCGGGATGCCCGACCTCAAGGTCCGCGAACTGGCCGTGGTCGCCCCGCTGGTGGCGCTGACCATCCTGCTCGGCGTCTACCCCAAGCCGCTCACCGACCTGGTCAACCCCTCGGTGAACGCGACGCTCTCGCAGGTCCACGAGACCGACCCGGCGCCGGCCCACCCGGTCGCCGCCACCTCAGGAGGTGAGCAGAAGTGAGCACCACCGGCATGCTCGCCGCCGCCGGCGGCAACACCGCCAGCATCCCGGCGCCGCACCTGGAGTACGGCCAGCTCTCCCCGATGCTGGTGGTGTTCGGCGCCGCCGTGGCCGGCATCCTGGTGGAGGCCTTCGTGCCCCGCCGGTACCGGCACTGGACGCAGGTGTCGCTCGCCCTGGCCGGGCTGATCGGCTCCTTCGTCGCCGTGGTGGTGCTGGCCTCCCAGGGCTTCGGCTCCACCCGGGTCGACCTGCTGGCCATGGAGTCCGTCGCGCTGGACGGCCCGGCGCTGTTCCTGCAGGGCGTGATCCTGCTGGCCGCCGTCGTCGCGGTGCTCACCTACGCCGAACGGAAGCTGGAGCCCAAGGCGGGCGGCCTGCCCGCCGACGCCTTCGCGGCCCAGGCCGCCGCCACCCCCGGCGGCGAGCAGGAGCGGGCCGCGGTCCGGGCCGGCTTCGCCACCAGCGAGGTCTTCCCGCTCACCATGTTCGCGGTCGGCGGGATGCTGCTGTTCCCCGCGGCCAACGACCTGCTGACGATGTTCGTGGCGCTGGAGGTCTTCTCCCTCCCGCTGTACCTGCTCTGCGCGCTGGCCCGGCGCCGCCGGCTGCTCTCCCAGGAGGCGGCCGTCAAGTACTTCCTGCTGGGCGCCTTCGCCTCGGCGTTCTTCCTGTTCGGCACCGCGCTGCTGTACGGCTACGCGGGCAGCGTGAAGCTCGGCGACATCTCGGACGTGATCTCCGGCAAGGCGATGACCACCCCGGCGCAGCTGAGCAGCACCCAGAGTGACGCGCTGCTGCTGATCGGCCTGGCGATGCTCGCGGTCGGCCTGCTGTTCAAGGTCGGCGCGGTGCCGTTCCACTCCTGGACCCCGGACGTGTACCAGGGCGCGCCGACCCCGGTGACCGGCTTCATGGCGGCGGCGACGAAGGTCGCGGCCTTCGGGGCGTTCCTGCGGCTGTTCTACGTGGCCTTCCCGGGCCTGCGGCTGGACTGGCGGCCGGTGCTGTGGGGGGTGGCGATCCTCACCATGGTGGTGGGCGCGGTGCTGGCGGTCACCCAGCAGGACGTCAAGCGGCTGCTGGCGTACTCCTCGATCGCGCACGCCGGGTTCATCCTCACGGGCGTGATCGCCACCAACAAGCAGGGCCTGTCCTCGGTGCTGTTCTACCTGCTGTCGTACTCCTTCGTGACGCTCGGCGCGTTCGCCGTGGTCACCCTGGTGCGCGACTCCAAGGGCGAGGCGACCCACCTGTCCAGCTGGGCCGGGCTGGGCCGGCGCTCGCCGCTGGTGGCGGCGGTGTTCGCACTGTTCCTGCTGGCCTTCGCCGGGATCCCGCTGACCTCCGGGTTCACCGGGAAGTTCGCGGTGTTCCAGGCAGCGGCGGCCGGCGGGGCGACGCCGCTGGTGATCGTCGGTGTGCTGAGTTCGGCGGTGGCCGCGTTCTTCTACATCCGGGTCATCGTGCTGATGTTCTTCTCCGACCCGAAGCCGGGCGGCCCGACGGTGGCGATCCCGAGCGCCTTCACGGCGACCGCGATCGGGGTGGGGGTGCTGGTCACGCTGGGTCTCGGCCTGCTGCCGCAGTACTTCCTGGACCTGGCGTCGAAGGCCGCGCTGTTCGTCCGCTGACCGCCACCGGGGCGGCGCCGCCGCCCCGGGCCCGTCCGGGCCGCGCCCTCGGCGCGCGGTCCGGACGCGCGTTTGCCGCCGGCCCGCCGGCGGAGGGGCTCCGGCCCGTGTTTTCCAGCTGAATTCGCCCCCACCGCAGTACTGCCCCCACAGCCGCCCTGACCAGGGCATCCGGCCCGATCATGACAGGATCCGCACGCCCGTGCAGTGATCCACTCGTGACCGGATACCCTGCCTGTATGGCCAGCGGCGGCACTCAGGGACCAGGCCGCTAGATCGACCAGGGACAGAGGAGTGGTCTTCGTGACCGTCGTGGGACCCTTCGGGCTCAGCGTGCAGGACCGCGACCTGACCCGGGACGTTCAGGCCGGACTGGACGCGGTGGAGACGGCGCTCGCCGAGGCCGTCAAGAGCGACGTCCCGTTCATCACCATCACCGCCAGTCACCTCATCGAGGCCGGCGGCAAGCGCTTCCGTCCGCTGCTGCTGCTGCTGGCGGCGCAGTTCGGCGACCCGGGGGCGCCCGGTGTGGTGCCGGCGGCCGTCGTCGTCGAACTCACCCACCTGGCGACCCTGTACCACGACGACGTCATGGACGAGGCCCCGGTGCGCCGCGGCGCCCCCAGCGCCAACTCCCGCTGGGACAACTCGGTGGCCATCCTCACCGGCGACTTCCTGTTCTCCCGCGCCTCCCAGGTGCTCGCCGACCTCGGCCCCGAGGCGGTGCGGATGCAGGCCGACGCCTTCGAGCGGCTGGTCACCGGCCAGATCCTGGAGACCCGCGGCCCCGGCCCGGACGGCGACCCGCTGCTGCACTACCTCGACGTGCTGGCCGGCAAGACCGGTTCGCTGATCGCGGTCTCCTGCCGGATAGGAGCGCTGATGGCCGGCGCCGAGCCGTGGATGGTGGACACCCTCAGCGAGTTCGGCGAGCGGATCGGCATCGCCTTCCAGCTGGCCGACGACGTGCTGGACATCGCCAGCGACGGCCAGGAGTCCGGCAAGACCCCCGGCACCGACCTGCGCGAGGGCGTGCCGACCCTGCCGACCCTGCTGCTGGAGCAGATGCCGGCTGACCCCGCCGACCCGGCCGACACCCGGCTGCGCGAACTGCTCACCCTGGACCTCGCCGACGACGAGCTGCACGCCGAGGCGCTGCGGCTGCTGCGCCGCCACCCCGCGCTGGAGCGCGCCCGCCGGGAGACGCTGCGCCAGGCCGAGGACGCCCGGGCGCTGCTCGCCCCGCTGCCGGACTGCGCGGCGAAGGCGGCCCTGGAGGGGCTCTGCGACGCGGTGGCGATCCGGACCATGTGACCGGGGCGCGGCGGGCGGCAGCCCCTGACCGGCGGATCCGCGGACGGCGGGCCGGGTGTTCACCCGGATGGGGGAGACTGGCCCCTGTCAGCTCTGCCCTGCCGGGAAGGTCACCATGCGCCGCGTCGTCATAGCCGAGGACTCCGTACTGCTGCGGGAGGGCCTGACCCGGCTGCTCACCGACCGGGGCCTGGAGGTCGTGGCGGGTGTCGGGGACGGCGCCGCGCTGGTGAAGACCATCCACGACCTGGCCGCGGCCGGGCAACTGCCGGACGTCGTGGTCTCCGACGTGCGGATGCCGCCGAGCCACACCGACGAGGGCCTGCGCGCCTGCGTCGAGCTGCGTGGGCGCTACCCGGAGCTGAACGTGCTGGTGCTGTCGCAGTTCGTGGAGGAGCGGTACGCCTCCGAGCTGCTGGCCGGTTCGACCCGGGGCGTCGGCTACCTGCTGAAGGACCGGGTCGCGGAGGTGCGCGAGTTCGCGGACGCGGTGGTCCGGGTCGCCGAGGGCGGCACCGCGCTGGACCCGGAGGTGGTGCAGCAACTCCTCAGCCGCAGCCGCAAGGGCGACGTGCTGGCCAACCTCACCCCGCGCGAGCGGGAGGTGCTCGGGCTGATGGCGGAGGGCCGCACCAACAGCGCGGTGGCCAAGCAGCTGGTGGTCTCGGACGGCGCGGTGGAGAAGCACGTCAGCAACATCTTCCTGAAGCTGGGCCTGGCGCAGAGCCCGGAGGACCACCGACGGGTGCTGGCGGTGCTCACCTACCTCAACTCGTAGCCGTCCCGGCGGCCGGGCAGCTCGGGGCAGGGGGGCGGCCGTCGGACGCGGAATGATCTCCGGCGGCCGGACGTTGTACCCCGTGTGCGGTACGGGCGCGGGCCGGTGTTTTCCCGCCGCACGTGGGAGTTCCGTCCGGGATCAAGTGCCCGCGCATAGGATGCGGGAGGTGCACCAAGCGGACGGGGCACGGGGCCGCGCCCGCGGTGGTGTGCCCTCGAGGAGGTCCGCGGCAGTGACCAGTCAGGTCGATCAGTCAGAGGCAGTGGACGGCTCGGACGGCGACGGTGGTCGTTCCGGGAACGGTGACGGACGCCCCGGTGCGGCCGTGCCCGCCGATCCAACGGCCCCGGGAGGTTCGCCGCCGAGGCACGGCAAGCCGATCCGCCGACTGGACCGGGTGATCATCCGTTTCGCCGGTGACTCGGGTGACGGCATGCAGCTCACCGGTGACCGGTTCACCTCGGAGACGGCGTCGTT